>NZ_JBFBFF010000008.1:0-357584 GCF_040684035.1 Streptomyces sp. NPDC093018
CCTTTGTACTCACCCTCTCGGGCTTTCCTCCGGGCTTCCCTTCGGTGTTTCCGACTCTATCAGATCTTTCCGATCCGATTTCCTCGGTGCCTTCCGGTTCTCGCTCTCGCGTTTCCCTTGCGGCGAACCAAACTTTATCAGAAGTTCTCGGGGGGTCTGACCGCCCTCCAGCACCCCGCCGGGGCCGGATGAGGGAGCCGGCTCGCGGGGAGCCGGCTCGTGGAGAGCGGGGCGTCGGTCAGTCGCCGTCTTCGAAGTAGGCGTCCAGGACCGCGTCCAGCTGGTCGTCCCATTCCTTGAAGCGGGAGCGGGAGGCGGCCTCGATCTCGATCGGGTACCAGCGGCGGTCCGGGGTGTGCACCGTGATGGTGTAGCGCTTGCCGAAGCGGGGGGATCCCGACTCCACCGCGGCGATCTCGGCCCACTGGAACTCGCAGGCCTCCTCGTCCAGGCTGAGGCGGACGCCCTTGTGGTCGGCCACTATCCTGGCGCGGCGGTCGGCGGCCTCGAAGACCGGGCCGTCGGCGGGTGCCGCGGGCTCGTCCTCGTCAGTGTCGCCTTCCTCGGCCTCCTCGGTGGCCTTCGGCTCTCCGGATTCGCCGGGCTCCGACGGCTCTGCGGACTCGTCCGGCGCCTCGGCCTCCGGCTTCTTCGGCTCTCCCGGCTCCTCCTGCTTCGCCAAGGGCGTCGCCGGGGCCGTGATGCCCGGGATGAAGGCCGGGTCGAAGCCGGCGCCCGTCACGGGCTCGGCCTTCACCGCTTCCGCCTTCAACGCTTCGGTGTTCAACGGATTGCTGCCTGATCCTATGCGCTGCTCCACGGCGGCAGTATGGACGACTTCCCTGTGCCGGAACCAGTCAGCCCGCGCGTCGCGCCGGCAACTTACGCCACTCCAGGGGAATCGAGCACGGCGAGCGCGTCGATCTCGATCAGCAGGCCGGGCGGAAGGCCGACGTAGACCGTCGTACGGGCGGCCGGCGGCTGGGTGAGGGCCTGGGCCTCGAAGTAGGCGTTGTAGAGGTCGTTCATCTCGGCGAAGTGGTCCACGTCCGTGAGGTAGACGCGGAGCATCATCACGTCGTCCCAGCCGGCGCCGCCCTCCTCCAGGATCGACCTGACGTTGTCGAGGGTCTGGAGCGTCTGCTCGCGCAGGGTGGGGCCGACCGGGGTCGGGGGCTTGCCCTCCTCGGCGGGCAGGAAGCCGACCTGACCTGCGACCTGGAGGATGTTGCCCTTGCGCACCCCGTGGGAGAACTTCGCGGGCGGGGTGGTGTGGGTCTTCGGGGTCAGGGCGGTCTTGTCCATCGGGCCAGTCCTTTATAAGCGAAGCGTTACGAGCGGTACAGGTGTTACGGGTGTTACGGGTGTTCCGTCACCGGTGTTCTACCGGAGTACTCCGCGCTGATCGCGTCCGCCGTGCGGCGGACCAGCGGGAGGAGTGCGAGGAGTTCGTCGGCCGTGACGACCACGTTCGGGGCGGACACCGACATCGCGGCGGCCACCCGGCCCTCGGCGCCGCGGATGGGGGCGGCGACGCAGTTGATGGACTCCTCGTGGCCGCCGAGGTCGGTGGCCCAGCCCTGTTCGCGGACCTTGGCCAGTTCCTGGAGGTAGGCGTCGGCGTTCGGGGTCGAACGGGGGGTGTACGAGGGGTAGTCGAGCTTCTCCGCGACGGCGCGGCGCTCGGGTTCGGGCAGGTCGGCGAGGAGGAGCTTCGCGACGGCGGCCACGGTGAGGGCGACCGGCCTGCCGATGCGGGAGTACATGCGCACCGGGTAGCGGCTGTCGACCTTGTCGATGTAGAGGACCTCGGGGTCGTCGTACACGGCGAGGTGGACGGTGTGGCCGCACTGTTCGTTCAGCCGTACGAGGTGGGGGTGGGCGATCTCGCGGACGTCCAGGTTCTCCATCGCCTCCTGGGCGAGGGCGAAGAGGCGGGCGCCGAGGCGGTAGCGGTGATCGGACTGGCGGTAGACCAGGCCGTGTTCGTGCAGGGTGCGCAGCAGGCGCAGGGCGGTGGACTTGTGGACGCCGAGGCGGTCGGCGACCCGGCCGAGGTCGGCGGGGCCCTCGGCGAGCAGCGGCAGGATGCTCAGGGCGCGGTCGACGGTCTGACTCATGGGGTGTTGGCCTCCTCGGGGGCCCGCGCGGTCTGCGTCCAGCCGGGGGCGAGTCGCAGTCTTCCCCATGCGGCGTCGTCCAGGGCGGCGAGGTGGTCGGCGTGGGCGCGGGTCGGGGGCGGGGCGAGGTCGGTGGGGGTGGTGAGGGTGGCGGCGGCGAGGAGGTGGCCGTGCCGGAGGCGCCGGCGCAGGGGGAGGGCGCGGAGGGTGGCGGAGAGGTAGCCGGCGGCGAAGGAGTCTCCGGCGCCGATGGTCGATACGGCGGCGACGGTGGGACTCGGCTCGAAAGTGCCCTCCGGTACGGCGTTCAGGGTGGCGGTCGGCTCGTAGGTGCCCTGTGCTTGCCGGTGGAAGGCCGTGGCTCCCGTCGCCCCCTGTTTCACCACCAGTGCCCCCGGCTCCCGCAGCACCCTCCTGATCGCCCCCGGTCCTCCCGTCGCTCTCCACACCTGCGCCGCCTCGTCCTCGCCCACGAAGACGATGTCCGCCCGGCGGGCCAGCTCCAGCAGGGTTCGGGCGGCGTCTTTGCCCCGCCACAGGGCCGGGCGGTAGTTGATGTCGAAGGAGATCAGGGGGCGGTCGGCGGCCGGGGCCGTCAGTCGGTGGAGGAGGGCGTGGCAGTCCGCCGACAGGGCCGCGGTGATCCCCGACAGATGCAGGATCCGGCAGTCCCGTACCGCGTTCATGTCCACGTTCGCCGGAGACATCGCCGACGCCGCCGATCCCGCCCGGTAGTACGCCACCTCGTGCGCCCCCGAGCCCCGGTCCGCCGCCGTACGGAAGTAGACGCCGGTCGGGCGGGAGGGATCGCGTCGTACCGTCGAGACGTCCACCCCGTACTCCGCGACGCCCGCCACCACGCACTCCCCGAATCCGTCCGTGCCCACCCGGCTCACCCAGCGGGCCGAGTGGCCGAGCGCCGCCATCGCGCAGGCCACGTTGGACTCCGCGCCGCCGACGGCGCGGGAGAAGGCGGGCACGTCGGACAGCGGGCCGGGGCGGGTGGGGACGAGGGTGACCATGGATTCGCCCAGCGCGACGATGTCCACTCCCGAAACCCCCAAGCGTCGGCGGTGTCACTCCGTTGACCCGTTGTCGGCGAGATGCTAGACAGCAGTGAGCACTGCATGCAATGAACGTTGCACAGAATGCATCGGCAAGGGCACGCGCCGGACGAAGAAGGGCTCCCATGGACACCGAAGCGCTCGACCGGCTGGCCGAGGAACGCGTCGACCACCGCTTCAAGGGCCTCCCGCCGGGCGCCCGCGGTCTCCTTGTCGGGGAGCTGGCCGCCCAGCGGCGCAATCTGTTCGACGCGGACGGCGGATTCACCACTCCCCTGCTCGTCCTGTCCGCCGAGCGCCTGGCGCACAACCTCGCGCTCATGGAGTCGTACACCGCCCGCCACGGTCTGGCGTTCGCGCCGCACGGCAAGACCTCCATGGCGCCGCAGCTGTTCCGGCGCCAGATCGAGCACGGCGCCTGGGGGATCACGCTGGCCGTGCCCCACCAGGTGCACGTCGCACGGGAGTTCGGCGTCCAGCGGATCTTTCTCGCCAATGAGCTGGTCGACGCCGCGGCCCTGCGCTGGCTCGCCGGTGAGCTCGCCGCGGACCCCGGTTTCCGCTTCGTCTGCTACGTCGACTCCGTGCGCGGTGTGGAGCTGATGGACGCGGCGCTCGCGGGGGCCGCCCGGCCGGTGGACGTGGTCGTGGAGCTGGGCGCGGGCGAGCGGGCCCGTACGGGTGTCCGTACGGCGGCGGACGCGCGGGCCGTCGCCGAGGCGGCCGGGCGGGCGCGGGCGCTGCGGCTCGTCGGGGTGGCGGGGTACGAGGCCCAGGTGCCGGACGCCGACCCGGAGCGGGTCCGCGCCTGGCTGGATCAACTCGTCACCCTCGCGGTCGAGTTCGACCGGGACGGGCTGTTCGGGGGCGCCGAGGAGATCGTCGTCAGCGCCGGTGGCAGCGAGTGGTTCGATGTCGTGGCCGAGGTGTTCGCCAAGATTCCCGCACTGTCCCGCCCGGTGCTCAGGCTGCTGCGCTCCGGTGCGTACGTCTCGCACGACGATGTGCACTACAGCGAGCTGACCCCGTTCAACCGGGTGCCCGAGGAGGGCGCGCTGGAGCCCGCGTTCCGGCTGTGGGCGCAGGTGGTCTCGCGGCCCTCGGCGACGGAGGCGTTCGTGAACGCGGGGAAGCGGGACGTCTCGTACGACCTCGATCTGCCGGTGGCGCGGGTGGTGCGCCGGGACGGTGCCGAGCGGCCGGCGGCCGGTATCGAGGTGACCGCGCTGTCCGACCAGCATCTGTGGCTGCGTACCGGTGCCGACGCGGATCTCCGGGTGGGCGACTGGATCGGCTTCGGGCTGTCCCATCCGTGCACGGTCTTCGAGAAGTGGCAGCTCATCCCGGTGGCGGAGGCGGACGGCACGGTGGTGGACTACATCCGCACCTACTTCTAGAGCAGAAGACTTCTAGAGCAGAAAAGCCAGAGCGGGGCAGCCACCGGAACGGTCGGGGAGGCCGGCATGGAAGACCTGGTCGTGCGGGACGCCGAGGTGGTCGACGGCAGCGGCGAGCCGTCGTACCGGGCGGATGTGGTCGTCGACGGCGGGCGGATCGTCTCCATCGTCAAGGAGGCCGCGGCGGCCGGTTGCCAACGGCCGCGGGCGATGCGGGAGTTGGATGCCGAGGGTCTTGTCCTCTCCCCCGGGTTCATCGACATGCACGCCCACTCCGACCTCGCGCTGCTCCGCGACCCCGACCACAGCGCCAAGGCCGCGCAGGGGGTCACCCTGGAGGTGATCGGGCAGGACGGGCTGTCGTACGCGCCGGTGGACGAGCGGACGCTGGCCCAGGTGCGCCGGGCGATCGCCGGGTGGAACGGGTACGGCGAGGACATCGACTTCGACTGGCGCACGGTCGGGGAGTACCTCGACCGTCTTGACCACGGGTTCGAGGGGCGCGGGATCGCCGTGAACGCCGCCTATCTGATCCCGCAGGGCACCGTCCGCGCGCTCGTCATGGGGTGGGAGGACCGGCCCGCTACCGCCGAAGAGCTGCGCCGTATGCGGGAGTTGGTGGCGCAAGGGCTGGCGCAGGGGGCCGTCGGACTGTCCTCCGGGCTCACCTACACCCCGGGGATGTACGCCGACGACGCCGAACTGACCGAGCTGTGCCGGGTGGTGGCGTCGTACGGCGGCTACTACTGCCCGCATCACCGGTCCTACGGCGCCGGCGCGCTGGACGCCTACGCCGAGATGGTGGCGCTGGCCCGGGCGGCGGGCTGCCCGCTGCATCTGGCGCACGCCACCATGAACTTCGGGGTGAACGAGGGGCGCGCCGATGAGCTGACCGCACTGCTCGACCGCGCCCTGGACGCGGGCGCGGACATCACGTTCGACACGTACCCCTACACGCCCGGCTGCACCACCCTGGCCGCGCTGCTGCCGAGCTGGGCGAGCGAGGGCGGCCCGGCACAGGTGCTGGCCCGGCTCGCGGACCCGGCGACGGCCGAGCGCATCCGGCGGGAGCTGGAGGTGACCGGTTCGGACGGCTGTCACGGTGTGCCGGTGGCGTGGGAGACGGTCGAGGTCTCCGGGGTGGCCGACCCGGCGCTCGGCGCGTATGCGGGGCGCACCGTAAGGGAGTTGGCGGCGGAACGGTCCCGGTCGCCGTGGGAGGTCGCCCGGCGGCTGCTGATCGAGGACCGGCTCGGCACGACCGTCCTCCAGCACGTCGGCCATGAGGACAATGTGCGCGCCCTGATGCGCCACCGCGCCCACACCGGGGGCTCCGACGGCATCCTGCGGGGCGCGAAGCCGCACCCGCGGGCGTACGGCACCTTCCCGCGCTATCTCGGGCACTACGTACGGGAGTTGGGCGTGCTGTCGCTGGAGGAGTGCGTCGCCCGGCTCACCGCGCGGCCCGCGGCCCGGCTGCGGTTGCCGGACCGGGGCCTGGTGCGCGAGGGGTACCGGGCGGACCTGGTGCTGTTCGACCCGGGGACGGTCGCGCCCGGCGCCACGTTCGAGGCGCCCCGGACGCTGCCCACAGGCATCCCGTACGTCCTCGTCGACGGCCGCTTCGTCATCGAGGACGGCAGGCGGACGGACGTGCTCGCGGGCCGGTCCGTCCGCCGGACGCCGACACCGACATCGAGGCCGATGCCGACGCCGGGGTGAGCGCCGTGCCTCTGTGTCCTACGGCTTGGGCAGGGTGCAGCCGGCCGCGCTCAGGTTCAGCTTGTTGCCGGTGGTGAAGCAGGCCGGGATCCCGTACGTCTCCTCGGCGTAGTTGGTGCCCTGGTGGACGGTGACGTTGCCGTTCGCGTCCACCTCGCACGGGTTGTTGACGGTGCAGCGCTCCCCGTCCTCGTTGCCCGTGTTGTTGACGGCGACGACCTTGCCGGTGCTGGTGTCGATGACCGGGGAGCCGGAGGTGCCGCCGATGGTGTTGCAGCTGGAGGTGTAGCGGATGGAGTCCTTCCAGGTCCAGTCGCCCTCCTTCAGCTGGTTGACGAAGCCGTCGATGCTGCAGCTGTAGGTCGTCTTCCAGTAGCCGGAGACGACCTTGATGGCGGTGCCCGCGGTCGGGTGGGTGTCGCTGAGGGTGAGCGGGCTGATGCCGTAGGAGCTCTTGATCTGCGCGTAGGTGGTGTTGAGGCGGTAGATCGTGATGTCCGTGTCGGTCATCGTGGAGTAGACGACCTGGTTGGCGCGCAGGGTGGCTATCTTGCTGCCGCTCGCGTTCAGCAGGCCGAAGGTACGGCTGGAGGACTGGCCGGTGATGACCTCACCGGGGTCGGGGAAGCCGGTCTCCAGGCAGTGGCCGTTGGACAGCACCAACGCCGGGTCGCTGTCGGCGGAGTTGGGGAAGCGGATCACCGAGCCGGAGCAGTCGCTGAGCGAGACGGTGCCGGCGAAGTTGACGGTGACGGCGGGCGACTTCGCCTTGAGCGCCGGGGAGTCGGCGTGCGCGGCGGGGGCCGCGGTGAGTGGGGCGGCGACCGCGGGAGCCGCGCCCAGCCCGGCCAGGGCCAGGGCGGACAGCGCGGCGAGGAGAGGCTTGTTCATGTGGGGGTCCCCTCTTACGACGGCGGCGACCGGAGGGATTTCCGGTCGCCCGCTGTGTTGTCATGCGCATTCTCGGTGCATCGAGGGGACGGGAACAAGAAGCCGGATCAGGTCGTAGGGGTTTCCCTGTGCGACGCCTGTGATCAACTCTCTTGATTCCCGGATGACTTGAGGACGGGTCAGCGGGGGTGCCCGCCGTGGCCGTGGCCCCTGCCGCCGGACGGGAAGTGCGGGGTGAGCGTGGTGGCCGTCGGCGCCGGGGGTGGCGCACCGGCCGTCGCGGGCGGCGGGGCGGAGGCGGTGGGGGTGGTGGGGGTGGTGGGGGTGGTGGGCGTCGGGCGGAGGTCGGTGGCCCTGACGGCCGCGATCGGGGGCGTGGCCGGGGCGGAGGACGTAGGGGTGGAGGACGTAGGGGTGGAGGACGTAGGGGTGGAGGCGGGCTCCGGGGATCTCGCGGGCGCCGGATCGGTCACCGAGGGAGCCGCCGAGGCCGCGGCCCCCGCGTCGTCCGTGCCCGCGCTCGCCGTGGCGTCGGCGCGGCCGCTCTCCCGGTGCCGGGACTCGGCCGGGGCGCCCGAACCCGTCACACCGGCGATCAGCGTGACCGTCCCGGCGACCCCGAGCACCCCGGCGACGACCGCGGGCCGCCGCCGGCCGTCCCGGTGCCGCCGCTCCCGGCGACGGCGCTCGGCCCGGCCCGCGCCGAGGGCCGGGGACGGCCGAGGGCCGGGGACGGGCCCACACCGGGCGCCTCGGGGCCGGAAGGACCGGGACCGGCCGTCGCGACCGACGCCCCCAAGTTCGTCCCCGAGGTCACCCTCGAAGCCACCTCCAAGGCCGACTCCGCGATCGCCCCGAGGCCGCTCCCCCGAGCGGCATGCCCGAAGCGAACCCGACCGGGACCGGCCGGACCGGGACCGACGGGCACGCCGACCCTCGCCGCCCGCGCCGCCCCCGCTTCCCCGGAATCCCGCGCCGCCCCCACTCCCCCAAAACCCCTCGGAACCCCAGCGCTCTCCGGAACCCCAGCCCCCTCCGTCCCCACCGGCCCCTGCGGCCCGAACTCGGTGATCGGCGGCAGCTCCCGCGTCTCGTCGTACGCGTTCTGCCGGCCGTGCGCGGCGGCGGGATCGGCGTACTCCTCGTACGCCGGGGCGGGGCCCGGCCGTGGCCGGAAGGAGGACGCCGCCCCCCGCGCCGGGCGCGCCGGGCGCCTTCGGCTCGTACTCACGTTCGCTGGACACGACAGCGGATTCCAGGGAGACGCGGCGGGGTCCCGGCGACCGTAGGGGCAATCCGGGGCAAAACCACGTCTCGCGTGGTGGAAAACACCACCCATGGACGGCCGCGGCGTCCTAAGCTCGCGCGTATGCAGGTGATCCAGTCGACCAAGCTCGCCAATGTCTGTTACGAGATCCGGGGCCCGGTTCTCGAGGAGGCCATGCGGCTGGAGGCGGCGGGACACCGCATCCTCAAGCTCAATACGGGCAACCCCGCGGCGTTCGGCTTCGAGTGCCCGCCGGAGATCCTGGAGGACATCCTCCGCAATGTCTCCACGGCCCATGGGTACGGCGACGCCAAGGGGCTGCTGGCCGCCCGGCGCGCGGTCGTCATGCACAACCAGACCCTCGGCATCGACACGGACGTCGAGCACGTCTTCATCGGCAACGGCGTCTCCGAGCTGATCGTGATGGCGATGCAGGGCCTGCTGGACGACGGCGACGAGGTCCTCGTACCGGCGCCGGACTACCCGCTGTGGACGGCCGCGGTCTCCCTGTCCGGCGGCACTCCGGTGCACTACCGCTGCGACGAGCAGTCCGACTGGATGCCCGACCTCGCCGACATCGAGCGCAAGGTCAGCGACCGCACCAAGGCGATCGTCATCATCAACCCGAACAACCCCACGGGCGCGGTCTACGACGAGGCCATGCTCAAGGGGCTGACGGACATCGCCCGCCGCCACAATCTGCTGGTCTGCTCCGACGAGATCTACGACAAGATCCTGTACGACGGCGCCACGCACACTCCGACCGCCAAGATCGCCCCCGATCTGCTGACGCTGACCTTCAACGGCATGTCGAAGGCGTACCGGGTGGCCGGTTACCGGGTGGGCTGGATGTCGATCTCCGGCCCGCGCGCCCACGCCGACTCCTATATCGAGGGCCTGACGATCCTGGCGAACATGCGGCTGTGCGCCAATATGCCGGGGCAGCACGGTGTGGTCGCCGCGCTGAGCGGACGCCAGACGATCCAGGACCTGGTGCTGCCGGGCGGCCGGCTGAAGGAGCAGATGGACACGGCGTACGAGCTGCTGACGCAGATCCCGGGCGTGAGCTGTGTACGGCCGAGGGGTGCGCTGTACCTCTTCCCGCGGCTCGACCCGCAGGTGTTCAAGATCCGGGACGACCGGCAGATGGTCCTCGATCTGCTGCGCCAGGAGAAGATCATGGTGGTGCAGGGCACGGGCTTCAACTGGCCCGAGCCGGACCACTTCCGCGTGGTCACCCTGCCGAGCGTCGGGGATCTCAAGGACGCGGTGACGCGGATCGGAACCTTCCTGGACGGGTACGGGCAGCCATAGACAGGGGCGTCATCGTACGGCGGTCCGTAGTCGACGGGCTTCAATCTGTGACCCGACTCAACTTTAGACGAAATCCAAGCTAGGATGGTTTCCTGTCAGAGCACAGGAGGCCGTCCCATGTACGAACCGATCCGCACGAAGTCGGTCCACAGCACGATGGCCGGCACCTCCGACTTCCCCCACCGGTCGCGCGAGGAGGAGCTGGACATCCAGCTCGCCGGACATCTGTCGGCACTGCTCGCGGTCACCGACGAGCTGCGTGCGCAGGCCCCCTCGGCCGACCTGGACGCGGCCGCGGACCGGCTGGTCGCGCAGGTGTGCCGGCTCCGCGGCGGCGCGCCGCTGCGGGCGACGCCGGGTGCCGCCCCCGGGAATCCGGTGGCCCTGCACCGCCGCGCCCATGCCCTGGCCGGGCGCGCCCTGGTGGTCGCCGCCTCCCGGGCGGACACCGCGGTGGCGATCCTGGCCGCCGAGCGGATGGACGCCCACACGGCCGCGCTGGCCGCCGACCCGAGGGAACTCACCGCCACCGGCTGAACCCCGGGCCACCCCTGATCGGCCCCGGTCCGCGCGCACCCGCAGCGACGCGCGGACCGGGTGCCCCAGCTCGCGCGTTGCAGTGCCGGGGCCGACCCGTCACCCGGCGTTCACCGGTCGCGCCCGGGAATGTGGAGTTCCGGGAGGACCCTCGCCCGCGTGAAGAGAATCGCGGGAATCGTCCTCGCGGTGCTGCTCATCGGTGGCGTGGTGGCCGCCGTCGTAGCGGGCCGGCACGGGGAGGACAAGGGCACGGCAACGAAGACCGTGCGAGGGGTGATCGGTTCGGAGAAGGCGGACTTCTTCGCCGATCCCGATGTGGTGAAGGCCCTCGCCGCCAAGGGCTACACCGTGAAGGCCGACACCTCGGGGTCCTGGGCCATGGACGGACTGGATCTGAAGGGCGACGACTTCGCGTTCCCCTCCAGCCAGGCGCCCGCCGACCAGCTGGCACGGAAGTACCACGCGCAGGAGCCGCTGCCGCGGCCCTTCTACTCGCCGCTGGTGGTCGTGGCGCACCGCAGCGCGGCCGGGGTGCTGGCCGCGAACGGGCTGGCCGTGCTGGACGGCGCGCACCGCGGCACCCTGAAGATGTCCGCCTACCTCGACGCCGCCCGGCACAACCGGACCTGGCAGCAGCTCAAGGGGGCGTCCGCGCACGGTGAGTTGAGCGGGACGCTGTACATCTCCAGCACCGATCCGGAGTCCTCCAACTCCGGTGCCCTGTACCTCGCCGCGGCCTCCTACGTCGCCAACGGCGGCAAGGTCGTGGCGGGCGACGCCGACATCGACCGCACCGCTCCCCTGCTGCACCAGCTGGTCAGCGTCCAGGGCGCCCAGCAGTCCAGTTCGGACGGGGTGTTCCGGGACTTCATCACCGGGGTGGGCAATCCGCTGGTCCTTGTGTACGAGTCGCAGGTCGCGGCGCTGCTCGAACAGGAGCACGGCGCGGACGACCTGGTGGTCCTGTACCCGGACACCACGGTCAACAGCGACCACACCGTCGTACCGCTGGACGCGGCCGGGCGGGCGTTCGGGGAGCTGCTGAGCACCGATCCGACGCTGCGGATGCTCGCCGTCCGGCACGGCTTCCGGCCGCAGGGCGACACCACCGAGTTCCTCGGGCAGACGTCCCGCCTCACCGCCTATCTCAACCAGAAGCTCACCGGTGTCCGGCAGGCGCCCGTGCCCACCTCCCCGGTGCTGCACGAGATGGCCCGCCGGGCCCGCGGATGACGGGGGAGCACCAGATGACAGACACCGAAGGGGACTTCGTCCTCACACCGCCCGAGGCGGTCGCGCCCGTGCCCGGACAGAAGGCGGGCGGTCTCGTGCCCGTCGAGGACGGGGTGCGTACCGAAATGGCCCGCAAGGCCACGGCGTTCGTCGGGGAGCTGGCCCGACTCGACGCCCGTTCGCCGGAGTTCACCGGGAAGGTCGGCGAGATCACCGCGCTGGGCGCCGGGGAGATGCGCACCGCCGCCGCCCAGTCCAACCGGATACTGGAGCGGGCCGTGCGCAGCCTGCCCGACCAGGGCCAGGACGCGCAGGCCCGGGTCGCAGGATCGCTGGTGGAGCTGCGCCGGGTGGTGGAGGACCTGGACCCGCGGGACCTGCCCGCGAGCCGGGGGCGCCGCTTCCTCTCCCGGCTGCCCGGCGGCAACAGGCTGCGCGACCATCTCGCCAAGTACGCCTCCGCACAGGGCACGTTGAACCGGATCGTCGGCGGCCTGCGCGGTGGCCAGGACGAACTGCGCAGGGACAACGCGGCGTTGGGGACCGAGCGGGTCCGGCTGTGGGAGACCATGGGCAGGCTCCAGG
Source organism: Streptomyces sp. NPDC093018 (assembly GCF_040684035.1). Lineage (NCBI taxonomy): Bacteria > Bacillati > Actinomycetota > Actinomycetes > Kitasatosporales > Streptomycetaceae > Streptomyces > Streptomyces sp. NPDC093018. The sequence continues at coordinate 12,134 of NZ_JBFBFF010000008.1, forward strand.
AGTACGTGGTGCTCACCGAGGCCCTGGACGCGGCCGTCGAGGAGCACATCGCGCGGACCGCCGACCCGCAGGAGGCGGACGCCCTGCGTGCCGATGTGCTCTTCCCGGTGCGGCAGAAGCACCAGGACCTGCTGACCCAGCTGGCGGTGTGCGCCCAGGGCTATCTCGCCATGGACGTCGTGCGCCGCAACAACGACGAGCTGATCAAGGGCGTCGACCGGGCCGCGACCACCACGGTCTCCGCGCTGCGCATCTCGGTGATGCTGGCCACCGCGCTGGACGACCAGAAGAAGGTGATCGAGCAGGTCAACGCGTTGCGCGGGACCACCGAGGAGCTGATCCGGGGCAACGCCGAGATGCTCGCCACGCAGAGCGGCGAGATCCAGCGGATCGCCGCCGACCCGGCGGTCGGCGTGGAGACCCTGCGCTCGGCGTTCCAGCAGATCTACCGCACCCTCGACACCATCGACGGCTACAAGGTGCGGGCGACCGAGGCGATGGCCACCACGGTCCGCTCCCTGACCGATGAACTGGCCGCCGCCACGGCCTATTTGGAGCGCAGCCGGACACAGGGCGCGCTGGAGGGACCGGCATGAGACGACACGGCGTACTCGCCCTGGCCGCCACCGCGGCGGTCCTGCTCGGCGGCTGCACCTCGCAGCCGCACCGGGACGACCCGGCGGCGCCGAAGCCCGGCACCCTGCGGGTGCTGGCCTCCAGCGAACTCAGCGACATGACGGCCGTGTTCGACCGGGTGCGCAAGGACACCGGCATCACGATCCGGCCCACCTACATGGGCACCCTGGACGCCGTGGACCTGGTGGCCCGGGGCAAGGCCGACGGACGGTACGACGCGCTGTGGCTGTCCTCGGACGACTCGCTGCGGCTACGGCCCGAGGCGGCGAAGCGGGTGGTCTCCGAGACCCCGGTGATGTCCAGCCCGGTCGCCATCGGCGTGCGGCCGGCCACCGTCAAGGCCCTCGGCTGGAAACCGGAGCTGGTCACCTGGACGCAGATCGAACAGGCCGTGCGGGACGGCAAGTTGACGTACGGCATGACCGACCCGGCCCGCTCCAACTCCGGCTTCGCCACCCTGGTCTCGGTCGCCTCGGCGATGTCCGGCGCCCAGTCGGCGCTCACCGACGCCGATGTCGCAAGGGCCACGCCCCGGCTGAAGGAGTTCTTCAAGGGGCAGCAGCTGACCTCGGGTTCCTCGGGCTGGCTGGCCTCCGCCTACAAGCGGCGCGGCTCGGTCGACGCCCTGTTCAACTACGAGTCGGTCCTGGCGGGCATCCCGGGCCTGACCGTGATCCGCCCCCGGGACGGCGTGGTCACCGCCGACTACCCGTTCTCCTCGCTGGCCTCGGCGGACGAGGGCACCCGCGAGGAGGTCCGGCGGGTGACCGCGGAGCTGCGCGGCGACGCCGTGCAGAAGCTGATCACCGACACCACGCACCGCCGCCCGGTGGTCCCCTCGGTGCCGCCCGCCGCCGGGCTCGACACCGGCCGACGGCGTGAACTGCCCTTCCCCGGCAGCCGTTCCGTCGCCGACGGCCTCATCCAGTCGTACGAGAACAAGCTGCGCCGCCCTTCTCGCACGGTGTACGTCCTGGACACCTCGGGCTCGATGGACGGCGACCGGATCACATCGCTGAAGGCGGCGCTGACCGCGCTCACCGGTGACTTCCGGGACCGGGAGGAGGTGACGCTGATGCCGTTCGGGTCGACCGTGAAGAGCGTGCGCACCCATGTGGTCGACCCGAAGGACCCGAAGGCGGGCCTGGCCGCCATCCGCCGGGACACCGACGCGCTCAGCGCCGACGGCGGCACCGCGATCTACACCTCGCTGGAGCAGGCGTACGACCATCTCGGCGGCGGCACCGGCACGTTCACCTCGATCGTGCTGATGACCGACGGGGAGAACACCGCGGGGGCCGAGGCCGGGGACTTCGACGGCTTCTACCGGGGGCTCGGCGGCGCGCGGCGGGACATCCCGGTCTTCCCGATCCTGTTCGGCGACTCCTCGCGCGCCGAGCTCCAGCACATCGCCGATCTGACCGGCGGCCGCCTCTTCGACGCCCGGCAGGGCTCGCTGGACGGCGCCTTCGAGGAGATCCGTGGCTACCAGTAGGGTCCTCGGCTACCTGGAGTCCCGCAAGAACCTCAGCGGCGCCGGGTGCGGTCTGGCCGGTCTGGTGCTGACCTTCACCGGGGTCGCGGGGCCGTACTGGCCGGTGGTGGTCGCGGGGCTGTACGGCGCGGGCGCGCTGCTCGCCCCGCCGGAGCGGCCGGCGCCGCCCGACTTCCCGAGTCCTTCGGCCCAACTGGAGGAGATCCTGGCCGACTTCGAGAAGCTGGCGGGGTATCTCGCGGACATCGACCTGCCGCCGGCCGCCGCGAGCGCGCTCACCGGGCTGACCGAGCTGCTGGGGGCGCTGCTGGCGCCGGGCTGGGTCGCCGAGGCCCTCGCCCGGGACCCGGAGGGCGTGCACGCCGTCTCCCGGACGGTGCGCAGGGACGTACCGGAGGCCGTGGACACCTTCGTACGGACCCGCTGGTGGACCCGGCTGACCCCCGGCGCGGAGCCTCCGGAGCGGCATCTGGAGCGCCAGTTGGGCCTGTTGACGGAAGAGGCCGAGCAGCTGGCTTCGGCGCTGCGGGACGCGGAGGCCCGGCGGCAGGAGTCGCACACGCGGTATCTGGAGGACCGCCGGCAGTAGCTCCGCGCGGACATGGAAGCAGGTCGGCCGCCCGCTCCGCACGGGAACGGCGACGGCCCCGCACGGGTACGGCGGCGGCCCCGCGCAGGAACCGGCGACGGCTCCGCACGGGAACGCCCGAGGGCCCCGCACGCCATTGTGCGGGGCCCTCTGCGGGTTTCCGCGGCCGGCCTTCGTGACGACTATTGCTGGTCAGGGCTAGTCGGACCGGCCGCGGAGCTTCTTCGGTGTCAGCCCAGGCGCTCGACGAGCGCGCGGTACTGGTCCCACAGCTCCTTCGGGGTGTGCTCGCCGAAGGTGTCGAGGTGACCGGGCACCAGCGCGGCCTCCTCGCGCCAGACCTCCTTGTCGACCGTGAGCAGGAAGTCCAGGTCGGAGTCGGACAGTTCGAGGCCGTCGGTGTCCAGCGCGTCCTTGGTGGGCAGCACGCCGATCGGGGTCTCGACGCCCGCGGCCCTGCCGTCCAGGCGCTCCACGATCCACTTCAGGACGCGGGAGTTCTCGCCGAAGCCGGGCCAGACAAACTTGCCCTCGTCGTTCTTGCGGAACCAGTTGACGTAGTAGATCTTCGGCAGCTTGGACTGGTCCTTGTCCTTGGCCATGTTGATCCAGTGCGCCATGTAGTCGCCCATGTTGTAGCCGCAGAACGGCAGCATGGCGAACGGGTCGCGGCGCAGCTCGCCGACCTTGCCCTCGGCCGCGGCGGTCTTCTCGGAGGCCACGTTGGCGCCGAGGAAGACGCCGTGGTCCCAGTCGAAGGACTCGGTCACCAGCGGCACCGCGCTGGCGCGGCGGCCGCCGAAGAGGATCGCGGAGATCGGCACGCCCTTGGGGTCCTCCCACTCGGGCGCGATGATCGGGCACTGCGAAGCGGGCACGGTGAAGCGGGCGTTGGGGTGGGCGGCCGGGGTGTCGCTGTCCGGCGTCCAGTCGTTGCCCTTCCAGTCCGTGAGGTGGGCCGGGGTCTCCTGGGTCATGCCCTCCCACCAGACGTCGCCGTCGTCGGTGAGCGCCACATTGGTGAAGACCGAGTTGCCCCACAGGGTCTTCATGGCGTTGGCGTTGGTGTGCTCGCCGGTGCCGGGCGCGACGCCGAAGAAGCCCGCCTCGGGGTTGATCGCGTACAGGCGGCCGTCCGCGCCGAAGCGCATCCAGGCGATGTCGTCGCCGATGGTCTCCACGGTCCAGCCGGAGACGGTGGGCTCCAGCATGGCGAGGTTGGTCTTGCCGCAGGCGCTCGGGAAGGCGGCGGCCACGTACTTGGCCTCGCCCTGCGGCGGGGTGAGCTTGAGGATCAGCATGTGCTCGGCGAGCCAGCCCTCGTCACGGGCCATGACGGAGGCGATGCGCAGCGCGTAGCACTTCTTGCCGAGCAGGGCGTTGCCGCCGTAGCCCGAGCCGTACGACCAGATCTCGCGCGCCTCGGGGAAGTGGGAGATGAACTTGGTCTGGCTGCACGGCCACGGCACGTCCGCCTGGCCGGCCTCCAGCGGGGCGCCCACGGAGTGGACGGCCTTGACGAAGAAGCCGTCCTCGCCCAGCTCGTCCAGGACGGCCTGGCCCATGCGCGTCATGGTGCGCATGGAGACGGCGACATAGGCGGAGTCGGTGATCTCGACGCCGAGCGCGGACAGCGGGGAGCCGAGCGGGCCCATGCAGAAGGGGACGACGTACAGGGTGCGGCCGCGCATGGAGCCGCGGAACAGGCCCTTGTCGCCGGCGAAGATCTCCCGCATCTCGGCGGGGGCCTTCCAGTTGTTGGTCGGGCCCGCGTCCTCCTCCTTCTCGGAGCAGATGAAGGTGCGGTCCTCGACGCGCGCCACGTCGCTCGGGTCGGAGGCGGCGAGGTAGGAGTGGGGGCGCTTGATCGGGTCGAGTTTCTTGAAGGTGCCCTTCGCCACGAGCTCCTCGCACAGGCGCTCGTACTCGGCCTCGGATCCGTCACACCAGACCACGTTGTCCGGCTGCGTCAGTTCGGCGATCTCGTTGACCCACGAGATCAGTTCCTGGTGGCGGGTGGGAACGCTGGTAGCCGAGTTGTCGCGCGCCACGGTTGCTCCTAAGTGAGGGATTTTGTCCTTGTTCGCCCCGTGGGGGCTGCGACCCGGACGCTTCGCTGTCGCTCATCCGGTGCCGACTGCACTCATTTGATCATCCGCCTGGTCCGCCCATCTGTCCAGGGGGTCTCACAGGTGAGCGAAGTGAGCTGAGCCACGCTTCCTGCGGCGTTTGCGTTTTCTTTGCGTCTGTCTTGATTTCAGCTGAACGTCTTTTTGCGCCCACCCGACCAAGGCATGCCCCTCACATCCGATTTACGGAGGCGTAGGTACCATGCGGCGCATGACTGCGTCCGTCCCCGACGCGCCCGATGACACGCCGGCCGGCGGCCGCGGTCCCCTGGCGCTCTCCCTGCCGCACCCGATCAAGCCGAGGCTGCGCGGCTGGCTGCACCTCGGCATGTTCCCGGCCGTACTCATCGCGGGACTTGTGCTCACCGCCCTCGCCGACTCGACCAGAGGCCGCATCGCCTGCGGGATCTATGTCCTCACGGCCTGCCTGCTGTTCGGCGTCAGCGCGCTGTACCACCGGGGCAACTGGGGCCCCCGGATGGGCGGCCTGCTGCGCCGGCTCGACCACGCCAACATCTTCCTGATCATCGCGGGCACTTACACCCCGCTCACGATGCTGCTGCTGCCCGGCGCCAAGGGTCAGTGGCTGCTGTGGGGCATCTGGGCCGCGGCGGCGGCCGGGATCGTCTTCCGTGTCTTCTGGGTCGGCGCCCCGCGCTGGCTCTACACGCCCTGCTACATCGCGATGGGCTGGGCAGCCGTCTTCTTCCTGCCCGACTTCCTGCGCACCGGCGGCATCGCCGTCCTGGTCCTGGTGATCGTCGGCGGGCTGCTCTACAGCGCGGGCGGTGTCGTCTACGGCTTCAAGCGGCCGAACCCGTCACCGCGCTGGTTCGGCTTCCACGAGGTCTTCCACTCCTTCACGCTCGCGGCGTTCGTCGTGCACTACGTGGGGATCTCGCTGGTGGCGTACCAGCACGCGTAGCCCCCGCCCGCCCCTCAGGCCACGGCTCATCCGAGCCGTGGCCATTTTTCATGCCATGGCGGGACGGCTCGGCGCGACGACCGGGCAGCAGCTGGGGGTGCCCCCCAGGCGTTTAGCTCTGGGGGAGGATGGCGGACGCGTATGTCGTCGTCTTCGCCGCGCTGATGCTCCCGGCGGGCCTGCTCGGCGACCGGTTCGGGCGGCGCCGGATGCTGATCGCCGGGCTCGGCGTCTTCCTGGCCGGTTCGGTGCTCGGCGCCCTGGCCGGGGACGTGGGCGCGGTGATCGCCGCCCGCGCGGTGACGGGCGTCGGCGCGGTGATGGGCGTCGGCGCGGTGACGGGCGTCGGCGCGGCGCTGATCATGCCGCTGTCGCCGGCCGTGCTCCCGGCGCTGTTCGGCCCGGACGAGCGCGGCAAGGCGGTCGGCATGATCTCCGCCGCCTCCGCGCTCGGGATGCCGCTCGGCCCGCTGGTCGGCGGCCGGCTGCTCGACCGCTTCTGGTGGAGCTCGGTCTTCCTGATCAACGTCCCGATGGCCGCGCTCGGCATCGGCGTCTGCCTCCTGCTGCTCCCCGACACCAGCGACTCCTCCGGTCCGAAGGTCGACCCGCTCTCCACCGCGCTCACCGCCGCCGGCCTCGGCGCCCTGATCTGCGCCGTCATCGAGGCCCCCGACCGCGGCTGGGCCGACCCGCTGGTGCTCGCGATGTTCACGGCCGCCGCCGCCCTGCCGCTCGGTCTGGTCCTGCGCGAACGCCGCTCGCCCCGCCCGATGCTCGACATGTCCCTGCTCGCCCGGCGCGGCTTCCTGCTCAACACGGTCGCCGCGGCCCTGGTGATGTTCGTGCTGTCCGGGCTGATGTTCACGGTGCCGACCTGCCTCCAGGCGGTCCTCGGGCATGACGCCTTCGCCACCGGGGTCCGGCTGCTGCCGCTGTCCCTCGGGCTGATGGTCGCGGCCAGGGGCCCCCAGGCGGCCGTGGTCCGGTTCGGGGCGCGCGCGGTGGTCAGCGCGGGCCCGGTGGTGCCGGCCTTCGCCGCCCTGCCGGGGACCCTTACGACGGCGGACTCCGGTTACGCCTTCACCGCGCTGTGGCTGTCGCTGACCGGGCTCGGCTTCGGCTTCGCGGTCGTACCGGCGACGGACGGGGCGCTCGGGGCGCTGCCCGCCGACCGGGCGGGCTCGGGTTCCGGGCTGCTGATGACCCTGCGGCAGGTCGGCGGCGCCATCGGCATCGCCCTGCTGGGCAGCCTGCTCGCGAGCGCCTTCCGGGACCGGCTCGATGTCGCCGGGCTGCCCTCCCCGGCCGCGCACACCGCGCGGGAGTCGGTCGTCGCCGCCCATGGGGTCGCCGTACGCACCCACGCGCCGCACCTCGCGGACTCCGCGGACGCCGCCCTCACGCACGGCATGAGCCTGGTGCCGCTGGTGTGCGGCATCGCGTCCCTGGCGGCGGCCCTGCTCGCGGCCCCGCTGCTGCCGGACACCCCGGTCGTACGGCGCGCGGACGCACCCGAGGAGGGCTCGGCCATGGCCGCCCCGGCCGCCGATGCCGGACAATGACCGGCATGACGGCCGCACGCCCCACCAGCACCTCCGCCGACCGCGCCCGCCCCGAAGGCCCCCGCCTCGGCCTGCGGGAGCGCAAGAAGATCAAGACCCGGGAGGCGATCCGCGGGGCGACATACGCCCTGATCGAGGAGCAGGGGTACGACGTCACGACGATCGACCAGATCGCCGACCGGGCGGAGGTGTCGCCGTCGACGGTCTTCCGGTACTTCCCCACCAAGGAGGACATCGTCCTCACCGACGAGTTCGACGCGGTCATGCTGGAGGAGATCAGGCGGCGGCCCGCCGAGGAGCCCTGGGCCGACACCATCCGGTACGTGCTGCGGCGCGCCGTCCAGGTGGGGATGGAGGAGGACCCGGCGGTCTCCCGGCTGCGCACCCGGCTGATGGTCCAGGTCCCGGCGGTGCGCTCGCGGATGATGGAGAGCATGTCGGTGACCGGGCACATGCTGTGCCGGGCCGTCGCCGAGCGCACCGGCCGCGACCCCGGCGACCTGGAGGTGCGGGTCTACGCGATGTCGCTGATCGGCGGCCTGATGGAGACCACCATGTACTGGGCCGAGCACGGCCACCAGGAGGATCTGCGGGACCTGATCGACCGCAGTCTGGACGTCCTGGAGCACGGTCTGCCGGGCGCCGAAAACCACTGAGACCGCGCGCTCCCGGCGTGCCATGCTGACGGGGTGAACGGAACCGAGATCCGCGTCGAAGTCGCCCCCGAGCTGCACCTGTTCGTCCCGTCGGCCCGGCGCGCGGGCGCCACCGCGCTCGGCACCGACGGCGTCTCGACGCTCGGCCATGTCATCGAGTCCCTCGGCGTGCCGCTGACCGAGGTCGGCGCGCTGCTCGTGGACGGCCGCGAGGTGCCGGTCTCGCACATCCCGCGCGCGGGCGAGAGCGTACGGGTCCGGGCGGTGACGCGCCCCCAGCGGGTGCCCGGCGCCCCGCTGCGCTTCCTCCTCGACGTCCACCTCGGCACCCTGGCCCGCCGGCTGCGGCTGCTCGGCGTCGACGCGGCGTACGAGTCCCTCGACATCGGCGACCCGGCGCTGGCCGCGCGCTCGGCGGCCGAGCGGCGGGTGATGCTCAGCCGCGACCGGGGGCTGCTGCGCCGCCGCGAGCTGTGGGCCGGCGCGTACATCTACAGCACCCAGCCGGAAGAACAACTCCAGGACGTGCTCGGCCGGTTCGCCCCCGAACTGCGTCCCTGGACCCGCTGCACGGCCTGCAACGGGCAGCTGCGGACCGCCACCAAGGAGGAGGTCGCCGATCAGCTCAAGGGCGGCACCGAGCGGTCGTACGACGTCTTCGCGCAGTGCGCGTCCTGCGGGCGCGCGTACTGGAAGGGCGCGCATCACGACCAGCTGGAGGCGGTCGTGGAGCGGGCGTTGAGCATGCGTACCCAGGGCAGTACTCAGGGCGGTTGAGTAGCCGGGCCGCTCCCCCGGGCCGGGGGCGCGCGGTGGGATGGGCGCATGAACACCACGACCGAGCAGCCGGTGGCGGCCCTCACCCCACGGCAGAAGGACCGCCTCATCAGCGGCTGGGCGATCGCCGGACTGGCCCTGCTGCTGCCGATCGTCGTCCTGTCCTGGGCGGTCGTCCTCTCCGGCGAACGCGGCACCCAGTGCCTGATGTACGGCGAGGGGTGCTCGACCATCCCCGGTTCGGCGCTCTACGCCGCCTTCTGGCTGGCCCTCGTCGCGGGCGTCGCGGCACTGGCCTGGCCCAGGGGCCGGGGGACGTACTCCCGGGCCTGGGCCGTGTGCGTGCAGTGGGGCGCGCAGCTCGTGCTGGGGGCGATGATCCTCAGCGGCGCGTGACGCCTTCCGGCCCCTCTCCTCGGCTCAGGGGCTTTCGAGGGCGGTGCGGAGCCGGTCCGGGTCGGTGGTCGGGGCGTCGCAGGTGAAGCCGCGGCAGACATAGGCGGCCGCCCGACCGGAGACGAGCGGGCGGTCGGCGAGCAGCGGGAACTCCTCGCTGCCCGGGGTGCCGACGGCGACGACCGCGCCCGGGGCGCTGCCCAGAAGTGCCGTACGGTGCAGAGCCGTTGTCGCCGGATCGGTGAGGGACGGACCGACGACCGCGATCTCCCGGGGCCCGTCGAGCAGCGCCTCCGCGACGGCGAGCCCCCAGCCGATGAACCGGGGCACCCGCGGACCCAGAGCCTGTACGACGCCCAACGCCCGCTCGGCGGCGGTCCGATGGGCCTCGGAGCCGGTCTGCGCGGCATAGCCGAGCAGCGCGCCCGCGGCGGCCGACCAGCCGGAGGGGGTGGCGTTGTCGGTGGGGTCCTGGGGGCGGCGGATGAGCTGTTCGGCGTCGGCGGCGGTGTCGTAGAGCGCACCGGTCTCGGGATCGGTGAAGCGGGCGAGCACGTGGTCGACGAGCAGTCCGGCGAAGTCCAGCCAGACGCCCTCGCCGGTCACGGAGGCGAGCGCGAGGAAGCCCTCGGCGACATCCGCGTAGTCCTCCAGCACACCGGAGTTGGCGCCGACCCGGCCGTCCTTGCTGGTGCGGGCGAGCCGGGCGTGCTCGTCGAGATGCACCCGCACGAGCAGGTCGGCGGCGCCGAGGGCGGCCTCGATCAGATCGGGGCGGTCGAAGTAGGCGCCGGTCTCGGCGAGGGCGGCGATCGCGAGCCCGTTCCAGGCGGCGACGACCTTGTCGTCCCGGCCGGGCGCGGGCCGCAGCGCGCGGGCGTCGAGCAGCCGGCGCTTGACGGAGGCGATCTTCTCCGCGTCGAACACACCCTCGTCCTGCGGGAGTTGCAGGACGGACTGCCCGTGCTCGAAGGTGCCCTCCTCCGTGACGCCGAAGAACTGCGCGGCGAGCCGGGCGTCGGCCTCGCCGAGTACGCCGGTCAGCTGTTCGGGCGTCCAGACGTAGTACGCCCCCTCGACATGCCGTCCGCTCCCGTCGTCGCTGTCGGCGTCCAGGGCGGAGGCGAACCCCCCTTCGTTCGTCCGCAGTTCGCGGACCATGAAGTCGGCGGTCTCCAGGGCGACCCGCCGGGCGAGTCCGGAGCCGGTGGCCCGCCACAGATGCGCGTACACACGGCACAGCAGGGCGTTGTCGTAGAGCATCTTCTCGAAGTGCGGCACGATCCAGTCGCGGTCGACGGAGTACCGGGCGAACCCGCCGCCGAGCTGGTCGTAGAGCCCGCCGCGGGCCATCCGCTCACAGGTGTCCCGGGCCATCTGGAGCGCGCCCTCGGCGCCGGTGCGCGCGTGATGGCGCAGCAGGAACTCCAGCGCCATGGACGGCGGGAACTTGGGCGCGCCACCGAATCCGCCGCGCTGCGCGTCGTACTCCCGGGTCAACCCGAGCAGCGCCTGGGCGAGCTCCTGCTCACCGGGCGGCCGGGTCCCCTGGTGGCTGATCTCCCGCTGCGCCAGATCCCGCACGATCTTCCCGGCGACCTCCCCGACCTCGTCCCGCCGGGTGCTCCACGCCTGCCGGACCCCCTCCAGCACCTGCCGGAAGGACGGCATCCCGTGCCGGGGCGCGGGCGGGAAGTAGGTGCCGAAGTAGAACGGCTCCGCGTCCGGCGTCAGAAACACGGTCATCGGCCACCCACCCTGCCCGGTGGCCGCCTGCACCGCCTCCATGTACACGGCATCGACGTCCGGCCGCTCCTCCCGGTCGACCTTGACGCTGACGAAGTGCGCGTTGAGGTAGTCGGCGGTGTCCTGGTCCTCGAAGGATTCGTGGGCCATGACGTGGCACCAGTGGCAGGCGGAGTAGCCGACCGACAGCAGAACGGGAACGTCACGCCGCCGCGCCTCCTCGAAGGCCTCTGGCGTCCAGGGCCACCAGTCGACCGGGTTGTCGGCGTGTTGCTGGAGGTACGGTGACGCGGCGTTGGCAAGTCGGTTGGCCATGTTTCATGATCTCGCACCGGCCGGCGTATCGGCCACAGGCCACGGTGGGCGTTCCGCCGCCTCCTTCTGGCCGGCGGCGGTCCTGTCGCAGGACTGGGCGCGCAGGGCCCGGGCCAGGTCGTCACAGGCCTCCAGGACGAGCCGGCGCAGCGCGGGCGCAACAATCCCCCACTGCGAAGGATGCCGACAGCGGGTCCATCACCAGGGGCGATTCGAGGCGGAGCAACGTGGTCACACATACGCGTGGCAGTCGGCCGCGTGCAGATCGACAGCCTCGGACGGTTCCCGGGAGCGCCCGAGTCCTTGAACAATCTGAACGCTAGACGGTCACAAGATCCACTCAAGCCCCCCCGGCACGGCGACTATTGCGCCGATGAAGTTCTGCTCACAACGCTTGAAAGATCTACGACAGTGCGATCATCAAACTTGTAGGCTCTACCTGAATCGACGGTACCAACGGAAGCTCGTCTGGACTGTCGAGGAGAAATCCGACCTCATCGACTCGATATTGAGTGACCTGCCCATTCCACTGATCCTGGTCGCGGAGATATCAGGCGAAGGGGGCACTAGCTACGAGCTGATCGACGGCATGCAGCGACTCAACGCCATCTTCTCATTCATCGAGAATGAATTCGACATCAACGGACAGTATTTTGACCTGCAGGCACTTGCCGACACCAAGAGCCAGCTCGACGACGGCAAGTTTGTGCAGCAGGAGCCGATCCTGCCCCGCGACCAGTCCCGCAAGATAGCCAACTATCTTTTGCCGATGTCTGTCTTCAAGGCCTCAAATCCGGAACAGGTAGACAAGGTATTTCGTCGCATCAACTCAGGCGGCCGACGACTCTCTGGGCAGGATCTCCGCCAAGTCGGATCCACAGCGAAAATTGCGCAACTGGTACGCGTCATAGCCAGCGAGATCAGGGGAGATTCGAGCAACAGCGACATCGTCCCACTGAGCGGGATGCCAAACCTCAGCATCAACAATCGTCGCCTGGCGTACGGCGTAGACGTCATATTCTAGTGGACTGCCTCATCGACCCCCTCGTCTCGTCGGGTACTGACACGCGGGACTCTGCGTACGGGTCTGTCGATACCAACGACACCGCACCAGCCGCACTTGAGAGGCGACTGTCCGAACGGATCGAGATCTACGGGGAATCCAAGGTACGAGACGACTTCTCGCTTGTGTACGAGGAGCTTCGTGCCGTGTTGAACATCGCAGGTGACAAATTCGTGAAGCATGTCGTCGGCAGGAGCCCTGGGGGGCGCTACCCGCGCTACTTTCAAGCGGTTTTCCTGGCCTTCTGGGAACTGATCATCAGGGACGGCATGCGCATTTCCTCGCGACCGGAGGCTGCACTCAAGCTCCATGACATTGGAACCTCTCGCGGCCCTCTGAACATTCCAGGAGGCGGCGGCGACTGGACGGCGCAGGACAAACGGAAAAATATCGACGTGGTGAAGGGAGCGATCCGCTCCGCTTTCGAATCGGATCCAGGATTCCGTCAGGATGCCGCACAGTTTGGTCTTGCGTCTCACCTGGAGAGAATCCTTCAGAATTCGGTCACAGAACAGTCACTCTTTGAGCTGAAGCAAGGACTGCTGACCCTAGGCGCCACGTGGGAGTTCGATGAGAGGTCCTGGGAAAAAATCCTCCGTAGCATCACAGCCATTGCCCAACACGGGCCCCAACAAAACCGGCTACCTCGTCATCGGCGTGGCCGATAGCGAGAAGGATGTACAGCGAATTCGCCAGCTGGACGGCGTCGAGCCAGTCAAGTCTCGCAGCAGTCGTTTCGACATCGTCGGCATAGGGCGAGAAGCAGAGGTCCGAGGCGAGAGCCTCAAGGCCTATTTCGACTGGGTATCCGACAAGCTGGCAGGATCCGACCTGGCGACCGACCTACGGAGGCGGGTCGCCTCCGGGATCAGCCTTGTCGACTATCACGGCAGGGCCGTCATCCTCATCGAGATCACCCCATCCCACGAGCCGTCCTTCTACAAGAACGTCATGTATGAACGGAGCGGCTCCGGCGTCCAAGTAGTGGAGCAGGCCGACTACATGAGGCTCTTCCAGCGATTTACCAGGCCCCGCACGTGAGATAGCCAAGCACGGAAGGGGCCGAAGCGGCGCAACCCAAACGGATCCCGCCACCGGTCGCAACCGCACAACGAAGCCCCAGGTTGGGCCGGATCCAGCCTGGGGCTTCAGGCATGCCGGGGTCGGAATTCGTACCCCTTCCGGATCGACATTGGTGCCCTGCGGCTCGACCTGCCAAGACGCAACGATCGCCAGAAGGCGACCTGTGCGCAGCTCGCATGCCATCGACTACGAGGAGTGAGCCAAGGCGAGAAGCGCGGCTGCCGACAACGGAGCAGCACGCCACACCCCGACACCACATGACCCACGACAGCGAAGGGACTACATGCGTAATAGACATTGTATTACACTGGGACCCATGAAGCCGACCCGAGCCGGGACCACCGAGAACATCTCCGTGTCCATGCCCACCGAACTGGTCAGTGAGCTCCGCTCCCGAACCGGCCGCCGCGGGCTGTCCAGCTACATCACCGAAGCCGTCAGGCATCAGCTCGCCATGGACGGGCTCGCCGAGATCGTCGCAGCCCACGAGGAAGAGCACGGCGCACTCACGGAGCAGGAGGTCGAGGCCGCTCGTCGCGAGCTGTTCGGAGACGTGAACGCCAGCGGCGTCGAACGGGGCGCTGCGTGAAGGAGCTGCCGGCCCGCTCACTGGTGCTCGATTCCGAGGCGCTCTCCCTGCTTTTGCGCAACGACCGCGGGATGGCGGCTCGCATCGAGGCGTCCCGGCAAGTCGGAGTTCCCGTCGTCGTGTCTGCGCTGACCATTGTCGAAGCCGTGCACGGGAAGACCGATCTGGCGCGCTTGAAGTGGGTGCTCTCCCGGCTGCGGGTGGAACCGGTCAGCCAGGAGGACTCCCTGACCGCGGTGGAGCTGCTTCAGGACGCAGGCGGACTGCACGGGCACAAGTACGCGATCGATGCCCTCGTTGCCGCGCTCGCGCTCCGCGTCCCGGCCCCCGTGATCGTTCTGACCTCCGACCGTGACGACTGGTTGAAGCTCTGCGGGAAGCGCGTGATCATCAAAGAGGTGTGAGCACCACCAGCTACTGGGTTCGCGAGTCCGCTGGCGCCAGCAGCACCGGGATGCCACGCCGCCGCGCCTCCCCGAAAGCCTCCGATGTCCAGGGCCACCAGTCGACCGGGTTGTCGGCGTGCTGCCGGAGGTACGGTGCCGCGGCGTCGGCGAGCCGATGGGCCATGTTTCATGATCTCGCACCGGCCGGCGTATAGGCCACAGGCCACGGTGGGGGTTCCGGGGTGGCCTTCCGGTCGGCGGCGGTCGCGTCGCGGGACTGGGCGCGCAGGGCCCGGGCCAGGTCGTCGCGGGCCTCCAGGACGAGGCGGCGCAGTGCGGGCGCCGCACCGGCATGGGTCGCCAGCCATGTGTCGGTGGCGTCGAGGGTCTCCTGGCGGTCCTGGAAGGCGGGGAAGAGTCCACGGACGATGTCGATGCCGGTCTTGATCGGGCGGTCCGTCCAGATCCGCTCCAGCAGCGCGAAGTAGCCGTCCGTGTACGGCGCGAGCAGCTCCCGCTGTCCCGGCTGCGCGAAGCCGCTGATCGTCGCCGCGACCAGCGCGTTCGGCAGGGTGTCGGACTCCATGACCGCCGCCCACGCCCGTGCCTTGGCGGCTGCCGACGGGCGGGCCGCCAGACAGTGCGCCTGGTGCCGCTCGCCGGAGGCGGTGTCGTCGCGGGCCAGCTCGGCCGCGATGTCACTCTCGTCGGCGGCACCCCCGGCCGCGAGCGGCTTCAGGAACGCCCAGCGCAGTTCCTGGTCCACCTTGAGGCCCTCGATCTCGGCCGTGCCCGTCAGCAAGCCCCGCAGCAGTCGGAGATCGGCGGGCGACGAGGCCGTCGCCGCGAAGAACCGCGCCCACAGAAGCTGGCGCCCGCTGCCGGGCTCGGCCGCCCACAGCTCGCGCAACGCTGCCCCGGCCAGTGCCCGCCCGCCCTCCTCACGCCATTCCGGCGCGGCGTAGTGCCGCAGCGCCGTGTCCGCGTTCAGGTACAGCGACTGGAGTACGGCGCTGCCGGACTCCCGCCCGGCGAAGCGCAGCACCAGCTCGATGTAGTCGCGGGCGGGCATGAGCCCGTCCCGCGTCATGTTCCACAGCGCCGACCATGCCGACGCCCGTGCCAGCGGGTCGGCCATGTCACCCAGGTGGTTGAGCAGCGTGGCGAGGGAGCCGGGGTCGAAGCGGGTCTTGCAGTAGGTGAGGTCGTCGTCGTTGACGATGACCAGTTCGGGCCGCTCGGCCCCGGCCAGCTCGGTGACCACCGTGCGCGCGCCGGTCACATCGGTCTCGGATCGCGCATAGCGTTCCAGCGCACCGCCCGCGGTCCGCCGGTACAGCCCGACCGCCACCCGGTGCGGGCGCAGCTCCGGGTGGGACCCGGCGGCCTCCTGGAGGATCGCCAGCTCGGTGACGCGGCTCTCGCCGTCGCAGGTCACCTGCGGTGTCAGCGAGTTGACCCCGGCAGTCCGAAGCCAGGCCCGCGACCACTCGGCCAGATCACGGCCCGAGGCCTCCTCCAGTGCCGACAGCAGGTCCGCGAGCCCGGCGTTGCCGTAGGCGTGTGCGGTGAAGTAGCGGCGCGCGCCCGCCAGGAAGGCGTCCTGGCCGACGTACGCCACCAGCTGTTTGAGGACGGAGGCGCCCTTGGCGTAGGTGATGCCGTCGAAGTTGAGCTTGGCGTCCTGGAGGTCGTGGATGTCCGCGGTGATCGGGTGGGTGGAGGGCAACTGGTCGGCGCGGTACGCCCATGCCTTGCGGTGGTTGGCGAAGGTGACCCAGGCGTCGGTGAAGCGGGTCGCTCCCACCTGCGCGAACGTGCCCATGAAGTCGGCGAAGGACTCCTTCAGCCACAGGTCGTCCCACCAGTTCATGGTGACCAGGTCGCCGAACCACATGTGCGCCATCTCGTGCAGGATCACATTGGCCCGGCCCTCGTACGCCGCCTCGGTGACCTTCGAGCGGAAGACGAACTCCTCGCGGAGCGTGACGCAGCCCGGGTTCTCCATCGCCCCCGCGCTGTGCTCCGGCACGAACACCTGGTCGTACTTCCCGAAGGGGTACGGGTGGGCGAAGTGGTCGTGGAAGAAGTCGAGGCCCTGCTTGGTGACGGTGAGGATGTCGTCCGCGTCGAAGTGCCGGGCCAGCGAGGCCCGGCACAGCGCGGCCAGCGGGATGTCCAGCACCGTGCCGTCGGGCAGTTCGCGCGTGTAGGGGGCGCGCACCACGTGATACGGGCCGGCCGCCACGGCGGTCAGGTAGGTGGAGATCGGCCGCGTCGGCGCGAACGTCCGGGTCTCGCCGTCCGACGCCGTCATCGGGCCGGCCCCGGACTCGGACTCCGACTCGGACTCCGGCTCCGACTCGGACTCGGACTTGGCCTCGCGCTCGTTGCTCAGCACCGTCCAGTGCGCGGGGGCGGTCACCGAGAACGTGAAGGGGGCCTTGAGGTCGGGCTGGTCGAAGGCGGCGAAGACCCGGCGGGCGGCGGCGGGTTCATGCTGGGTGTAGAGGTAGACCTCGCCGTCCTCGGGGTCGGTGAAGCGGTGCATCCCCTCGCCCGCCCGGCCGTAGGCGCAGTTCGCGTCGACGACCAGCACATTGGCCTCGGCCAGCCCGTCGAGCGCGATGCGCGAGCCGTCGAACACCGTCTTCGGGTCCAGGTGGCGCCCGTTGAGCGTCACCGATTGAACCGAGGGGGCGAGCAGGTCCACGAAGGTGGTGGCACCCGGTTCGGAGCAGCGGAAGCGGACGGTGGTCACGGAGCGGAAGGTGTCCGCCTCGGGCCGGACCGCGGACCGCAGGTCGAGCGCGATGTCGTAGCCGTCCACGGCCAGCGTCCGCGCCCGCTCACGGGCCTCGTCACGGGTCAGGTTCTCACTGGGCATAGGTGCTCCTGTTGTCTCGCCGCATGGGGATCTCGTCACTGCACGCGGTGTTCGAGCTCTTCGGACGGGGGAAGCGGGTATGCGCCGAGGCAGTCGGGGACGCCTTCGGTGATCTTCCAGAGCGCCGCGCGCGGGGCTCCGTGAAACCGGCCGGGAAAGGTGTGGTGATCGGCTGCGGCCCGTACGCGCGCGGAAGGCCCGCCCGCCCGGTCGCGGCGCCCGGCGAGAGCGGCCGCGTTCTCCAGTCGGACCCTGAGCCCCTCGGTGAGCCGGTGCCGGTCGGCGACGATGGAGGGGAGGGAGCGTTCGAGCAGCGCGGTGATGTCTCCGGCACGCCACACCACGACGTCCACCTGCTGGCTGCGTCCCGCGATGGTGGTGCGCCCCAGCGGGCGCAGGCCCTTTCCGGTGCCGAGTCCGACGATCGGGCCCCGCGCGTCGAGGAGGGCATCGAGTGCGGCGCTCGGCGTACGCGGACGCAGGAGGGTGACGGCGACCAGGTCACTGAGGCCGCGCACCGCGGGCACGGTGACGCGTCGGGCCTGGTGACCACCGGGCGCGGTGGCGCGTCGGGCCTGGTGACCACCGGGCACGAAGCTCGGGGAGCCCGCCGACTGTGCCGTAGCGACCGGGGAGCCGGCGGGCTGTGGCGTAGCGACCGGGAAGCCGGCGGGCTGTGGCGTAGCGGTCAAGAAGCCCGCGGGCTGCGCCGTAGCGACCGGGGAGCCCGCGGGCCGTGCCGTAGCGGCCCTGGATTGCTCGTGCCGGGCGAGCAGGTCTTCGACGACGCCGGTGAGCGCGGGCGGACCGGCGACGAAGAGCTGGGACCGGGCTTCCGGGTAGCCGTGCCGGACGAGGCGGGTGACATCGGCCGGTGTGATGCCGGAGAGGGACTCCGCCGTGGTGCGGGCGATGGAGTCCAGGCCCGGTTCGTCCGCCGCCGCCGCGGCGATCAGCGGGCCGAGCCGCAGCAGGGGCTGGTGATCCATGCGGCGGGTCTCCAGGAGCACCGCGTGCCTTTCCCCTTCGAACACCTCGGGCGCGACGCTCCCGCGGCGTCCGGCGGCGATGTCCGTCAGGTGCCGTATCGATGCCGCGCTGTCGTCCGGGTCGCCGGTGGTGCGGAAGACGGTGCGGTCGATCTCGGTCACCGCGAGGACGGGCAGCCCGGGAGCGCATGCGGGCGGGCCGGTGAGGATGTTGAGGTGCTCGGCCATGTGGGCCGTTCCCGCAAGGCCCTCGGGGTCGTCGCGGGACCCGCAGCCGACCACCAGGGCGGCGCCGAAGGAGTGCGCCCAAGGCAGCGTTTCCAGGTCCACCTGGAGGTTTCCGACACTGAACCGGCGGACCGTTCCGTCGGCCGCTTCGGAGGGTGTCACTGGATCTCCTGGTACACGTCGGCGAGTTGGCGCCGGTGCTCTTGGGTGAAGGGGCCGAGCGCGGCCGCGGCGGGTGGTCGGGGCAGGAAGGTCAGGCCGGGGAGCTCGGTGATCTCCGCCATCGCGGTGAGGCGTTGCCGGATCGTCCGCTCGCCCAGGTCCTGGCGCCGGAGCTCGTCGGCCACGCCGAACGGCCCGTCGAGTGCCGCGAGGTTCTCGGCACGGCATCGCCTGCGCGCGAGGTCCGTCTCGTGCGGATCGGCGCCGCGGGCCAGTTGGCGCACGGTGTGGTCCAGGACGCGCAGGGCCGCCGCGGCGTGTTGCGGGGCCACGGTGGCGGTGGCCCCGATCGAGGACGATCCGGGCTCGTGCCAGTAGGCGGCGGTGAATCCGTATGCCAGGTGGTGGCGGTGGCGCAGGGCGTGGTGGAGGAGCCCGTTGGGGCCGTTGCCGAGCCGTTCGACCGTGAGCGGAAGCAGATCGGGTCCCGGCGGACGGATCGGGAGGCGGAGAGCGACACGGGCGTCGCATCCGGGATGTGTCGCGATCTCGAGGGCTCCGCGCCAACCCGCGTCAGGGGTGGGGTCCGCGGTGGTCCCGGCCCCGGCGCGGTGGCGGGGAGTCGGCTGTTCGGGCGGCGCACCGAGCCGGGCCGGTGTCGGCGGGTGGTCGCGGTGGACGCGCGCCCGGGGCAGGAGCGTCTCGATGGCGTGGTTCAGGTCGGCGGCGGAGACGGCGGCGAGTGTCCCGGCGGTGCCGCGTGGGTCGGCATCGGGCGTCTGCCGGGCGGCGCGGTCCAGCAGTTGGCCGAGCAGGGTCAGCGGAGCCGCGCCGCGGCCCTCGATCGCGGCGATCAGGCGTGCTCTGAGGCCGTCGAGCACCGCTTCCCCCGCGGGCCCGGACGGCAGGCGGGTGTTCCGCAGCTCGTCGAGGACGGTCATGAGGTCGGCCGGGGCGGCTGACCAGTAGGCGAACGACGAGCTACGCGCGCCCAGTTGATGCCGGGTGAGCCAACCGGCGGTGGCGGCCCGCGTCGCCGCGCCACCGCAGCGCGGGTCGCTGAGAACGGCGGCGAGCAGCGCGCCGAATCCCGCGTGCCGTGGGGCATCGTCCTGGTATCCGGCGGGCAGGTCGACGATGCAGGCTCCGCCGGGGCGAGGCGGCGTCATCGGACGGACCCCCCGGCCGACTCCAGTGGTGCGGTGACGGGTCCCGGTGAGCGCGTCGGTCCACCGGCGCGCAGGGCCTGCCAGGCCCATGGGGCAGCGGTGACGGTCGCCAGCACGCCGCCGACGGCCACGATGGTCAGCGGCGCGACCCATTGCGCCAACAGGCCCGCGGCGGCGGTGCCGGCGAGTTGCCAGATCGCCTTCCAGGTACGGCGTACGGCGGTGACCCGGCCGCGGAAACCGGGTTCCGCCCGTTGTTGGCACTGCATCGCCGGGCCGATGGTGGTCAGGTAGCCGTGGACGCCCAGCAGCACACCGGTGAGGACGACGAAGAGGGTGGTGCCCTCGGTGCCGGCGCACCAGGTGGCGGCGACGGCCACGGGCGCGGTGACCAGTACGGCCGTCCAGAACAGCGACGCGGCGGACAGATCGCGGCGTACTCGGGCGAGGAGCAGGGTCGTCGCGAGGCAGCCGGCCCCGGCGCCCAGCCCGAACAGGCCCGGTGCCTGTGTCGCGTGGCTCGCTCCGAAATGGAGCAGGACCAGCTCTGTCGCCGCGCCGAAGCAGAGGTACCAGGGCGCCTCCGCGACCATGGTCCACCGCAGCACCGGGTCGGCCCATACGGCTGATACGCCCTGCCGCAGATTCGTCCGCCCTCCCCCGGGCGCCGTGGTGGCGCGGGCGGGGGGTCGGCTGCTTCCACGAGGCAGCATGCACACGGCGGCCACCAGGAAGGTCGCGGCGTTCAGCCAGACGACCACGGCGATCGAGGTGTGTGCCAGGAGAGCCGTGCCCAGCAGCGGGCCGATCAGCACCGCCCCGTTGCCCGAGGCGTTGATGAGGGAATTGGCCGCCAGCAGGCGGCCGGCGGGCACCACGTCGGGGAGCAGGCTCATGAAGGCCGGCAGGGCCAGCGCCGACAGGATGTTCTGGGCGATGAGGAGCGGGTAGACCCAGCCGACGTGGCCGGCACCGGCGGTCAGGGCCAAGGAGGAGGCCACCAGGAAGCCGCCGAGGTCGGCGGCGATGACGACACGGCGCTGATCGAACCGGTCGGCGATCACCCCGGCGATGGGGGTGAAGAAGATCTGGGTCAGGAACAGCATGGCGAAGGCCAGCAGACCGGCCGTGGTGGAATCGGTGGTCTGGCGGATCCACAGAGGGACCGCCAAATACTGGAGGTAGCCTCCTAGCCCCGACAGGGAACGGCCCGTCAAGATCACCGTGAAGTCTCGGCCCAGCCGCTCCGCGGACGACTTACGCACCGATGCTCCCGCCGTGGTCGACAGCCCGCGCCAGCTGCGACTTGCTGGTCCGGTCGCGGGCCGTGCCCAGCCGCTCGTCCAGCTGCCCGGCGAGCCGGTCCAGATCGGCGAGCGCCGTCGGGAAGGGGGAGTTGACCTCGATCTCCAGGCATCGGTAGTGCCGGGAGGGGTCCCGGGGAGCGGCCGGGTCGCCGAAGTCGACGTAGTCGAGGTTGCACACGATCTCTGTGCCGTCGGCGGTACGGCCGAAGCACTTGTAGCGCCGCTGTACGGCCACGCCGGCCGCCCCCAGTTCACCGGTGAGCAGGCGCAGACTCCTGGCGTAGGCGATCGGCACGGTCCCCGGGTCCAAAATCCTGGCGCCGACCCCCCGGTAGGGGACCTTCTGGCGCAGTTCGAGCCCGTCGCGCCACCCGCGCCGGTGCACCGCCTGCTTGAACACGATCACACAGGTGCCGCCGGGGGCACCGCTGTTGACGACGACGCTCAAGGAGTGCCCGGCCCGGGCGAAAGACCCTTCGGCGTCGTCCAGGTAGAGCGAGGACTGCAGGTAGTCCCGGGGGGCGGCCATCGGGGTGAGCAGATCGCCGAAGAGCACGGCGTCCGCGAAGGCGCCCGGATCTTCGGCGTCTTCCTTCCGAAGAGCCCATTTGCATTCATGTTCGATGCCTATGTGGATGTTCTCGTCCAGGACGGCCGCGGGGGCGGCGGCCGCTGACTGCTCCGTCACGGGATTCACACTCCCTCCGCGGGTTCGTTCGGCGCCGGCATGGTGAACACCACGATGTCGGCGGGATCTTGGGAGTCGATGGCCCGTTCGACCGCCTGTCGTATTCCGGACGCGCATTCCGCCGACGGCCGGAAGTGACCGGATTTGAGGTTGGCGACGGCGAAGAGGCGTTCCGGCGATCCGACGACCACCAGTTCCCCGGCCGCCATGGCCCGGAGGCGGTCCGGGACGAGCATGGGATGAACGACACGGGTCGCCTCGGTCGAGCGCCCCTGCGCCCAGCCGAACATGACGTCCACGAGCCGGTAGGGCTGCGGCCAGATCCACAGCTCGCCGTCCTCGTCCACGACGTACAAATACGACGCGCCGAGTCGGAGTGCGGCCAACACCTGTCCGCGGTCGGCCATCCGTACGGCACGCCGGTCCATGGCTTCCAGGGAACGTCGGTAGTACTTCTCGAAGGCCGGCCGGTCGAACTCGATGACGGTCGGGTTCGTCGACACCGTCCGCTGGACCTTGCGGGCCGGCGCCGCGACACCTCCCGTGTCGAAACGGTGCTGGATGTCGGAGACCAGTTCTTCGACCCTCGTCCGCACCGGGGTCGACGACTGTTCCGCGGCGAGCAGCGTCAACATCGAAAGAAGCTCTTCATAGAGCAGGAAGACGACGGCCTGTGAATTACGGCCGTAGCGGTCCGCCGCAGCGCTGCGTGTTTCAGCGAACCGCGCCACCACCGGATGGTCCTTCAGTGTGGCTGACACTCTTCGCACCTCCCATCTCACTGTTTGGTGAATGTCCTGAAAACCCCGAGGGGGCGTGGGAGCAGCCATGCCGCTCCCACGCCCCCTTCGGCGCTGATTACATCCAGTTCGGAACGTCGGAGGACGCGGCCTGCGGGGCCGAGAGGGCCTCGGTGCCGTACTCCGTGGCGTCCAGGCCCTCAAGGGACTCGACGATCGCGTCGACGCGCAGCAGCTCGTTGTTGGTGATCTCGCCCATGGAAATTCTCCTTTTCCGGATATCGGGGTCGCGGTCTTCGCATTTCCGCGTCGACCGCTTCTGACATCAACTAGCTTCGCCCGCACTCGAATCCAGGAACAGCCCCGTTATTTCGGGAGAGCATGTGCGGTACCGCGAACGCGCTCCCCACCGCCCGGGGCCGCGAGGCCTCCCGTACGGCGGCTGGTCAGGAAGATCGTCAAGTAGCCTGCCCTGCGAGAAACAGCGGTCCAGGGGTCTGGGTCGGCACGAGGAGGGCAGCGTGGAAGTTCCGCGGAACGGCGGGGGATTCGAGGCGGTGCGCGGGCTGGTCGACGACGACACGGCCGTCTACAGCTGGGTGCTCGAACACCGCAGGGCCGACACGGCCGCGATCGCCGCCGCCACGGGGACGGACGAGCAGCAGGCCGCGCGCAGTGTGGAGCGGCTGCTGGCGGCCCGGCTGCTGCATGTGGTCCCCGACGACCCCGGGGTGGTCTTCGCGGTGGCGCCCGAGACCGCGACCGCGCAGCTCGCCGCTCCGGTGGAGGCCGAGATCCGCGAGCGGCAGGGCCGGCTCGCCGAGATCCGCCGTGAGCTGGATCGTTTCTCTGCCACCTACCACCGCAGCCACTCGCCGACCGCCGCGATGGAGCTGCTGGAGAACGTGGAGGACGTGCGCGGCATGCTCAACCACGCCTCGGACCGCTGCCGCCGGGAGGTGCTCAGCAGTCAGCCCGGCGGTGGGTCGCGGGTGCCGGAGGCGATGCAGGAGGCGCTGACCCGGGACAAGGCCATGCTGGAGCGCGGGATCCAGCTCCGCACGCTCTATCACCACACCGCCCGGTTCAACGGACCGAGCCAGGTGTACGTCACCGCGGCCTCGGCGCTGGGCGGTCAGTACCGCACCGCGCACGAGCTGTTCGGGAGGCTGATCGTCTTCGACCGGGAGCTTGCCTTCATCCCTGTCCAGGACGGCAGTTGGGGGGCCATCGTGATCCGCGAGCCGTCCACGGTCAGCTATCTGTGCGAGATCTTCGAGCAGACCTGGGACCGGGCCACCCCGTTCGCGGACGCGGCCACCCAGGGGCTGGAGGAAGTCTCCCGGGAGATCCACACGACGATCGTGCGGCTGCTCGCGGCGGGCCACAAGGACGAGGCCATAGCCCGCAGACTGGGCATGTCACTGCGTACGGCCCGGCGCCATATCGCCGACATCATGGAGGAGTTGGGAGCGGCCAGCCGTTTCCAGGCCGGTTGCCAGGCGGCCGCTCTCGGGCTGCTCGGCCCGGACGCGCGGTCGCGCCGTAGTCCGGTCGAGGCACCGGGGACCTGGGAACGAGGGAGCGAGTTCGCGTGACCGCCGCGGCGTGAGCGCGTGCGGGGGTGCGGTGCGCGGCCCGCGTTCGTACGACGGTCGCGGCGCGGGCCCCGGCACGCGATGCGCGGCGCCGTGGGTGAACAACCCCGGCTCGCTCCGGCCGCAGGAGCCGACGTTCTTCTCTCCGCCCACCTCGGCCGGGCGCCGGGCGCGCTCCGGCCCGAACGGGGCACCTGGCACTCACCGTTCCGCTCCGGCCCGAACGGGGCATCTGATACTCACCGTTCCGCTCCGAGCTGAGGACCGGCCCGGTCGGCCGCCGGCCTCGCCCGGTGGGCGGGTCCGCCGCCCCGGACCGGAGGCGGACGTATCGACGGCGGACAGCAGTCGGCGCCCGTTCATCCGGTGATTCACCGGACGGCGGGCGCCGGGGTACGGCACCTGTGTCGCAGCCGGGCGCGCGCTTCGTCGCCGCCCCGCTCCGAGCGGTGGATCAGCCGCCCCAGGAGGTGTCGCCGCAGAGACCGGCATGACCGTCGCCCACACCGTTCGTGACCGGGGTGGACACCAAGTCGTCGGCGTCCGACAGATGGACGGACAGGAGCACCGGACCGCCGCCCGGCGAGCACTCGACAGTGGCACCGGTGCCCGCAGCCGAGGCCTGGGCGAGCGGCTGGACGGTCAGAGTGGCCGCGGCGACGAGGACGGTCACGGCAAGGCGCTTCAGCATGGGTCCCCTACGAAGTGGTGGCGCGATCTGCGCGGTCTGCAGGTGTGCACCGGGGCTGTCGGTGCACGGCCAACCATGGCCCAATCCGGCACGATCCGCTGCGAATTGGCCCCTCACCATGGTGCGTGACCGCAAAATGAAGGGGCGGCAATCCGGACAACCGACACAGATGCATGGCGGGTCCCCCGGAATGCGGCGCCTGGAGCAGGACTGGCCGGTCTTCCCCCTCCCGGGGGACAAGGCCGAGGGCGGAGTCGGCGGGGAGCGGCGGGCGGCGGGCGGCGGGCGGTGATACGGGACCGGCTCGGCCGCACGGGCCGCGGTGGTGAGCATCAGGAATCCGATCCCTTTTATCCGCTTGCCCCCTGATACCCCCACTTTGCCCACGTGTCGCCTTACTGTCAGGCACGTTGGTGAGGCGTGCGGCCCGTCGCGGTCGCACCGGGGCTGGGCGAGGCTGATCCTCATCCGAAGAGAGATCAGGAGCTGGAACATGCTCGAAACCATCGTTTCCACGCCCGCACTGACCCCCCGTGAGAAGCAGGTCCTCACCCTTCTGGTGGGAGGCGAGACCAACTGGAACATCGGCCGCCAACTGGGCATCAGCCGCCACACCGTCGACACCCATCTGCGCCGCCTGCGCGACAAGACGGGCACCACCAATCGCACCCAGCTCGTCGCGCTGGCCCTGCAACGGGGCTACCTGTCCTGACCGGCACCCGCCCGCAAGGCCCAGGCCAGACACCTCGTCCGGCCTGGGCCATTCCGCGCGCTCCGGGCCGGGCCGGGTGGGGCCGGGTGGGGCCGGGTGGGGCTGGGTGGGGCTGGGTGGGGCTGGGTGAGCCCGGCGGGGTCGGGCGGCCGCCGCATGCCGTACCGGATTCCGGTCCACTCGAAGACCGCGGTACGGACCGAGACCGGCTCGGCTCGGCTCGGTGCGAGCACGGCACCCCGGCACCCCTGCCCGGCCTGATGCGATCGGCTGACGGCCGGACGGTGAACTCGATTGCCGCATCGTGGTCGAGCGATCGATCAACGCCGGACCGGCTTCAGCGGTTCGCCGGCCGGGTTCTGGCCGGTCGGGGGCTGTCTTCCGAGGTGCGGTCCGGCCGCGAAGGCCGCCGGCCGGCCGATTCGTCGTCAAAGGCTTCCGCGGGTTCCGGAACCGCGTAGTAGCGCATGAGCATCGGGCGCGCGCCCTCCGGGGCCTCCTCGCGGGAGTGGCCGTAGCGGTCGAGCAGCGCGCGATAGTCGCGCATGAAGGCGAGCAGTTCCTCGCGCGTCATCCAGGTGCCGCTGCGTTGGACCTGGGCCCAGCCTTCGGGGCCGCGGTACTCCTGGTGGGCGCGGTGGTAGAGCGCGGTGTCGAACTCGATCTTGAGGTGGGCGAGTTGGGCGGCGGCCGCGTACTCGTCCTGCGTCATCGTGGCCGGGTCCGGCGTGGTGTGCCGGAAGGGCAGCGTCCGCCACCAGCGCTCGCGGCCGCCGGACTTCTCCGGTATCTCCTCGATGAGCCGCTGCTCGGCGAGTTTGCGCAGGTGGTAGCTGGTGGTGCCGGAGCTCTCGCCGAGTTCGCGGGCCAGCACCGTGGAGTTCGCCTCGCCGTGCCGGCCGAGGTACTCCAGGATCCGGCGGCGCAGGGGGTTGCCCAGGGATTTATAGAGCGCGGTGCGCTCCAGGCTGGTCATCTCGGGCATGCCGTCGGTCATGCGGAAACCGTAACCCCGAGAACCCTGAGACGTCCCTGAGCTTTGCCGAAGATTGCCGAATTCTCTTTGCAGAATTTTCTCTGCGGTCTACTGTGGTGGAGCCGGATCAAGGACGACTGCGGCCCTGGGAGGGGCCGAGAGGGGGGCGGGGCATGACGGGGAGGAAGAAGTGGACGCTCATCGGGCTGGCCGCGGCGGCGGTCCTGCTGGTGCCGTGGATGGCGGTGCTCGCGATGACACTGCCCGGCCGCACCACGGTGGATCACTGGCCGCTGGCCTGGATAGGCCTCGACGTCCTGATGGCGGCGGGCTGCGCGGCCACGGCCCTCCTCGGCCTCCGCGCCGACCCCCGGGCCCGGCTCACCGCCTCCGCCACGGCGTCCACGGCCGTCCTCGACGCCTGGTTCGACATAACCACCGCGGGCTCGGGCACAGCCCTGCTCCAGGCGGTGGGCTGCGCGGTCGCGGAGGCCGCGTTAGCGGGGGCGTGCGTGTACCTGGCGGTGGGGAAGGGCCGGGGAAGGACGCGGGTGCCGTCATAGGCGGCCGGACCGCGGGCGGGGGTGGCCATGCGTGCCATGGCGCAGGCGGCGCTCGTCCGGGCAGCGGCTGTGCACCTGCCGAGCCCGCGCACCCGCCGCACGCCCGCACGCCCGCACGCCTCGATGGGCGGCAGACCGTACGGCGGTACGGCGGCACGCAGCACGGCGGCATGCGGCACGGGCCAGCAACCGAAGCCGCCCCTCAAGCCGCCTCTCAAGAGGAACCCGCCCTGGCACCCCCGCACCGCACCCCGCGCCCCGCTCACCACGATCCGGATACGCGGAACCCACCAGCCGGCCCCCGCGCCCGCCCGCCACTCAAGCGGGGCGCACGTCCAGGGACCGGTCGGCAGGGGCCCGGCAGCAGGAGCGTGGCAGCTGCGCATGACTACGGACCGCCGCGCCCGTGAGGTGACGGGGGCGACGGCTTACGGCCGACCGACTTCCAGGGCCCTGAGGGGCTCCGCCCACCGAAGCCCCGAAAACGGGAGCCCCGAGGACCGAAGTCCCACGGGCCGAGGTCCCACGGACCGGTGTCCCAAGGGCCGGGGGTCCAAGGGCCGGGGTCCGACAGACCAGGCTCTCGGGGGCCGAAGTCCCACGGGCCGATCCCTCAGAGGCCGAAGTCCCACCGGCCGACCCCTCGGAAGCCGAAGCCCCACCGGCCAACCCCTCGGAAGCCGAAGCCCCGCGGATGGGGCACTCGGCAGCCGCCCTCCCCCGGACGGGCCACTCGGTGGCCGCCCTCCCCCGGACGGGCCACTCGGTGGCCGACCTCCCCCGGACCGAGTACTGGGCGGCCGGGGTTCCACGGAGGCGGGGGCCCGGGTCCATCGGCCGAGGGCCGGGGCCCGGGGCCGAAGACCAGGTCAGCCCGGGTTCAGCTGCGCTGGGCCGGGGTGTCGGCCGGGTGGCTGTCCGTGCCGGGGTCGGCGGGCTCCTTGAAGTCGACCTTCCGCATGTGCTTGCTCATCGACTTCATGAGGCCCCACACCGCCACCGCCATCACCGCGAACACGATGAAGCCGAGGACACCGGGGGTGACCTTGTTCTGGTCGAGATCGGCGAGGGAGACGAGGTCCGTCGCTGCCAGGCTCACGCTTGCGCTCATGTCAGGCATTGTCCCGGATGCCCGCGAAGAGGTCGTCCTCGGGGAGGGAGGTGTCCACGAGCGACTTCGCCAGCTCGTACTCCTCCGTCGGCCAGACCTCCCGCTGGAGGTCCATCGGCACGCGGAACCAACCGCCGTCCGGATCGATCTGCGTGGCGTGCGCGATCAGCGCCTTGTCGCGGATCTCGAAGAAGTCTGCGCAGGGAACATGCGTGGTCAGGGTGCGCTCGACCCGCTCGATCTCCTTCCAGCGCTTGAGCCACTCCCCGTACGGCGACTCCAGGCCGCGGTCGAGCATCGCCCGGTGCAGGGCCTCGGTGCGGGGGCGGTTGAAGCCCTGGTTGTAGTAGAGCTTCTGCGGCCGGTGGGCCGGCCCGAACTCGTCCTCGGGGTACTTCTCGGTGTCCGCCGCACCTTCGAACGCCACCATGGAGATCTTGTGGGTCATGATGTGGTCGGGGTGCGGGTAGCCGCCGTTCTCGTCGTAGGTGGTGATCACCTGCGGGCGGAAGGAGCGGATCTGGCGCACCAGCTCGCCGGCCGCCTTGTCGACGTCCTCCAGGGCGAAGCAGCCCTCGGGCAGCGGCGGCAGCGGGTCGCCCTCGGGCAGCCCGGAGTCCACGAAGCCCAGCCACTCCTGCTTGACGCCCAGGATCTCGCGGGCCTCGTCCATCTCCTTGCGGCGCACCTCGTGGATGTTCGCCTCGATGTAGGGGTCGCCCTGGAGCTTGGGGTTGAGGATGGAGCCGCGTTCACCGCCGGTGCAGGTCACCACCAGCACGTCCACCCCCTCGGACACGTACTTCGCCATGGTGGCCGCGCCCTTGCTCGACTCGTCGTCGGGGTGCGCGTGAACGGCCATCAGTCGCAGCTGGTCAGTCAAGACTCAATCCTCGGTAGGTCGGCGCCCCCAAGGCTCAGGGCGCAATCGAAGGCTTCTATAGTGACCGAATCGGGGGGCGATTAATTCCGCGGAGAGGACGATCATGAGTACGGCGAGCACGGGGCTGCCCACGGGCCGCTACGGCCGCTCCTCTGACGAGCGTGCCGACCGCAAACTCAAGGCCGCCGCCGTGGTGCTCGGCGCCGCCCTGCTGGCCCTGGTCGGCTACTTCGCGTACCACTACATCGTGCAGACGCGGATCAGCGCCCAGGTGATCACCTTCGACTCCACGGACACCACGGTCAAGGCCCACCTGGAGGTCCACAAGGACGCCGGGACGGACGGCTACTGCACCCTGCGTTCCCAGTCGGCGGACGGTACGGAGGTCGGCCGCGCCGACTTCCACTTCACCGGCTCCGCCACCCGCATCGACAAGGTCGTCACGCTGCGTACGACGGCCCGTGGCACCACGGCCGAGCTGCTGGGCTGCCACAGCGGCTGACCTGCCGAAAGCACCGTCGGCCGGGACCCGGTCCGGCCAGTGGTCCACCGCGCCGGACGCGCCGCCCCGCCGCTCCTTCACCCGGAATGCGGACCGCCCGACCTGCGTTGATGTGATTCTGATGGCTTATGTCCTCCCCCTTCCCCGGATGAATTGTTAGGCTCGTGGTTTCGCCCATCCAAGAGGGAACATTCTTCTGGGTAGGGCGATGCTTTGTATTCCCAGTACCGACGAGGAGCACCCTGTGACCCAGACCAGCGAGAACGTCACCTGGCTGACCCAGGAGGCGTACAACAAGCTCAAGGTCGAGCTTGAGTACCTTACTGGTCCTGCGCGCACGGAGATCGCCGCCAAGATCGCGGCCGCGCGCGAGGAGGGAGACCTGCGCGAGAACGGCGGGTACCACGCGGCCAAGGAGGAGCAGGGCAAGCAGGAGCTGCGTGTGCGGCAGCTGACCCAGCTTCTCGAGAGCGCCAAGGTGGGCGAGGCCCCGGCCTCCGCCGACGGCACCGTCGCGCCCGGCATGGTCGTCACGATCGCCTTCGACGGTGACGAGGACGACACCATGACATTCCTGCTCGCCTCCCGTGAGTACGCGAGCTCGGACGTGGAGACGTACTCGCCGCAGTCGCCGCTGGGCGCCGGTGTCATCGGCCACAAGGTCGGCGAGGACGCGGAGTACGAGCTGCCGAACGGCAAGAAGGCCTCGGTCCGCATCCTCAAGGCCGAGCCCTACAACGGCTGAGCCCCGGAGCTGACCAACCCCGGGACCCCCGGTGTCCGCAGCGGACACCGGGGGTCTCGTCGTACCTCCGGTGGTGCCTTCCAGGCCGTACGACGCGTACGGCCGCGGCCTCAGGGGATGACCGTGTAACCCGCGTCGCGCAGGCACTGGCCGACCTCGGCGCAGTGGGCCGGGCCCTTGGTCTCCAGGTGGAGTTCGACCTCCACCTCGCTGAGGCCGAGCCGGGGATCGGTGCGGACATGACTGACGTCGAGGACGTTGGCGTCCACTCCCGACAGCACCCCGAGGAGGGTGGCGAGGGCACCCGGGCGGTCGGTGAGCCGCAGTCGTACGGCCAGATAGCGGCCTTGCGCGGACATGCCGTGCCGCAGCACCCGCTGGAGCAGCACCGGGTCGACATTGCCGCCGGACAGCACGCAGACGACCGGGCCCTCGAAGGTGTCCGGGGACGCCATCAGGGCGGCGACCGGGCTCGCGCCGGCCGGTTCCACGACCAGCTTGGCCCGCTCCAGGCACAGCAGCAGCGCGGCGGACAGCTGGTCCTCGGTGACCGTGCGCATCTCGTCCACCAGCTCGCGGATGATGCCGAACGGCACCACACCGGGCTTGCCCACCTTGATGCCGTCGGCCATCGTGGCCGGGTTCGCGACCGCCACCGGGTGCCCGACGGCCAGCGAGGGCGGGTAGGCGGCGGCGCCCTCGGCCTGGACGCCGATGATCCGCACGTCGGGCCTGATCGCCTTCACCGCGACCGAGATCCCGGCCAGCAGTCCCCCGCCGCCGACCCCGACGAGGATCGTGCGCACCTCCGGGCACTGCTCCAGGATCTCCAGGCCGACCGTGCCCTGGCCGGCGAGGATGTCCGGGTGGTCGAAGGGGTGGATGAACACCGCGCCGGTGCGGGCCGCGTAGTCCTGGGCGGCGGCCAGCGTCTCGTCCACCACCTGGCCGGTGAGGCGCACCTCGGCGCCGTACTCCCTGGTCGCGCTGACCTTGGGCAGCGGGGCACCGTGCGGCATGAACACGGTGGCGTGCACGCCCAGCAGCGAGGAGGCCAGGGCGACGCCCTGCGCGTGGTTGCCGGCGCTCGCGGCCACCACTCCGGCGGCGCGTTCCTCCGGCAGCAGCCCGGCGATGCGCACATAGGCGCCGCGCAGCTTGAACGAGCCGGTGCGCTGGAGGTTCTCGCATTTCAGCTGCACCGGCGCGCCGACCAGCTGGGACAGGTGCCGGCTGCCCTCCATCGCGGTCGTCCGCGCCACGCCCGAGAGCATCTTCTGGGCTCCGCGTACGTCGTCCAGGGTGACGGAACGCAAGGGGTGGGCGGTGCGGTAGTTCATGACTCCAGCATCGCAGCTCGCGGTGGTGTACGACGGTGGTGACCAAGGTCCAAGACGGGTTTGCGCAGCGCCGGTACGGCCCGGCGCCGGGCCGCGTACCCTGTCCCCCAACCTTGCAGCCCTTCATGAAGCGAGCCTCCGGCCATGCCCACAACACCTGAAATGTCGATGGACATGACGACCGTCGGTGATCCCGGTCTTCTCGAATCCCTCCAGCACGAGGTGGCGGTGTTCGCCCGCCGCGCCGAACAGACGCGGCTCGGGGGTGTCGGGCAGGCGCGCAACTCCATGGACCGCGCCGCCTATCTGCTGCTCAACCGCCTCGACAAGGAGGGCCCGATGGGCGTCAAGGCGCTCGCCTCGGGCATGGGCATCGACTCCTCCACGGTCACCCGGCAGGTGGCCCCGCTGGTCGACACCGGCCTGGTCAAGCGCACCTCGCATCCGGAGGACGGCCGCGCGGTGGTGCTCCAGCTGTCCCCGCGCGGTGCCGCCCGGCTGGCGGAGGTGCGGTCCTCGCGGCGCCTGCTGATGGCGGAGCTGACCGAGGACTGGTCGCCACAGGAGCGCGAGCAGTTCTGCGCCCTGCTGACCCGCTTCAACCACGGCCTGTCGGCCCGTACCCAGGGGAAGCATCCCGAGTCTTGACCCGGGGCCCCGGCTGGCCTCATATGAGAGCCGGGTCCTGCGTCGTACGCGATTCATCTGTCCCGTGCCGGACAGGGCCCCCGACGGGGAGGCGTCTTGCGTGATCGGCGGGTGGCCCAAGGGGCAGGCCGGGCCCAGGAGTTCGAGGCGTTCGTCGCGGGTGCGGCCGGCCGGCTGCTGCTCGCCGCGACGCTGCTCACCGCCGAGGCCCCGGACGCCAACCCCCGCGCGCGGCGCCTGCTGACCCTGGCACTCGGCCACACCTACGCCCGCTGGCACCGGCTGCGCGGCGAGGACCCGTACGACTGCGCGCGCCAGTACCTCGCGGGCCGCTTCGCGCGCACGATCTGGCACCGGCACCGTCTCCTCGGCCGTGAACGGCCCGCGCCCCGCGGCCCGCTCGCCGGGCTGGACCCGCAGGAGCGGCTGGTCCTGGTGCTGCGGCTGTACGAGGGGGTCGCCGAGGAGCAGACGGCCGCGCTGCTCGGGCTGACCGCGGACCGTGTGCACACCGTCTGCGACCGGGCGACGTCCCTGGTGCTGCACCCGGTCGGGGCGGCCGGTCCGCGCACGGTGAACGCGAAGGCGGCGCCGTCATGAGGACACGGGACGCGCGGAGCGGGCGGCCGCACCGCGCGGGGAGGCCGGGGTGAACCGGGCCGAGCGCGAGGCCGCGGTACGGCGGGTGATGGGCGCGCGTCCGGTGCCGGTGCCGCCGGAGCTGTACCCGGAGGCGGTGCGGCGCGGCGAGCGGCTGCTGCGGCGCGGGCGGCTGGTGCGCCGGGTGCTGTGGGTGCTGGTGTGCGTGGCGGCGGTGGTGTTCGGGGTGTGGGCGGCGTACACCCACCCGTGGGTGGAGCCGCCGTCGGGGACGACTCCACCGGTGGACGGCTGGTGATCCGGGCCGCGACCGGCCCGGATCACCCCTCGGCGTCCGCTGCGATGTCTAGCCCAGGGCCTGGCGCAGGTCCTCCACCAGGTCGTCGACGTTCTCGATGCCGACGGACAGGCGGACGAGGTCGGCGGGGACCTCCAGGGCCGAGCCGGCCGCGGAGGCGTGGGTCATCCGGCCGGGGTGCTCGATCAGGGACTCGACGCCACCGAGCGACTCGCCGAGGGTGAACACCTTGGCGCGGTTGCACACCTCGACGGCCGCCTCCTCGCCGCCCTCGACGCGGAAGGAGATCATGCCGCCGAAGGCGCGCATCTGCTTGGCGGCGACCTCGTGCCCGGGGTGCTCGGGCAGGCCCGGGTAGAGCACGCTGGTCACCTTGGCGTGCCGACTGAGCATGTCGGCGACCTTGGTGGCGTTCTCGCTGTGCCGGTCCATGCGCACGGCGAGGGTCTTGGTGCCGCGCAGCACCAGCCAGGAGTCGAAGGGTCCTGCGACGGCGCCCATCGCGTTCTGGTGGTAGGCCAGTTCCTCGCCGAGGGTCTGGTCGGAGACGATCAGGGCGCCGCCGACCACGTCGGAGTGGCCGCCCATGTACTTGGTCAGCGAGTGCACGACGACGTCCGCGCCGAGCGACAGCGGCTGCTGGAGGTAGGGCGTGGCGAAGGTGTTGTCGACGACGAGACGGGCGCCCGCGTCATGGGCGACCTGGGCGACGGCGGCGATGTCGGTGATGCCGAGCAGCGGGTTGGAGGGGGTCTCCACCCAGACGGCCTTGGTCCGCGGGGTGATCGCGGCCCGTACGGCGGCCGGGTCGCTGGTGTCGGCGACGGACCACTCCACGCCCCAGCGGGTGGCGACCTTGGAGAAGAGGCGGAAGGTGCCGCCGTAGGCGTCGTTCGGGATCACCACGTGGTCGCCGGGGGTGAGCAGCGTGCGCAGCAGGGTGTCCTCGGCGGCGAGGCCGGAGGCGAACGCGAGGCCGCGGCTGCCGCCCTCCAGCGCGGCGAGGTTCTCCTCAAGGGCGGTACGGGTCGGGTTGGCGCTGCGGCTGTACTCGTAGCCGCCGCGCAGCCCGCCGACGCCGTCCTGCTTGTAGGTCGAGACCTGGTAGATGGGCGGTACGACCGCGCCGGTGAGGGGATCCGCGGTGTTGCCCGCGTGGATCGCGAGGGTCTCGAAGTGCTGACTGATGTGCCTGTCGCTCATGTGCACCGAGCGTAGTGCGCCCGGCGGGATTCCGACGCCCGGTGGTGTGGGCGGGGGGTGGGCGGAGGGGGTCCGGAGGGATATCCCTGTGTCGGCTGTCATGCCCAGGATCGGAGTTGTCCACAGGCCGGCGGCCGGGGTTGGTCATTTGTCACCGTTGTCTGGAACCCTTGGGGGCATGGTGATTCTCTGGCTGCTCATGGCACTGCTCATGCTGAGCTTCGTGCTGCTCCCGCTGGTGCGACGCAGGCGCGGGATGATCGAGCAGGTGCACCCGGACCACCCGGACGCCGCCGACCCCGCGGACTACGGCTTCCTGCTCCAGGAGGAGCTGGACGTACGGCTGCCGGGCCCCGACCAGGATCTGCTGGACGCGCTGGAGCTGGTGCAGCGCACCCAGGACTACCGGGCGGCGGCTCAGCTGCTGGCCGGTACCGAGACGGCGGGCGAGCTGCGCTGGCAGCGGGTGCAGGCCCTCGGCGGCGCGGCCGCGCTGGAGCTCGAACAGCGTCCCGGCGGGGTGCACGAGACGCCGGGCGGCCAGTGGCTGCGGGTGTGGCGGGCGGAGCGGCCCGAAGACGCGGGCGGTGCGGCCGTGCACGCGGAGTTCCTGGTGCAGCGGGCCTGGCGGGCGTCGGCGGCCGGCACCAAGGACTTCCGGCTGCTGCTGGAGGAGGCCCGGGAGGTGTGCGGGCAGGCGGCCGAGCTGGCGCCCGCCGACCCGGTGCCGCACATCATCGAGCTGGCCGTCGGCCGTGGACTGGGCCTTACCCGTGACGAGTTCGAGCGGCTGTGGATGAAGGTCCTCGACCGCGCCCCGCACCACATGGGCGCGCATCTGGCCGCGCTCCCCTACTGGTGCGAGAAGTGGCACGGCTCGCGTGAGCAGGCGTACGCCTTCGCCGAGGCGGCCGCCGCCCGCGCCCCGCGCGGATCGCTGCTGGCCGCACTGCCGCTGTTCGCGGTGTTCGAGCACCTCCCCGAGGTGAATCTGGTGCTGGGCCTCTACCGGAGCGAGGTCGTCGCCAAGGCCATCCAGGGCGCACAGCACGCGGCACACGAGGCAGGCTCCGCCGATCCGACGCTGCCGCACGTCCGCCATCTGCTGGTCTTCTTCCTGGTCCGCGCCGAGCGCTGGGCGGAGGCCATGCATGAGCTGATACATGTCGACGGCCATGTCGGCGCCCTGCCCTGGACGCTGGCGGCCGACCCGGCGGCCGAGTTCGCCGTCTACCGCGCCCTGGCGGTGGCGGGGTACGAGGCCAACGGGGGCAGCCCGGCGAGCCTGCCCGGCTGATCCGGCCGGCCCCTACCACAGGGTGCCCACAGGAATTTCATTGCCCTTCTGACCTGCGGTAGGGCATAGTTCGGCATCCCCCCACACCGCGCCATGCGCGCGCCGGCGACGATCGGCTCCGCGTGCCGCACCTGTTTTCCTGTCTCCGAGGTCCTGTGGGGGGATCCGCCCGATGGGCGCAACTCTGCGCGCGCTGCGTGCTCTTGTGCTGCTGCTCGGCTTCTATCTGCTGAGTCTGGTCCTGCTGGCCGTGCTGGTCGGTGTCGATGTCGTCGCCTTCCGCTGGGGGCACGGCCCGGCGATGCTGAAGCTCGGCTTCGTCACGGTGCTGCTGGCCGTCCCTGTGGTGCGGGGCATGTTCATGCTGCGCACCCCGAAGGGCGAGGACGGCCCCGGGATCGATGTCACCGAGGCCGCCGAACCCCGGCTGTGGGCGCTGGTGCGGGAGGTCGCCGCGGCGGCCGGCACCCGCGCCCCCGACCGGATCCGGCTCACCGGCGAGGTCAACGCGGCGGTGAGCGAGGACCCGCGCCTGCTCGGCCTGCTCCCCGGACCACGCCGCCTCTACCTGGGCGTGCCACTGCTGAGCGGTCTGACCGAGGCGCGGCTGAGGGCCGTACTCGCCCATGAGTACGGGCACTTCACCGGCGGCGACACCCGGCTGTCCGCGCTGGTGGTGCGCGGCCGGGTGCAACTGGGGCGGGTCATCGAGCAGTTCCATGACCGGGCGGACGGCAAGGTGGCCGCCGAGCGGGCCAAGCAGGAGCAGACCCGGGCCAGGCGGGTCGCCAAGGGCAAGAAGGCGAAGCAGGTCGACACCTCGGGCTCCGGGGCGACGTACCGGATGATGGCGGCGGTCTACACCCAGTACGCCAAGCTGTATCTGCGGGCCTCGCTGTCCACGGCGCGGGGGCAGGAGTTCGCCGCCGACCAGGTCGCCGCCCGGATCGCGGGGCGGGACGCGATGGCCGCCACGCTGCGGGAGATCCCGGTGCTGTCCGTCGCGCACGGCTTCTACCTGGACTCCTACGCCACCTTGGGGCTCGGGGCCCGGCTGCTGCCGCCGCGCGGTGAGTTCTTCGGCGGCTTCGGCACGCTGCTGGCGGCACGCGCCGGGGAGCTGGAGGGGCTGCGCGCGGGGCTGCCGGAGGAGCCGGCGTCGCCGTACGACTCCCATCCGCCGATCGCGGAGCGGGTGCGGCGGATCGAGGCGCTGCCCGCGGACGGCCGCTCCGACGAGGCGACAGGCCCGGCGCTCGCCCTGCTCACCGACCCGGCGCGCACCCTGGCCGCGCTGGAGGACGCCGTCCTGACCGACGAGGTGCTGCGCTACGGGCGGGCCCCCGGCTGGCCGGAGCTGCTGAACGCCTCGATGGCCTCGGGCCTGTCGTCGGCACGGACCCCCTTGCACCAGGCGCTGGCCGCCCACACCGGGCAGCCGGCGACGCCGGCGGCGCTGCTGGAGGTCGTGGACGCGGGCGGGCTGTGGCAGCTGGCGGAGCAGTTGCCCCTGTCGGCGGAGGCGAAGGCGGCGCGGGGGCGGGCGTTCCGCGAGTTCGCGCGGCCGGTGCTGCACCGGTCGCTGCGGACCATGGTGCTGGCCGAGTTCAGCGCGCGTTCGCTGCTGAGCTGGGAGTTCTCCTGGACCGAGGCGGCCGCCGTACGACTGTCCGGTGCGGGCCCCGCGGCGGCCGACGGCGACGGACGCTCCCCGCAGGAGTCCCGGGACGAGTCCCCGGAGGAGGCCCTGGAGGCGGCGCTGGGCGCGGCGCTCGCGGACCACCCCGACACCAGCGCGTTGCGCGCCCTGCTGCCCTCGGCACCCCAGCCCGCCTGAATCACCCCGCCCTTTTCCCCCTCCCCTTTTCCCCTTCCCCTTTTCCCCTTCCCCCTTTCCCTTTTCCGAGGAACGGACCTTATTCACCGATGACCGTCCTGCTCTGGATCCTGGCCGTCCTGGCCCTGCCCCTGGTGATCGCCGCCGTGTGGTTCACCGGTGTGTTCCTGAAGGAGCTGTTCTCCCCGAGCCCGCCCGGACCGGACGCGACCGCGCTCGCCGCCGAGCGGCTGGGCCTGCTGCCCGCGGAGCGCCAGGACACCGGGCACGCCGCACCGCCGCCCGCCGCGTGGTCGGCCGCGCTGACGGCGGCACGCGGCGGCGACTGGGCACCCGCGGCCGAGCTGCTGCGGGCCAACGGACGTGACTGGGAACGCCGTTCGACGCTCACCGCCGAGCTGGGCACGCTCGCGGCCGAGGAGGACGGCTGGCTGCTGGCCTGGGAGACCGCGCGGCCGGACGACCCGGACGCGGCCGTGGTCAGGGCGCAGAGCACGGTGCGGCTGGCGTGGGATCTGCGGGGCGCGCGACAGGCCCGGTACACGAGCCGGGAGCAGTTCGAGGGGTTCGGGCGGATGCTGTCGGCCGCGCGGAAGGAGATCGCGCGGGCCGCGGAGCTGAACCCCGAGGACCCGACGCCGTACGTCGTGGAGATCTGGGTGGCGCTGGGCCTCGGCTGCTCGCACGCCGAGATGGACGAGCTGTGGGAGCGGATCACGAGCCGCGACCCGTACCACTACGGCGCCCACTACGCGGCGCTCCAGTACTGGTGCGCGAAGTGGCGCGGCTCGAAGGAGCTGGCGTTCGACTTCGCGCGGCGCGCGGCCGAGCGGGCGCCGGTCGGGAGCCTGCTGACGGTGCTGCCGCTGGTCGCGCGTTTCGAGCACGACGAGACCACCGATGTCGCGGCCGACAGCACCCCCGAGATGCTGGCCCTGGTCGACGCGGGCCTCGCGGACGCGGCGGCCTGCGCGGCGAGCGACCCCGACCGCCCTGGCCTCGCGGAGCTGCGCCATCTGCTCGCCTACTACCTGCACCTCCAGGACCGGCACGAGGCGGCGCTTGAGCAGTTCCGGCTGGTCGACGGCCATGTGGACGCGCTGCCGTGGAGCTACCGGGGCGAGGACGCGGCGGCGTACTACTGCCGGGTGCGGAACGAGACGGTGGGGATGGTGGCGGAGGCGGTCTGAGGCCGGGCCCGCCGCTGCGGGCGGTCCCGGCGGCCGGCTCCTCGGCTGGAGATGT
Source organism: Streptomyces sp. NPDC093018 (assembly GCF_040684035.1). Lineage (NCBI taxonomy): Bacteria > Bacillati > Actinomycetota > Actinomycetes > Kitasatosporales > Streptomycetaceae > Streptomyces > Streptomyces sp. NPDC093018. Next base: position 50,903 of record NZ_JBFBFF010000008.1, read on the forward strand.
CGTACCCCGCCCCCGCGGAGACAATGGGAGACCCCCTGAGATCCCCTTGGCGGTGAGGTGGTGTCCCATGCCCGCATGGCATCTGCGCGACTATCACGACGACGATCTCGATCAGGCCATCCAGATCTGGGACCAGTGCCGGCAGGCCGACGAGGACCCGGTGTTCCCGGTCTCGGAGGTGATGGCCGCGGCGAAGGCGGGGCAGACCGCGGTGGTCGCGGTGGTCGGGGACGAGCTGGTGGGGATGGCGGTGGCCCAGGCCCAGGGCAAGCGGGGCTGGATCCTGCTGATGGCGCTCGCCGCGCGCTGGCGCGAGCGCGGGATCGGCAGCGCGCTGCTCGCCGAGCTGGAGCGGCGGCTGCGGGCGCTGGGGGTACGGCACATCAGCGCGCTGCTGCCGGGGGGCGCGGCGGGTTCGAAGGCGCTGGCGAACAGCGGCTACCGCAGCCGTGAGGACCTCACCTACCACGAGAAGCTGGAACCGCTCGGCGCCGCGAACGCCGATGTCCTCGCCGCGCTCGGCGGGCGCATGCTGCCCGAGGGGCTGTGGGACGCGATGGCCGGGATGGAGCGGGAGAAGCAGGTCGTGGAGCGGCGGGTGGTGCTGCCGCTGACGGAACCGGCGCTGGCCGACCGCTACGGGGTGGTGCCGCCGAAGTCGGTCATCCTGTTCGGGCCGCCCGGCACCGGGAAGACCAGCTTCGCCAAGGCGGTGTCCTCGCGGCTCGGCTGGCCGTTCGTGGAGCTGTTCCCCTCGCGGCTCGCCGCCGACACCAGCGAGGGGCTGGCCACGGCGCTGCGGGACGCGTTCGCCGACCTCGCGGAGCTGGACTCGGTGGTGCTCTTCATCGACGAGGTGGAGGAGATCGCGGCCGCCCGCTCCGGCAAGGCGGTGGACCCCGGGCACGGGGTGACCAACGAGCTGCTGAAGCTGATCCCCGTCTTCCGCGAGCACGACTCACGGCTGCTGGTGTGCGCCACCAATTCCGTACGGTCCCTCGACGCGGCCTTCCTGCGGCCGGGGCGGTTCGACTACGTCATCCCCATCGGGCCGCCCGATCCGACCGCCCGCGCGGCGATCTGGGCCCGCTATCTCCGGGGCATGAACGATTCGGTGGACCTCGGGCGGCTGGTCGCCGCGAGCGAGCTGTTCACCCCGGCGGACATCGAGTTCGCCGCCCGCAAGGGAGCGCAGGCCGCCTTCGAACGCGAGGTCGCCCACCGGGAGGGCCGCCCGGCGGACACCGAGGACTACATGACCGCCATCTCCGACACCCGGCCGACCCTCACCACCCGGGCGATCAAGGAGTTCGGCGAGGACATCGACACGTACAGCAGGCTGTGACCCGCGCGTGCGTCGTGGTTGCTCGCGCAGTTCCCCGCGCCCCTTCGGGGCGCGGGGACCGAATATCAGATCGTCGCGTTGTCGATCACGAACCGGTAGCGCACATCGCTCGCGAGCACCCGCTCGTACGCCTCGTTGATCTCCGACGCGGCGATCAGCTCGATCTCCGCGCCCAGCCCGTGCTCCGCGCAGAAGTCCAGCATCTCCTGGGTCTCGGGGATGCCGCCGATGCCGGAGCTGCTGAGGCTGCGGCGGTTGCCGAAGAGGGACTGGAGGGTGATCTGGACGGGCTCCTCGGGCAGGCCCACGTTGACCATGGCGCCGTCCGTGCGCAGCAGGGACAGGAAGGCGCTGAAGTCGAGGGGGGCAGAGACCGTGTTGAGGATGAGGTCGAAGGTGCCCTTGAGGTCCTCGAAGGTCTGCGGGTCGCTGGTGGCGTAGTAGTGGTCGGCGCCCAGCTTCAGGCCGTCGTCCTTCTTGCGCAGCGACTGGGAGAGGACGGTGACCTCCGCGCCCAGCGCGTGCGCGATCTTGACGCCCATGTGGCCGAGACCGCCGAGGCCGACGACGGCGACCTTCTTGCCGGGGCCCGCGTTCCAGTGCTTCAGCGGGGAGTACGTGGTGATGCCGGCGCACAGCAGCGGGGCTGCGACGTCGAGGGACAGGCCCTCGGGGATGCGGACGACGTAGTTCTCGTCCACGACGACGTTCTCGGAGTAGCCGCCGTACGTCGGCGTGCCGTCCCGGCCCGTGTCGTTGTACGTCCAGGTGGGGCCCCGGTCGCAGTACTGCTGGAGGCCGGCCTTGCAGTTGTCGCACTCCCGGCAGGAGTCGACCATGCAGCCGACGCCCACGCGGTCGCCGACGGCGTACTTCGTCACACCGGAGCCGACCTCCGTGACGACGCCCGCTATCTCGTGGCCCGGCACCATCGGGAAGGACGCCTTGCCCCAGCCCTCGCGGACCTGGTGGATGTCGGAGTGGCAGATACCGGCGAACTTGATGTCGATCAGGACGTCGAACTCGCCCACCGCCCGTCGCTCGATCTCGGTCCGCTCCAGGGGGGCCTTCGCGGCGGGCGCGGCGTACGCGGCAACAGTGGTCATGGCGGGGTTCTCCCTCACAAGGTCTACGCATGCCCGGCTGCTTTCCACCGAGCACATTCCCAGGGTGCCTCGTGTTCCGCGGCGCACCCAGTCCACGCCTTTGCGTACGACCGCTGTGCCTACCACTGGCGGTGTCAGGCTGGCAGGCCTACGACCAGCGGGGACGACGGATACTTGCGGTATGGACGAACAGCGGGACGCCGCCGTGACCGGCCCGCCCCTGGACCGGCGGGCCGAACTCAGCGAGTTTCTGCGCAGCCGGCGGGCCCGGCTCAAGCCCGAGGACGTGGGGCTGCCCGACTTCGGCCGGCACCGCCGGGTGCCGGGGCTGCGCCGGGAGGAGCTGGCACAGCTGGCCGGGGTGTCGGTGGCGTATTACACGCGCCTGGAGCAGGGCAACGGCCGCAATGTCTCGGCGGAGGTCCTGGACTCGATCGCCCGCGCCCTGCGCCTCACGGACGCCGAGCACGCGCATCTGACCCATCTGGCCAAGCCGAAGTCGCACAAGAAGAAGCCGGCGGCCCGCCAGCAGCAGGTGCGCCCGCCGCTGCGGCAGCTGCTGGACGCGATGGAGGGCGTGCCCGCGTACATCGTGGGCCGGCGTTCGGAGATCCTCGCCTGGAACCGGATGGCGGCGGCGGTCTTCGACGACTGGGCGGAGCTGCCGGTGGCCGAGCGCAACTGGGCGCGGCTGGTGTTCCTCAAGCCCGAGTACCGGGACCTGTTCGTCGACTGGGAGCAGAAGGCGATCGACGTCGTCTGCTCGCTGCGCATGGACGCGGGCTGCTATCCGGACGATCCCCGGCTGTCCGCCCTGGTGGGTGAACTCTCCGTCAAGAGCGAGGAGTTCGGTCGGCTGTGGGCCACGCACGACGTCAAGGAGAAGAACCATGGCGTCAAGCGGCTGCACCATCCGCTGGTGGGCGATCTCGCCCTGAACTTCGAGTCCTTCCGCATGTCGGACGGCACCGACCAGTGCCTGGTCACGTATCACGCGGAGCCCGGTTCCGCGTCCGCCGAGTCGCTGCGGCTGCTGGCCAGCTGGGGCACGGACGCGACCCGCGCGGGGACCTCCGCGTAGGGCCTCCCGTCGGACGAGAGGCCCCGGCCCCCGCGCGGCCGGGCGTCAGGCGCCCGCGTTCTCCTTGACCGTGATCTTGCCCTTGCGGATGGTGGCGACCCGGGGGGCCTTCTTCGCGAGCGTGGAGTCGTGGGTGACCATGACGAAGGTCAGCCCGTGCTCCTTCCACAGCCGTTCGAGTACGTCCATGATCTCGTCCCGGGTGCTCTCGTCGAGGTTTCCGGTCGGCTCGTCGGCGAGCAGCACCTTGGGCTTCTTCACCAGCGCGCGGGCGATGGCGACACGCTGCTGCTGGCCGCCGGACATCTCCGAGGGGAGGTGGCCGAGGCGTTCGCCGAGGCCCACGGACGTCAGCGCGTCGGCGGCCAGTTCGCGGCGCTCCTTCACCTTGATGCCGAGGGGTACGAGGGCCGTCTCCACGTTCTCCTGGGCGGTGAGCGTGGGGATGAGGTTGAAGGACTGGAAGACGAAGCCGATGTTCTCGCTGCGGACCCGGGTCAGCCGGGCCTCGCTGAGCTTGGCCAGGTCGATGCCGTCCAGGACGACCTCGCCGGAGGTGGGCCGGTCCAGGCCGCCGAGCATCTGGAGCAGGGTGGACTTGCCGCCGCCGGTGGGGCCCTGGATGACCAGCCGGTCGCCGTCGCCGATGATCAGGTCGACGCCGTCGAGGGCGTGGACGCTCTCCTTGCCCCGGGTGTAACGCTTGGTGACGTTCTTGAGTTCATACATGGTGGCTCCTGGGAGGGTTTTCGGGGAGGGCGGTGGCGCGCGGCGCGGCTACTCCACCCGCCGCAGCGCGTCCGCCGGGCGCAGCCGGGAGGCCCGCCAGCCGCCGAACGCCCCCGCGATCAGGCCGCCCGCCACCGCGAGGCCGACCGCCAGCAGGATGGTCGTCAGGCTCACCGGGGCCGTGAGGGCCACTTCCAGGGACTTCGCCGCGTGCCCGGCGGAGCCGCCGGGGCCGCCGCCGAGGCCGCCGCCACCGCCCCCGCCGAAGCCGCCGCCACCGGCGCGCCCGCCGCCGAAGCCGCCGCCGCTCGAACCCAGTTGGGCCTGGAGGGTCGGGCTGATCGCGGTGACGACGTAGGCACCGGCGAGGCCCAGGGCGATGCCGAGGACGCCGCCCACCAGACCGTTGACGATGGCCTCGCCGACCACCTGCCGGGTGACCCGGCCCGACTTCCAGCCCAGGGCCTTCAGGGTGCCGAACTCACGCACCCGGCGGGAGACCGCGGAGGAGGTGAGCAGGCCGGCGACCAGGAACGCGGCCACGAGCACCGCGATCGACAGCCACTTGCCGACGTTGGTGGCGAGCGAGGAGGCGGTGGACAGGGAGCCCGAGACCGTCTTGGCGAGGTCGGAGGAGGTGGTGACCGTCGTACCGGAGACGTTCTTCTGGATGGTGCTCTTGACGGAGTCGATCTTCTGCGAGTCGGTGGCCCGCACGTAGATCGTGGTGACCTTGTTCTTCTGGTCCGCGAGGGTCTGCGCCTGCTGCAGCGGGATGTACAGGTTGGCCGCCGAGTCGCCGCTGTTCGCGGTGGCGATGCCGATCACCGAGTACTTGGTGCCCTTGATGGTGACGGTGGAGCCGACCTTGTACTTCTTCGTCTTGGCGTACGCCGAGTCGACCACGGCCACCTTGGCGTTCGTCTCGGTGGTCTTGAAGTCACGGCCGCTGGTGATCTTCGAGGAGGTCAGCGGGCCGAGCCCGGTCTGGGTGACATCGGTGCCGTAGACCGAGTACTGGTCGATGTTGAAGTCGGCGCCGCCGCCCTTGACCTCGCCCTGCGCCTCGCCGCCACCGCCGCGCCGGCCGAAGCCGCCACCGCCGCCGTTCTGCTGGAACTGGCCGCGGGTGAAACTGCCGTTGACCTTGACGACGGACAGGTTCAGCCCGCCGGCGGCCGCCGCCACGCCCTGCTGTCCGGAGACCTTGGAGACGGTGGAGGAGGCGAGGGTGGTGAAGCCCTGCACCTGGACACGGTCGCTGCTCTGCGTCGACTTGTCGCCGTCGCCCTTCGCGCCGAACTGGAAGTGGGGCCGCTGGGAGCCGTCGGCCGACGGTGTGGCCGCCTTGCTGACGGTCATGTCGGTGCCGAGGCCGTAGAGCGATTGCAGGACCTTGTCCTGGGCCTTGCCCATGCCGCTGGCCACGGAGTTGACCACGATGACCAGCGCGATGCCGAGCGCGAGGCCGGAGGCCACGACGAGCGCCGCCTTCCGGCGGCGGCGCAGTTCGCGCCTCAGGTAGGTGAAGAACATGGCCGGAACGATAAGAACGGCCCCTGACTGCTTCCTGAGGCTAACCTAAGAGCCGGTTAAGAATCCTCGCGTGCCCCGAAAACAGCGGTGCCGCCCCCGAAGGGGCGGCACTCACGGGGCTGTCGAAGGTGCGGCTCAGACGGCCGAACCGGCCTTCCACTGGGCCCAGTCCATGTTCCAGCCGTTGAGGCCGTTGTCCGGGGAGACGGTCTTGTCGCCGGTGTGCTGGATCACCACGACGTCACCGATCAGCGAGTGGTCGTAGAACCAGGCGGCCGGGGTGTTCGCGTCGCCCGCGCCCTTGACGTCCTGGAGGCCGACACAGCCGTGGCTGGTGTTGACGCTGCCGAACACCGAGGGGGCGCCCCAGTAGTTGCCGTGGATGAAGGTGCCCGAGGTGGTCAGGCGCATGGCGTGCGGCACGTCCTTGATGTCGTACTCGCCCTTGCCGTCGTCGTCGGTGAAGCCGACGGTCGCGCCGTTCATGCGGGTCTGCTTGAACTTCTCGGAGATCACCATCTGGCCCTCGTACGTGGTGTGCTCGGGGGAGCCCGCGGAGATCGGGATGGTCTTGACGACCTTGCCGTCCTGCATGACCTTCATCTGGTGGGTCTTCGCGTCGACGTAGGAGACCTGGTTGCGGCCGATGTGGAAGGTGACCGTCTTCTGCTGGACGCCGTAGACGCCGTTCGCGCCCTGGACGCCGTCGAGGGCGAGCTTCAGGGTGACGGTGGAGCCTTCCTTCCAGTAGTCCTGGGGGCGGCAGTCCATGCGGTTGGCGTTGAACCAGTGGCAGGCGACCTCCTGGCCGCTGCTGGTGCTGACCGTGACGCCCTTCTGGACGGCCGCCTTGTTGGTGATCGCCTTGTCGAAGTTGATCGAGACCGGCATGCCCACGCCGACGGTCGTGCCGTTGTCGGGGGTGAAGCTGCCGATGAAGCTGTTCGACGGCGAGACGGTGGTGAAGGACGCGTTCTCGTGGGCTATGCGGCCCTGGGAGTCCTTGGCCGTCGCGGCGATCTTGTAGGTGGTGGAGCGCTCCAGCTGGACGGTCGGCTTCCAGCTCAGCTTGTCCGCGGACAGCTGGCCGGCGACGGCCTTGCCGTCCTCGGTGGTCATGGTGACGTCGGTGAGCGTGCCCTTGCCGACCGTGACGGTGCCGGAGTTGTTGATCGACGCGTTGTCCGAGCCGTCCTTCGGGGTGACCGCGATCTGTGCCTCGGACGACTTCTTGGCGGCCGCCGCGTCGGCCTGGGCCTGCGATGATTCGCCGCTGCCATGGGCCGAGGCCTTGTCCCCTCCGGAACAGGCCGAGAGCATCAGCACACCGCCGAGCAGAGCGGACGCGGCCACCAGGCCGTTGCGCCGCTTACCGTCCGTCATCACAAGCTTCTCCATCGTTGCCGAGTCGCAGATAACCCCGAGAGTCCCCGAGTCCCCGTAGGAACCTTCAACGCTACGGCCGGTTCGTCCCGTTCCGGATCCACCGGATCTGTGGGGCACACCACGTCCGCCGGCCCATGGTGCGGTACGTCGCCGGGCGGGTGGTGGTGTGTGATCGGTCCGTGCGCCCCCTCGTACGACAAAACCCCGGACGGCAGGTCGCCGTCCGGGGTTTCAGGTGCCCCGGGACGCTCAGCCGATGCCGTCCTCTTCGTCGTCGTCCCCATCATCGCCGTCAATGTCCCATTCGGGCGAGTCCGGGTCGTAGTCGATCCGCTCACTCGACCAGGAGGCCTGCTGGAGCTCCACCCCGGGCACCGCGCTGACCAGGTCGAACGGGTCCACGAGATAGGCGAGGGCCTCCGCGGTGTCTTCCGTCACAGCGCCCTCGGCCTGGTCCCGCTCGGAGTCCGGCAGCTCGGGATCGGCCGCGAGCCGGCCCAGCGCGGCCTTGGTCACCTCGTCGTCGTCCAGGACCTCGACCACCAGCTCCACCCGAAGCCGTACATAACGTGATGTCTCTTCGTCGCTCATGGCGCGAGCGTACGGCCGAAACCTCCCGTGACTTTCCCGTGACCCGCGACTTTCACTAACATCTGCTCACACGGCCAATTCGCCAGCGTCACAAGGGGATCGATATTTCGTGTCATCCGCTCGCCGTCCGCTGCTGACCGCCACCGCCGCGGGCACTCTGCTGTGCGCCCTGTGGTTCGTCCCGTCCGCGAACGCGTCCCAGGAGGGACCGGCGCAGGACACGGCGGTCGGCTCCGTCTCGACCTTCTCCGCGCCCGTCACCGAGCAGGCAAGTGTGGTGACGGCGGCGGCCACCAGAGCCGGTTCGGGCTCGGCGGACGACTCCCGGCTCGCCGACACCGGCAGCCCGGACACCACGCCGTACATCGTCGGCGGCTCCCTGTTCCTCGCCCTCGGCGCCGGGTTCGTGGTCTATTCGGTGCGCCGCGAACGCCTGGGTTTTTAATCTCCCTTGACTGATCTTTCACAAGGCTTACATAGTTCGCCTCATGAAGAGATCATCGGGCGTGCGGCTGTGCGCCACCGTCGCCGTGAGCGCGCTGTCGTTCGCCCTTGTCACGGGGTGTTCTGACGGAGGGTCGAAGGATTCCGCGGACCAGGGTTCCGCGCGAAAGGCGCTGAGCGCCGCCGAGTTGAAGAAGCTGATCGTCACTCAGGACGAACTGCCCGGCTACGCGGTCGGGGCGGTGACCGAGGCCCGCGCCAGGCGGATCACCACCGACAAGGCGGCCTGCGAGCCCCTGACCCGGGTGATGAGCGGGCTCGCGCCCACCGGGGCCCCGGCGAGCACCGACCGCATGGTCACCGAGAACGCGAAGAAGCAGCCCTCGGCCAAGCCGACGTCTTTGGACGACCTGGACGAGGGCGAGTTCGAGAAGACGATGCGCAAGTCCCTCGACCGGGACGTCACCACGGTGGCGCTCGCCTCGTACGACGGGGACGGCGCCGAGCGGGCCCTGACATCGCTGTCCACCGCCGTGAAGGCATGCGCGGGCGGCTTCACCGGGCGGCAGGCGGGCGCCTCGGTGAAGTTCACCGAGATCGCCGCGGAGAAGCCCGCGGGCGGCGGGGACGGCTCTGTGGCGTTCGCCGCGACCATGAAGGAGGACGAGGGCGACGGCGGGGGCACGGCCCTGGTGCACGCCGAGGTGGACCGGCACGGCTCCACCGTCTCCGTCTACTTCACCTCGAACCTGGGCGCGATGATGGCCGAGCAGGCGTACACGGTGACACCCGCGGTCGTGCAGGCCCAGGAGACCAGGCTCAAGTGACGGCGAAGGGGCCCCGGACGCCGCCGGGGCCCCTCCGTCCGCCGGTCACTGGAGCGGGCCGGTGACCTTCTCCACGGCCTCGACCAGGTGCCCGCCACGCACGAAGGCGTCGGCCGCGGCCAGGTCGGGCGCCAGGAAGCGGTCGGGGCCGGGGCCCTGGACACCGGCGGCGCGGGCGGCCTCGATCACGGCCTGGGAGGCGGGCGCCGGGCTCAGGCCCTCGCGCAGCTGGATCGCGCGGGTGGCCGCGTACAGCTCCACGGCGATGATCCGGGTGAGGTTGTCCACCGCGGTGCGCAGCTTGCGCGCGGCCGACCAGCCCATGGAGACATGGTCCTCCTGCATGGCGGAGGACGGGATGGAGTCCGCGGAGGCCGGTACGGCGAGCCGCTTCATCTCGCTGACCAGGGCGGCCTGCGTGTACTGGGCGATCATCAGACCGGAGTCCACACCGGCGTCGTCGGCGAGGAACGGCGGCAGGCCGTGGCTGCGGTTCTTGTCGAGGAGGCGGTCGGTGCGGCGCTCGGCGATGGAGCCGAGGTCGGCGGCGGCGACGGCCAGGAAGTCCAGCACATAGGCCACGGGCGCGCCGTGGAAGTTTCCGTTGGACTCCACCCGCCCGTCGGGCAGCACCACCGGGTTGTCGACGGCGGCGGCCAGCTCGCGCTCGGCGACCAGGCGGGCGTGCGCCATGGTGTCGCGGCCGGCGCCCGCGACCTGCGGGGCGCAGCGCACCGAGTAGGCGTCCTGGACGCGCGGGGCGTCGTCCTGGTGGTGCCCGGTGAGCTGGGAGCCCTGGAGCACGGCGAGCATGTTGGCGGCCGCGGCGCCCTGGCCCGGGTGCGGGCGGATGGCGTGCAGCTCGGGCGCGAGCACCTTGTCGGTGCCGAGCAGCGCCTCCATGCTCAGCGCGGCGGTGATGTCGGCGGACTTGTAGAGGGTGTCGAGGTCGGCGAGGGCCATGACCAGCATGCCGAGCATGCCGTCGGTGCCGTTGAGCAGGGCGAGGCCCTCCTTCTCGCGCAGCTCGACGGGCTGGATCCCGTGCGCGGCGAGCAGTTCGCCGGCGGGCCGTACGACGCCGTCGGGGCCCTCGGCGTCGCCCTCGCCCATCAGGGTCAGGGCGCAGTGCGACAGCGGGGCGAGGTCGCCGGAGCAGCCGAGGGAGCCGTACTCGTGCACGACCGGGGTGATCCCGGCGTTGAGCACATCGGCCATGGTCTGCGCGACCTCGGGGCGTACGCCGGTGTGTCCGGAGCAGACGGTCTTCAGGCGCAGGAACATCAGGGCCCGTACGACTTCCCGCTCCACCCGCGGGCCCATGCCGGCGGCGTGCGAGCGGACGATGTTGCGCTGTAGCTGGGCGCGGAGTTCCGGGCTGATGTGCCGGGTCGCCAGGGCGCCGAAGCCGGTGGAGACGCCGTAGACCGGGTCCGGCTTGGCCGCCAGCGCGTCCACGATCTCGCGGGCCGCGGCCAGCGCCGCCACGGCCTCCTCCGACAGCTCGATCCGGGCAGCGCCGCGCGCCACGGCGAGAACGTCGGACGCCGAGACACCGGACGTCCCCACCACCACAGTATGCATATCCATATTCAGGAGCGTACGCATTGAATGCAGCGCTGTCACTAGTGGGAACGGGGTGCGCCCCTTACCCGGCGGTGTGGGCTTCGTCGCAGCCTTCAGGGGTTGCGGCCGCGGAAACGGCGGCGCTCGGCGCGGGTCGGGGGCGGTTCGTCGGCGAGCCGGACGACGGGGTCGTCGGGGCCCTCGCGGCCGGCGACCACGGGCCGGTCGGCGCGCATGGCCTTGGCACGGTACTGGGCGGCGTCCGCGAGGCGGAACAGCCGCCGGGCGTCGGCCACCGGCCCGATCGGGTCCTCGGTCGAGGCGACCCCGCAGGCGACGCCCTCCCCCAGCTCCAACTCGCCCGCGCGGCGGCACAGTTCGTCGGCCGCCTTCACCACGTCGTCGGCGGCCGGGCCGACCGCGAGAAGGCAGAACTCGTCCCCGCCGAGCCGCGCGGCCAGCGCGCCCGGCACCATCGCGCCGCACAGCGACAGCACCGAGCCGAACCGCTCCAGAAGCCGGTCGCCGACGGCGTGGCCCTTGGTGTCGTTGACCCGCTTGAGCCCGTTCAGATCGCAGACCACGAGGCTGACGACTACACCCTCGGCGCGGTGCCGTTCGAGCGCCTCGTCCAGGTGCGTGTCCACGGCGCGGCGGTTGGCGAGACCGGTCAGGGCGTCGGTGAAGGCGAGCCGGCGGGCCTCCTCCAGGCGCTCGGTCTGCGCGAGCCCCGCGGCCACGACGGCGGCGAGCACGGTCGCGAAGTCGGCGTCGGCGCGGCCGAACACCGGGCATCCGACGGCACGCGCGACGTACACCTCGCCCCAGGCCCTGCCGTGCAGCACGACCGGGGCGACGACACAGCAGCCGCGGCCCCGTCGGCGCAGGGCGGCGACGCGCTGGTGGAAGTAGCCGGGGACACCGGCGGCGGCACCCTCGGCGGTCTCCACCCAGGCGTTGGGACCGCCGCCGCCGGCCCAGCGTTCGTGCAGGAACTCGGTGATCTCCGGGAACTGGTGCACGGGGTAGGACTCGGCCGCCGGGAACTCCTCCTCGTCCGGGCGCCGGTCCCCCACGTTCACCAGGACCCGCAGCCGGCCCAGCTCCCGCTCCCACACCGAGAGCGCGGCGAAGCTGCCGTCCAGCGCATGGCAGGCGCCGAGCGCGGCGGCCTGCCACGAGTCCTCAGGGGTGTGCGCCGCGGCCATCCCCTGCGCCAACGCCACCACTGCGGCAAGCCGCTCGTCGTCGCCCATTACTCCAGATTAGGGAGGATTTTGGGTGATGGGGATACTGGTGCGGCGAATAGGGGGTTTGGTCAGGGATACGCCATGGCGCACCTCAAGGGGTGCACCCGGCGTACCTCAGGGGCGCGCACCGAGGGCGCGCACCGGAGGCGCACCCTCGGGGGCGCCCGCCCCTACTCCCCCGGCCACTCCGGCTTCCGCTTCTCGTTGAACGCGGCGACGCCCTCCGCGCGGTCGCCGGAGAAGGCCACGGAGCGCCACGCGGCGTCCTCGACCTCCAGACCGGCCCGCAGATCGAGGCCCTGCCCCAGCCGCAGCGCCCGCTTGGCCGCGCGCAGGCCCACCGGGGAGTTCCCGGCGATGCGCGCCGCCAGCTCCAGCGCCTCCTCCCGGTCCCGGCCCGCCTCGACCACGTGGTCCACGAGCCCCATCTCACCGGCCTCCGCGGCCTCCAGGCGGCGCGCCGAGAAGACCAGCTCGGCCGCCCGCGCCGCGCCGACCCGCCGGGGCAGCAGCTGGGTGCCGCCGCCGCCCGGGATCACGCCCACGGACACCTCGGGCAGCCCCACCACGGCCGTACGGTCGGCCACGATCAGGTCGCAGGACAGCGCCAGCTCGAAGCCGCCGCCCAGCGCGAACCCGTGCACCGCCGCGATCGTCGGCATCGGCAGCTCCAGCACGCCGGTGTACGCCCCCCGCGCCACCGGCCGCTGCCGCATCAGGTCCGCGTCACTGAAGGAGTTGCGCTCCTTGAGGTCGGCGCCGACGCAGAACGCCCGTTCGTGCGACGAGGTCAGAACGACCACCCGGGCGTCCCGGTCCGCCCCCAGCGCCGTACAGGCGGCCGCGATCGAGCGGGCCATCTCCGTGGAGACGGCGTTCATCGCCTTGGGCCGGTCCAGGACCAGCTCCGCGACGTACCCGTGCCGCCGTACCAGCACGAACTCCCCGAACCGCGCCTCGCTCATCGCATCCTCCGGTACACGTGTTAACGCGGGTTAACCCCTGTCGGCCCGATCATCGCAGCCGCACCCGACCACAGGAAACCCCGTACCGCTACGCCCGTTCGAGTGACATCACGGCCGTCTCGCCCCACATCACCCACACGAGCGCATAGCGTGCGCTGCGCGGTGGGGGCGCGAGGGGAGCGCGCGGAGTCGCGGGGAGCTGTGGGAAGTCGCGGGGAGTTGTGGGGGAGATCAGGCATGGCGGAGACACGTATACGCAGAGGCCGGACAGGGGCGGCGGAACCGGGTGGCCGGTTCGCCGGTCTACGTCGCGGACGGCACCGTAAACCCCGGCCCCGCAGGGCGTTGCTCGCCGCCGGCGGGCTCGTCCTCGCGGCCGGGGTGCTCAGTCTGGTCCGCATGACCCCGGAGTCGGGCGTGGGCGCCCCCGGCACCGCGGCGGCCGAACCCCGGCTCGACCCGGGCGGCGGACTCGCGAGCGGCGCCCCGAGGACCGGCGTGTCCTGGATCGGCGGTCGTACGGCCGCGACCACCACCGGCACCGGCGCCCTGGCCACCGGCCCGCTCGCGCCGCCCGCGACGGCCGCCGACCTGGGCGGGCGGGCTCCCGCGCCGACGCCCACCGGGGCCGCGGCGACACCCGGGAACCCGGGCGGATCCGGCGGCTCGGGGGGCGCGAGCGGATCGAAGGGCTCGGAGGGCTCGGGCGGCGGGGTGCCGGCCGCGCCCGGGAAGAGCGGCGCGCCGCCCGCGCCCACGGCCCCGGAACCGGCCCCACCCGCGCCGACTTCGCACCCGGCACCGCCCACACCCCCGGCGCCCACACCGACCCGCGGCTCCCCCGCGCCCGCTCCGGGCGGGCTGTGCCTGCCGATCATCGCCCTGTGCGTGGACGTGGACGTGCTCGGCGGCCACGGGGGTTAGGGCCTCTCGTTTGGATCATGCCGGGCTCGCGGGCCCTGGCACCGCGCCCTGATCCGGCCTGATCCAAACGAAAGACCCTAGGGCGGCTACTGCTCGCCGTTCCTGCGGGTGAGCAGCCATGGTTCGACCACGCCGAGGCCGCGCACCGGGCGCTGCCACATCGGCTGGAGCGCGAAGCGGTACGACGGCGGCTCCTCGCCCTCCTTCTCGGCGGTCGCCGCGGCCTCGGCGGCCTCCGCCTCCGAGGCGGGCGCCTCGCCGGTGCGGATCAGCTCCTTGGCGAACGCGCTGTCCATGAGGACGGCGTCGCGCGGGGCTATGGAGGTCAGCCGGGAGGCCAGGTTCACCGTCGTGCCGAACACATCGCCCATCCGGGTGGTCACGGTGCCGAAGGCCATGCCGACGCGCAGTTCGGGCATCGTCTCGTCGTTCGCCAGCGTCTCCACCAGGCGCAGCGCGATGTCCGCGGCGGTGCCCGCGTCGTCCGCGGCGAACAGGACCTCGTCGCCGAGGGTCTTGATGAGCCGGCCGCCGCGCGCGGCCACCAGGTCGGCGGCGGTGGTCTCGAAGGCCTCGACGAGTTCGCCGAGTTCCTCCTCCTCCATGCGGCGGGTCAGACGGGTGAAGCCGACGAGGTCGGCGAAGCCGACGGCCAGGCGCCGGTCGACCATCTCCTCGTCGTCCGCGGCCTGGACGACCCGCCCGGTCGCGGCGGCGAGCTGGCGGCGCCAGACGTAGACCAGGAACTCCTCCAGCTCCGGCAGCAGCAGCTCGACCAGGGGGTACGTCACCTCGGTGCGGGTCATGCCGGGTTCGGGGGGCTCGGTCAGGCCCTCCAGGAAGGAATCGATCTGCCACTCGGCCAGCCGGGCGGTGGTCTGCCCGGTGGAGCGCGCGACCTGTACGGCCATGGCCTCGCTGAGCAGCCCCGCCTCCACGAGACCGGCGAGGCGGCGCAGGGCGAGGACGTCGGCCTCGGTGAGCGCCTTGGCCTGGCCTATGTCCGCGAAGCCCATCGCCCGCCAGAAGCGGGACGCCAGCTCCATGGAGACGCCTGCGCTGCGGGCGGCCTGGAAAGGGGTGTAGCGGCGCTCGGCGCCCAGGATGAGCTGTTCGAGACGGAGCGCGAGCGGGTCCTCGCCGGAGTCGGCGGCGCTTGGGTCCGTCCGGTCCTGCTCGCCGGGGCCCGTGTCGTCGACGGTCACGCCTGCTGCCCTTCCGATCTGCCGCGGTCAGGTACGACCGGCCTCAACTCTACGGCAGGTGTGCGCCAGCTCACTCCGTTGGGTTCGGCCGGGGTCTGGTTGTCCGGTGCCGGGTCGTGTGCCGGGGGTGTCGCCGACGCCCTTTCTGGTGGCCTGCGGCCCCCAGGCCCCCGCCATCAGCTTGGGGGGCGAAGTCGTTGTGCGCACCTGCGGGCCGGTGGTGGTTGATCGCGCGGTTCCCCGCGCCCCTTACGGGGCGGGGCAGGGGACCGGAGGATGAAACGGATAGGTAATCCGATTATGTGCTAGCGTCCGGCGTCATCAAGCGGATGACTCATCCGCTTTCATCTCGGGGTGGAGGCTCGCTCATGTCCAAGACAGCTGTGGTGACGGGTGGGACGGGAGGGATCGGGCTGGAGACGGCGCTGGGGCTGGCGGCGGCCGGGTTCGCGGTGACCGTGGTCGGGCGCGATCACGCGCGAGGGGCCAAGGCGGTCGAGCGGATCGGCGCGGTGAACCCGGCGAGGCCCGCACGGTTCCGGTGCGCCGACCTCTCCTCGCTCGACCAGGTGCGCTCGCTCGCGGCCGAGATCGCCGACGACCACGCCGCCTCCGGGGAACCCCTGGCGCTGCTGGTCAACAACATCGGGGCGATGTTCGCCGAGCGGCGGATCCTGGACGGCGTCGAGGCGTCGTTCGTCGTCAACCACCTCTCGCCCTACCTGCTGACGGAACTGCTGCTGCCCACGCTGCGGGCCGGCGCGCCGAGCAGGATCGTGAACGTCACCTCGGGCGCGGTCGGCGTCGCCAAGCGGGACTTCGACGCGGTCGAACCGCCCGGCGGCTACTACGGCTTCCACCACTACGGACGCGCCAAGCTCGCCCACCTCGCGTACACCCTGGACCTGGCCGCCCGGCTGGACGGCACGGGAGTCTCGGTCTTCGCCGCCGATCCCGGGGGCGCGGCGACCGACATGACCGACGGCACCCTGACCGACCCCAGGATCGTCTCCCCCGCCCTGCGGCTGCTGTGGCCGCTGGTGCGGCGCAGGTTCGCCCGTTCCACCTCGGGACCGGCGTCCGTGGCGGCCAGGCCCTCGATCGCCGCCGCCACCGACGGCGCCCTGACCGGCAGGACCGGCGTCGTCATAGGCCCCGAGGCGCTCCCGGTCGCCCCGTTCCGCCCCGCGACCGACCCCCGTCTCGCCACTGCCGTGCGCCGGCTCAGCGAGACCCACGCACCGGTGGGGGCACGCCCGTGACCACCACCCCGACCGGCACCACGGCCTCCAAGGACATCACCGTGACCGACGCAGCCCCGACCGCCCTTGCCCGCACCGTCCGCGGCTCCGGGCCCGGTCTCCTCCTCGCACATGGCGCGGGCGGCGGCATCGAGGCCAACTACGGGCCGCTCCTGGAAGGGCTCGCCGCCCGGCACACCGTCGTCGGGGCCGACTACCCCGGCTCGGGAGGGACGCCCGCCGCGTCGACGGCCCTCGAACTCGACGAACTGGCCGACGGGCTCGTCGCCGCGGCGGACGCGGCGGGACTCGACACGTTCGCGCTCTGCGGATACTCGCTCGGGGGGCCGGTCGCGATCAGGGCCGCGGTACGGCATCCCGGCCGGGTCACCGCGCTCGTGCTGAGCGCGGCCTTCGCCCGCCTGGACACCCGTACCGACCTGGCCGCCGCGATCTGGCAGCAGCTGTACGAGTCCGGGCAGCACGTCCTGCTCGCCCAGTACCTGACCCATCTGGCCGTGAGCACGCCGGTGCTGAACACCCTCACTCCGGCCCAGGTGCGCGGGGCCGCCGAGCAGACCGCGGCGGCGCTGCCGGCCGGTACCGGTGCCCAGGTCGACCTGGTCCGCCGCGTCGACGTCCGGGCCGACCTCGGGGTGCTCGACGTGCCCACGCTGGTCGTCGTCACCACCGCCGACCCCCTGATACCGGCCGCCCTCCAGCACGAGTTGGCCGCGGCCGTGCCGGGTGCGCGGACCGCCGAGCTGGCCACCGGGCATCTGCCCTTCCTGGAGCAGCCGCAGCGGTGGCTTGAGCTGATCACGGGGTTCCTCGGTGAGGAGGGGCGCCGGGGCTGACGGGCGGGGGGCGTGGGCTGGAAGGGTAGGGGGCGTGGGCGGGACGGGCGGGGGCCTGCCCGCGGCCTCGCCGACCCGAACGCTCCACGTACGATCGAACGCCGAACCGATGCCGCGAGACGAGCGATCTGGACTGCCCCTATGACGAGCACGCCGCTGCGCAAGGACGCCGCCCGCAACTGGGACCGGATCGTCGCCATAGCCCGCGAACTGGTGGACGAGGGCACCGCGCTCCAGCTCAACGATGTCGCGCGGCGGGCGGGACTCGGGGTCGGGACCGTCTACCGGCACTTCGCCACGCCCGAGGCGTTGCTGGAGACCGTGGCCGCGCCCTGTCTGGAAGGTCTCGCGGAGCACGGCCGCGGGGCGCTGGCCGAGGCGGATCCGCTGCGCGCGCTGGAGGGTTTCCTGTCGCGTGTCGTGGAGGCGCAGGTCACGGATGCGGCGCTGGCGCCGGTCGCGGCGGCGACGGCGGACGCGTTGCCGCGGACGGCCGAGCTCAAGCGGTCCCTCGCGACGGCCGGCACGGAACTGCTCGACCGGGCGCACGCGGCGGCAGCGATCCGCCCCGACCTCGCCGCGGGCGACCTCGTCCCGCTGATGTGCGGCATCGCGCACGCGGTGAACCTCCACGGCGGCGACACGGCGTCCCGCCTCCGCACCGCCCACCGCTACCTGACCACGTTCTTCGAGGGCGCACGTATCCCGCCCGCGACGACGCCCTAGCCGTGGGCTGCCGCCCGGCTGCCACAGCTCGCCGCCGCTGCGGGCAGTCCAGCGTCCCAAGCGCGGCGCCGTCGTGGCTTGTCGCGCCCACGCGGCGGAGCCGCACATCGACACAGCCCCGCGCCCCTGGGGAAGCGCAGCCCCCTCAGCCGAGAAGTCCCCGGTAAACCCTCACGCCGGGCGCAGATGCACGATGTCGCCCGCGCCCACCGGCTGGACCCCTTCCGGCGTCGCGATGACCAGGCGGCCGTCGCCGTCCACGGCCACCGCCTCGCCGATCAGGTCGCGGTCGCCGGGCAGCTCCGCCCGTACCGTGCGGCCGAGGGTCGCGCAGCCGGCCGCGTAGGCCTCCTGGAGGCCGCACTCCGCGGGGTCGCCGAGGGCCGCGCGCCAGCGGCCGTACCAGTCCTCCAGAGAGCGCAGGACCGCCCGCAGCAGGGGGTCCCGGTCCGTGTTCACCGCGCCGGCGAGCAGCAGCGAACCCGCCCGCGCCACCGGCAGTTCCTCCGCGCGCAGCGAGACATTGAGGCCGAAGCCGATGACGACGCCGTCCTCGCCGGCCCGCTCCAGCAGGATGCCGCCCGCCTTGCGCTCCTCCCCTTCGACCGTCACCAGCAGATCGTTCGGCCACTTCAGCGCCGTGTCCACGCCCGCCGCCCGCGCCAGCCCCGTCGCCACCGCGACCCCGGTGAGCAGCGGCAGCCACCCCCAGTGGTGCACCGGCACCTCCGCGGGCCGCAGCAGCACGGAGACGAAGAGGCCGGAGCGCGGCGGCGCCGACCAGCGGCGGTCCAGGCGGCCCTTCCCGGTCGTCTGCTCCTCCGCCACCAGCACCGTGCCCTCGGCCACCGGCCCGGCCGCCGCGCGCGCCACCAGGTCGTTGTTGGTGGAGCCGGTGCGCTGCACGACCTCCAGCCCGGACCACAGCCCGCCCTCGCGCACCAGCGCGCGGCGCAGGGCGGTCGCGTTCAGCGGCGGGCGGTCCAGATCGGACCAGCGGCCGGGATTGTCGTCTGCTGCATCTCGGGGCGTCATGCAAGCCACCCTAGGTGTGGCAAACGACGCAGTGCTGATCGGTAGCCCCAGCACTACTCTACGAACGAGTAACCGTCCCCCCTTTTGAGCAGGCAGGGAGCCGCATCCCGATGTCCGAGCCGGAAGAGCGTCACGAGATCCAAGGGATCGACATTCACACGACCGCGGGCAAACTCGCGGATCTCCAGCGGCGCATTCACGAGGCGACGCACGCCGGCTCGGAGCGCGCCGTCGAGAAGCAGCACGCCAAGGGCAAGCTGACCGCCCGTGAGCGGGTCGAACTGCTCCTGGACGAGGGGTCGTTCGTCGAGCTGGACGAGTTCGCCCAGCACCGCTCCACCAACTTCGGCCTTGAGCAGAACCGGCCCTACGGCGACGGTGTCGTCACCGGATACGGAACGGTCGACGGCCGTCCCGTCGCCGTCTTCTCCCAGGACTTCACCGTCTTCGGCGGTGCCCTCGGCGAGGTGTACGGCCAGAAGATCGTCAAGGTCATGGACTTCGCCCTGAAGACCGGCTGCCCGGTCATCGGGATCAACGACTCCGGCGGCGCCCGGATCCAGGAGGGCGTCGCCTCGCTCGGCGCCTATGGCGAGATCTTCCGCCGAAACACCCACGCCTCCGGTGTCATCCCGCAGATCTCCCTGGTCGTCGGCCCCTGCGCCGGCGGCGCGGTGTACTCCCCGGCCATCACCGACTTCACGGTCATGGTCGACCAGACCTCGCACATGTTCATCACCGGACCCGACGTCATCAAGACCGTCACCGGCGAGGACGTGGGCTTCGAGGAGCTGGGCGGCGCCCGTACCCACAACGCCGTCTCCGGCGTGGCCCACCATATGGCCGGGGACGAGAAGGACGCCATCGAGTACATCAAGCAGCTGCTGTCGTACCTGCCGTCCAACAACCTCTCCGAGCCCCCGGTCTTCCCGGAGGAGGCGGACCTCGCCCTCAACGACGAGGACCGCGAGCTGGACACCCTCGTCCCGGACAGCGCCAACCAGCCGTACGACATCCGCACGGTGGTCGAACACGTCGTGGACGACGGCGAGTTCTTCGAGACGCAGGCCCTGTTCGCGCCGAACATCGTCACCGGGTTCGGCCGGGTCGAGGGGCACCCGGTGGGTGTCGTCGCCAACCAGCCGATGCAGTTCGCGGGCTGCCTGGACATCGACGCCTCCGAGAAGGCCGCGCGTTTCGTGCGCACCTGCGACGCGTTCAACCTGCCGGTGCTGACCTTCGTGGACGTGCCCGGCTTCCTCCCGGGCGTCGGCCAGGAGCACGAGGGCATCATCCGGCGCGGCGCCAAGCTGATCTACGCCTACGCCGAGGCCACCGTCCCGCTGATCACCGTGATCACCCGCAAGGCCTTCGGCGGCGCCTACGACGTGATGGGTTCCAAGCACCTGGGCGCCGACCTCAACCTCGCCTGGCCGACCGCCCAGATCGCCGTGATGGGCGCCCAGGGCGCGGTCAACATCCTGCACCGGCGCACCCTCGCCGAGGCGGCCGCGACCGGCGAGGACGTGGAGGCCGTACGGGCCCGGCTGATCCAGGAGTACGAGGACACCCTCCTCAACCCCTACGTGGCGGCCGAGCGCGGCTACGTCGACGCGGTGATCATGCCGTCCGACACCCGCGCCCACATCGTCCGGGGCCTGCGTCAGCTGCGCACCAAGCGGGAATCACTGCCCCCGAAGAAGCACGGCAACATCCCCCTCTAGGCCCGGCCGACCGACAGGAGCCGATATGACGATCAAGGTCGTACGAGGCAATCCGACCCCCGAGGAGCTGGCCGCCGCCCTGGCGGTGGTCCGCGCCCGCGCGGCCGCCGCGGCGGCCGCGCCGGACGGCGCGCGGGGCCCGAAGGACGCGTGGTCCGACCCGGCCCGCATCGCCGCCGCCCGCCTCCCCCGGGCGGGCGCGGCGGCCTGGACCCGCACCTACTGGCCGAGCCAGGGCTGATTCCCCAGGGGGCGCGGGGAACCGCGCACAGTGGCAGGACGCCGGGCGCCTATTTGAGTACGACTACTCAGGCGCCCGGCCCCCCGCCACCCGCACGCTGGACAGGTGCTCTGGTCAGACCCTGACGACGAATCGCCGAAGGAGCTGCGCGACGCGCAGGACATGCTGCGGCGGCTCGGCGTCATCATGGCCGTGGCGGTGACCGCGGCCATGGTGGTGGCCGCCTTGGTGGGTCTGCGCTGAGCCGACCGGCGCTGCGACGAGCCCACCGGGTCCGCGCAGGCCCGCCGCCAGGTGATTCGCGCGGGCCCGCAACCGGGTGACTAACCTGACCGCATGACCGCAACACACCGCAGGCGACTCGTTCTCGCCTCCCAGTCCCCCGCCCGCCTCGGCCTGCTCCGGCAGGCGGGCCTCACGCCCGAGGTCGTGGTGAGCGGGGTCGACGAGGACGCCGTCTCCGCCCCAACCCCGGCCGAACTGGCCCTCGCCCTCGCCGAGGCCAAGGCGTCGGTCGTGGCGGCGCTGCCCGAGGTGCAGGGCGCCCTGGTGATCGGCTGCGACTCGGTGCTGGAGCTTGACGGCCACGCGCTCGGCAAACCCGCGGACGCCGAGGAGGCCACCGCCCGCTGGAAGTCCATGCGCGGCCGGGCCGGCATCCTCCAGACCGGGCACTGCGTCTGGGACACGGCGGCCAAGCGCTATGTCTCGGCGACCGCCTCCACCGTCGTACGGTTCGGCGAGCCCAGCGACGCGGAGATCGCCGCCTACGTGGCCTCCGGTGAGCCCCTGTACGTCGCCGGGGCGTTCACCCTGGACGGCCGTTCCGCGCCCTTCATCGAGGGCATCGACGGCGACCACGGCAATGTGATCGGCATCAGCCTGCCCCTGGTGCGCAAGCTGCTGGCCGAACTGGGCGTCGGCATCACGGAGTTGTGGGCACCGGCCGGGTGAGCCGCTCGGGGACGGCGTCCTGCGGCTCGTCGTCCCCGTCCTGCGGCTCCGCCGGGCGTCCGGCGGCCGGTTCCCCCGGCGGGACGGTACGGGCGCCCAGGGGCCCGTCAGCGGCCCTGGGGTCGCCGCCGGCCCCGCCGTCCCCGCCGGGCGCGGCCTCGGCCGGGCCGCCGTCACGGTCGTACGACACCAGGAGCAGCACCAGGAGTGCGAGCACCACGACCATGACCAGGAAGGCCGTCGCGTTGACCAGGCCCCAGGCGAAGGCGCCCAGCAGGCCGTGCACGACCGCCGCGCTGATCAGCACGACGCGCCCGAAGCCGGCGGGGGCGCGGTCGCGGACCGCCACCAGCAGGGCGACCAGGGCGCACAGCAGGAAGTAGAGGCCGAAGACGACGCCGCCGATCTTCGAGGACGTCGACATCAGATGCGGGTCCAGGCCCGCCATGGACATCTTCTGCCGCTCCACGACCACGCCGAGGAACCAGTTCAGCGCCCCGATGCCGAGCGCCTCCACGAGGAGGACGACGGTCACCACCCACGCCACGGTTCTGCGCACCACCGGCCCCACCCGCTCCCCACCTTGACCGCTGTTACCAGCAGTAGTCCGAGACAGGGCGAACGCTACTAACGGGTAAACCAGGGGACAAGGGTTCGTGCGGCAGCAAAGAATCATTGGGCCATTCGTAGGGACTCGACAAAGAAACCGAGTGGGCCGCAGCACGCCCTTACAGAGACCTTGGCCACATGGCAGGGCTAGGGTTTTCCGGAAGAGTCCTGCGTAGCAAGGTGCCACTGGGGCTTTCGCGGGTCGGGCGAGCCCCGCATCACGCTCCGTGTGGGCAAGCTCACCATTGGGGACGGGTCGAAGAGCCGTGTCGGCAGTCCCTAAACTCGGCTTGTTTCAAGGAGGGAGCCTCAATCGTGCGCAAGGTGCTCATCGCCAACCGTGGCGAAATCGCTGTCCGGGTGGCTCGGGCCTGCCGGGACGCGGGGATCGCGAGCGTTGCCGTCTACGCGGACCCGGACCGGGACGCTCTGCATGTCCGCGCTGCGGATGAGGCGTTCGCCCTGGGCGGTGACACACCGGCAACCAGTTACCTGGACATCGAGAAGGTCCTGAACGCGGCCCGGGAGTCCGGCGCGGACGCCATCCACCCGGGTTACGGCTTCCTCTCGGAGAACGCCGAATTCGCGCAGGCCGTCCTCGACGCCGGTCTGAACTGGATCGGCCCGCCGCCGCAGGCCATCCGCGACCTGGGCGACAAGGTGGCGGCCCGCCACATCGCCCAGCGCGCCGGCGCGCCCCTGGTGGCCGGCACACCCGACCCGGTCTCGGGCGCCGACGAGGTCGTCGCCTTCGCCGAGGAGCATGGTCTGCCGATCGCCATCAAGGCGGCGTTCGGCGGCGGCGGTCGCGGCCTCAAGGTCGCCCGCACTCTCGAAGAGGTGCCGGAGCTGTACGACTCGGCGGTGCGCGAGGCGGTCGCCGCCTTCGGGCGCGGCGAGTGCTTCGTGGAGCGCTACCTGGACCGTCCGCGGCACGTGGAGACCCAGTGCCTGGCGGACAAGCACGGCAATGTGGTCGTCGTGTCCACCCGTGACTGCTCGCTCCAGCGCCGTCACCAGAAGCTCGTGGAGGAGGCGCCCGCGCCGTTCCTGTCCGACGAGCAGGTCGCCGAGCTGTACCGCGCCTCCAAGGCCATCCTCAAGGAGGCCCACTACGAGGGCGCGGGTACCTGTGAGTTCCTGGTCGGCCAGGACGGCACGATCTCCTTCCTGGAGGTCAACACCCGTCTCCAGGTCGAGCACCCGGTGACCGAGGAGGTCGCCGGCATCGACCTGGTCCGCGAGATGTTCCGCATCGCGGACGGCGAGGAGCTGGGGTACGGCGACCCGGAGCTGCGCGGCCACTCCTTCGAGTTCCGCATCAACGGCGAGGACCCGGGCCGCAACTTCCTGCCCGCCCCGGGTACGGTCACCCTGTTCGCCCCGCCGTCCGGTCCCGGTGTCCGGCTGGACGCCGGTGTGGAGTCGGGCTCGGTCATCGGCCCGGCGTGGGACTCGCTCCTCGCCAAGCTGATCGTGTCCGGCCGCACCCGCAAGGAGGCCCTGGAGCGGGCCGCGCGTGCGCTGGACGAGTTCCAGGTCGAGGGCATGGCGACGGCGATCCCCTTCCACCGTGCGGTGGTCCGGGACGCGGCGTTCGCGCCCGAACTCGGCGGTTCCGCGGACCCGTTCAAGGTCCACACCCGCTGGATCGAGACGGAGTTCGTCAACGAGATCAAGCCCTTCGCCGCGCCGGCCGACGCCGAGGCGGACGAGGACACGGGCCGTGAGACCGTCGTGGTCGAGGTGGGTGGCAAGCGCCTGGAGGTCTCGCTGCCGTCCTCGCTGGGCATGTCCCTGGCCCGTACCGGCCTCGCGGCGGGCGCCAAGCCCAAGCGCCGCGCGGCCAAGAAGTCCGGTCCCGTGGCGTCCGGCGACACCCTCGCCTCCCCGATGCAGGGCACCATCGTCAAGGTGGCCGTCGAGGAGGGCCAGGAGGTCAAGGAGGGCGACCTGGTCGTCGTCCTTGAGGCCATGAAGATGGAGCAGCCTCTGAACGCCCACAAGGCCGGCACGATCAAGGGCCTGGGCGCGGAGGTCGGCGCGTCGATCACCTCGGGCGCCGCGATCTGCGAGATCAAGGACTGACGTCCGCCTGTACGACCCCGAACCGGCTCCTGGTGCGTGTGCACCGGGGGCCGGTTCGTCGTCGGGGGGCGGTTGAGGGGCTCCGGGGCGGCCCGGGGGCACCCGGGTACGCCGGACGGCCCCGATCACGTCTGTATACGACTCACGGCGTCATAAACCCGCCGACGAGGGTCACTCGACCCGGTTCTCCAGCGGCTGCCCGGCCCCGCGAGCGCGACGCGGCACGGCTCACCTACGACGAAGATCCGCGACCCTCGCCCGTTCGGAAGGCTGTGGCTGGTCGGCGAGGACGGAGCTCGGGCGGAGGGGGTTGCCCCGGCGCGGTCCCGGCAGCTGGGGGCGGCGGGCCGGCGGGACCTGGTCACCCCCCGGGTTTCCGTTCGCCCCGGTCACGGCGATCTGCACCCCCTGGTCGGCGAGGGCCTGCAACTCCGTGGCGGCGCGGTCGTCGTGGCCGGGCGGCTCGTCCGTGACGAGGCGGGTGATGAGATCCGTCGGCACGGTCTGGAACATCGTGTCCGTGCCGAGCTTGGTGTGGTCGGCGAGGACCACCACCTCCGCGGCGGCCTGCACCAGCGCCCGGTCGACGGAGGCGGAGAGCATGTTGGAGGTGGACAGCCCGCGTTCGGCCGTCAGACCGCTCCCGGACAGGAACGCCTTCGACACCCGCAGCCCCTGGAGGGACTGTTCGGCGCCGGAGCCGACGAGCGCGTAGTTGGAGCCGCGCAGGGTGCCACCGGTCATGACGACCTCCACCCGGTTCGCATGGGCCAACGCCTGTGCGACCAGGAGGGAGTTGGTGACCACCGTGAGACCGGGCACGCGGGCGAGCCGGCGGGCCAGCTCCTGCGTGGTCGTACCGGCACCGACCACGATCGCCTCGCCCTCTTCGACGAGGCCGGCCGCGAGATCGGCGATCGCCGTCTTCTCGGCGGTCGCGAGATGCGACTTCTGCGGGAAGCCGGACTCCCGGGTGAACCCACCCGGCAGTACGGCACCGCCGTGCCGGCGGTCGAGGAGTCCTTCCGCCTCCAGTGCCCGCACGTCCCGCCGTACGGTCACTTCGGAGGTCTGGACGACGCGGGCGAGCTCACGG
This sequence comes from Streptomyces sp. NPDC093018, assembly GCF_040684035.1. Taxonomy (NCBI): domain Bacteria; kingdom Bacillati; phylum Actinomycetota; class Actinomycetes; order Kitasatosporales; family Streptomycetaceae; genus Streptomyces; species Streptomyces sp. NPDC093018. The sequence continues at coordinate 76,429 of NZ_JBFBFF010000008.1, forward strand.
AGCGACACGGCACCGTTCGCTCGCACCATTTCGAGGATCAATTGGCGACGTTCAGCAGCGAACACGAAACTGACAGTAACCCCAGCGACCGTCTGCTTTCAGCAGTTTGCGCCGATTAACAGAAGTTGTTCGCATGGCGGAACCCGAAGTGGTATAGGACCTTCCCCCGACCTATCCATCCCGACTATGCCAGCCGCACGTACGGCAACTCCCGGCGACCGGCGAGGAGTTGCCGCAGGTCATCAGCCCTCGGCGCTCGCCTTGCGGTTGTGCAGCTGCCGCGCGACCTCCGCGATCGACCCCGAAAGGGAGGGGTACACCGTGAAGGCGTTCGCGATCTGTTCGACCGTCAGATTGTTGTCGACGGCGATCGAGATGGGGTGGATGAGTTCCGAGGCGCGCGGCGCGACGACCACACCGCCGACGACGATGCCCGTGCCCGGCCGGCAGAAGATCTTCACGAAGCCGTCCCGGATGCCCTGCATCTTGGCGCGCGGGTTGCGCAGCAGCGGCAGCTTGACGACCTTGGCGTCGATCTTGCCCGCGTCCACGTCCGCCTGCGAGTAGCCGACGGTGGCGATCTCGGGGTCGGTGAAGACGTTGGAGGAGACGGTCTTCAGGTTCAGCGGGGCCACCGCGTCGCCCAGGAAGTGGTACATCGCGATCCGGCCCTGCATGGCGGCGACGGACGCGAGCGCGAAGACACCGGTCACGTCACCGGCGGCGTAGACGCCGGGCGCGGTGGTGCGGGAGACCTTGTCGGTCCAGATGTGCCCGGAGTCGCGCAGCTTGACGCCGGCCTCCTCCAGGCCGAGGCCCGCGCTGTTCGGGATGGCGCCGACGGCCATGAGGCAGTGCGTGCCGGTGATGACGCGGCCGTCGGCGAGCGTGACCTCGACCCGGTCGCCGACGCGCTTGGCGGACTGCGCGCGGGAACGGGCCATGACGTTCATGCCGCGGCGGCGGAAGACGTCCTCCAGGACGGCGGCGGCGTCCGGGTCCTCGCCGGGCAGCACCCGGTCGCGGGAGGACACGAGGGTGACCTTGGAACCGAGGGCCTGGTACGCGCCGGCGAACTCGGCACCGGTCACACCGGAGCCGACCACGATCAGCTCTTCCGGCAGCTCGTTGAGGTCGTAGACCTGGGTCCAGTTGAGGATGCGCTCGCCGTCGGGCTGGGCGTCGGGCAGCTCGCGCGGGTGACCGCCGGTGGCGATGAGGACGGCGTCGGCGGTGAGGGTCTCCTCGCTGCCGTCGGCGGCGGTGACGACGACCTTCCTCGACCCGTCGAGCGCCTGCATGCCCTCAAGGCGTCCGCGCCCGCGCATGACCCGCGCTCCGGCGCGCGTCACGGAGGCGGTGATGTCGTGCGACTGCGCCAGCGCGAGCCGCTTGACCCGTCGGTTGACCTTGCCCAGGTCCACCCCGACGACGCGGGCGGCCCGCTCCAGGGGCGGGGTGTCGTCGGCGACGATGATGCCGAGCTCTTCGTACGAGGAGTCGAAGGTCGTCATCACCTCGGCCGTGGCGATGAGGGTCTTGGACGGCACGCAGTCGGTGAGCACCGACGCGCCGCCCAGACCGTCGCAGTCGACGACGGTCACCTCCGCGCCGAGCTGCGCGGCCACCAGCGCCGCTTCATATCCGCCAGGTCCGCCACCGATGATCACGATCCGAGTCACGTACCCCATTGTCCCGCACGCTTCAAGATGCCACTGCCCGGGGGCGGCGGGACCCTCCCGACGCGCGCCGCGGCACCGTGCACGACCGGTTCGTCCCGCCGGTCGCCGCCCCGGCGGAGAGCCGCCGGAGACCCGGCGAGCTCCGGCCCGGTGCCTCAGGGGCGCCCCGGGGGCTCGCTCCCGGGGCGCGTGATGGGGGTCGGAGCGCTGCCGTACCCTCTCCCCCATGTCGCTCTATGCCGCCTACGCCGGCAACCTCGACGCCCGGCTGATGTCCCGCCGCGCCCCGCACTCCCCGTTGCGCGCCACGGGCTGGCTGAACGACTGGCGGCTGACCTTCGGCGGCGAGCAGTTCGGCTGGGAGGGCGCACTGGCGACGATCGTCGAGGAGCCGCTGGCCCAGGTGTTCGTCGGCCTGTACGACATCGCGCCCATGGACGAGGAGTCCCTCGACCGCTGGGACGGCGTGGACCTCGGCACGTACCGCCGTACGCGCGTCCGCGTGCACACCCTGGACGGCGAGAAGTCGGCCTGGACCTACGTCCTCAACGACTACGAGGGCGGCCTTCCCTCGGCCCGCTACCTGGGCGAGATCGCCGACGCGGTGGAGTCCGCCGGAGCGCCCCACGACTATGTGATGGAACTGCGCAAGCGCCCCTGCTGACCGGCGCACGACCAGCGCACACCCGTCACACGTACGAATTACCCGCGGTAATCCATCGTCGGAAACGACAAGACAACGATCCCAATCCCGTGAGGTCTGTCATCTACGCGCGTAGGCGAGAAGCGGCTACCCTCGTCCACGTGAACGCATCTCTTCTTCCGGACGACATCCAGGGCGACCCGTACGCCGCCGCCGACGCCGCCGCCGCGCGCCTGCGCGCACTGACCGGTGCCGAGACCCACGACGTCGCCCTCGTGATGGGCTCCGGCTGGGCTCCGGCCGTCGACGCCCTCGGCGCTCCCGACGCGGAGTTCCAGGTCACCGAGCTGCCCGGCTTCCCGCCGCCGGCCGTCGAGGGGCACGGCGGCAAGATCCGCTCGTACTCCTTCGGTGACAAGCGCGCCCTCGTCTTCCTGGGCCGTACCCACTACTACGAGGGCCGTGGCGTCGCCGCCGTCTCGCACGGCGTGCGTACGGCCGTCGCCGCCGGCTGCAAGACCATCGTGCTCACCAACGGCTGCGGCGGTCTGCGCGAGGGCATGCGCCCCGGCCAGCCGGTGCTGATCAGCGACCACATCAACCTCACGGCGACCTCGCCGATCGTGGGCGCGAACTTCGTCGACCTGACCGACCTGTACTCGCCGCGGCTGCGCGCCCTGTGCAAGGAGGTCGACCCCACCCTTGAGGAGGGTGTCTACGCGCAGTTCCCCGGCCCGCACTACGAGACCCCGGCCGAGATCCGCATGGCCCGCGTCATCGGCGCGGACCTGGTCGGCATGTCCACGGTCCTGGAGGCCATCGCCGCGCGCGAGGCCGGTGCCGAGGTCCTGGGCATCTCCCTGGTCACCAACCTCGCCGCGGGCATGACCGGCGAGCCGCTGAACCACGAGGAAGTCCTCCAGGCCGGCCGCGACTCCGCCACCCGCATGGGCGCCCTGCTGGCACAGGTCCTGCGCAAGCTGTAGTCCGGCGACCCGCCGGACACGGGGCGACCTGCCTGGGCACCGGCCGACCCGGACACCGGGGGCCCGGGCATCGGAGGACCTGGACGCCGGAGCCTGGGCGTCCGGCGACCTGGACACCGGGGGCCTGGGCATCCGGCGACCTGGACACCGGGGAACCTGGCCGGGCACCGGGAGCACGGGGGGGGCTTCCGGGGCTGCGGTGGGCGCGGGGGCGTGCGGATCTCCGGCGGTGGCGGGTCCTGCGCGGGCCTGGCCGGCGCCGGGTGGCGTGCGCGTCCCGGGCCGTTCCGTTCCGTGCTGTTCCATGCCGTGCCGTGCCGGGTGGTGCGGGTGGTGTCCCGGACCCCACCGCAGCTCCCGGCACAGCCCCACCCCCGGCGACAATTACGGCCCGAGCCGCCCCCCCCGGCCGACCAGAGCCACCCCCACTCGCCCACACCGCCCGCCCACACCGCCCGTCCTCACCCCGTTCACCTCCCGGCCGACCGACCGCGTCAGGTGGGCGAGTGGGCAAGGCGTCGGCAATCACAGGAGAGGTTGATCCCAAGGTGCACGATCTGATCGCGCGGGCCAGCGCATGGCTCGCCGAGGACCCCGACCCGGACACCCGTGCCGAGCTCGCCGAACTGATCGAGGCCGGCGACGAGAAGGAACTGGCGGCGCGTTTCGCCGGCACCCTCCAGTTCGGCACCGCGGGCCTGCGCGGCGAACTCGGTGCCGGCCCGATGCGCATGAACCGCAATGTCGTCATCCGCGCCGCCGCCGGTCTCGCCGCGTACCTGAAGAAGAACGGCGCCCCCCACGGGGGCCCCGACGCCGGCCTCGTCGTCATCGGCTACGACGCCCGCCACAAGTCCGCCGACTTCGCCCGCGACACCGCCGCCGTGATGACCGGCGCCGGTCTGCGTGCCGCCGTACTCCCCCGCCCGCTCCCCACCCCCGTGCTCGCCTTCGCGATCCGGCACCTGGGCGCGGTCGCGGGCGTGGAGGTCACCGCCAGCCACAACCCGCCCCGGGACAACGGCTACAAGGTGTACCTGGGCGACGGCTCCCAGATCGTGCCCCCGGCCGACGCGGGCATCGCCGCCGAGATCGACGCGATCGCCTCCCTGAACGACGTACCCCGCCCGGAGTCCGGCTGGCAGACCCTGGACGACGCGGTCCTGGACGCCTATCTCGCCCGTACCGACGCCGTACTGGCCACCGGCTCCCCCCGCACCGCGCGCACCGTCTACACCGCCATGCACGGCGTCGGCAAGGACGTCCTGCTCGCCGCCTTCGCCCGCGCCGGTTTCCCGGAGCCCGTGCTGGTCGCCGAACAGGCCGAGCCCGACCCGGACTTCCCGACCGTCGCCTTCCCGAACCCGGAGGAGCCGGGCGCGATGGACCTGGCGTTCGGCCGGGCCCGCGCGAGCGACCCCGATCTGATCATCGCCAACGACCCGGACGCCGACCGCTGCGCCGTGGCCGTCAAGGACGGCGGCGACTGGCGGATGCTGCGCGGCGACGAGGTCGGCGCGCTGCTCGCCGCCCACCTGGTGCGCCGCGGCGCCCAGGGCACCTTCGCGGAGTCGATCGTCTCCTCCTCCCTGCTCGGCCGGATCGCCGGCAAGGCGGGGCTGCCGTACGAGGAGACGCTCACCGGCTTCAAGTGGATCGCCCGCGTCGACGGCCTGCGCTACGGCTACGAGGAGGCCCTCGGCTACTGCGTGGACCCCGAGGGCGTGCGCGACAAGGACGGCATCACCGCGGCCCTCCTGATCACCGAGCTGGCGTCCGGGCTGAAGGAGGAGGGCCGCACCCTCCTCGACCTCCTGGACGACCTCGCCGTCGAGCACGGCCTGCACGCCACCGACCAGCTGTCCGTGCGCGTCCAGGACCTCTCCCTGATCGCCGACGCGATGCGCCGTCTGCGCGAGCAGCCACCGACGCGGCTCGCGGGCCTGGCCATCACCCGGGCGGAGGACCTGACCCAGGGCACGGAGACGCTGCCGCCGACGGACGGTCTGCGCTACACCCTGGACGGCGCCCGCGTCATCGTCCGGCCCAGCGGCACCGAGCCGAAGCTGAAGTGCTATCTGGAGGTCGTCGTACCGGTTGCGGACCGCGCCGGCCTCCCGGCCGCCCACGCCCGCGCGAAGGAGCTCCTGGAGGCCGTCAAGCGCGACCTCTCCGCGGCCGCCGGTATCTGAAACCTCCGAAGTCACCGGAGAACACCGGAAAGCACCGGAAAAAAACCAGGGGCACCCCCGGATCCCGACCCCGGAGGTGCCCCTGGTCCGTGCGAGCGCCGTCGACTCGTCCGTGCGGGCGCCGTCGGCGCCGTACCGCCGCCGGTCAGCCGCCGGTCAGCCGCCGGTCACCAGCAGGATGACCAGCAGTACGGCCCCGGCCAGTGTCGGCGCCGCCACCTCGTAGGCCCAGCGGATCGTCGTACCGCCCTGGGCGGACTCCTCGTTCCCGCGCCGGTCCAGGAGGTCGCGCAGGTCGTCCATGACCTTGTCGCTCTCCGCGCGGGCCGGCCCGGTGTCGTCGGCGCCGCGGGCGGAGAGCCCGGCGAAGCCGACGCCCCTGGCGCCGAGCCCGCCGCCGAGCCCGGCCCCGCCCGTCGCCGACCGCCGTGCCGCGGACGCCGCCCGCCGCTCGGCCTTCTTGCGGCCGCGCAGCGACACGGGAACGGCCCACAGCTGGTACTTGGCGCCGGACTTGGTGCGCACCTCGTTGGTGAAACTGGAGCGCAGCGCCTCGACCTCGCCCCACGGCACGGAGATCACCCGGTACGGATTGCGGATCCGCAGCCGTTCCTCGTTGGCGAACACGGCCGGGCGCAGCGTGAAGGCGATCACCAGCGGCAGGACCAGGATCATCGTGGCCAGCGCGAGCCACGGGGTGCGGCCGTGGCCGTTGAACAGCGCGTCGAAGCCCAGCCAGGCGACGACCGCGAGCAGCAGCACGCCGCCCGCGAGCCCCATGGGCGAGCGGTAGATCCGGTCCTTCACGGCGGGCACCGGGGGCCCCGACGCGGGTGGCTTGTTGTCCGGGGTCGTCATGGCCCCGATTGTGCATGACGCCGCGGCGGGCGCCGTCATGTGCCCCGGCACCCGTATCCATCTGTGATCTTCCGGGCTCCGCACGGTCCGGAGAGACCCGGAATCCGCCCCGGGGGTGTACAGCCGCTACGCGCGTAGATATGCTCGTCTGGTGACCATGCCCACCACTGCACCCCCCGCACATGCGCTCGCCGACGTCACCGCGTCCGACAGCACGCTGCGCCGCTTCCTGCACGGGCTGCCCGGCGTCGACACGGTCGGCCTGGAGGCGCGCGCCACGTCGCTCGGCACCCGTTCCATCAAGACCACCGCGAAGGCGTACGCCATCGACCTCGCCATCTCGATGGTCGACCTGACGACGCTGGAAGGCGCGGACACCCCGGGCAAGGTCCGGGCGCTCGGCGCCAAGGCCGTCCACCCCGACCCGACCGACCGCACCGCCCCGACCACGGCCGCGGTCTGCGTCTACCCGGACATGGTGGCCGTCGCCAAGGAGGCCGTCGCCGGTTCCGGCGTCAAGGTCGCCTCCGTCGCCACCGCCTTCCCGGCCGGCCGTGCCGCGCTCGACGTGAAGCTGGCCGACGTGCGGGACGCCGTCGCCGCGGGCGCCGACGAGATCGACATGGTCATCGACCGCGGCGCGTTCCTCGCGGGCAAGTACCTGAAGGTGTACGACGAGATCGTCGCCGTCAAGGAAGCCTGCGGGACGAGCGCCCGGCTGAAGGTCATCTTCGAGACCGGCGAGCTGTCGACGTACGACAACATCCGCCGCGCCTCCTGGCTCGGCATGATCGCCGGCGCCGACTTCATCAAGACCTCGACGGGCAAGGTCGCCGTCAACGCGACGCCCGCCAACACCCTGCTGATGCTGGAGGCGGTGCGCGACTTCCGCGCCCAGACCGGCATCCAGGTCGGCGTGAAGCCGGCCGGCGGCATCCGCACGTCCAAGGACGCCATCAAGTTCCTCGTCCTGGTCAACGAGACGGCGGGCCAGGACTGGCTGGACAACCACTGGTTCCGCTTCGGCGCCTCCTCGCTGCTCAACGACCTGCTGATGCAGCGTCAGAAGCTGGCCACCGGCCGTTACTCCGGCCCCGACTACGTGACGGTGGACTGATCACCATGGCACCCGCATCCGCATCCGCATTCGAGTACGCACCGGCGCCCGAGTCCCGCTCCGTCGTCGACATCGCGCCGTCCTACGGCCTGTTCATCGACGGCGAGTTCACCGACGCGACCGGCGGCAAGGTCTTCAAGACCGTCTCGCCGTCCACCGAAGAGGTGCTGTCGGAGGTCGCCGAGGCCTCCGAGGAGGACGTCGACCGCGCCGTGAAGGCCGCCCGCAAGGCCTTCGAGAAGTGGTCCGCGCTGCCCGGCGCCGAGCGCGCCAAGTACCTGTTCCGCATCGCCCGGATCATCCAGGAGCGCAGCCGCGAACTGGCCGTCCTGGAGACGCTGGACAACGGCAAGCCGATCAAGGAGACCCGCGACGCGGACCTCCCGCTGGTCGCGGCCCACTTCTTCTACTACGCGGGCTGGGCCGACAAGCTCGACCACGGCGGCTTCGGCGCGAATCCGCAGCCGCTGGGCGTGGCCGGCCAGGTCATCCCGTGGAACTTCCCGCTGCTGATGCTGGCCTGGAAGATCGCCCCGGCGCTCGCGACCGGCAACACGGTCGTCCTGAAGCCCGCCGAGACCACCCCGCTGTCCGCGCTGTTCTTCGCGGACATCTGCCGCCAGGCGGGCCTGCCCAAGGGCGTCGTCAACATCGTGACCGGTGACGGCCGCACCGGCGCCGCCCTGGTCGCGCACCCGGACGTGAACAAGGTCGCGTTCACGGGCTCGACGGCGGTCGGCAAGGCGATCGCGCGGACCGTGGCCGGCACGCGCAAGAAGCTCACCCTCGAACTCGGCGGCAAGGGCGCGAACATCGTCTTCGACGACGCCCCGGTCGACCAGGCCGTCGAGGGCATCGTGAACGGCATCTTCTTCAACCAGGGCCAGGTCTGCTGCGCGGGATCGCGCCTGATCGTCCAGGAGTCGATCCAGGACGAGCTGCTGGACGCGCTGAAGCGCCGCCTGTCCACGCTGCGCCTCGGCGACCCGCTGGACAAGAACACCGACATCGGCGCGATCAACTCCGCGGAGCAGCTGGCCCGGATCACCGCGCTGGCCGACGCGGGCGAGGCGGAGGGCGCCGAGCGCTGGTCCCCCGCCTGTGAACTGCCGGACGCCGGTTACTGGTTCGCGCCGACGCTCTTCACGAACGTCACCCAGGCCCACACCATCGCCCGCGAGGAGATCTTCGGCCCGGTGCTGTCGGTCCTCTCCTTCCGCACCCCGGACGAGGCGGTCGCCAAGGCGAACAACACGCAGTACGGCCTGTCGGCGGGCATCTGGTCCGAGAAGGGCTCCCGCATCCTGGCCGTCGCGAGCAAGCTGCGCGCCGGTGTCGTCTGGTCCAACACGTTCAACAAGTTCGACCCCACCTCGCCGTTCGGCGGTTACAAGGAGTCGGGCTTCGGCCGCGAGGGCGGCCGCCACGGCCTGGAGGCGTACCTCGATGTCTGACGCACGACTTTCCGTCTTCAAGACCTACAAGCTGTACGTGGGCGGCAAGTTCCCGCGTTCCGAGAGCGGTCGGGTGTACGAGGTGACGGACCCGAAGAACAACTGGCTGGCCAACGCCCCGCTGTCCTCCCGTAAGGACGCCCGGGACGCGGTGGTCGCGGCGCGCAAGGCGTTCGGCGGCTGGTCCGGCGCGACCGCCTACAACCGCGGCCAGGTCCTGTACCGGGTCGCGGAGATGCTGGAGGGCCGCCGCGAGCAGTTCGTGCGCGAGGTGGCCGAGGCGGAGGGCCTGTCGAAGTCCAAGGCCGCGGCCGTCGTGGACGCCGCGATCGACCGCTGGGTCTGGTACGCCGGCTGGACCGACAAGATCGCCCAGGTGGTCGGCGGCGCGAACCCGGTCGCGGGTCCGTTCTTCAACCTCTCCTCGCCGGAGCCGACGGGCGTGGTCGCCGTACTGGCCCCCCAGGACTCCTCGTTCCTCGGCCTGGTCTCGGTCCTCGCCCCGGTGATCGCCACCGGCAACACGGCCGTCGTCATCGCCTCCGAGAAGGCCCCGCTCCCGGCGCTCTCCCTCGCCGAGGTGCTGGCCACGTCCGACGTCCCGGGCGGCGTGGTGAACATCCTCTCCGGCCGCCCGTCCGAGATCGCGCCCTCACTGGCCGCGCACCAGGACGTGAACGCGATCGATCTCGCGGGCGCGGACGAGGAGCTGGCCAAGGAACTGGAGATCGCCGCCGCCGACAACCTGAAGCGCGTTCTGCGCCCCCAGACCGTCGACTTCACCCAGACCCCCGGCACCGAGCGCCTGACGGCCTTCCTGGAGACGAAGACCGTGTGGCACACGACGGGGGCGCTGGGCGCGTCGGGGTCGTCGTACTGACGGGTTGCTGACGGGCTGCTGACGGGAGTCGGGCGGGGAACTGCTGCCGCCGGCCGGGTACGGGTCGTACCTGGCCGGTCGTACAGTTCCCCGCGCCCCTTTCGGGGTACCCCTAGTGGCTCAACCCCGCCAGCACCTGTCCCACCACCGGAAGGCTTCCCAGGGACTGGGCCTCCGCGATCGGGGCGGTCAGCATCTGGGAGCCCACGGGCTTGAAGTCGGCGACCTGGGTGCCCACTCCGTTGTCGAGGGGGTCGACGCCGGTGCCCGCGAGGGGGTTGGGCTTGAGGCCGGCGACCGGGCCGGTGACGTAGCCGACCGTGCCGGTGAGGGCCGTGAGGCCGGCCTGGGGGTCGATGTTGCCCAGGGAGGTCGGCCGCCACGGCACCTGCACGAGAGGTGCGTCCGTGTCCGCGTGGGCCGTCGCCGCGCCCGCCCCCAGCGCCGCGCCGGTGGTCACGAGGGCGAACAGGGCACGGCGCGCGGTGCGGTGCTGGGACTTGCTGTGTCGGGCCATCGCTGGTGCCACCTTCTGGTGCGCAGGGTAATGATGTCGCGACACAGGGTAGTTGAGAGGTGACCCGCGCTTCAAAAGCGAACCGCGGGGTCGGCAGGCGCCGCGCCATGCGTCAAACTGGTGTTCCGTGAGCATTCATCCCCCGTCCCCCGCCCGTGTCGTGCTGCTGTGCGGCCCCTCGGGTTCGGGCAAGTCCCTGGTCGCCGCCCGTTCCGGGCTGCCCGTCCTGCGCCTGGACGACTTCTACAAAGAGGCCGACGACCCGACTCTGCCCCTGGTGGAGGGGAGTTCGGACATCGACTGGGACCACCCGGACTCGTGGGACGCACAGGTCGCCCTCGACGCCATCAGCCGCCTGTGCGCCACGGGTTCGACGCCGGTGCCGGTGTACGACATCTCGCTCAGCGCCCGTACCGGCGAGGAGACGCTGCGGCTGGACCGTACGCCCCTGTTCATCGCGGAGGGCATCTTCGCCGCGGAGATCGTCGAACGCTGCCGGGAACTCGGCGTCCTCGCCGACGCGCTCTGCCTGAACCGCGGCGCGGTCACCACCTTCCGGCGGCGCTTCGTGCGCGATCTGAAGGAGGGCCGTAAGTCGGTGCCGTTCCTGCTGCGCCGCGGCTGGCGGCTGATGCGGGCGGAGCGCACGATCGTCGCCCGCCAGGTCACGCTGGGCGCACACCCCTGCGACCGGGACGAGGCCCTGCGCCGGCTCGCGGTCGCCGAGTGGGCCGGCAAGTACACCACCGCCGGACGGCGGCACCGGGAAGCGGAGCGGTAGAGAACGCAGCGAACGCAGAGAACGACGTAGAGAACACAAGGAGGAACCGAAGAGGGGCCGCCCGGACCCCCCGGTCCGACCAGCCCCTTTTCGGTTCCTCCCCCGTGGTTCCCCCGTCATTCCCCCGTACGCTCCGAACCGCCCCCCAGCGGCCCGGCCCCCGTACCCCGTGTCTCCCCCGTACCTCAGGCGACCAGTTCGCCGAAGGCGTTCTCCTCGTCACGGCCGAAGCTGAGGACCTCGTCCTCGCGCAGTCGGCGCAGCGAGCGCCAGATGCTGGACTTCACCGTGCCGACACTGATGTTGAGTATGTCCGCGATCTCCGGGTCCGTACGGCCCTCGTAGTAGCGCAGGACCAGCATGGTGCGCTGGAGCTCGGGCAGCCGGGCCAGCGCCTGCCACAGGACCGCGCGCAGCTCGGTGCCGCGCATCGCGTCCGTCTCGCCGGGCGTCTCGGGCAGTTCCTCGGTCGGGTACTCGTTGAGCTTGCGGCGCCGCCAGGCGCTGATGTGCAGGTTCGTCATCGTGCGCCGCAGATAGCCGCCGACCGCCGCCTTGTCGCTGATCCGGTCCCACGCCCGGTAGGTCGAGAACAGCGCGCTCTGGAGCAGGTCCTCGGCCTCGAAACGGTCGCCGGTCAGGTGGTAGGCGGTGGCGTACAAGGAGGCGCGGCGCTCCTGGACGTAGGCGGTGAACTCCGCCTCCGTCAGCGAGCGACGCTCCCCCGTGTCCTCCTTGTACGCGCTTCCCCCGTGCGTGTCCCCCGTACGCGCGTCAATCACCGACATGTAGGGCTGCTGCCCGTACACGCCGTGCTGACGCCCGGTGCCGCGAGCGCACCCCCGCCCGCTCATGGCAGCACCGGACTTCTCCGAACCCCGGTGCACGTCGTGCAGACGCGTGACCACTGCGCTGGTGCTGATGCTGTGCAGCGTGTTCATCTCGCGCTCCCCGTCGTGGACTTCCGGTGTTTCTGTCCTGCTCCGAGCCTGGGCCCGGTCGTATCCCGGGCCGCGCCCGGTCGTGCTCCGGGCTGTTCCGGCCATTTCGGCCGGATCCGGCTGCTCGCCGTGCCCGTGACGAAAAGCCTGCCGGGGTGACTTCATCGGTGTGTCCCCCGACTGTCACAGACCTGTCACAGGGCCCCCGGCCGTCGGCGCCGTCACAGGAAGTGCACAGCCGGTGGCGCTAGCGCGGAGCAGGTCGTGGGGATACTGCGGGGCTGTGGCCGACAGGTCGTACGACACCCCGTCCATGGGCCAGAATGAGCGGGTGCCTTCCCTGTTGCTGATCGAGGACGACGACGCCATCCGTACGGCCCTGGAGCTCTCACTGACGCGCCAGGGACACCGTGTGGCCACCGCTGCCAGCGGCGAGGACGGTCTGAAGCTGCTGCGCGAGCAGCGGCCGGACCTGATCGTTCTGGACGTGATGCTGCCCGGTATCGACGGGTTCGAGGTGTGCCGGCGCATCCGGCGCACGGACCAGTTGCCGATCATCCTGCTGACCGCGCGCAGCGACGACATCGACGTGGTCGTCGGACTGGAGTCCGGCGCCGACGACTATGTGGTCAAACCGGTTCAGGGCCGGGTGCTGGACGCCCGGATCCGGGCCGTGCTGCGCCGCGGCGAGCGCGAGTCCAGCGACTCGGCGAGCTTCGGCAGCCTGGTCATCGACCGCTCGGCGATGACCGTGACGAAGAACGGCGAGGACCTCCAGCTCACCCCGACCGAGCTGCGGCTGCTCCTGGAGCTGAGCCGGCGGCCCGGCCAGGCGCTGTCCCGCCAGCAGCTGCTGCGGCTGGTGTGGGAGCACGACTACCTGGGCGACTCCCGCCTGGTGGACGCGTGTGTGCAGCGGCTGCGCGCCAAGGTGGAGGACGTGCCCTCGTCCCCGACCCTGATCCGTACGGTCCGTGGTGTCGGCTACCGCCTGGACACTCCTTCGTGAGCGATACGCGAGGGGGGCTGCGCGGCTGGTCCGCGGGGCGCAAGGGAGGTCTGTCCCGGCTCAGGTTCACCAGTCTGCGGCTGCGGCTGGTCGTCGTCTTCGGCCTGGTCGCGCTCACCGCCGCGGTGTCGGCGTCGGGCATCGCCTACTGGCTCAATCGCGAGGCGGTGCTCACCCGCGCCCAGGACGCGGTGCTGCGCGACTTCCGCCAGGAAATGCAGAACCGCGCGGGCGCGCTGCCCGTCCATCCGACCCAGGACGAACTCCAGCGCACCGCCGGGCAGATGGCGTCCAGCAGCCAGAGCTTCAGCGTGCTCCTGGTCGGCCAGGACGCGCGCGGCAAGACGGTGTACGGCAACTCCGGTGGCATCAACGGGTTCTCCCTGGAGGACGTGCCCAAGTCGCTGCGTACGGCGGTGGGCAGGCAGCAGGAGATCAGCGACACCAACAAGCAGCCGTACCACCTGTACTGGCAGCGCGTCGTGGACCACGGCACGCCGTACCTGGTCGCCGGCACCCGGGTGATCGGCGGCGGTCCGACCGGCTACATGGCGAAGTCCCTGGAGCCGGAGGCGAAGGATCTCGACTCGCTGGCCTGGTCGTTGGGCATCGCGACCGGTCTCGCGCTGATCGGCGCCGCGCTGCTCGCGCAGGCCGCCGCCACGACCGTACTGAAGCCGGTGCACCGCCTCGGGGTCGCCGCCCGCCGCCTCGGCGAGGGCAAGCTGGACACCCGGCTGCGGGTGTCCGGCACGGACGAACTCGCCGATCTCTCCCGGACGTTCAACAACGCGGCGGAGGCACTGGAGAAGCGCGTCGCGGACATGGCGGCGCGGGACGACGCCTCCCGGCGCTTCGTCGCCGACATGAGCCATGAGCTGCGTACGCCGCTGACCGCCATCACCGCCGTCACGGAGGTGCTGGAGGAGGAGCTGGACGCGGACGCGGGCAGCATGGACCCGATGATCGAGCCGGCCGTCCGCCTGGTCGTCAGCGAGACGCGCCGCCTGAACACCCTGGTCGAGAACCTCATGGAGGTCACCCGCTTCGACGCGGGCACCGCCCGGCTGGTCCTGGACGACGTCGACGTCGCCGACCAGATCACCGCCTGCATCGACGCCCGCGCCTGGCTGGACGCGGTGGAACTGGACGCCGAGCGCGGCATCCACGCCCGCCTCGACCCGCGCCGCCTCGACGTGATCCTCGCCAACCTGATCGGCAACGCCCTCAAGCACGGCGGCTCGCCGGTCCGGGTCGCGGTGCGCGAGGCGTCCGACTCGGTGGTCATCCAGGTCCGCGACCACGGCCCCGGCATCCCCGAGGACGTCCTCCCGCACGTCTTCGACCGCTTTTACAAGGCCAGCGCCTCCCGCCCCCGTTCGGAGGGCAGCGGCCTCGGCCTCTCCATCGCGATGGAGAACGCGCACATCCACGGCGGCGAGATCACGGCCGCCAACTCCCCCGAGGGCGGCGCGGTGTTCACCCTCCGATTGCCCCGGGACGCCTCGGAACTGACGGAGGAACCGGAGGAGAGCACCGAGAAGAAGGACGGCAACGGCAGCGCGACGCAGGGGAAGGAGGGGTGATGACGACGATGACGACGGCACGACGACGAAGACGACCCGGGCGCCGATGGCTCGTCCTGCCCCTCTTGGGCGCCCTGCTCACCGGGTGCGGCATCCGCGCCACCCAGGTACCGACCGACTTCGGCCCGGCACCCTCGCGTGTCCCCTGCTCCCTGACGGACTCGGGCCAGTCGGCACAGCAGGGCGTACCCGTGCAGGTCTTCCTGCTGTGCGGGGCGTCCCTGGTGACGGTGGACCGTGCGGTACGAGTCCCGGAGGGCACCCCCGACGACCGCCGCCGGGTGATGGTGGCCCAGGGCCTGCTGGACCAGCTGGCCACGGCGCCCTCCTCGGCGGAACGTTCCGCGGGCTATGCCACGTACGTCCCGGGCGGCCTGACCGTCTCCGGCCCGGCCCCGCACGACCCCGAGGACACCCTCCGCCTGAGCACCGCCCCCGCCCGCCTCCCCACCGCAGCCCTGGCCCAACTGGTCTGCACCCTCTCGGACTCCGCCGCGACAGAGGGCGACGGCTCGGTCATCCTGGGCGGCCCCTCCCCCACCCCCCTGCGCCGCTACGCCTGCACGGACGACGTCCGCAACCACCCGGGCACGACGACACCACCGACGAGCGAGGTAGCAGAGGGAACGGGCTGATATCGCGTTCGTAGCCAGAGGCTGACATTCCGCCGCGTCTGCGCCGCGCAGCTGATCAGTGACCGGCGCTACGCGGATCACTTCGCGGAGGTCGTGGAGCGGGGCGGCTTGGCGCTGGGTGGTTGGCGACGCGCCGACTCAGCGCACGCGCACGGTACCGACCCGGTCACCCCGGCGGTGATGTGCGCGCCTCCCGGCCGGCGAGGCGGTCGACAGGATGTTCGAGTGTCGGGTCACATCCGGATGCGGAACCGATCGTACGAACCCACGCGTCTTGGGGGGCGTGCAGGGTCAAGGGGACTTCGGCGGCATCGCCGCCATCCGCGTCCGGACGGCAGGGGGCATCCTCCTCCTCGCCCACATCGCCTTCGTCGCCTGGCTGATGCTGCGGCCACTGGACGTGCCCTGGGTGACGCCGCCCAACCTGCACCCGCTGGCCGGTATCCGCGCCGACCTGGCGCTGGGGTGGCCGGCCGCGGTGAAGCCGCTCGGTGAGGGGCTCGCGCTGCTCGCGCCGCTCGGGGTACTGCTGCCGATGGCGCACGGGCGGCTCACGGTGTCCCCGCTCGCCTCGCTGCTGCGCACCGCCGCCGCGGTCTGCCTGGTCTCGCTCGGCATCGCCCTGTTGCAGACGGGGGTCCCGGGCCGGGTGGTGGACGTCGACTCGCTGCTGCTGAACACAGCCGGGGCGATAGTGGCCCATCTGCTCGTCGTCCCCGCGGCTCGTGCGCGTCTGCGCAGGTGGGAGCGGCTGCACGAGTGCCTGGAGGCGGAGCCGGCCACCTTTCAGGAGGGGCTTTCTCAGGGGCGGACCCCGACGATTCCCAGGGTCGGAATCGCTCCTTAGAGTGACGCTTCATCCCCTTCGTGTCCGTATCGTCGTAGACAGCTGATCGAGCACATCGAGCACACCGACGACCACGGAGGATGCGTCATGACCGCCCTTGCCCGACCCACCCACGGCCGCATGATCGGCGGAGTGTGCGCGGGCCTGGCCCGCCGCTTCGGCACCTCCGCGACCACGATGCGCGTGATCTTCGTGCTGTCCTGTCTGCTGCCGGGCCCTCAGTTCCTGCTCTACATAGCCCTGTGGATCCTGCTGCCGTCCGAGGACAAGGCCCGCGCCTCCAGCTGGTGACACACCACGCCGCCGGGGCGCTCCGGTCGGATCCGGAACGCACCGGCGGCGTCGGGGTGGTGGCGTCAGCCGAGCGGGAGCCCGTTGACACCCATGCCGTGGGTGGGCAGGCCGGTGCTGCCGAGCGGCAGTCCGCCGAGCAGCCCCGTGGGCCCCTGCGCGAGCACCCGCTGCACGGCCGGCTTCGCGGCGGCCACGCCGGAGGCCACGGCACCCTGCCCCTGCGTGAGCGCCTCGACGGTCCCCGGCAGCGCCTTGGTGACCTGCGTGGCGTCGGGAGCGGCGGGAGCGGCGTTGGCGGCACCCGCGCCGACGACGGCGAAGGCGGCACCGAGGGCGGCGACACCGAGGGTCTTGACGGCAGACTGCTTCATGGCAAATGCGTCCTTGAATGCGGAGACGGAAAACTTCAGGAGCGGTCCATGACCGTAAACGCGCCGCACCCCGACCCGCAAACACCGAAATGCGGACACCTGGTGAAAGCGTGTCCGCATTCCGCACCGCGAGAGAGGGCCGCTTACCCCTCGGAACTCACAGAACCGCTGGTGGGAGACGTCTGCTGAAACAGCCATTCGGATTTCAGTTCGGCATATCCGGGCTTGATGACGTCATTGATCATCGCAAGACGTTCATCGAAAGGAATGAACGCTGATTTCATCCCATTGACAGAGAACCACTGGAGGTCGTCGAGCGTATAACCGAACGCGTCGACAAGATGCTCGAACTCCTGGCTCATGCTGGTGTGCGACATAAGACGATTGTCGGTATTAACCGTGGCCCGGAACAGAAGCTTGCGCAGCAGCCCGATGGGATGCTCGGCGTAGGAGGGCGCGGCCCCCGTCTGGAGATTGGAACTGGGGCACAGCTCCAGCGGGATCCGCTTGTCCCGGACGTACGACGCGAGCCGCCCGAGCCGTACCGACCCGTCCGGCCGGACCTCGATGTCGTCGATGATCCGCACCCCGTGCCCGAGCCGGTCGGCGCCGCACCACTGCAGCGCCTGCCAGATGGAGGGCAGCCCGAAGGCCTCTCCGGCGTGGATGGTGAAGTGGTTGTTCTCGCGCTTGAGGTACTCGAAGGCGTCCAGGTGCCGGGTGGGCGGGTGCCCGGCCTCGGCGCCGGCGATGTCGAAGCCGACGACGCCGGATTCCCGGTAGCGGTTGGCGAGTTCGGCGATCTCCAGGGAGCGGGCGGCGTGCCGCATCGCGGTGAGCAGGGCGCCGACCCGGATCCGGTGCCCGTTCTCCCGGGCGAGCCGCTCGCCCTGCCGGAACCCCTCGTTGACCGCCTCGACGACCTCTTCCAGGGTCAGCCCCCGCTCCAGATGCTGCTCGGGCGCGTACCGCACCTCGGCGTAGACCACCCCGTCCTCGGCGAGGTCCTCGGCGCACTCCCGGGCGACCCGGACGAGCGCCTCCCTGGTCTGCAGCACGCCGACGGTGTGCCGGAAGGTCTCCAGATAGCGCTCCAGAGAGCCGGAGTCGGCGGCCTCCTGGAACCAGATCCCCAGCTTGTCGGGATCGGTCTCGGGAAGCTCCGTGTACCCGCTGTCCCGGGCGAGTTCGACGACGGTGCCGGGCCGCAGCCCGCCGTCCAGATGATCGTGCAGCAGAACCTTGGGCGCCCGGCGGATCTGGTCCGGCGTCGGTACATGCCCCGGCACATTCGCCGGAACGGTCCCCTTCGGTGCAGTCTGGCTCGTCATTTCCGCACTGTACTGCCTACGCGCGTAGAAAGCTCCGGCCCGGCAGCCGGACACGGCCGGACGTTTTCCGCCTGCTTTCCGTCCTCTTTACGTCGAGACCCAACGGTGACCGCATGGACGGGTTTCGTACACCGTCGCTTCTGACACTGTTCTGCCATGGGACAGCAAGCATCGCCGGTCCGAACGGCCGGGCTGGGCAAGGTGGTCGGGCCGGTACCGGACTCGGTGTGCGGGGTGGTGCTGCTGCTGCCCGGCGGGGAGGAGGTCTCCGCGCGCAGGCCGTCCGTGACGGGGCCGGCGGCGTTCGTGCGCTCGCTGGGCCGGCGGTTCGTCCGTACCGGAAAGGGCGAGGGCCTGGCCGTGCACACCGTCCGCTACCGGTACCGGGGTTGGAACGGCAGCGAGGCGCATCTGGCCGCCGACGCTCAGTGGGCGGCGGACGAGGTCGTACGGCGGTACGGAGATGTCCCGGTGTGCCTGGTCGGCGTCGGCATGGGCGGCCGGGCCGCGCTGCGGGCGGGTGGGCACGAGGCGGTCAACTCGGTGGTGGCGCTGGCCCCTTGGCTGCCCGAGGAGGATGTGGCCGCGCCCGCCGAGCCGGTGAAGCAGCTGGTGGGGCGGCGGGTGCTGATCGTGCACGGCACGAACGACGAGCGCAGCGACCCGGAGCTGTCCTTCCGGCTCGCGGCGCGGGCGAAGAAGGTGAACCGGGAGGTGTGCCGGTTCGAGGTGCACTCCGACGGGCACCGGCTGGGCGGCCACCGGGACGAAGTGGAGTGCCTGGCCGCCGACTTCATGCGGGGCGCGCTGTTCGGGCACCCGGTGTCCCGGCCGGTCGAGGACGCGCTGGCGGCGCCGCCGCCGATAGGGCTGCGGATGCCGCTGGCGGTGGGGTTCGGCAAGTCGCTGCGGCGGCGGTGAACCAGTGGGTTCCGCAACGGGGTTCAGGACGGGAGCAGATTGCCGCGCCGCGACAGCAGGAACTTCTTGAAGGCGGCGACCGGCGGGGTGTCCGGGCGGTCGGCCGGCCAGGCGACGCCGATCTCGCGGACGGCGCGGGGCGCGGTGACGGACAGTTCCACCACGCCGGGCCGTGGCACCGTCGGCGGCGGCAGCAGCGCGACCCCGAGCCCGGCCGCGACCAGGCCCCGTAGCGTCTCGGCCTCCTCGCCCTCGAAGGCGATCCGGGGCGCGAAGCCGGCCTCGCGGCACAGGGCGTCGGTGATGCGGCGCAGTCCGTAGCCGGGTTCCAGGGTCACGAAGTTCTCCTCGGCCGCCTCGGCCAGCCGGATCCGGCGGCGGCCCGCGAGCGGATGGTCGGCGGGCACGACGAGGCGGAGCTTCTGTTCGTCCAGGCGGCGGACGACGAGGTCGGGGGCGTCCGGGACGGGTGAGGTCAGACAGAGGTCGAGGCGGCCAGCGCGCATGCCCTCCAGCATGGCCTCGCCGTAGTTCTGGACGAGGCTGAAGCGGATGCGCGGGTGCTCGGCGCGGAAGGCGCCCAGCAGTCCGGGCACGGTCTCGGCGCCCATGGTGTGCAGAAAGCCGAAGGCGACCTTGCCGGTGGCCGGGTCGGCGTCGGCGCGGACCTCCTCGGCGGCGCGTTCCACCTCGCCGAGGGCGCGTTCGACGGAGGCGAGGAAGGTGCGGCCCGCGGTGGTGAGGACGAGGGTGCGCCCGCGCCGGGCGAACAGTTCCACGCCCAGGTCCTGCTCCAGGCGGGCCATCGCGCGGGAGAGGGTGGACTGGGGGACGTTCAGTTCCTGGGCGGCGCGGGTGACGTGCTCGTTGCGGGCCACCCCGGCGAAGTAGGCGAGGCGGGGTGCCAGCAACAGCGCCATGTCTTCTGTGTCACCGGATGGTGACAGGCGGGTCTCTGACCTCTGCTGATGCTCCATGGGAACGATTATGACGATTCCATGCATTGGACGGATGAGAGGCGCGTCCTTACGGTCGAAGCATGTCTCCCGCCAGTACCGGGGCGTCCAGCACCCTGGACGCCGCGTCCCCTGTCATCACCCCCTCCTCCGACTCCCGGCTGACCCCGGGCGGCCCCGGCTACCGCCGGATGAGCTTCGCCCTCTTCCTCGCCGGGGTCGCGACCTTCGCCCTGCTGTATTCCACCCAGGCCCTGCTGCCGTTGATCTCCGACGACTTCGGGGTGGCGGCGAGCGAGGCGAGCTGGACGGTGGCGGCGGCGACCGGCGGGCTCGCGCTGTTCGTGCTGCCGATGAGCGCCCTGTCGGAGCGCTTCGGGCGTCGTACGGTGATGACGGCTTCGCTGGCGGTCGCGGTGGCCGTCGGTCTGCTGGTGCCCTTCGCGCCGTCGATCGGCGCGCTGGTGGCGCTGCGCGCGGTGCAGGGCGCGGCCCTCGCCGGACTGCCCGCCTCGGCGCAGGCGTATCTGGCCGAGGAGGTGCGCCCGCGCGCGCTGGTCACGGCGATCGGCCTGTTCGTGGCGGGCAACAGCGTCGGCGGGATGAGCGGCCGGGTGATCACCGGCTGGGTGGCGCAGATGTGGGGCTGGCGGGTGTCGGTCGGGGTGATCGGGGTGATCGCGGTCGGGTGCGCGGTGGCGTTCCGGCTGCTGCTGCCGGCGCCGCGGCACTTCAAGGCGGGTTCGCTGCGCCCCCGGGTGCTGCTGGGCACGGTCCGCACGCATCTCTCGGACCCTCTGCTGCGTCGTCTGTACGCGATCGGCGCGCTGTTCATGACGGTGTTCGGCGGGGTGTACACGGTGATCGGCTACCGGCTGACGGGTGCGCCGTTCGGGCTGCCGCAGGGCATCGTGGGCTCGATCTTCCTGGTCTATCTGGTGGGCACGGTCTCGGCGTCCACGGCGGGCCGTCTGGTGGGCCGGCTCGGCCGCCGCGGCGCGCTGTATCTGGCGGGCGGTACGACGACGGCGGGGCTGCTGCTCTCCCTCGCCGCGTCCCTCCCCCTCGTGCTGCTCGGCCTGGTGCTGATCACCGCGGGCTTCTTCGCGGGCCACGCGGTCGCCTCCTCGGCCGTCAGCAAGACCGCCACCCACGGCCGCGCCCAGGCCTCCGCGCTCTACCAGTCCGCCTACTACATCGGCTCCAGCGTCGGCAGCACGGTGGGCGCGCTGGCCTTCCACGCGAACGGCTGGACGGGCACGGTGAGCGTCGGTCTCCTCGCGATCCTGGGCGTCGTCACCATCACGGTGCTGGGGTCGCGGGCGGCGCGGGTGGCGGCCCGGCCCGTCGCGGCGCACTGAATCTCCCGAGACATCCCGAACGGGTAGAGGGGTACGGGGCCGTACGGTCCCGTACCCCTCCTGTGCGTCCAGAACCGATCACAGCCGGTCCTAGATTGGTCCGACCCGGTCGTCTTCTTGCTCCTTCTTGCTCCTTCTTGCTCCGGCGGTCGTTGTCAGTGGGCTGCGGTAGCTTGCGACGTACTGGGCGTGAAGGCGCGTACGGGACGGCCACGGGGGCGGGTGGGCGATGGGCGAGGACACGGCGACGGCGGGGATCGACGTCGCGCTGGAGAAGCACCGGACCGAGCTGACCGGGTACTGCTACCGGATGCTCGGCTCCTCCTTCGAGGCGGAGGACGCGGTGCAGGACACCCTGGTGCGGGCCTGGCGCGGACACGAGAAATTCGAGGGGCGGTCCTCGCTGCGCTCGTGGCTGTACCGCATCGCGACGAACGTGTGCCTGGACATGCTGGCGGCGGGCGGCAAGCGGGCCCGGCCGATGGATCTGACCGACGCGACCCCGCTGGCCCGGGCGGCGCTGTCCCCGCGCCCGGACCACACCTGGCTGGAGCCGGTGCCGGACGCGCGGGTGCTGCCCTCGGTGGCGGATCCGGCGGAGGCGGCGGTGGCCAAGGAGTCGATCCGGCTGGCGTTCATGGCGGCGCTCCAGCGACTGCCGCCCCGGCAGCGGGCGGTGCTGATCCTGCGCGAGGTGCTGGCGTGGCGGGCGAGCGAGGTCGCCGAGCTGCTCGACACCTCGGTGGCCTCGGTCAACAGCGCGTTGCAGCGGGCGCGGGCCACGCTCGCCGAGCGGACGGCCGCGGGCGGGGCGGGCGAGGTGTCCGATCCGCTGGACGAGGAGCAGCGGAAGCTGCTGGAGCGCTATGTGAAGGCGTTCGAGGGGTACGACATGGCGGCGCTGACGGCGCTGCTGCACGAGGACGCGGTGATGACGATGCCGCCGTTCGACCTGTGGCTGCGCGGCCCGGCCGACATCACCGGTTTCCTGAGCACGATCGGGGCGTCCTGTGCCGCTTCCCGGCTGGTGCCGGTGCGGGCGAACGGACTGCCCGGATTCGCGCACTACAAGCCGGACCCGGACCGCGGCGGGTTCAGCCCCTGGGCGGTGCAGGTGCTGGAGCTGTCAGAGGGCCGGATCACCGGTTTCCACTGCTTCCTCGACACCCGGCGCTGGTTCCCCCTCTTCGGGCTGCCCCTCCGCCTGGAAGCGGAGTCCGAGGGCGGCGAGGAGCGCGAGTAGCGCGGAGGCGGGGCACGCAGCCGGATGCGAGCGCGCCCGTGTCGCAGACGTCGACGCGGGCGCGGGCGCCGGTGCGCTCCGGCGCGGACCGTACGGCGTCGCAGAGCGCCGGTGTCCCGTCGCGGCCGACGGCCTCGGGCAGTACCAGCACAGGGGGTTCCTCGGTGTCCACGCGGGGATGGACGGCGGCCGCGGGCACCCCCGCGCCACCACCGGCGACCGGCGACCGGCGACCGGCATCACACGAATCACATTGACCAACTCCTCCCCCGGGACGGAGGGTTGGGACCGTGACGGGGGTACTGAGCGGGTTCGCGGTGATCGCGATCGTCATCGGGGTGGGCTACGTCCTCGGGCGGCGCGGAACGCTCGGCGCGCAGGGCATGGACGTACTGACCCGGCTGGCGTTCATGGTGGCCGGTCCGGCGCTGCTGTTCACCACCCTGGCCAGAGCCGACCTGTCGGTGCTCTTCTCCGCCCGCCTGCTGGTGACGGCGCTGAGCACGGCGGCGGTCTCGGCCGTCTTCGTGGTGGCGGGGGCGGCCCGAGGGTGGGGTGTGGGCCGTACGACGATCGGCGCGCTGTGCTCCGGTTACGTCAACTCGGGCAACCTCGGGATCCCGATCGCCGCGTATGTGCTGGGCGACGCGTCCCTCGTGGCGCCGGTGCTGCTCTTCCAGGTCGTCCTGGTCACGCCGATCGCGCTGACCGTCCTCGATCTGTCCGGGACGGTCGAGAAGGGCACGCTCGGGCAGCGGCTGCTGACCCCGCTGCGCAATCCGATCGCGGTGGGTTCACTGTCCGGCGTGGTGGTCGCCGCGGCGGGCTGGAGGCTCCCCGGCCCGGTGCTGGACCCGCTCACCCTGATCGGCAACATGTCCGTCCCCGCGGCCCTGCTGGCCTTCGGCATGTCCCTGCACGGCAGCGCGGCCCCCTGCCGCGGCCGGGACCGCCAACTCGTGCTGCTCTCCGTGGCCTTGAAGTCCCTGGGCCAGCCCCTGGCCGCGTGGGCCCTCGCCACCTCCCTCTTCCACCTCCACGGCGCCCCCCTCCTCGACGTCGTCGTCACCTCCGCCCTCCCCGCCGCCCAGAACCTCTTCACCTACGCCAGCCGCTACCACGTCGCCCAGTCCCTGGCCCGCGAGTCGATCCTGCTGTCGACGGTGGTGTCGGTACCGGTGCTGGTGGGGGTGGCGGCGGTGCTGGGGTGACCCCGCTCAGCCGACGGACACGGCGAGCCGAAAGGGAGCGGGCAGCTCCAGGGGCGACCCGAACCCCACCGAGGCGAGGACACGGTAGGCGCCGCCGAGCGGAGTGCCGTACAGCGTGACCGCCGGTCCGTCGGGCGCCAGCTGGTCGACGAGGAGATACAACGGAACACCGGCCGCGGCATAGCCCGCCGCCTTGGTGCTCCGGTCGTGGTGAGCGGTAGCGACGGAGGTGACCTCCACGACCAGTTCGGCCGCGCCGGCGGGAACGTAGTACTCGTCCTCGCCTTTCATGCCCCGCTCCGGCACCACCGCGAGATCCGGCACATACAGCTCCGAGCGGGCGGGACACGCCAGGGCCAGCCGCTGGTAGATGCCCCAGGACGCCGGGATCACCTCGTGCAGGCGCCTCTGTAGCGGCGCCTGCACGAGTGGATGGGCGACCGCGGAGTAGGGGGCCACGGTGACGAGTCCCTGGAGGATCTCCACTTTGCAGCCCTTGGGAGCGTCGGTCCGCTTCCAGACCCAGAGCAGTTCGTCCCACGCGCTCGCCGTCAGCATGTAGTCGCCCTCGAACTCGTCCATGGGCCCATCACACACGCCGAACGGGACCGGCGGAGTTTCGCCGGTCCCGTTCACCCAGACGAGGGAACCGCAGGTCAGGCGATACGTTCCAGCACGACCGGGGTCGCCGAGAACGCGGTGCCCGGGGCGGCGATGTCGTAGGAGCCCGACACGGCCTCCAGGGCGTAGTCGAAGCGCTCGGGGGTGTCCGTGTGGAGGGTCAGCAGGGGCTGGCCCGCGGTGACGGTGTCGCCCGGCTTGGCGTGGAGTTCGATGCCGGCGGCGGCCTGCACCGGGTCCTCCTTGCGGGCGCGGCCGGCGCCGAGACGCCAGGCGCCGATGCCGATGTCGTAGGCGTCCAGACGGGTCAGGACGCCCGAGGAGGGGGCGGTGATCACATGCTGCTCGCGGGAGGTGGGCAGCGCGGCGTCCGGGTCGCCGCCCTGGGCCGCGATCATCCGGCGCCAGGCGTCCATCGCCGAGCCGTCGGCCAGTGCCTTCGCCGGGTCGGCGTCCTTCAGGCCCGCCGCGTCCAGCATCTCCCGCGCCAGGGCGAGGGTCAGCTCGACGACGTCCGCGGGGCCGCCGCCCGCGAGGACCTCCACCGACTCGCGGACCTCCAGCGCGTTGCCCGCCGTGAGGCCGAGCGGGGTGGACATATCGGTGAGGAGGGCGACGGTGCGGACACCGTGGTCGGTGCCCAGGCCCACCATGGTGGAGGCCAGCTCGCGGGCGTCCGCCAGGTTCTTCATGAAGGCGCCGGTGCCGACCTTCACGTCCAGCACCAGCGAGCCCGTGCCCTCGGCGATCTTCTTGGACATGATGGAGGAGGCGATCAGCGGGATCGCCTCGACCGTCGCGGTGACGTCACGCAGGGCGTACAGCTTCTTGTCCGCGGGGGCGAGGCCGTCGCCCGCCGCGCAGATCACCGCGCCGACGCCGTCGAGCACATTCAGCATCTCCTCGTTGGAGAGCAGCGCGCGCCAGCCGGGGATGGACTCCAGCTTGTCCAGGGTGCCGCCGGTGTGGCCGAGACCCCGGCCGGACAGCTGCGGCACGGCCGCGCCGCAGGCCGCGACCAGCGGGGCCAGCGGCAGGGTGATCTTGTCGCCGACGCCGCCGGTGGAGTGCTTGTCGGCGGTCGGGCGGGCCAGCGTGGAGAAGTCCATGCGCTCGCCGGAGGCGATCATGGCCGCCGTCCAGCGGGCGATCTCCCGCCGGTTCATGCCGTTGAGCAGGATCGCCATGGCGAGCGCGGACATCTGCTCGTCGGCGACCTCGCCGCGCGTGTACGCGTCGATGACCCAGTCGATCTGCGCGTCGGTCAGCTCGCCGCGGTCCCGCTTGGTGCGGATCACGGAGATGGCGTCCATGGCCATGGCTGATGGCTTCCTTCCGGGAGGTGCAAGGGGTACGGCCCCCCTGTGCGGATGCGCCAGGAGGGCCGTACGGAATTACTTGGTGAGATGGTCCGGGCCGAAGGCCTGGGGCAGCATCTCGGACAGCGGCAGGACGCCCGCGGGGGTGTCCAGGAGCAGGTCCGGACCGCCGAACTCGTAGAGCAGCTGACGGCAGCGCCCGCACGGCACGAGCAGCGCGCCCGCGCCGTCCACACAGGTGAAGTGCGTCAGACGGCCGCCACCCGTGCGCTGGAGCTGCGACACCAGGCCGCACTCGGCGCACAGGCCGAGGCCGTACGAGGCGTTCTCGACATTGCAGCCGGTGACGGTGCGGCCGTCGTCGACCAGCGCCGCCACGCCGACCGGGTAGCCGGAGTAGGGGGCGTAGGCGTGTGCCATCGCCTCCCGGGCCTCGGCGCGCAGCGCCTCCCAGTCGAATCCGGCCGCGTTCTTCGTCACTTACCCTGGCCCTTCCGGTACCGCATGCCGTCCGCCTTCGGCATCCGCAGACGCTGCGCGGAGAGCGACAGCACCAGCAGCGTGACGACGTACGGCGTGGCGCCCACGAAGTCGCTCGGCACCTCGTCGGTGAACAGGTACCAGACCAGGACGGCCGCCGCCACGATCAGGCTGATCGCGCCGTGCCAGGTGGCCTTGCGGTAGATCTTCCAGGCCGCCAGGGCGACCAGCAGGACGACCAGCAGGAGCAGCAGCGCGTGCACGGTCGTACCGCCGTTGCGCAGCTGGAGGGCGTCGGAGTAACCGAACAGGCCCGCGCCCATCGCGAGGCCGCCCGGCCGCCAGTTGCCGAAGATCATCGCGGCGAGACCGATATAGCCGCGGCCGCCGGTCTGGCCCTCCAGATAGGTGTGCGAGGTGACCAGCGCGAGGAAGGCACCGCCGAGGCCGGCGAGACCGCCGGAGACGGCCACGGCCGCGTACTTGTAGTTGTAGACGTTGACGCCGAGCGACTCCGCCGCGACCGGGTTCTCGCCGCAGGAGCGCAGCCGCAGCCCGAAGGGGGTTCGCCACAGCAGCCACCAGCTGCCCACGAACAGCACCGCGGCCAGGATGGTCACCACGGACAGGTGGGTGACCAGGCCGCCGATGACGCCGGCGAGGTCGGAGACCAGGAACCAGTGGTGCTTCTCCAGCGACTGGAGACCGTCGGACAGACCGGGGATCGTGACGTCCGGCAGGGCGTCCACGGGCGGGGACTGCTTGGGGTTGCCGCCCGCGTTGGACGCGGCGTCACCGGTGAAGCTCAGCTTGGCGAGGTACTGGGTGGCACCGAGCGCGAGCAGGTTGAGCGCGACACCGGAGACGATGTGGTCGACGCCGAAGGTGATGGTGGCGACCGCGTGCACCAGACCGCCGAGGACACCGAAGCCGATGCCGCACAGCAGGCCGAGCCAGGGGCTGGACTGCCAGCCGGCCCAGCCGGCGCCGAAGGTGCCGAGGATCATCATGCCTTCGAGGCCGATGTTGACCACGCCGGCCCGCTCCGACCACAGACCGGCCAGACCGGCCAGACCGATCGGTACGGCGAGCCCGAGGGCGGCGCTGACCTGGCCCGCGGAGTCCAGGTCCTGCGAGCCGGTGATCACCCGGACCGCGGCCAGGAGCAGCAGCCCGCCCGCGACCAGGAGCAGGATCTGGCCGAGGGAGCGGCTCGAACTCCTGGGCGCCGCGGCGCCCGCGGCCTTGGGCGCCGCGGGCGGCGGCGTGTCGGTCATCGTGGCAGTCATCACGCCACCTCCAGCTTCTTCGTCGGGGCGGCGGCCTGGGCGGCGAGTTCGGCGCCGACCTTCTGCTGCTGGCGCTTGAGGCCGTAGCGGCGTACGACCTCGTAGGCGATCACGACGCACAGGACGATGACGCCCTGGATCACGCCGAGGATCTCCTTGTCGTAGCCCTGGAACTCCAGGTGGTTGGTGGTGCGCTCCAGGAAGCCCCACAGCAGGGCGCCGAGCGCGATGCCGATCGGGTTGTTGCGGCCGAGCAGCGCGATGGCGATGCCGGTGAAGGCGATGCCGGTCGGGAAGTCGCTGCTGAACTGGTAGCTCTCGTTGAGCAGGGTCGGCATGCCGATCAGACCGGCCGCCGCACCCGAGATGATCATGCTGGTGACGACCATCTTCTTCACCGACACACCGCTCGCGGTGGCCGCGCTCTCGGACTGGCCGACGGTGCGCAGGTCGTAGCCGAAGCGGGTGCGGCCGAGGACGAACCAGTAGGCGATGCCGACGATCGCGGCGATCACGATGAAGCCGTCCAGCTCACCGGCCGGACCGGCGTTGATCAGGAAGAAGTGCGAGGCCGACGGGAGCGGCTTGGTCGCGACGACGGTGCCGCCCTGGTAGAGGTGGGCGAGCTTGCCGGGCTGGAGCAGGTAGCCGATGATCGCGGTGGCGATCGAGTTCAGCATGATCGTCGAGATGACCTCGCTGACGCCCCGGGTCACCTTGAGGACACCGGCGATGGCCGCCCACACGGCGCCGGTCGCCATGGCGCAGATCAGGATCAGCAGCATGGAGAGCCAGCCCGGCAGGGTCAGCGCCCCGCCGAGGACGGCGGCGAAGAACGCGGCGAGCCGGTACTGGCCGTCGACACCGATGTTGAACAGGTTCATCCGGAAGCCGATGGCCACCGAGACGCCCGCGAGGTAGTACGTGGTCGCCTTGTTGAGGATGTAGACCTGGCTGTCGCTGGCGAAGCCGTAGGTCATCATGTCGCTGAAGGCGGGGCCGGGGTTCTTGCCGGTCGCGAGGATCACCAGGGCGGTGATGACGAGCGCGGCGACGATCGCGAGCAGCGGGGCCGCGATGCCGAGGAGCAGCCGCTCCTTGTCGATCCGTGAGGTCAGCTTCTTCATCGGGCGTCGTCCTCTGCGTGCTCCAGGTGGCCGGTGGCCGCACCCGTCATGGCGGAGCCCAGCTCCTCGGGGGTGATGGTGGCGGGGTCGGCGTCGGCGACCAGGCGGCCGCGGTACATCACCCGCAGGGTGTCGGACAGGCCGATCAGCTCGTCCAGGTCGGCGGAGATCAGCAGCACGGCCAGGCCCTCGCGGCGGGCCTCGCGGATGTGGTCCCAGATGGCCGCCTGCGCGCCGACGTCCACACCGCGCGTGGGGTGGGCGGCGATGAGCAGCTTGGGGGCGTGGCTCATCTCGCGGCCGACGATCAGCTTCTGCTGGTTGCCGCCGGACAGCGAGGCCGCGGTGACGTCGATGCCGGGGGTGCGGACGTCGTACGACGCCACGATCCGCTCGGTGTCGGCGCGCGCGGCCTTGTTGTCGAGCAGGAAGCCGCGGGAGTTGGGCTTCTCGGTGACGTGGCCGAGGATGCGGTTCTCCCACAGCGGGGCTTCCAGCAGCAGGCCGTGGCGGTGCCGGTCCTCGGGGATGTAGCCGATGCCGGCCTCGCGGCGCTGCCGGGTGGCGCGCTGTGAGATGTCGGCGCCGTCGAGGGTGATGGTCCCGGAGTCCGGGTGGCGCATGCCCATGATGGCCTCGACCAGCTCGGACTGGCCGTTGCCCTCCACACCGGCGATGCCGAGGACCTCGCCCTTGTGGATGGTCAGCGAGACCTTGTCGAGGATGACGCGCTCGATGCCGTCGAGGTCGGTCTGGCCCAGGTGCAGGCCCTCGATGGTGAGCATCGGGACGTCGGTGACCGTGGACTCCTCGGTTTCCGGGGTGGGCAGCTCGCTGCCGACCATCATCTCCGCGAGCTGGCGGGGGGTGGTGGAGGCCGGCTCGGCGGTGCCGACCGTCGTACCGCGCCGGATGACGGTGATCTCGTCGGCGACGGACAGCACCTCGCCCAGCTTGTGGGAGATGAAGATGACCGTGAGGCCCTCGGCCTTCAGCTCGCGCAGGTTGTCGAAGAGCGCGTCGACCTCCTGCGGCACGAGCACGGCGGTCGGCTCGTCGAGGATGAGGGTGCGGGCGCCGCGGTAGAGGACCTTGAGGATCTCCACGCGCTGGCGGTCGGCGACGCCCAGCTCCTCCACGAGGACGTCGGGGCGCACGTTCAGGCCGTACGCGTCGGAGATCTCCTTGATCTTCGCGCGGGCCCTGCCGCCGATGCCGTGGAGCTTCTCCGCGCCGAGGACGACGTTCTCCAGGACGGTGAGGTTGTCGGCGAGCATGAAGTGCTGGTGCACCATGCCGATGCCGAGGGCGATGGCGTCGCCGGGGTTGTTCAGGACGGCCCGCTCGCCGTCGATGGTGATGGTGCCCTCGTCCGGCTGCTGCATGCCGTAGAGGATCTTCATCAGGGTGGACTTGCCGGCGCCGTTCTCACCGCACAGGGCATGGACGGTGCCCTTGGCGACGGTGATGTCGATGTCGCGGTTGGCGACGACGCCGGGGAAACGCTTGGTGATGCCGCGCAGTTCGACGGCAGCGGGAGGGCTGGACGCGTTGATGGCGCACTCTCCTCGGGGAAAGGGGCTGCGTAAGGGGAGGGAGGGCAGGCGTCGGCGACGCTAGCGCGGCAACTCTTAGCTACACGCGTAGAGTTGACACATTGTTATGGCCCGGCGAAGGGAGCGCGAACGGCTCCCCGCGCCGAGCCGGGGTCCGGGCGGACCGGACCCTTTACCTGCTGCTCAGGTCGGATGCCTGGCACTCAGGCGGGATCAAGGGGTGGTCTTGACCTTGATCTTGCCGTCGACGATGTTCTGCTTCGCGGCGTCCAGCTTGGCCTGGATGTCCTTCAGGTAGCCACCGCTGGTGGCCAGGGAGACACCGCCCTTGGCGAGGGAGTACACGTTGTTGCCCGCGAGCGGCTTGCCGTTCTTGACGGACTGGATGAAGTCGAAGACGCCGACGTCGACGTTCTTGACCGCGGAGGTCAGGATGGAGCTCTTGTACTTCTCCATGCCCGGGATGTTGTACTGGTCGGAGTCCACGCCGATCGCCCAGGCGCCCTTGACGCCGTTCACGGCCTCGATCGCGCCGGTGCCGGAGGAGCCGGCCGCCGCGTAGATGACGTCCGCGCCGTTGTCCAGCATGCCCTGCGCGGCCTGCTGGCCCTTGTCCGGGCTGGAGAAGCCGGAGGTGTCCTGGCCGTGGCTCAGGTACTGGACGTCGACCTTCACCTTGGGGTTGGTGTCGTGCACGCCCTGCACGTAACCGGCCTGGAACTTCTTGATCAGCGGGTTGTCGACACCGCCGATGAAGCCGATGTGGTCCTTCTTGGTCTTCAGCGCGGCGGCGACACCGGCCAGGTAGGAGCTCTGCTCCTCGGTGAAGGTGATGCTGTCGACGTTCTTGCCGTCCACCACCGAGTCGACGATGCCGAAGCTGGTCTTCGGGTACTTCGCGGCGATCTTCTGCACCGACGGGGCGTAGGCGTAACCCACGGCGACGATCGGGTTGTAACCGGCGTCCGCGAGGTCCTGGAGGCGCTGCTCGCGGTCGGCCTCGGTGTCCGAGGTCTTCGCGGTCAGCTCCTTGATGGAGCCGCCGAACTGCTTCTCGGCCTTGTCGGCACCGCGCGCGGCGGAGTCGTTGAAGGACCGGTCACCACGGCCGCCGACGTCGTAGGCGAGACCGATCTTGATGCCGCCCTTCGCGCCGCCCGAGGAGGAAGAGCTGGCATCGTCGGAGGACGTCTTGCCACACGCGGTGGCGGAAAGGGCGAGGGCTGCGGTGGCGAGACACGCAGCGGAAAGCTTGGCTACCCGGCGCACGGGAAGGCTCCTTCACCTGACCTGAGCGCCATGTCGGCGCTTGAGCCGAACACCCCGGCGGCGTCGGCTTCGCGGCATCGTAACGCGCGTAGATGTCGCAAAAAACCCTCTCTCGAAGCCGTTATCGATTCGAGGCAAACAGCATCTGAACTCGTTCTCCGAGTCCTCTCACGCGGCTGTTGCGCACAGTGCACGATTGGCTTGCCAGTGTGTTGCGCCGGAGCGGGCGAGCGCTTACGGGCGGCGGGGACACCCCTCTCCATGGGGCACCCCCGCCACCCGGTCGAACGCCGCTGCCGCCCCAGCCGCGCCAGTCGCCTCAGTCGTCGCTGTCGTCCAGGAACGCGGCCGCGGTGAACATCTCCACGCCGACCGTGATGGCGTGCTCGTCGGCGTCGAAGTCGCCCTGGTGCAGGTCGCGGACCGTGCGCTCGCCGGGGCGGCGGACGCCGAGGCGGGCCATGGCGCCGGGCACGTGCTCCAGATACCAGGAGAAGTCCTCGCCGCCGAGGCTCTGCTCGGTGCTCTCCACGGAGTCCCGGCCCCGGCGGGCGGCCATCGCGCGGCGCAGCAGTTCGGCGGAGCCCTTGTCGTTGACGACGGGCGGCACCCCTCGTACGTAGTTGATCTCCGACTTGGCCCGGTGCATGGTGGCGACCTCGTCGATGGCCGCGTGCACGATGTCGGGCGCCTGCCGCCAGGCCTCCAGGTCCAGGCAGCGCACGGTGCCGGAGAGCTCGGCGTGCTGCGGTACGACGTTCGGGGCGTGGCCCGACTCGATACGGCCCCAGGTGAGGGCGAGGCCGACGCGGGTGTCGACGCGGCGGGCGATCAGCGCGGGGACGTCGACGGCGACGCGGGCGGCGGCGGTGACCAGGTCGGTGGTCAGATGCGGGCGGGCGGTGTGGCCGCCGGGGCCGTCCAGGAGGACCTCAAGGCGGTCGCAGGCGCTGGTGATGGGCCCGTGCCGCAGCCCGACGCGGCCGGCGTCGACACGGGGGTCGCAGTGCACGGCGAGGATCCGCCCGACGCCGTTCAGCACGCCGTCCTCGATGGCGCCGAGGGCACCGCCGGGCAGCACCTCCTCGGCGGGCTGGAAGATCAGCCGTACGGGGCGGGTGAGCAGCCCCTTCTCGTGCAGGTCGGCGAGGACGAGGCCGGTGCCGAGCACGATGGTGGTGTGCATGTCGTGGCCGCAGGCGTGCGCGCGGTCGGGCACGGTGGAGCGGTACGGGCAGTCGGCCTTGGTGTCCGGGATGGGCAGCGCGTCGATATCGGCCCGCAGCGCCAGCACCGGCACATCGGGGCGCTCGCCCTCTTTCACGCCGATGTCGCACACGAGCCCGGTTCCGGTGGCGAGGACACGGGGGCGCAGCCCGGCCTTCTCCAGCCGCTCCTTGATCGCGGCGGTCGTACGGAACTCCTGGTTGCCCAGCTCGGGGTGCATGTGCAAGTCGCGGCGGAAGGCGACGAGTTCGGCGTGCAGGGACTCGCTCAGCACGCCGGGGAGCACATCCCCCGGGAGGCCGGACTCGGACTCTAGGGACATCAATTGCTTCACCCTCTGAAGGGTAGGACGCCCGGGTGGTCAACTGCCCCTGGATCAACAAAAGTTCAGCCCGTTAGGGGAAGAAAATCTGACCGCTGGACGCATGACTGTGGACTGTGATGGGTAAAACCACTTTTTTCTTCTTCCACGCATACCACGCCTTGCCCGAGTCACGCTCGCCATGTCCACGAACCGGACCTCCACTCGGCCCGCAGCCAGTAGGGTCGCGAGCCGTGACCTGTGTGGCCCGGACGGGCGGGGACAGCGCGGTGACACCGCCGGGCCCGCACCCCGCGCCGGCCCCACGAAGGCCCGTGATCAGGTTCCGGTCCAGCCGATGGGGCAGCCTGGCGCCGCCGGCCCCCGCGGCCGACCCTCAACTGGGCCGCCGACCGGGCTCGATGACATCCCTGGACATCCCTTCCGCGCCCCGGCGCCCCCGCCCTCCTCGCCTTCCAGACCCGGCACTACTGGCGCACCGCCGACCAGGTCACCGCCCTGCTGGCGGAGGCGGGGCTGGCCCTGACCGCGACCGTGCGCCGTGAGCCGATGGGCGAGGAGACCAGGGCGAGGACGTTCATCCTGGCCAGGAGGCCGTAAGACGGCGAGGCCGTGGGTAGAGGTACGGCGTGAACGACAAGGACGAACGCCGGCAGTGGCTCATGGAGGTGCACGCGGAACGGGACCGCCTGTTGCCGCTGCGCTCCGAGGCCACCCGGACCACGATCGGCATGCTCCGCAGCAACGCGGCCCACGCCTCGCAACCCGACCTCGTGCCCTATCTGAACCTGACCTACCTGATGGCGGTCAAGGAGGGCCGCGGCGAGGACGAGCTGATGGCCTTCGCCCTGTCCCTGGCCAACTGGGCGGTCTCGGCCGTCGTCGACCTGGCACAGCACACGAACCGCACCGTGGAACAGGTCCTCGACAGCTACGAGACGGCGATCATGGCCGCGGCGGAGGCGGACGAAGAGGACGGGGCGGACGAGGCGGACGAGGAACCGCCGTAGAACCGCCCGCCGCGGGGCTCATGGGAATTCCGGAGGCTCCGCCGCTCCATGGGGGGTCACACCGCGGTGACGCTCGTCAGCCGGTGCACGTCCCGGGCCGTTCCCGTCACGCCGGAGAGGAAGCCCTGGGCGCGGGGGGAGGCGTTCTCCGTCAGCCAGGTCGGGTCGATGTCGCAGACCGCGACGCGGACGCCGGTGCCGGCCAGGGCCAGCGGGAGGGTGTGGACGACGGTGGAGGGGAAGCTGAGGATCGTACGGCCGATGGGGCCGCGGCGGGCGATCAGTTCCAGGGGGAGGTCGGGGCGGACGATCTCCAGGCCGGTCTCCTTGGCCAGCCGGTGGAGTTTCTCCGTGCTCTCGCGGCGGTGGGCGAAGTAGCGGGTGGTGCCGTGGGCCTTGGCCAGGGTGCGGACGGCCTCCAGGTAGGAGTCGTTGTCGACCACGCCCGTCTCCACCAGGGACGTGCCCACCATGTCGGCGCCCTTGGTGATGCGCGGCGGGCCGAAGCGGGCCCGGGTCCAGGAGAAGTCGTTGACCGTGACCGTGACGCCCTCGGGCGTCTCGTGCACCGGCATGGAGGAGAAGACCTCCACCCGGCGGCGGGCGCTGGGCGTCAGCCGCCGGCGGGCCGAGGAGGACACCGGCGCGAAGAGCAGATCGCGGGGGCCGGGGCGGCCGCCCTTGCGGTGCCAGCGCACCAGGCGTTCACCGCGGGCGAGTTGGGCGACGAACTCCATCGTCGCGGTGCCGTCGTCCACCACCACCAGGTCGCGCGCCCGGGTGATGGTCAGCAGCAGCTGGACGTAGCGGGAGAAGGGGTCGCCCATGACCACGCGGTCGGCGCGGCGGAGCAGACCGCTGAGGCCACCGATGGTGGCGAAGGGCGCGGTCGGGCCGCCGCGGGCCTCCTCCCAGCGCACCCGGTAGCCCTCGTCCCGGGCCAGGTCGGCCATGCGGCGCAGCTGGCCCCGGGTCATGGGGTCGGTCGGGGCGAGTACGACGACCGTGAGGTCCGCGTCGGCCGGTGCGGCCGGTGCGCCCGTGGCGGCGGATACCGTCCGCCGCACCTGCGCGGGAACGGAGGCGAGCGGGCCGGAGGCCGGTACGGGGGGCGCGCCCGGCACCGACGTGGACGGTGACGCCGCCGCCGGGTCGGCGTCACCGTCCGAGGAACTGGAGCCGGAGCCGGAGCCGGAGCCGGAAGAATCGGAGCCGGAAGGGCCGGGGCCCGACAGACCCGAGCCGGACAGACCGGAGCCAGACGGACCCGAGCCGGACGGACCGGGGCCCGAGAGACCCGAGCCCGACAGACCCGCGCCGGACAGGCCCGAGCCGGACAGACCGGGGTCCGACAGACCCGAGCCAGACGGACCCAAGCCCGAGGGACCCGAGCCCGGCAGACCGGAGCCCGGCAGACCCACGCCGGACCGACCGACGCCCGACGAACCGAGGCCGGACCGGCCCGAACCCGACAGACCCGAGCCCGGCAGACCGGAGCCCGCGAGGCCCGAGCCGGACGGGCCCGGGTCGGACGGGCCCGGGTCAGACAGGCCCGGGTCGGACAGGCCGGTCGCGTTTCCCGTCGTCCCGTCCCCCGGCCGGACGCTGTCGCCCGGTCCCGGGGCGGGGGCCGGGTCGTGCGGTCCGTGCAGATGTGCCCACTCCAGCACGTTGAGAAGCTGGACCGGGCTCTCCACGAAGGCGAGCGTGCGGGTGGGGTGGCCGGTGCGGCCGGTGCGGGGGCTCATCGGGGTGCGACCGTCCCGTCGTAAGTGACCTGGATTCACACCGTGACCGGCTCGCCAGCGGCGGCCGCGATCTCCGCCTCGGCGACGACACCGGCGACGCGGCGCAGCTTCTTCATCGGGCCGAGCTCGGAGTCGTAGACCTTCTTGACGCCGTCGCCGAGGGAGGACTCGATGGTGCGGATGTCGCGCACCAGGCGGGTCAGGCCCCCCGGCTCGACCGAGGCGGCCTGGTCGGAGCCCCACATGGCGCGGTCGAGGGTGATGTGGCGCTCGACGAACGTGGCGCCGAGGGCGACGGCGGCCAGCGTGGTCTGCAGGCCCGTCTCGTGGCCGGAGTAGCCGATCGGGACGTTCGGGAACTCCTTCTCCAGCGTGTTGATCACGCGGAGGTTCAGCTCCTCGGCCTTGGCCGGGTAGGTCGACGTGGCGTGGCACATCAGGATGTTGTCCGAGCCGAGGACCTCGACCGCGTGGCGGATCTGCTTCGGGGTGGACATGCCGGTGGAGAGGATGACGGAGCGGCCGGTGGCGCGCAGGGCGCGCAGCAGCTCGTCGTCGGTCAGGGAGGCGCTGGCCACCTTGTGGGCCGGCACGCCGAACTTCTCCAGGAAGGCGACGGCCTCGGTGTCCCACGGGGAGGCGAACCAGTCGATCCCCTTCTCCTTGCAGTACTCGTCGATCTGGCGGTACTCGTCCTCACCGAACTCCACGCGGTGGCGGTAGTCGATGTAGGTCATCCGGCCCCAGGGGGTGTCGCGCTCGATGTCCCACTGGTCGCGCGGGGTGCAGATCTCGGGGGTGCGCTTCTGGAACTTGACGGCGTCGCAGCCGGCCTCGGCGGCGACGTCGATCAGCTTGAAGGCGTTCTCCAGCTCACCGTTGTGGTTGATGCCGATCTCGCCGCAGATGTAGACGGGACGACCGGGGCCGACCTCGCGCGAACCGAAGGTACGCAGACGGGAGTTGGTGCTCATCAGGGGGGTTCCTTACTTGGGGAGGGAATCGAGAGAGGGGCCGAGGATCCAGCTGGCGATCTCTCGGATCGCGCCGTCACCGCCGGGCAGGCCGGTGACCGCGCGTGCGGCGCCGCGTACGACGTCATGGGCGCTCGCGACCGCCACGGGCCAGCCCACGAGGGCGAAGCACGGGAGGTCGTTGACGTCGTTGCCGACGTAGAGCACGCGCTCCGGCGCGATGCCCTGCTCCTCGCACCACTGCTTGAGGGCGAGGTCCTTGCGGTCGATGCCGTGCAGCACGGGAAGCCTCAGCTTCCGGGCGCGGGCGGCGACCACAGGGTTCTGTTCCGTGGACAGGATCAGCATCTTCAGGCCACTCCTGCGCAGCGCGGCGATGCCGAGTCCGTCCCCGCGGTGCACGGAGACGAGTTCCCGTCCTTCGGAGTCGATCAGCACCCGGTCGTCGGTCTGGGTGCCGTCGAAGTCGAGTACGACCGCGTCGATGTCGTCGGCCGTGGGGAGCGAACCGATGGGGGTCCCCCCGCTCGATCGGAGCCGAGAGTGGGGGAGGTCCGCGTCGAAGAGGGGGGCCAGGGCGCGGGCCCGGGCGAGGTCGTGCGGGTCGTCGATCTCCAGGACCCGCGCGGGGTCGGTGCGCACCAGTTCGGTGCGGCCGAAGAAGCGGTGCCCGTGCTTGCGGAAGCCGGCCGCGTCCATGGCGTACGCGGTGCCGGTCTCCAGGAAGTCCTGGGGGCGGTCCTGGCGGCGGGGGCGGTACGACTTGTCGTGGTTCACCCCGACACCGCCCGCGCCCTCGTCCGCGCCCTCGTCCGCGCCCTCGCCCTCGCCCTCGCCCTCGCCCGCACCGTCACCGTCGCTCTCCCGCCAGACGAAGCCGTGGAAGGGGGCCACCGTCACGGCGGTGTCCGCGCCGTTGTCGGCGACCGCGCCGGCCACTCCGTCGATGTCCTCGCGGACGATGAAGGGGCTGGTGCACTGAACGAGGAGGACGACGTCGACGGCCGCGCAGTGCAGCGCCTCATGGGCGTCCATGGCGTGCAGCACGGCGGCCTCGGAGGTGGCGGTGTCCCCGGCGATGGCGGCCGGGCGCAGCACCACCTCCGCGCCGGCCTCGCGGGCGGCGGCGGCGATGGCCTGGTCGTCGGTGGAGACCACGACATCGGTCACCAGGCGGGTGGCGCGGCACTCGCGCACCGCGCGGACCACCAGCGGGACGCCGCCGACCGGGGCGAGGTTCTTCGCGGGCACGCCCTTGGAGCCGCCGCGGGCGGGGATCACCGCGAGCACCCGGCGCACCGTCGCGCCCTGGCTCGCTTCCGGGTGGGACATCCGATCTCCTTGAGAGGTCACAGCTCCCCCATCCGCCGGATCACCGGGGCGACCCGCTGGACGCCGTGCCGGTAGGCGCCGCGCGCGGCCCGGCGCACGATCTGGCGCACCGGTCCCGGCGCCTTGTCGGCGGTGGGCGCGCCGGGCAGCGGGGCGCCGTCGGGGCCGAGGTGGTGGCGGGCGAGGATGCCGGGCAGATAGCCGGGCGCGGTCTCGGGGGTGTAGTAGGGGGTCAGGGGCGGCAGTTCACCGGCCCGGTCGAGCAGTGTGGCGATGCGCTCGCGGGCCGCGTCGAAGGCGGTCTCGTACGAGCCGTCGGTGGCGACCCCCTGCCGGGCCACCCACTCCTCGTCGGGGGCGGGCCGGTGCCCGGCGTCGAGCTGGTCCCAGGAGGCGAGGCAGCCGGAGCCGGTGAAGTGGTGGTTGCCGAGCGCCTCGCGCACCCCGAGGTCGGTCAGTACGACCGTGGGGACCCGGCGGTGCAGGGCCTCAAGGGCGGCCGTGGAGCTGACCGTGACCAGCAGGTCGGTGCGGTCGAGGACCTCTCCCATATGGCCGTACACCAGGCGGAAGTTGTCGGGTACGTCCTTGCCCTGGACCAGCTTCTGGTAGGGCAACTCCTCGATGTGGGTGGTGTGTTCGCCGGGCTTGGAGCGCAGCTTGAGCAGCACCTCGCGCTCGGGGTGCGTGCGGGCGTGCCGGATGAGGCGGTCGAGGAGGTAGGCGCGGTCGCGGCGGTTGTCCGGGACGGACGGCTGGGCCGCGAACACCACGGTGTAGGGCTCGTGTTCACCGGAGTACGGCGCCCCGCCGAGGAAAGGCAGCGCGACCTCGGTGACCGAGGAGGCGTCCGCGCCGACCCCCTCGTACACGGCGCGGAACCGGTCCGCGTCGTGGCGGGAGTTGGCGAGGACCAGGTCGGCGCCGTGCCGCAGCAGCAGGCCGTCGGCGAGCTTCTCGTAGACGACGCCGACGTAGCCGGTGACGACGACGGGCCGGGATCCGGTGCCCCACGCGGCTCGCAGGCCGTGCAGCATGGCCTGCACTCCGCCGCCGACGAGCGCCAACACCAGGATGTCGTACGGCTCTTGGCTCATCGCGTGCAGGAACTCGACGCCGGTGACCTCGCTGAGGGAGTCGGCGCGGACGCCGACCTCCTGGAGCTGGCGGGCGGTCGGGGTGGCTCGTCCGCGCAGGAGGTAGCCGTCGAGCCGGACCTCGGCAGCCGCCGGAGTGAGTCGTTGCGCGGTGAGCGCGCCCCACTTCCAGCGGGTGTCGGAGTCCGCGAGGACGGCGACCCGCAGGGACTTCGTTGCACTTGCTGGCACGTCCAAGACGCTAGGAAGCGATTCCGCCGTTCCGCCCAACCCGAATGCAACAAACGGTTAACAGCACATCGCCGAATGACGAATCGGCTCGTGGAGGGCACCGAAAAAGGCCCGGTTCACAGCTTCGCCACGTGCCATTCACCCAGTATCAAGCAGGGCGTCAAGACGAATGACGGGCATCCCCCCTAACGTCCCTGACGTGGTCAAGCTCTCCGTCATCGTGCCGTTCTACAACGTGCAGCAATACGCACCCGACACGCTCAGGAGCCTGAAGGCGAACGCGCGTGAGGACTTCGAATTCATTCTCGTCGACGACTGTTCCCGCGACGGGACACCCGAGATTCTCGCGCGCGCGGAGCGCGAGCTGCCCGGAGCGGTCCTGGTCCGGCACGAGCAGAACGGAGGTCTGGCGACCGCGCGCAACACCGGTATCGACACCGCGCGCGGCGAGTATCTGACGTTCCTCGACGGCGACGACTGGCTCGCCCCGGGCTACTTCGCCCAACTGGTCAATGCCATGGAGGAGTTGGGGGTCGACTTCATCCGCACCGACCATGTGCAGTGCACCGCGCGGGCCCGCCAGGTGCAGCGGGTGCCGGTCGGCCGGCGCGGTCAGGTGCTCAGCCCGCGGGAGGCGATCCTGCCCGCGGACCGCTCCACCTCGGTGGACTACGCGTTCGCCTGGGCCGGCGCCTACCACCGCAGGCTGGTCGACAAGGGCCTGCTGCACTTCACCGACGGGCTGCGCACGGCCGAGGACCGGCCGTGGATCTGGAAGCTGCACCGGGAGGCGGAATCCTTCGCCGCGGTGAGCCTGCTCGGCGTGTTCTACCGGCGCGGGGTCGCCTCCTCGCTCACCCAGATCGGCGATGTGCGTCAGCTCGATTTCATTCGGGCATTCGATCAGGTGATCGCGGAAACCGCGAAGGACCGGGACGCGGACGCGCTGCTGCCGAAGGCGGTCCGTACATATTGCGCCATCATTTCCCATCATCTGGGATCCATCGAAAGGTTCGAGCCGGCGGTGGCGAAGAAACTGAAATCCCTGAGTGCCGCCGCGCTGCGCCGCATGCCGCAGGACGTGCTGGACGACGCGCTGGACTCCATGGACCTCCAGCGCGCCACCAAGCTGCGCCGGCTGCGCCGCCGCCCCGCCGCCGCGGGAGCCGCCGCGTGACCACCCAGATCTTCCAGGCGTCGACGCTGTACGGCATCGCGACCCTCGCCGCCGCCCTGGACTCCGGCTGCTTCGACTCCGCCGACCGGCGGATCCTGCTGGTCTGCAACAACGCGGCGACGCCCGAGACGACGCCGGGTCCGGACGAGATGCCCGGGTTCGAGCGGCTGCGCGACCGGTTCGACGAGGTGATCTCGTACAACGAGACGATCTTCCCCTTCCACCCGGGCGGCTGGGCCCCCCGGGTCGACGACATGCCGCTGTGGGAACGCTTTCTGCGGCACGAGTGGCGACTGGGCTCCGAGGACGTCGAGCTGGTCGTGGAGTCGATCCAGGTCAACCCGGCGCTCGCGCTCGGGCAGATCTTCAACGGCGCGCCGGTCACGGTCTACGCCGACGGCCTGATGTCGTACGGCCCGACGCGCAACAAGATCGACCCGCTGGTCGGCACCCGCGTCGACCGGGTGCTCCACCTGGACCTGGTGCCGGGCCTCACGCCGCTGCTGCTGACCGAGTTCGGGGTGCCCGGCGAGCTGGTGCCGACCTCCGCCTTCACCAAGGTGCTCGCGGAACTCGCCCCGGTCGCCGAGGAGTTGCCGGACATCGAGGAGCCCGCGCTGCTGCTCGGGCAGTACCTGTCGGCGCTGGACATCCTCACCGCCGAGCAGGAGGAGAACCTGCATGTGCGGATGCTGAAGGGCGCTGCCGAACTGGGCCACCACAAGGTCGTGTTCAAGCCGCACCCCACCGCCCCGGCCCGCTACACGCGTTCGCTGGAGCAGGAGGCGGAGCGGCTCGGCGTGGAGCTGACCGTCGTGGACACACCGGTGCTCGCCGAGGTGCTGTACCAGCGGATGCGTCCCGCGCTGGTCGTGGGCTGCTTCTCCACGGCCCTGCTGACGGCCTCCGCGCTCTACGGCCTGCCGGTCGCCCGGGTCGGCACGGAGCTGCTGCTGGAGCGGCTCGCGCCGTACGAGAACAGCAACCGGATCCCGGTCACCGTCGTGGACGCGCTGCTGCCCGAGCTGGCGGACGGGGCCGCGGTCGCCGAGCGGCGGCCGGGCATGGACGTGGAGCGGCTGGGCGCGCTGGTGCGGGTGGTGGGCTTCGCGATGCAGCCGAAGATCCTGCCGGGGCTGCGCGCGGAGGCGGAGGCGTGGCTCGCGACGAACTTCGGCCCGCGGACGTCCCGTTACTTCAAGCGCCGACGCCTTACGTCGCTGGCGCTGCCCGGCGGGATCCCCGCGCAGCTGGCGTTCATCCCGCGCAACGCGACCGTGCGCAGGGTGGCGAAGAAGGCGCGCAGCCTG
The DNA here is from genome assembly GCF_040684035.1 of Streptomyces sp. NPDC093018. NCBI lineage: Bacteria > Bacillati > Actinomycetota > Actinomycetes > Kitasatosporales > Streptomycetaceae > Streptomyces > Streptomyces sp. NPDC093018. The sequence goes on from NZ_JBFBFF010000008.1 coordinate 118,334, forward strand.
CGCAGAACGGTACGGGGCTGAGCGCCATGACCACCACCTCTTCCCCCGCCCTCGACGACGTCCCGATACCCACCCCGGAGGGGACCGCCGCGCCCGCGCCCGCCGAACGCCGCAGCCGCCTTCTCGCCCTCGACGGGCTGCGGCTGGTGGCCGCGCTGATGGTCTGCCTCTACCACTACACCGGGCGCGGCGGCACGATCTCCGAGTCCTGGCACCAGAGCCCGTCCGTGGTCTTCCCGACCCTGTCCCGGGCGGCCGTCTACGGCTGTTTCGGCGTGCAGCTGTTCTTCGTGATCAGCGGCTTCGTGATCTGCATGAGCAGCTGGGGCCGCACCCTCGGGGACTTCTTCCGCTCCCGGGTGTCCCGGCTCTACCCCGCCTATTGGGTGGCGCTGGTCCTGGTGACCGCGGCGTCCCTGGTCCTGCCGGCCGTCATCGCGCCGGTCCGGCTGGACGAGTTCCTGGTCAATCTGACGATGCTCCAGCAGCCGATGGGCGCGACCCGGGTGCTCGGGGTGTGCTGGACGCTGTGGGCCGAGGTCCGCTTCTACGCGCTGTTCGCCCTGTTCGTCGTGGTGCGGGGGGTGACCTACCGCCGGGTGGTGCTCTTCTGCTCCGTGTGGGTGCTTGCGCTGGTGCTCTGCCGCACGACCGGCAACGCGCTGACCGACCAGGTCCTCATGCCCGAGTACGCGCCGTTCTTCATCGGCGGTCTCGCGCTCTATCTGATCCACCGCTTCGGCAGCGATCTGCTGCTGTGGGGCATCGTCGCGGTGGCCCTGCTGCTCGGCCAGAGCGAGGCCACGCGGGGCCTGTGGCACCGCACCGGCCACTCCGATCTGCACCGCGACCCCTACGTGGTCGTCCTGATCGTCGCCCTCTCCTTCGCCCTCGTCGCCGCGGTCGCGCTGGGCTGGACCCGCTGGGCCTCCTGGCGCCGGCTGACCACGGCCGGGGCGCTGACCTACCCCTTCTACCTGATCCACGAACACCTGGGCTGGTTCGTGATCCGCGTCCTGCACCGCTTCCTCGGCCTGCCCTCGGCGGCGACCCTCGGGGCGACGATCCTGATCATGCTGACCCTGGCCTGGCTCATCCACCGCTTCGTGGAGAAACCGTTCGGCCCCCGGCTCAGGCGGGCACTGAAGGCGCGGAACCTCTCCGGCGCTTAGGACGCCACCTTGTACCGCGCCCCGATCCCCGCGACCACGACCGCCAGTCCTTCCTCGAACTGGCGGTCGTAGTCGTCGAAGAGGAGTTCACCGGCGGCGGCCGCGAGGGGGTGGTCGGACATCCGGCGGGCGCGGTCGGTGATGTCGGCGCGGGCCTTCTCGTCGCTCGGCAGGGGGTGCATGCCCTGTTCCTCGGTGACGAAGCCGATGGTGTAGGCGTGGGCCGTGCGGCCCGCGTCGACGGCCTGGACGAGGGTCATCCCGGCGTCCAGCAGCAGGCGGAGGTTGGCCTCCAGGGCGGGGGCGTGGTCGGTGCCGGTGAACAGTGAGCCGCTGAAGACCCGGGCGCCGTCGCGGTAGTCGAGCAGCGCGGTGCGCAGACCGCGGTTGATCTTCAGCAGGCGCTCCTGCCAGGTGTCGCCGGGCTCCAGTTCGGTGCCGGCCACCATCCGCCGGTACATCTGCGTCGCCATCTCGTCCAGCAGCGCCTGCTTGTCCTTGAAGTGCCAGTACAGGGCGGGCGCCTTGACGTCCAGCTCCTTCGCGATGGCGCGCAGGGTCAGCCCGTCGAGGCCGACCTCGTTCAGCAGCCGCAGCGCCGTGTCGGCGACCCGCGCACGGTCCAGGGGCGATCGTCGTTCCGTACTCACACTTGACAGCTTAACAGCGTTAAGGGCACCCTCGTGTCCGATGGCACTTAACGACGTTAAGGAGATATGCACCATGGAGACGACGGATGTCCTGATCGTGGGTGCGGGCCCCACCGGACTCGCCCTCGGCATCGACCTCGCCCGGCGCGGCGTCGCGGCCCAGCTCGTGGAGCGCGCCGACGCCCTGTTCCCGGGCTCCCGCGGCAAGGGGATCCAGCCCCGCACCCAGGAGGTCTTCGACGACCTGGGCGTCATCGACGCGGTCCTCGCGTCGAGCGGCCCCTACCCGGACCGGATGGTGTGGCGCGACGGCGAGCGGGTCGGCGAGGAGTCGATGTTCGAGCGGTTCGAGCCGGACGCGGGCACCCCGTACCCCGCACCGCGGATGATCCCGCAGTGGCGCACCCAGGAGATCCTGTACGCCCGGCTCACGGAACTGGGCGGCAAGGTCGCCTTCGGCCGCGAGGTCACGGGCCTGGCCCAGGACGCGGACGGCGTGGACGTGGCCTTCGCCGACGGTACGACGGTCCGCGCGCGCTATGTGGTGGGCGCCGACGGCGGACGCTCGGGGATCCGGCGGGCCCTCGGCGTCGGCATGACCGGCGAGACCGTGGACCCGGCGCCGTTCGTGGTGGCCGACCTGCGGCTGCGGGGCCTGGACCGGGTGTACTGGCACGCCTTCCCCGCGGCGGACGGCAGCATCCTCGGGCTGTGCCCGCTGGCCGGCACCGAGGAGTTCCAGCTGGCCGCACGGCTGCCGGAGGGCTCGGAGCCGGATGTGAGCGCGGACAGTGTGCGCGAGCTGGTCGCCCGGTACACCCACCTCGCCGCCGAGGATGTGACCGAGGTGCGCTGGGCCTCGGAGTTCCGGCCCCGGGCGGCGCTCGCGGACCGGTTCCGGGTGGGCCGGGTGTTCCTCGCGGGCGACGCCGCGCATGTGCACTCACCGGCCGGCGGACAGGGCCTGAACACCAGCGTCCAGGACGCCTACAACCTCGGCTGGAAGCTGGCCGCGGTCCTGGAGGGCGCCCCCGAGAGTCTGCTGGAGACGTACGAGGAGGAGCGGCGGGCGAACGCCGCGGCCATGCTGGAGCTGTCCACCGGTGTGCACCGCGGCGAGGTGCAGCGGGGCCGGGCCACCGTCCAACTCGGCGTCGGCTACCGGGATTCGTCGCTCAGCACCGAGACCCGGACCGACCCGGGACCGGTGCGCGCGGGCGACCGCGCACCCGACGCCGAGGTGTCCGGCGGGCGCCTCTTCGACCTCTTCCGGGGCCCGCACTGGACCCTGCTGGGCGCGACCGCTGCCCCGCGCGCGGGCGTACGGACCCTGCCGTCCGCCCCCGAGTCCTACGGCCCCGGCGTCTTCCTGATCCGCCCCGACGGCTATGTCGGCTGGGCGGGCGAGACGGCGACGGAGGACCTGGCGGCCTACCTCGACGGCGTCGGCGTCCGCTGAACCCCGCCGCCCCCGCCGCACTTATCGAGCCCCGGGGACCGGGCTACGAGGCCAGCGACAGCTTCACCGCGAACCCGAGGAAGAGCGCACCGGCCGCCGAAGTGGCCGTCGCGGACAGGCGCTTGCGGCGCCGGAAGGCGGCGGCGAGCCGGGTACCGCCGAATATCAGGGCGCTCAGGTAGAGCGCGCTGGCTATCTGGGCGAAGGCCCCGAGCACGACGAAGGACAGGGCCGGGTAGGCATAGCCCGGGTCCACGAACTGCACGAAGAAGGCCACGAAGAACAGGATCGCCTTCGGGTTGAAGAGGCTGACGACCAGGGCACGCCGGTAGGGGCGCTCCTCGGTGGCGCCGGCCGGTTCCGCGGCCGTCTCCTCGGCCGCCTGCTCCCGCCGGGTCCGCCACAGCTGCCGGGCGGAACGCATCATGCCGATCGCCAGCCAGGTCAGATAGCCGGCACCGGCGTACTTCACGATCCCGAACAGCAGCGCGTTGGCCTGGAGCAGCGAGGCGACCCCGGCGGCGGACAGGGTCATGAGCACGGTGTCCCCGCAGAACACCCCGGCGGCCGCGGTGTACCCGGCGCGCACCCCTCGGCGGGCGGCGACGGACAGGACGTAGAGCGAGTTGGGCCCGGGGAGCAGCACGATCAGGGCCACACCCGCGAGATACGTGGGGAGATGGATGACACCGAACATGGAAAGGAGTGTCGCACGGGGGTACGACAACGGGTCCGGGCCGGGGTGAACAACCGCCCACGGACCCCCGGCCGACCGACGGACACCCCGTCGAGTCGGCCGACGGACACCCGGTCGAGTCGGCCGACGGGCCGGCCCCGGGTCGAGTCGTCCGGCGCGCGCCCGGTCAGAAGGCGTCGGTCGGCACATACTTCCCCCACACTTCCCGCAGCGCCCCGCACACCTCGCCCACCGTGGCCCGTGCCCGCAGCGCCTCCTTCATGGGGTAGAGGACGTTGTCCTCGCCCCCGGCGGCCTTCCTCAGCGCGGCCAGGGCGGCGTCGACCGCGCCCTGATCGCGTCCGGCGCGCAGTGCGGCGAGGCGCTCGCACTGGCGGGCCTCGATGGCCGGGTCCACGCGCAGCGGCTCGTACGGCTCCTCCTCGTCCAGCCGGAAGCGGTTGACGCCGACGACCACCCGCTCCCCGGAGTCGGTCTCCTGGGCGATGCGGTAGGCGTTGCGCTCGATCTCGGCCTTCTGGAAGCCCTGTTCGATCGCCGCCTCCGCGCCGCCCAGCCCCTCGACCCGGTCCATCAGCTCGACGACCGCCGCCGCCATGTCGTCGGTCATCCGCTCCACCGCGTAGGAACCGGCGAAGGGGTCCACGGTCGCGGTCACATCCGTCTCGTACGCCAGCACCTGTTGGGTGCGCAGGGCGAGCCGTGCGGAGGCGGCGGTGGGCAGCGCGATCGCCTCGTCGAAGGAGTTGGTGTGCAGGGACTGGGTGCCGCCGAGGACCGCGCCGAGGGCCTGGACGGCGACCCGGACCAGGTTCACCTGCGGCTGCTGCGCGGTGAGCTGGACCCCGGCGGTCTGGGTGTGGAAGCGCAGCATCAGCGACTTGGGGTTCTTCGCGCCGAACTCCTCCCGCATCACCCGCGCCCAGATCCGGCGCGCGGCACGGAACTTGGCGACCTCCTCCAGGAACGTCGTACGGGCCACGAAGAAGAAGGACAGGCGCGGCGCGAAGTCGTCCACGTCCATCCCGGCCGCGACCGCCGTGCGCACGTACTCGATGCCGTCGGCGAGGGTGAAGGCGATCTCCTGCACGGGCGAGGCGCCGGCCTCGGCCATGTGGTAGCCGGAGATCGAGATCGTGTTCCAGCGGGGGATCTCGGCGGTGCAGTACCGGAAGATGTCCGCCGTCAGCCGCAGCGAGGGCTTCGGCGGGAAGATGTAGGTGCCGCGGGCGATGTACTCCTTGAGCACGTCGTTCTGGATGGTGCCGGTCAGCCGGTCGGCCGGGACGCCCTGTTCCTCCGCGACCAGCTGGTACAGGAGCAGCAGGAGGGCGGCCGGGGCGTTGATCGTCATGGATGTGGAGACCTGGTCCAGCGGGATGCCGTCGAACAGCACCCGCATGTCCTCGATCGAGTCGATCGCCACGCCGACCTTGCCGACCTCGCCGTGCGCGAGGGGCGCGTCGGAGTCGTGGCCCATCTGGGTGGGCAGGTCGAAGGCGACGGACAGACCGGTCGTGCCGTGGGCGATCAGCTCCCGGTAGCGGGCGTTGGACTCCGCCGCCGTGCCGAAACCGGCGTACTGGCGCATCGTCCAGGGGCGGCCGGTGTACATGCTCGGGTAGACCCCCCGGGTGAAGGGGTACGACCCCGGCTCCCCGAGCCGCTCGGCCGGGTCCCAGCCGGTCAGCGCGGCCGGCCCGTAGACCGGCTCGATCGGCAGGCCCGACTCCGACTCACGCGCCATGGATGCCTCCGGGGTACGTTCCGTACCTCCTCACCATGCCTCGTAGTTCGGCGGGGGTCACGTGGGGAAGCATCCAGGGATGAGGACCAGGGGCAGGGCCCGCGCCGCGCTCGGAGTTCTCGCCGCCCTCGTCGCGCTGTGCGGATGCACCGTGCAGCCGCTGGGCGCGGACGGCCGGCCGCTGGGCGGGGGCCCGCTGTCCACGGGGAACGCGGGGGTGCCGTGGCGGCCGGGCGACACCGGATCGGGCGTACGGGAACTCCAGGCGCGGCTGCGGCAGCTGGACTGGCTGTTCGACGGACCCACGGGTTCGTACGACGATCTCACCGAGCGGGCCGTACGGGGCTTCCAGGGCAAGCGCGGGCTGCCGGTCACCGGTGTCACGGACGCCGTGACCTGGCGGCGGCTGGTGGCGATGACCCGGCCGCCGGGCAAGTGGGAGCTGTATCTGATGGGCGGCCAGCCCGCCGCCGCGCCCGATCCGCGCTGTCTGACGGGCCGGGCGCTGTGCATCAGCAAGACCAGCCGGACGCTGCGCTGGATGGTCGACGGGCGGACCGTCACCGAGACGGCCGTGCGCTTCGGCACGCTGCGCAGCCCGACCCGCGAGGGCACCTTCCACGTGTACTGGAAGTCCCGCCACCATGTGTCGACCCTGTACGACTCGCCGATGCCGTACGCGATGTTCTTCAGCGGCGGCGAGGCGGTGCACTACTCGTACGACTTCGCGGCGCGCGGCTACGCCGGGGGTTCGCACGGGTGCGTGAACGTACGGGACGAGGGGGCGATCGCCGAGGTGTTCGCGGAGGTGCGGGTGGGCGACAAGGTCGTCGTGTACCGGTGAGGCCGGGGGCCGAACTTCTGGACTTTGGGGCGCGGGCGGGACCGGGGGAACATGTCCCGCCCGCGCCAGGTGCACGAGCCGTGGGTACGGGGGGAACCCCGGCTCAGTGCTACGGCCGATGACCAGTCGGCTCACTCAGTACTGCGTCGAGGGATCCAAAAGTGTCACACCCTGCGCGGAAAAACTTTCGCGACGTCTGAAAGTGCCAGGTCAGAGGGGTGTGGGCGATCAAGATTGATCAGCGGGTGGAGGTGGGCGCCGACTGCGGGGCGGTGCCGGACGCGGACCTGCCGTGGCCGCGCGGGGCGTGCGGCGGAGCGTGCGAGGGGGTGTGCCGGGGGGCGTGCGGCGGCGCGGGTGCCGGGGCGGCGGGGCCGCGATGCCGCAGGCGCACCTTGCCGAAGGTGTCGCCGCCGCCATGGCCGTTTCCGCTGCCCTTGCCGTGGCCCATGCCGGGGTGGCTCTCGTCGTCGCCGCCCTTTCCGTCACCGCCCTGCCCGTTGCCGCCCTGGCCCGAGCCCCTGCCCCGGCTCTGCCCCTGGCCCTGGTCCGAGCCCTGGCCGCCGTGGTCGCGGCCCTCGCGGCCCTTGCCCTGGGCGGGGTTTCCGGCGAGGTGGTCGCCCGCGGCCAGCACGAGCTTGCAGTACTGGGTGAGCCGGGCGGAGCCGCCCGCGAGGTTCTCCAGGGCGCGTCGGCGGTCGGCGTTCAGTCCGGTGCCGGAGCGCAGGTCGCGGCAGGCGGTGAGCGCTCCGTTCCAGCGGCCGCCGCCCGGGTCGGTGGAGGTGCCGGGGTGAGCGCTCGTACCCGTACGGCCGTCCGGCGCACCGGCGTGCTCGGAGCCGTCGTCCGGTCCCGGGTCCGCGCCGCCCCCGGGGACCTGGAGGCCGCCGGACGCCTGCGGGGTGGCCGAGGCGGGCGGGTGGGCGGAGTTGTCCGCGGTGGCGGTGACGGCGGGGGCCGGCTTCTCCACGTCGAACGGCGTGGGCAGTACTCCGCCTGCGGCCATGGCGACCCCGCCGAGGGTACCGGCGGCCACCACCGCGGCCAGCGCGAGCCGCACCGGGCGGGCCCAGCGGGGGCGGCGGGCGACGGCGCCGACACGGGCGGGGGCGCCGGTCCGGACGGGGGCGCCGGTCCGGACGGGGGCGCCGATACGGACGAGCCCCGCGTCATGGCCGCGGGCACCCGCGCCGGATCCGTGCGCGCTCGCGCCGACCGCGCCGGTCCGGTGGCCGGGAGCGGCCGCGGCGAGCGCGGCCGTGCGCTCGTCGGCGGCGGCCTCGCGGGCCTTGCGGAACGCGGCCAGGGCGGCCTGCTCACCGGGGAGTTCGAAGGCGACCGGGGCCGCCTGCGCGGACAGCGCGTCGAGCACCCGGGAAAGGCGTTCGGCCTGGTCACGGGCGGCGGGGTCGACGGCTTCCAGGGGCTCCCCGTCCAACAGGCGTTCCGCCGTCTCCGGGTTGAGCCACTTGTCCTGCTCGTCGGCCATCACATGTCCTTCTGCGTCCGCGCACGCGTATGCGTCACAGTGGCGGACGTCACCGCGGGTCCACGCGGTTCTCGCTCGGGGTCTGGCCGGTTCGCTCGCCCCGATCCGGGCCGGGGGGTCTGCTCGGGGTCCCGCTGGGGTGGCAGCGCGTCGAGGACGCCCGCCGTCTCCGGGTCGTCGCCGAGCAGTTCGGCGAGCCGTTTCAGGCCGCGGTGCGCGGCGGTGCGGACGGCGCCCGCGCGTTTGCCGAGGGTCTCGGCGGCGGTCTTGGCGTCGAGGCCGACGACCACGCGCAGGACGACCGCCTCGGCCTGGTCCTGCGGGAGCCGGGCGATGAGGGAGAGGGTGCTGCCGGTGGTGAGCGCCTCGATGGCCTCACCCGCGGTGTCGGACTCGGCGGCGCGGCCGGTCAGTTCGGTCTCGTCGCCGCCGATCGCGGGGCGGCGGCCGCGCATCCGGATGTGGTCCAGGGCCCGGTTGCGGGCGATCCGGGCGGCCCAGCCGCGGAACCGGTCGGCGTCCCCGCTGAACCGGTCGAGGTCGCGGGCGATCTGCAGCCAGGCCTCGGAGGCCACGTCCTCGGCGTCGGGATCGCCGACGAGCGTGCGCACGTACCCGAGCAGCCGTGGATGCACCGCGCGGTACACCGCACGGAACGCACTCTCGTCGCCGTCCTGTGCCGCACGCACCGCGGCGGTCAGCTCCGCGTCGTCCCCCAGCACCGCACTCCCTTTACGCCTGTCTTCTGGTCGGCGCGAATGGCACGTTACGGCCTGAAACCTTGCCCCGTCCATGTCCGTAGAAGATGCAACTAACTCGTGACCGGGTGCGGGTATGCGCAGGGTGAGCACCGGGTGAGGACGGAACGCGCCCGAGGTGTGACAGAAAACGCACCCACGGCGCTGTAGAGAGTACGGGTCGCCCAGCGGCCCTCAGAGCGACGGTCGGGGCCTCTCCTGTGGGGGGTGGCGGCCCCGGCCGTTGCCCTTGGCGCCGGGCCCGGGTCACCTCGTGACGGTGGCCATGTGGCCCCCGACGACGACAGCCACCGTGAGGAAGACCACCACGAGGCGGGCGGTCCAGTTGTCCTTCTCGATGGCCGTCCGGATCGTCCGCCAGAACTCTCGCCCCATCGCAACCCCTTGCGTCGTACGGACGTGCGGGAGACGTGACCAGTCGGGTGACTCGATACTGCGCCGCGACCTCGAAAAGCGTCACACCCGCGACGAGCGGCGGCCGCACGCGGGAGAAGCGGCCCGGAGTCCGTGCCTTCGGCCACGTGGGGCGCGATGCCACCCGGGGTGAGGGAGGCCAGGGTCAGCGCGGCGCCGCCCGGGTGGGGGCGGGGCGCCAGTCGTCGCGGGGGCGTGTGTGGGGGACGCGGCCGGATGCGTGGGCGGTGCGGAAGGCGGCCAGGGCGCGGCGTTCGGCCTCGGGGTCGGGGGTGTAGGCGCGCAGGGCCGTGCCGAGGTGGGACTCGATGTCGGGCGTCGCGGCGCGCCCGGTGCCCCGTCGGTCGCCGTCGCGTTCACCCATGTCCGATTCCATGTCCGATTCCGTCCTCGTCCCCCGTGCCGTTCACTTCGACTCCCCCGGCGTGCCGGGGCCCTCATCCGGCATGCCCGGGTCGGGTGCCAGGGTGCGGGCGAGGCGTCTGAGGCCGCGGTGCGCGGCGGTACGGACCGCGCCGGGGCGCTTGCCGAGGACGCGTGCGGCGGCGGGGCCGTCGAGGCCGACGACCACCCGGAGCAGCACGGCCTCCGCCTGGTCCCGGGGCAGGGAGCGCACCAGTGCGAGGGCGCGCGCGGTGGACAGCGACTCCAGGGCCTGCTCATGCGTGCTGTGCGGGGCCGCCCGGTCCAGCGCGTCCTGGTCGAGCGCGGTGGTACGGGGCCGGGTGCGGCGGCGGCGCAGATGGTCCAGGGCGCGATGGCGGGCGATGGTCGCGGTCCAGCCGCGGAAGCCCGCGCCGTCACCGGTGAACCGGCCGAGATCCCGCGCTATCTCCAGCCAGGCGTCGGCGGCCACGTCCTCCGCGTCCTCGCCGACCAGCCCGCGCAGATAGCCGATCAGGCCGGGCTGCACGATCCGGTAGGCCACCGCGAAGGCGCTCTCGTCGCCGTCCTGGGCCCGCGCGACGGCCGCGCCCAGCTCCGTATCCCGCGGCCGCCGGCTGCGGGGCTGCCCTCCCTGGCCCAAGACCGTCCTCGTCGTGCCGAGTTCATGGCCACCGGCGCGTCCCGCACGGTGCGACACGCTCCGGCCGTGTCCTTCGCCCTCCACGGTCATCAGCGTCCGCCCTGACAGAAGTGTCACAGCGAACGGCCCGTCAGACACCGGCCGCCGCGCGCTCAGGCGTCCGCCGTCGCGTCCCTGCACAGCAACCGCAGCGAACCATGGCCAAGGAAGGCGCGCCGGGCCTCCTCGACGGGGTCCCAGAGCCGGCCGTCGGGGGTGCGCACCCAGTGTTCGCCGCCGGTCGCCCACCACTCGGCGCCGGTGCGGCGGACGACCACCTCACCGGCGTACGCGCCGAAGCCCCGCAGCACGCCGGCGACCGCCTCGATGGGCGCCCCCTCGCGTCGTATCTCCTCGATCATGCGGTCCACGCGCCACAGGCTCTGCGCCGAGTAGTCGAGCCGCACCCGGGCGCCCTCGCGCATGGTCGCGACCGCGTCCGCCGCCCAGCGCACGGGCTTCGCGGCGGCGTGGGGCCTGGTCTCCTGCGCGGCCGTCCCGTCCGGGGCGGTCGCGGCAGCGGTCGTATCGGCCGTCACATGGGCCGTCACATGGGCGTTCACATAAGGAAGAGCGAGCGGGGCGGAGCTTTCGTCACCCTCCGAGGAACCGTTTCGCCAACCGTCGCAGGACCACCCCACCGCCGCCGCACGACCGTCACACCCCGCTCTCCGCACTCCCGCGCGCCCGCCGCGAGACCACCGCGCGCAGCACCCGGCGGCCCTCGCCCGACACATCGAGGGCGCGGCGCAGGCCCTGCTTGCCGTGGCCTTCGAGGAGTTCGAGCACGGTGATCTGGCGGCGCAGCTCGGCGGCGACGAGCGGCGGCGGGTCCTCGGTCCCGGCCGGGTCCGGGGCGCCCTCGGCCGCGGGGTCGAGCAGCCGGTGGACGCGCAGCGAGACCGCGGAACAGGACTCGGCCCAGGGCCGTACCGCCTCGGCGGTGCGCTCGGCCGGGGCCGTGTCCAGCATGTGCGCGACGAGCCGCACCGCCTCCGCGTGCTCGTCCCCGCCCTCCCCCGCCGCCTCTTCCCCGCCGAGGCCGAGGAGCGCGCCCCGCGCCTTCTCCAGGGGAGCGCTCCAGTCCGATCCGTCGGCGAGGCTCCCCCACAGCGGGCGCAGCAGTTCCTCGTCGCCGTCGAGCAGCGGCAGGCACCGATCCAAACAGGCCAATCCGCCGGCGGCGAGCCCCCGTTCGTCGGCCCGCGCGATCCGTTCCTCAAGGCTCATGAAGCCTCCCTGGTCTGGGCGCCGACCGGTACGGAGCCCGCACTTCCCCTTACTGCGTGCAACCGAGCGGAAGTGTCACAGCGGTCGAGTTTCAGCCAAAGGCGGGCAGCACGGCGGGGCCCGCGAGAATCCTGGCCCGCTGCATCCGGGTCAGATGGACGACGACCACGGCGGCGAGGATCGCGGCCGCGGCGTCCAGCGCGTCGGAGAACAGCATCAGCCGTGCGGCGTCGGCGAGTTGATCGGGGCCGTGGGCGTCGTCGTACTGCCGGGAGGCGGCCCGGCCCACGAGGAGGCTGATGATCCACAGCGTCCACCAGGCGTTGACCGGAGTGGTCCGCACCCGGGCGCCCGGCAGGGCACTGGCCGTCCAGACGTCCACGACGACCCGGCGCGGCAGCCACAGGTTGCCGATCGGCACGAACCAGCCCCCGATGGCCCAGCCGCGCTTCATGCGGTGCCCGTGCGGTTCGAACACCTCGGCGTTCGTCCGCACCCGCCACAGCCAGCACAGATAGACGGCGATCGTGGCCACCAGGACGACCCCCTGGGTGATGCTCGCCGCGTTGTAGAGGGTGTCGGCGTGGTGGGCCCGGCGGACCAGGCCCTCGTCGACGCCGCCGAGCAGGTCCTGGGCGACGCTCGCCTGCGTCTGGTCCGCGAAGCAGGCGAACAGGTCGGCGGCGACGACCAGCCCCAGCAGGACGGCCGCGGCCAGGCCGAGCCCGGCGGGCGAGCGCGGCGGGGCGCCGGGCGGCGGCGCCAGGGGCGGTGCGGGCTGGGGCGGGACGGGCATGGGCGTGGCCATGGTGCGGAGATTCCCCCGAGGTGAGAAACGGCGACCGACGGCCCGCGTACGACATGCACGCGGCCCGCCGGAAAGGTGAACATCGGAAGATACGTCCGATGATCACCTCACGTCCACAGAAATGACACAGCTCCGCCGGAGATCAGCCCAGCCGGGGCTCAGCCCAGCCGGTCCGCCAGGGACTTGAAGTCCGTCCAGGACAGGGCGGGCGTGCCCGGGTCCCACAGCTTCTGGACGGTGGCCCGCAGCGGCATCCGGATGCCGGCCGCGACCTGGTCCGGCGTCTGCGCATCGGGGAGGTCGCCCCACACCGCGAAGATGCCGCCGAGGATCTGATCGTCGTACCGCGCCGGGACGGCGGTGGTGCCGCGCACCACCCGCGGGTTCCACTGCTCGTAGATCCGCTGCCCGGTCGGGTAGACGAAGGTCTGCGGCTGGCCGAGGACGTAGTAGAGGAACTCGTCGTTGTAGTTGATGAGTTTGCGGCCGGCGCTCAGATAGTCCTGCGGCGGCCGGGCGCCGATCTCCTTGCCGGTCCAGTAGGCGACCTGGAGATCGTCCGCGGGCCGCACGGCGGTGGCGCTGCGGTAGAAGCCGTCGTTCCAGGCGCGCATGGTCCTGCCGTGGGCGCGGACGGTGGCGGCGCGGTCGTTGAGCCACTGGGTGGTGAGGTCGGCGACATTGCCGTTCGCGCCGAACTTCTGCCGGGCGGCCGCGGCCAGCTGCGGATAGGCGGTCTGGGGGTTGCTCGCCATCAGCGCCTGGTACTCGTCGCCGCCGAGGTTCCACTGATCGCCGGTGAACAGCCCCGCGTACTCGTTCAAAAGGTCGTCGATCAGCTCGGCCGAGCCGGGCTTGGAGATGTCGATCGCGCCCTTGGTCACCACGCCGTTGCCGTTGCGCAGCTTGAGGTCCGGGTGGGCGGCGAGGACCGCGCCCAGGTGTCCGGGCGAGTCGAGTTCCGGCACGACGGTGATGTGCCGGCTGTTCGCCAGCGCCACGATGCGCTTGACCTGCGCCTTGGTGAGATGGTCCGGGGAGACGATCTCCGGGTGGGTGCTGGACTCGATCCGGAAGGCCTGGTCGTCGGAGAAGTGCAGCCCCAGCTCGTTGTACTTCAGGTCCCCCAGCTCCCGTATCCGGTCCTCTATCCAGGACTCGGAGTACGGTTTGCGCGCGATGTCCAGCATGAAGCCGCGCACCGGCTTGGCCGGCTCGTCGCGCACGACGCCCTCCGGTGCCGTACCGCCCCCGTGGACCTCCTGCTTCAGGGTCCGGGTGCCGTAGAAGACCCCGGCCTGGCCCGGCCCGCTGATGTCGACCCGGCCGCCCCGGACGGTCATGGTGTACGACTCCTGGTCGTCGCCGCCCCCGCCGCCCCCGCCGCCCAGCGACAGCCGCAGATCACCCGCCCTGGTGTCGTCCTTCTGCCCCGCGTAGCTCATCCCCAGCTCGCCGGCTATCAGCCTGCCCTCGTCGGCGAGGCCCGCGTCGGCGATCACCACGCGGTCGCCGGGCCGCGGCCGCCAGCCGGGCCCGCGCGCCGGGGTGTGCGAGCGGACCGCCGGGATCGTCTGCGGCGCCTTGGACATCGGGTACGACCGGGTGGGCGAGGGATTCGTCTCGGCGACGGTCGCCTGCCCGGCGGAGCCCTGGTCACCGCCACCGCCCGACGAGGCCCACACCCCGATGCCCGTCCCGAGGGCGACGGTCCCGGCCACCGCGGCGGCCACCGCCATCCGTTTCCGCTTCACCTGTTGCGCCGACGCCCGGCGCCTGTGCTGGGTCACTCGCCCAACGTAAGGCCCCTCGCCACTCGAACGGTCACCCGAGCGTGCGCAAACTCTCCCGTCCGGGTGAATTTCAGGCAGCAGGCGGACACAGAGTTACCACTCTCGATAACCTGACGACACATCTTTCACAGCACTCCCCTGCCACACACGACCTGTGACGCGAGGACCCACGCTGCCCGTTTACCACCCCCCACAGCTGCCCCGGCCCCTCGACGCCTTCAACGCGGTGTGCGCCACCGAGGCCCGGGCCCTCCTCCTGCGCTGCCTGCACAGCCCGCGCTGGTCCCACCGCGTCGCGGCCCACCGCCCCTACCCCGATCTGGACGCCCTCCTGGCCGCGGCGGACGAGGCGGCGTACGACCTCTCTCCCGCCGACATCTCCGAGGCCCTCTCCCACGAGTCGCTGCCGCGGCTGCCGGAGGACACATACTCGGCCGCGCACATGGCCCTGGACGCGGCACATGCGGCATACGAGGCGCGGTTCGGACATGTGTTCGTCATCTATCTGGGGGACACGGTGCCGGGCGAGACCGCCGACCGCGTCCTGGAAGCCATCCGGTCACGATCGGCGAACGATCCCGACGAGGAACGCGCGATAGCCGCGGACGAGCTCCGCCGCCTCGCAAGGGGCCGACTGGGCACATATCTGAGGGGTGCGGGGAGCTGTGCGACCAGCCCGAACGCGCCCACACCCGGGCGATAACGGGACATACCACCCTCTTGTCCGCCCGCCGCTAGCCCAACCGCGTGCCAGTTTGATCACACAGGTAGGCCCCCCGTAAGCCTCGCCCCGCCACACGGATACCATGCTGGGGGCCGGTGGACCGTACCCGGCCGGGCCCGACCGACAGTGAAGCCGGCGCGGCCCTAATCCCCGCTCCCGGAGGGTTCTTCCGTGCCGGCTGGAACGCTGTACCGCGGCCGGGAAGGAATGTGGTCCTGGGTGGCTCACCGAGTCACCGGCGTCCTCATCTTCTTCTTCCTGTTCGTACACGTGCTGGACACCGCTCTCGTGCGTGTCTCCCCCGAGGCCTACGACAAGGTCGTGGCCACGTACAAGACGCCGATCGTCGCGCTGCTGGAGTACGGCCTCGTCGCCGCAATCCTCTTCCACGCGCTCAACGGTCTGCGCGTCATCGCCGTCGACTTCTGGTCGAAGGGCCCGCGCTACCAGAAGCAGATGTTCTGGACCGTGATGGGTGTCTGGGTCGTGCTCATGCTCGGCGCGATCTACCCCGTGCTCGGCCACGCCGCTCGTGTTCTGTTCGGGAGCTGACGCCGATGTCTACCACTGAGACCACCGCCTCCGGGGTCGGCCCCGTCGAGGGTGCCGCCGTCTACAACGTGGACAACCCGGCCCCGCTGATCGAGGCGCCGCGCAGGCGGACCAAGAAGACCCCGAAGTCCACCCGCGGCAACTTCGAGCTGGCGGCGTGGCTGTTCATGCGCCTGTCCGGCATCGTGCTGGTCGTCCTCGTCATCGGCCACCTGGTCATCCAGCTGGTCCTGGACGGCGGCGTCTCCAAGGTCGGCTTCGCCTTCGTCGCCGGCCGCTGGGCCTCCCCCTGGTGGCAGATCTGGGACCTGGCCATGCTGTGGCTCGCGATGCTGCACGGCGCCAACGGCCTGCGCACGGTCATCAACGACTACGCCGAGCGGGCCGCGTCCCGCATGTGGCTGAAGGCCCTGCTGTACACCGCCACGGTGTGGACCATCCTGCTGGGCACGCTGGTGATCTTCACCTTCGACCCGAACATCCGCTAGGCACGGGGCTGCGAGAATCATGAAGATCCACAAGTACGACACCGTCATCGTCGGCGCCGGTGGCGCGGGCATGCGTGCCGCCATCGAGGCGACGAAGCGCAGCCGCACCGCGGTCCTGACCAAGCTCTACCCCACCCGCTCCCACACGGGCGCCGCGCAGGGCGGTATGGCCGCCGCGCTCGCCAACGTGGAGGAGGACAACTGGGAGTGGCACACCTTCGACACGATCAAGGGCGGCGACTACCTGGTCGACCAGGACGCCGCCGAGATCCTGGCGAAGGAGGCCATCGACGCGGTCCTCGACCTGGAGAAGATGGGCCTGCCGTTCAACCGGACGCCCAAGGGTGAGATCGACCAGCGCCGCTTCGGCGGTCACTCCCGCAACCACGGCGAGGCCCCGGTCCGCCGTGCCTGCTACGCGGCCGACCGCACCGGCCACATGATCCTCCAGACGCTGTACCAGAACTGCGTCAAGGAGGGCGTGGAGTTCTTCAACGAGTTCTACGTCCTGGACCAGCTGATCGTCGAGGTCGACGGGGTCAAGAAGTCCGCCGGTGTCGTGGCCTACGAGCTGGCGACCGGCGAGATCCACGTCTTCCAGGCGAAGTCGGTCATCTACGCGTCCGGCGGCACCGGCAAGTTCTTCCGGGTGACCTCCAACGCGCACACCCTGACCGGTGACGGCCAGGCCGCCTGCTACCGCCGGGGTCTGCCGCTGGAGGACATGGAGTTCTTCCAGTTCCACCCGACCGGCATCTGGCGCATGGGCATCCTGCTCACCGAGGGTGCCCGCGGTGAGGGCGGCATCCTGCGCAACAAGGACGGCGAGCGCTTCATGGAGAAGTACGCTCCCGTCATGAAGGACCTGGCGTCCCGTGACGTCGTGTCCCGCTCCATCTACACGGAGATCCGCGAGGGCCGCGGCTGCGGTCCCGAGGGCGACCACGTGTACCTGGACCTCACCCACCTGCCGCCGGAGCAGCTGGACGCCAAGCTCCCGGACATCACCGAGTTCGCGCGCACCTACCTCGGTATCGAGCCGTACACGGACCCGATCCCGATCCAGCCGACCGCGCACTACGCGATGGGTGGCATCCCGACCAACGTCGAGGGTGAGGTCCTGGCGGACAACACCACCGTCGTGCCGGGTCTGTACGCGGCCGGCGAGGTCGCCTGCGTGTCGGTGCACGGCGCCAACCGCCTGGGCACCAACTCGCTGCTCGACATCAACGTCTTCGGGCGCCGCGCGGGCATCGCCGCCGCCGAGTACTCCCACACGGCCGAGTTCATCGAGCTGCCGGAGAACCCGGAGAGCCTGGTCATCGAGCAGATCGAGCGACTGCGCAACTCCACCGGCAACGAGCGGGTGGCCACGCTGCGCCGCGAGCTGCAGGAGACCATGGACGCCAACGTCATGGTGTTCCGTACCGAGCAGACGATCAAGACTGCGGTCGAGAAGATCGCCGAGCTGCGCGAGCGCTACAAGAACGTGTCCATCCAGGACAAGGGCAAGCGGTTCAACACGGACCTCCTGGAGGCCATCGAGCTGGGCAACCTGCTCGACCTGGCCGAGGTCATGGCCACGTCGGCCCTGGCCCGCAAGGAGTCCCGCGGCGGTCACTACCGCGAGGACTACCCGAACCGCGACGACGTCAACTTCATGCGCCACACCATGGCGTACCGCGAGGTGGGCGACGACGGCACCGAGTCCATCCGTCTCGACTACAAGCCGGTCGTCCAGACCCGCTACCAGCCGATGGAGCGTAAGTACTGATGGCTACCCCTGTTCTGGACAAGGCGGACGCGGCCGGCCAGCCCGAGCCCGGCTTCGCCGACTCCCCCTACATCACGGTCACCTTCCGGATCCGCCGGTTCAACCCGGAGGTCTCGGCGGAGGCCGTCTGGGAAGACTTCCAGCTGGAGATCGACCCGAAGGAGCGTGTCCTCGACGGTCTCCACAAGATCAAGTGGGACATCGACGGCACCCTCACGTTCCGCCGCTCCTGCGCGCACGGCATCTGCGGTTCGGACGCCATGCGGATCAACGGCAAGAACCGTCTTGCCTGCAAGACGCTGATCAAGGACATCAACCCCGAGAAGCCGATCACGGTCGAGCCCATCAAGGGCCTGACGGTCCTCAAGGACCTGGTCGTGGACATGGAGCCGTTCTTCCAGGCGTACCGGGACGTCATGCCGTTCCTGATCACCAAGGAGACGAACGAGCCGACGCGCGAGCGTCTGCAGTCCGCCGAGGACCGGGCGCGCTTCGACGACACCACCAAGTGCATCCTGTGCGCCGCGTGCACGTCCTCCTGCCCGGTGTTCTGGAACGACGGCCAGTACTTCGGCCCGGCCGCGATCGTCAACGCCCACCGCTTCATCTTCGACTCGCGTGACGAGGCCGGGGAGCAGCGTCTGGAGGTGCTGAACGACCGTGACGGCGTGTGGCGCTGCCGTACGACCTTCAACTGCACCGACGCGTGCCCGCGTGGCATCGAGGTCACCAAGGCGATCCAGGAAGTCAAGCGGGCGCTGATCACCCGCCGCTACTGACGCGACGACTGGCACAATACGAGGGCCGTTCCCCCGTTCGGGGGAACGGCCCTCGTATCTTGTCCACGCCTTTCACGACCTACCGGGGGCACCAGCGTGACCGAGCAGAACCCGTACCAGAGCGGCGCCGGCGACTGGGGCCCCGGTCATCCGCCCGGTCCGTCGGACACACCGCCGCCGGGGTACGGGTACCCCGCCGCGGGTGCGCCCGCGCAGGGGTACGGCTTTCCGCAGCCGCCGACCGCGGGCGCGCTGCCGATGGGCGGCGCGCCCCTGCTCTCCATCGGTGACATCACGGTGATGGGCGATCAGATCATCACGCCGGCCGGTCAGCTGCCGCTGCGCGGTGCGGTCTGGAACGTGACGGACATGTCGCGCACCGAGGAGAAGATACCGACGCACGCGATCGTCCTCGCGGTCGTGTTCGCCCTGCTCTGCCTGCTCGGGCTGCTCTTCCTGCTGATGAAGGAGAAGCGGACCACGGGCTACATCCAGGTCACCGTGACCAGCGGGGGACGGCACCACCAGACGATGGTGCCGGCGTTCGGTCCGGAGACGTTCCCGGCGATCATGGGGCAGGTCAACTACGCCCGCTCGCTGAGCAGCATGTGACGCACGCGAGCCGACGGCCCGGCAATCACGGGATCCCGGCGGCCCGCGCTCTAATCTGACGACATGTCAGACGAAGAGTCGTACGAACTGCTCGGGTTCGACAACGTGCTGCTCCCCGTCGGGGACCTCGCGGAGGCCGTCGGGTTCTACGAGCGGGCCGGGTTCGGGGTGGGGTTCCGGTTCGACGAGGCCGGGATCGCGCTGCTCACGGCGGGCAAGGAGACACCGGGGATCCTGCTGCGGGTGGAGGAGGCGCTGGGCCATCGCAGTCCGCCGTGGCCCTCGCCGCGCCTGTGGCTGGAGGTGCCGGACGCGCGGGCGGCGGCGCGGCGGCTGTCCGCGGTGGGCATCGAGCCGGTGGACGAGGTCTTCCAGACGGCGACCGGCTGGACGGTGGAGATCGCGGACCCCTGGGGCAATGTGCTCGGCCTGACGGACTACACCCGGCGTCCGGAGCTGGGGCGCAGAGGCTGAGCCGAGCGCGCGGACGGCACTCGTTAGGCTTCGTGGCGTGCCCGTGAACAACGACGGTCCCGAGGCGGCCGGTACCCCCAGCAGCAAGTCCGAGCAGACCCGTGCGCTGATCCTGGAGACGGCCCTGCGGCTGTTCCGGGAGCGGGGGTACGACAAGACCACCATGCGGGCGATCGCCCAGGAGGCGGGCGTCTCCGTCGGCAACGCGTACTACTACTTCGAGGGCAAGGAACACCTGATCCAGGGCTTCTACGACCGGATCGCGGCCGAACACCGGCTGGCGGTGCGGGGGATCCTGGAGCGGGAGACGGACCTGGAGACGCGGCTCGCGGGCGTCCTCACCACCTGGCTGGACCTCGCGCGGCCGTATCACGAGTTCGCGGTGCAGTTCTTCAAGAACGCCGCCGATCCGGACAGCCCGCTGAGCCCCTTCTCGCAGGAGAGCGAGCACGCGCGCGAGCAGGCGATCCAGGTGCACCGGGAGGTGCTGGCCGGCTCCAAGGCCAAGGTCCCGGCGGAACTCCGTGACGTACTGCCGGAGTTGATGTGGCTGGCCCAGATGGGCCTCGTCATGTACTGGATCTTCGACCGCACCGAGAACCGCGAACGCAGCTACCGCCTGGCCCGCCGCGGCGCCCGCCTCACCGCCCGCGGCGTCACCCTCTCCCGCTTCCGCGTCCTGCGCCCCCTGGTCCTGGAGGTCCACGAACTGTTCACGGACTTCCTGCCGGGCATGACGAGACTGCTGCCGACACCGAGCCCGGCCACGAGCCCGGCTCCGGGCGCGGAGCCCCGGGACTGAACGACGCGGGGCCGCCCCCTTCCGGGGACGGCCCGCGCTGCGTCCTGGGTCAGATCCAGTCCAGCCGCCACAGGCGGTACACGCCCGTGCCGTCCATCAGGTACTGGCCGCCGCCCACGTCCTCCGTGGTGACCGTGTACTCCTTGCGCTGCCACAGGGGGACCAGGGGGACGTCCTGGGCGATGGTGGACTGGATCTGCTGGAAGTCGGAGGCGGCCCGGCTCCGGTCGGCGAACTGCTGGCTGTTGCGGATGAGTTGGTCGACCGTCTTGTTGCTGTAGCCGGTGGCCATGGTGGAGCCGGTGCCGACCAGCGGCTGGCCGAAGGTGTCGGCGTCGGGGTAGTCCGCGACCCAGCCGACGGCCCAGGCGTCGAGCTTGCCCGCGGCCATCCGCTCCTGGAAGTCCGTCCACTCGTAGCCCTTGACGTCGACCTTGAACAGGCCGCCCGCCTCCAGCTGCTTCTTCAGCGCCGCGGCCTCCAGCTCACCGGGGCCCTGGCCCTTGCCGTAGGCGAAGGTGAAGCGGACCGGCAGGCTCACCCCGGCCTGGGTGAGCAGCTCGCGCGCCTTCTTGGTGCTCTGCGTCGGGTAGGCGTCGAAGAAGGACGTGGTGTGGCCGGTGATGCCGGTCGGGATCAGGGAGTACAGCGGGTCGACCGTGCCCTGGTAGACCGTGGCCGCCAGCTGCTCCTGGTCGACGAGCCAGGCGACCGCCTGCCGCACCCGTACGTCGTGCAGCGGGGAGCTCGCCCGGGTGTTGAGGTACAGGTTGCGGGTCTCGGACGAGTCGGACTCGGTCACCCGCTCCTTGGGATCGCTCGGGTTCAGCCCGGCGAGCACGTCCGGCGGCAGCGTCCGCGACGCCACGTCGATGTCCTTCGCCTTCCACGCGGCGTTCAGCTTCGCGGAGTCGGTGTAGTAGCGCAGCTCGATCGGGCGGCCGGTGGAGCCCAGATAGCCCTTGTACGTCGGGTTCGGCGCGAGCCGGGCCTGCTGGTCCTTGGTGTAGGAGGTGAGCCGGTAGGGACCGGTGCCGTCGACCGAGGAGTCCTTGCGCAGCGCGTTCGCCGGGTAGGTGTCCCGGTCCACGATCGCGCCCGCGCCGGTGGCGACCTTCAGCGGGAAGGTGGCGTCCGGCTCCGAGAGGTGGAAGGTGACGGTGTGCGCGTTGTCGGCGGTCACCGAGGAGAGGTCGGCGAGCAGCGAGGAGGGGCCGACGTCGGAGTTGATCCGCTTGACCCGGTCGAAGGAGAACTTCACGTCCTCGGCCGTCATCGCCCGCCCGCTGGGGAAGGTGATCCCCGTGCGCAGGGTGCACCGGTAGGTCTTCGTGGCGCTGCCGACGAAGGCGCAGCTCTTGGCCGCGTCCGGCACCGGCTGCACGCCGTCCGGCTCGAAGGTCATCAGTGTCTGGAACACGTTGCTGAACAGGGCCCAGGACCCCGCGTCGTACGCGCCGGCCGGGTCGAGCGAGGTGACCGCGTCCGTGGTTCCGACCGTGATGGTCTTGTTCTTGTTCTCCTGTGACGGCAGCAGTTTCCAGCCGCCGATGCCCACGATCGCCAGCACGAGCAATGTCACAACAATCCGCATGCGAACAGATCGCACGGTGGTGCCCTCCCCAGACCCTTGTGAGGTCCTACCCCTGGTCAGCACAAATCCCGCCACTCCCCTGAGTGACGCGGCTCACCCAATCACACGTGTTTCGGTGTGTGAAGGGCTTTCTGACCAGTTGTGGAAGAACTTGCCCAAGACGTTGTCTCCGCCGGGCGTTCGCCGCGTCTTCACAGCGTCTCCACAGGTGGCTGGGGAGATTCCGGTCACATGGGCGAGGTCTCCCGGCGCAGGGCCCGCAGACCGCGCAACCCGATGCCCCCGATGACCGTCCCCAATACGAAGGAGACGATCGCCAGCACCAGGTGCACCCAGAAATAGGCGGTCGGCCGGCCGTCATGGAAGGCGAGACCGCTGCCGTCCTTGACCAGGTTCTTTACGAAAGTGACCCAGATGAACCAGCTCCACACCCCGAAGGCGAGCAGGAACCAGGAGACCGGGCGGCTGAGTTTCATACCTCCAGTATCCGGGGTGCGCTTTCGCGACAGGGGCTGGGGCGGGTCTTCCCGGTCGGCCACGGGTACGTTCTCGATCGTGCCCGCACCCATGAACACCGCCCGGCGATCCCTGCTGATCAGCGCCGCGACCCTGCTGTCCCTCGCCGTCACCGCGCCTGCCGCCCTCGCCGCCCCGGCCGCCGACAAGACCCCGGCCGCCACGCCTCCGGCCCATATGTCGACGCTCGGCGGCGCCCGGCTCGGCCTGCCCGGCACCCAGGTGAACCTCGCGCCCGGCGTCCCGGTGCTGCCCAAGGATCTGACGGCGCGTTCCTGGATCGTCTCCGACGCGCAGAGCGGCGAGGTGCTGGCCTCGCACAACGCACACTGGGCACTGCCCCCGGCGTCCACGATGAAGATGCTGTTCGCGGACACCCTGCTGCCCCGCTTCCCGCGGACGACGGAGCACAAGGTCGCCGCGAA
The DNA here is from genome assembly GCF_040684035.1 of Streptomyces sp. NPDC093018. NCBI lineage: Bacteria > Bacillati > Actinomycetota > Actinomycetes > Kitasatosporales > Streptomycetaceae > Streptomyces > Streptomyces sp. NPDC093018. Next base: position 141,201 of record NZ_JBFBFF010000008.1, read on the forward strand.
GGACCTCGCCGGGATGGGCGAGGGCTCCAGCGTGGTCGGCATAAAGCCGGGCAAGACCTACAGCGTGCACGATCTGTGGCTCGGGGTGTTCCTGCGCTCGGGCAACGACGCGGTGCATGTGCTGTCCGCGATGAACGGTGGCGTCGCGCAGACCGTCCAGGACATGCAGCACCACGCGGACGAACTCCAGGCCCTGGACACCCATGTGCTCTCCCCCGACGGCTACGACGAGCCGCACCAGGTGTCCTCGGCGTACGACCTCACCCTGGTCGCCCGCTCCGGGCTCCAGAAGAAGGACTTCCGGGACTACTGCTCCACGGTGAGCGCCGACTTCGGGGGCCAGGAGATCCGCAACACCAACCGGCTGCTCAGCGGTGACACCGATGTGCCGGTCTACCAGGGCATCGCGGGCGTGAAGAACGGCAACACCACGCACGCGGGTGCCACCTTCACCGGGGTCGCCCAGCGCGGCAAGCAGGTGCTGCTCGTCACCGTGATGAACCCGCAGAAGCAGGAGCACAACGAGGTCTACAAGGAGACGGCGAAGCTGTTCGACTGGGGCTTCCAGGCGGCGGGCAAGGTCAAGCCGGTGGGCGAGCTGGTGCCGCCGCGCGGCGCCGCGCAGGCGGGTACGGCACCGAGCGGCTCGCCGCAGGCCTCCGCACCTGCGGGTCAGGCGGGTTCGAAGCCGGTGGCGGCCGCGGCGACCGGCTCGCGCGGGATCGGCACCGCGCTCGCGGTCGCGGGCGGGCTGCTGGTGCTGCTGGCGGGCGGGGTGTTCCTGGTCAACCGCCGGTGGCCGCTGCCGGACCTGATGCGCCGTCGGCCACGGCAGTGACCTTCGCCGTCCCGCCCGGCGTAGCCGTCCAGGCGGCGCAGTACAGGACCAGTTTCGCGGTGAAGTTGATCCACAGCAGCAGCGCCACGGGGACCCCGAACGCGCCGTACATGCTCTTCGCCGCGACCCCCTGGATATAGCCGCTGAGCAGCAGCTTCAGCAGTTCGAAGCCGACCGCGCCGAGCAGCGCCGCGACCACCAGGCGGCGGCGCGGCGGCTCCACCCCGGGCAGCAGGGTCAGCACGTAGAGCAGCACGAGGAAGTCGGCGAGCACGGCGACGGTGAAGGCGGCGGCCCGCAGCAGCGCGGTGCCCCAGCCGTGCTGGGCGAGACCCAGCTGGTCGGAGATCAGGCCGACGGCGGCCGAGGCGAGCGTGGACGCGGCGAGGGTGACCAGCAGGGCGCCGCCGAAGCCGATCAGGATCCCGGCGTCCTTGGCCTTGGCGACCAGCGGGTTCTGCTCCTGGTCCGGCAGCTCCCAGACCACGCGCAGACAGTCCCGCACCTGGCCGACCCAGTTGACGCCGGTGAGCAGCAGCACGGCACCCGCGATGACACCGACGGTGCCCGCGTTGTGGACCAGCGTGGTGATGTCCAGCTGCTGGGAGACGACCCCAGGGAACTGCTCGGCGACCTTGTGCTCGACGGTCTGCTGCCGGGCCGGGCTGAGCGTGGCGGCGGTGATCGCCGCGGCCACGGTGAGCAGCGGGAACAGCGCCACGAAACTGACGAACGTCATCGCCGCCGCCAGCCGGGACCACTTCACCCGGTCGAGCCGCTCGTACGCCCGCCAGGCGTGGGTGGCCGTCAGCCAGATCACCAGCGGCCCGATGACGGGCAGTCTCTTGAGCCAGTCCATGATCCGTCTCTGCCCGGTGTGCGACGTCCCATGTCCGGGTACTCGCGGGGGTTTGCGGAGCCGACGCCCGACCCTCCCACTTTCGAGTGATCTTCAGCCCTACAAGGTGACGTTCATGGACGAAGAGCGCACTTCCGGACGATACGGTCACGGGCATGCCTGTGAAGGACGCTCTCGCCCTGCCCCAGTCCCTGCTCGTCCTCGGCGGCACCTCCGAGATCGGGCTCGCCACCGCCCGCCGGCTGATCACCCGCGGCGCCCGCACCGTATGGCTGGCCGGCCGCCCCTCCCCCGCCCTGGAACAGGCCGCCGAGAGTCTGCGCGCGCTCGGCGCGGACACCCGTACGGTCGACTTCGACGCCCTGGACCCCGCCTCCCACGAGAGCGCGCTCGGCAAGGTCTTCGCCGAGGACGCCGTCGACCTGGTGCTGCTCGCCTTCGGCGTCCTCGGCGACCAGGCCCATGACGAGCGGGCGCCGCTGCGCGCCGTGCACGTCGCCCAGACCAACTACACCGGGGCGGTCTCCGCCGGTCTTGTCGCCGCGAGCGCCCTCCAGGCCCAGGGCCACGGCGCGTTGGTCGTGCTGTCCGCCACCGCCGCCGAACGCGCCCGCCGGGTCGACTTCATCTACGGCTCCAGCAAGGCGGGCCTGGACACCTTCGCCCAGGGCCTCGGCGACGCGCTGTACGGCACGGGGGTGCGGGTGATGGTCGTACGCCCCGGGTTCGTGCGGACGCGGGCGACGGCGGACCGGCCCCGCGAGCCGTTCGCCACCACCCCGGCGGCGGTCGCCACCGCGATCGAACTGGGCCTGCGCCGGGGCGCGGAGACGGTGTGGGTGCCGGGGGTGCTGCGGCTGGTGACGGCCGCGCTGCGGCACGCGCCGCGGGCGCTGTTCCGCAGACTGCCGCTCTAGGCGTTCCGGGCGCGTCGTGAGCGCGTTCCAGGGCGCGCCTAACGGCTGGCGATGGTCCCGTGGCCGATGTCGGCGGGGCTCGCCTGGGGCGGTACGACGGAGCCGCCGAAGGTGTACTCGCGCAGCTTGCGCCACACCCCGTCCGCGCCCTGTTCGTACAGCGCGAACCCGTTGCACGGCCACTCGGCCTCGAAGTCGGCCAGCTCGGCGAAGGCGCGGTCCATCGCCGCGTCCTCGATGCCGTGCGCCACGGTGACATGCGGGTGGTACGGGAACTGGAGCTCGCGCGTGCAGGGCCCGGCGCTCTCCCGGACCCGCTGCTGGAGCCGGCCGCATTCCTCGGCGCCGCGCACCACCCGGACGTAGACCACCGGGGAGACGGGCCGGAAGGTGCCGGTGCCGTGCAGCCGCATCGGGAAGGGGCGGCCGGTGGCAGCCACCTTCACCAGATGGGCCTGTACGGCGGGCAGCGCGGCGCGGTCCACCTCGGTCGGCGGCAGCAGCGTGACATGGGTGGGGATGCCGTAGGCCGCGGCGTCGCCGAAGCCCGCACGCCGCTCCTGGAGCAGGCTGCCGTGAGGCTCCGGAACCGCGATCGACACGCCGATCGTTACGGTCCCCACGTCGTCTCCTGTCGTCGCGTCCGTCGTCTACTGGGCCGACTCGTACGGGCCTTCGGCTTCGACTGTACGGCCATGGGTGTCCTGGGGGCAGGCGCAACGGAAGTGATGTGCAGCGCTCTGCCCACAGGGACGTGCGAACGGTCGTGCGCCTTCGCGCCGGTTCCGTGCCTCCCGGCGCGGGCCGTGCCGTCCGGTGCTCCGGTCAGTGGACCGGCCGGTGCTTCGGCCAGTGCCGGGATCAGTGCTTGGGTCAGTGCTTCGCCGGCAGGAAGCCGACGCGGTCGTACGCCTGCGCGAGGGTCTCGGCGGCGACGGCGCGGGCCTTCTCGGCGCCCTTGGCGAGGATCGAGTCGAGGGTCTCGGCGTCGTCCAGGTACTGCTGGGTGCGTTCCCGGAACGGCGTCACGAACTCGACCATGACCTCGGCGAGGTCGGTCTTGAGCGCGCCGTACATCTTGCCCTCGTACTCCTGCTCCAGCTGGGCGATCGACGTGCCGGTGAGGACGGAGTAGATGGTGAGCAGGTTGGAGACGCCCGGCTTGGCCTCCGCGTCGTAGCGGATGACGGTGTCGGTGTCGGTGACCGCGCTCTTGACCTTCTTGGCGGTGGTCTTCGGGTCGTCCAGGAGGTTGATCAGGCCCTTCGGCGTGGACGCCGACTTGCTCATCTTGATCGACGGGTCCTGGAGGTCGTAGATCTTGGCCGTCTCCTTGAGGATGTACGGCGCCGGGATCGTGAACGTCTGCCCGAAGCGGCCGTTGAAGCGCTCGGCCAGGTCCCGGGTCAGCTCGATGTGCTGGCGCTGGTCCTCGCCGACCGGTACCTGGTTGGCCTGGTACAGCAGGATGTCCGCGACCTGGAGGATCGGGTACGTGAACAGGCCGACCGAGGCACGCTCGGCGCCCTGCTTGGCGGACTTGTCCTTGAACTGGGTCATCCGGCTGGCCTCGCCGAAGCCGGTGAGGCAGTTCATCACCCAGGCCAGCTCGGCGTGCTCGGGCACATGGCTCTGCACGAACAGGGTGCAGCGCTCGGGGTCCAGGCCGGCGGCGAGGAGCTGGGCGGCGGCGAGGCGGGTGTTGGCCCGCAGGTCCTTGGGGTCCTGGGGCACGGTGATCGCGTGCAGGTCGACGACCATGTAGAAGGCGTCGTGGGTCTCCTGGAGGGACACCCACTGGCGTACGGCGCCGAGGTAGTTGCCGAGGTGGAACGAGCCGGCGGTGGGCTGGATACCGGAGAGCACGCGGGGCTTTTCAGCGGGGGCCATGTCGCCCATTCTCTCATCGGCCGGGGGTGGGATCGGCCCGGGAGGCGGGGGTGGTGCGGAGCCGCGTACCGGACGCGGCCCCGCGCCCCTGGGGCATCGCCCCTGACGGCGTTGATCAGCCCAGGTCGACTTCCGGGTAGAGCGGGAAGCCCGCCACCAGGTCGGTGGCGCGCTTGGCGATCTCCTCGGAGACCTTCTCGTCCAGGACGTGGGAGGCCTTGCTGGGGGCGCCGGACTTGGTGGTGCCCGGTTCGGTGGCGGTCAGGACGCGGTCGATCAGGCCCGCCACCTCGTCCATCTCCGCCGTACCGAGGCCCCGGGTGGTCAGGGCGGGGGTGCCGATGCGGATGCCGGAGGTGTACCAGGCGCCGTTGGGGTCGGCCGGGATGGCGTTGCGGTTGGTGACGATGCCGGAGTCGAGCAGGGCGGCCTCGGCCTGGCGGCCGGTGAGGCCGTAGGAGCCGGCGACGTCGATCAGGTTGAGGTGGTTGTCGGTGCCGCCGGTGACGAGGGTCGCGCCCCGGCGCATCAGGCCCTCGGCCAGCGCCCGGGAGTTGTCCACGATGCGCTGCGCGTAGTCCTGGAACGCGGGCTGCCGGGCCTCGGCCAGGGCGACCGCCTTGGCGGCCATGACGTGCGGCAGCGGACCGCCCAGGACCATCGGGCAGCCCCGGTCCACCTGGTCCTTGAGGGAGTCGTCGCACAGCACCATGCCGCCGCGCGGGCCGCGCAGCGACTTGTGGGTGGTGGTGGTGACGATCTGGGCGTGCGGCACCGGGTCGAAGTCGCCGGTGAGGACCTTGCCCGCGACGAGACCGGCGAAGTGGGCCATGTCGACCATGAGGGTCGCGCCGACCTCGTCCGCGATCTCGCGCATGATCCGGAAGTTCACCAGACGGGGGTACGCCGAGTAGCCCGCCACGATGATCAGCGGCTTGAACTCGCGGGCCTGGGCGCGCAGCGCGTCGTAGTCGATCAGGCCGGTCGCGGGGTCGGTGCCGTAGGAGCGCTGGTCGAACATCTTGCCGGAGATGTTCGGGCGGAAGCCGTGGGTGAGGTGGCCGCCCGCGTCCAGGGACATGCCGAGCATCCGCTGGTTGCCGAAGGCCTGGCGCAGCTCGGCCCAGTCCGCCTCGGAGAGGTCGTTGACCTGGCGGGCGCCGGTCTTCTCCAGGAAGGGGACCTCGACGCGGTCGGCGAGTACGGCCCAGAAGGCGACGAGGTTGGCGTCGATGCCGGAGTGCGGCTGGACGTAGGCGTGCCGGGCGCCGAAGAGTTCGCGGGCGTGCTCGGCGGCCAGGGACTCCACGGTGTCGACATTGCGGCAGCCCGCGTAGAAGCGGCGGCCGACGGTGCCCTCGGCGTACTTGTCGCTGAACCAGTTGCCCATCGCGAGGAGGGTCGCCGGGGAGGCGTAGTTCTCGGAGGCGATCAGCTTGAGCATCGCGCGCTGGTCGGTGACCTCCTGGCCGATGGCGTCGGCGACCCGCGGCTCCACGGCGCGGATCACGTCGAGGGCGGCGCGGAAGGCGGTGGACTCGGTGGACAGGTGCTGCTCTGGCATGGGGACCTCCGGACGGGGTGCGTTTCGGCGTTCACGTTCGGCCCAGGCGCACGGCACTGTTTCCAGCAAGGCCGCTCCCCGATGGTCCGTCCCATCCCAGCGCGCCAGTCACGGCCCGTGGCTCAGCGTACCGGCCGGGCCGGAGGGCGGAGATCGGGCGTCCACCATGCGGGCGAGAACACGGACCGCCCGGCTCAGAGGATGACGTGCGGCAGGAAGCGCGCGTATCCGTCGGTGACGGGGCCCGCCGACTCGCGGATGCCGAGGCCCGCGGGCTCGCCGTCGATGACCCAGGTGCCGAGGACGACGTGGTTGCCGTCGAAGGCGGGCAGGGGCGCGAGCTGCTGGTAGCAGCAGGGCTCGGGGTGGACGGCGGGCGGGTGGCCCGGCGGGTGCAGGGTGATGCCCTCGCCCTCGCGGCCCAGGAGGGGCTTGGCGGCGTAGCCGGTGGTGGCGGCGAGCTCGCGGGGGCCGTCGAGATAGGAGGGCAGGAGGTTGGGGTGGCCGGGGTACAGCTCCCACAGGACGGCCAGCAGGGCCTTGTTGCTCAGGAGCATCTTCCAGGCCGGCTCGATCCACAGGGTGCTGCCGGTGCCGCCGCCGTTGTCCAGGGTGTCCAGGACATGGCCGCCGAAGGCGTCGGTGGTGAGCCATTCCCAGGGGTAGAGCTTGAAGAGGGCGCGGATGAACCGGAGCCGGTTGTCCACGAACCGGCCGGAGAGGGTGTCCCAGCCGATCTCCTCCATGGCGAGCCAGTCGGTCGCAAGGCCCGCCTGCTCCGCGGTCTCCTTCAGATAGGCGACCGTCATCAGGTCCTCGCCCAGCTCGTCGGCGGCGGAGTGCGCGAAGTGCAGCAGGCTCCCGGGCGGGAGCAGCGCGGACTGTCTGCGCCAGGACTCCACCAGGCGTTCGTGCAGCGAGTTCCACTGGTCGGCGCCGGGGAAGCGGTCCTCCATCCAGAACCACTGCGGGGAGGCGGCCTCCACCAGGGAGGTGGGGGTGTCGGCGTTGTACTCCAGCAGCTTGGCGGGGCCCGTGCCGTCGTAGCGCAGGTCGAACCGGCCGTAGAAGGAGGGGAGTTCGGCCCGGCGCCGCCAGGACTCGGTGACCGCGGCGGCGACGGCGGGGTCGGTGATGCCGAGGTCGGCGAGGCGGCCCTGATCCACTATGTGGCCGGCCGCCGCCAGGCACATGGCGTGCAGTTCGGCGACCGTCTCCTCCAGCGCCTCGACCTCGGGCAGCGAGAAGACGTAGTACGCGCTCTCGTCCCAGTAGGGGCGCAGGCTCCCGTCGGGGTGGCGGGTGAGCGGGTAGATCAGGCCCTGGTCCTCGACGGTGCGCTGCCAGTCGGGGCGGGGGGTGAGGGTACGGCGTTCCATACGGCGATCCCGGTCAGCCGCCGGAGCTGTGCGAACCGCCGCCGAAGCCGCCGCGGTGCACCCCGCCGGAGCCGGAGCCGTAGTGCGTCGAGGAGTGGTTCGTGGAGTGGCTCGTGGAGTGCCCGGAGCCGGTGCGGGGCTTGGTGAAGGAACCGCCGCTCACCCAGGAGCCCTTCTTCTTGCCGCCGTAGTACCAGGAGCCGTTGACCGCCGACTTGACCGTCTTGCAGTTCTTGTCGGAGACGACCTTGTAGCCCTTGGCGTAGGTGTAGCTGCTCTGGTCCACGCAGCGCTTGTCGGGCTGGGAGGAGCAGGCGGTGAGCGCGGCGGCCAGCAGTCCGACGCCGCCGAGGACCACCGTGCCGGAGCGCAGTCGTCGCCTTGTTTCGGCCATGTTCGTGTCTCCCCCGTGTGCGATGTGCGGTGCGGCAAGCCTAGAGACCGGTATGAGAACCGGCCAAGGGGGGTGAGCATGACAGGGCGGTGGCGGGGCTCGCTTAGAGTCCCTTTGTGCTCTTTGGAATGGTGTGCGCCCTTGGCGCGGCGGTCTGTTTCGGTACCGCGACGGTGTTGCAGGCGGTGGCGGCGCGGCAGGCCGGCCCCGGTGGTGGCGGTGAGGCGGCACTGCTGCTGCGGGCGTTGCGGCAGTGGCGGTACATCGCCGGGCTCGGGCTGGACGGGCTGGGGTTCCTGTTCCAGATCGTGGCGCTGCGCTCGCTGCCGATCTACGCGGTCGGCGCGGCCCTCGCGGCCAGCCTCGCGGTGACGGCGGTGGTCGCGGCGCGGCTGCTGGACGTGCGGCTGCGCGGTGTGGAGTGGGGCGCGGTGGGTGTGGTGTGCGCCGGGCTCGCGATGCTGGGCCTCGCCTCCGGGCCGGAGGGGGGCGAGAGCGGCTCGGACACGCTGCGGTGGGTGATGCTCGCGGTGGCGGTCGGGCTGCTGCTGCTCGGGCTCGCGGGCGGCCGGCTGTCCGGTCCGGCGCGGGGGCTGGTGCTGGGGCTCGGTGCCGGGTGCGGTTTCGGGGTGGTCGAGGTGACGGTCCGGCTGATCGACAGCCTCGCGCCCGCCGACCTGCTCACCAACCCCGCGGCGTACGCCCTGCTGATCGGCGGTGGCGCCGCGTTCATCCTGCTGACCTCGGCCCTCCAGCGCGGCTCGGTCACGACGGCGACGGCCGGGATGGTGCTCGGCGAGACGCTCGGCCCCGCCGCGATCGGCGTCGTCTGGCTCGGCGACCGCACCCGCGAGGGCATGGCCTGGCTGGCGATCCTGGGCTTCGCGGTGGCCGTGGCCGGCGCCCTGGCCCTGGCCCGCTTCGGCGAGGCCCCGGAGGCGGAGCCGACGGAGGGGACGGAACAGCCGACGGACCGGTGACCGAGACCGGTGGCAGAGGCCGGAGACAGAGACCGGTGACAGCGGCCGGTGAGCGGGCCCCCGAAAAGTGATGGACCGGCTGCGCCCCCCGCAGCGCAACCGGTCCGGGGACCATCCTGCGACAATCACACCTCCGTGACCAGGAGCTGCTTTTTCCGGAACCTGAATTTCAGGAACGTAGACTTCCGTTATTTGCCGGGCCGGTGAGACGGTCCGCGCCGAGAGGGAGTTGGGGATGGACAGGGAAGCCCTGCGGTCGCTGCTGCGGCACAAGCGCTCGCTGATCGACCCCAGCGAGCTGGGCTGGCCCCGCCGCACCGGCCGCGGCCGCCGGTCCGCCGGGCTCTCCCAGGCCCAGGTGGCGCACGCGCTGTACGTCTCCGAGCGCACGTACGCGCAGCTGGAGCGGGGCGACATGCCCTCGCCCGCGCCCGAGTTCCTGGACGCGGTCTCCACCGTGCTGCGGATGGCCGAGCCGGAGCGGGGCGCGCTGTACGTCTACGCGCTGGGTCATGAGCCGCCGGTCCCCATGAACCCCGAGGCCGGCACCCGGGTCGACCCGGCCTGGTTCACGGCCGTCCAGGGCGTGTCCGGCGTGCCCTGCTACGTCAACGACGTGGCGTGGAACCTCCTCGCCTGGAACGACGACTTCCTGCGCATGTTCCCCCGGGCCGAGGGCGCGGAGCCCGAGTTGCCCGAGCGGAACGTGATGCGCTGGATGCTGCTGCGCGAGGAGGCGCGCGAGCACCATCTGCTGGACTGGGCGGAGCGCTGGGCAGCACCGGTCGCGGCCCAGCTGCGGGCGGCCGTCGCGGCCCACCCCGACAATCCCGATCTGCGGCAGCTGGACGCGGAGGTGAACGACGACCCCGTGGTCGGGCCCATCTACCGCCGGCACGACATCACCTATGTGCAGCAGGACGGCGACACCCGGCCGGTACGGCACTCGGGACTCGCCGCCGACGAAACCGAACGGTGCTGCGAGAAGCACACCCCTTCGACCCGCGGCCTGGTGACCCTGTGCGCCGCGCAGCCACTGGGTTCACCGGGCGCCCGCTTCTTCTTCCTGATCTTCCGCCCACTCACCGACTGACCCTGCGCGGGCACCCCCTAGGGCAGCACCCTGCACAGTGCCTCCAGGGCTCCTGTCCATGCGCTGTCCGGTGGGGTTCCGTAGCCCACCACCAGTGCGTCGACCGGTTCGGCGACGGAGTCGGGATGGCGGTGGAAGGAGAGGCCGTGCAGGGCGAGGCCCTGCCAGGCGGCGGCCTGGACGATGGAGGGCTCGGTGCCCGGGGGCAGTCGCAGCAGGGCGTGCAGACCGGCGGCGACCCCGGTGACCCGGACGGCGGGGGCGCGTTCGGCGACGGCCGCGGCGAGGGCGTCGCGGCGGCGCCGGTAGCGCAGCCGGGAGGCGCGGACCTGGCGGTCGTAGGCCCCTGAGGTGAGGAACTCGGCGAGGGTGAGCTGTTCGAGCACGCCCACGGTGTCGACGTGTCCCTTGGCCGCGGTCACCTCCCGGGCGAGGGCCGGCGGCAGCACCATCCAGCCCAGCCGGATGCCGGGGGCGAGGGACTTGCTGGCGGTGCCGAGGTAGACGACACGGTCGGGGTCGAGGCCCTGAAGGGCGCCGACGGGCTGGCGGTCGTAGCGGAACTCGCCGTCGTAATCGTCCTCCAGGACGAGGGAATTGGTGCGCCTCGCCCAGTCGACGACGGCCGCGCGCCGGTCGGGGTGCAGGGGCATGCCCATGGGGAACTGGTGGGCGGGGGTGAGGAGTACGGCGCCCTCGGTGGTCAACGGGCCGGGGTCGGTGCCGAGTTCGTCCCAGGGCAGGGCGGGGGTGGCGAGTCCGGCGGCCTGGAGGAGGCCCCAGTAGGCGTCGAGGCCGTACGACTCGACGGCCACCGAGTCCGCCCCGCGGGCGCGCAGCACCGGGCCGAGGATGCGCAGGGCGTGTGAGAAGCCGGCCGTGATGACCAGGTGGTCGGGGTCGCAGCGGACGCCCCGGACCCGGGCGAGATAGCCGGCGAGCGCGGTGCGCAGTTCGACGCGGCCGCGGGGATCGCCGTAGCCCAGGGCGTCGTTCGGCGCGGCGGTGAGCGCGCGGCGGGCGGCCCTGGCCCATTCGGCGCGTGGGAACGCGGCGAGGTCGGGGGTGCCGGGGACGAGGTTGTGGGTGGGCCGGGGCGGGACGCGGGGCCGGCGGCCGGGGTCGCTCGGCGGGACCACGGTGCGTTCGGCGACCCGGGTGCCGGAGCCCTGCCGGGCGGTGAGCCAGCCCTCGGCGACCAGGTCGGCGTACGCCTCGCCGACGGTGTTGCGGGCGATGCCGAGGTCGGCGGCGAGGGCCCGGGAGGAGGGCAGCCGGGTGCCGGGGGCGAGCCGGCCGGTGCGGACCGCGTCGCGCAGGGCGTCGGTCAGCCCCCGGCGCAGCCCGCCCGAGCCCGCCGGTTCCAGATGCAGGTCGACGCCCGAAGTGGCCCAGGTTTCCGCCATGGAAATGGACCATACTCCTGGGCTGCCTCGCTTCTACGGTGGAGGCATGAACACGGACGAGAACACCGAGTACGCCGCCGAGCACGCCCCCCGTCTGCACTGGAGCGAGCACGCTCCGGACGTGTACAAGGCGATGGTGCGGCTGGACATCGCGGCCCGGCAGGGGCTGGACCCGAAGCTGCTGGAGCTGGTGAAGATCCGCGCCTCGCAGCTCAATCACTGCGCGTTCTGCCTGGACATGCACACCAAGGACGCGCTGGCGGCCGGGGAGAGCGTGGAGCGGATCATCCAGCTCTCCGCGTGGGAGGAGTCGCGGCACTTCTACACGGAGAAGGAGCTGGCGGCGATCGAGCTGACCGAGGCGATCACCGTCCTCACCGACGGCTTCGTGCCGGACGAGGTGTACGAGCGGGCCGCCAAGCAGTTCGAGGAGCCCGAGCTGGCCCGGCTGATCGCCGCCATCACGGTGATCAACGCCTGGAACCGGTTCGGCGTCACCGCCCGGATGACCCCGGGCCACTACCAGCCGGGGCAGCACCGGTGAGCGACGGCGTGGAGGTGCTGCGGGCGCTGCACGTACGGCGCCCGCCCGGCGAACCGCTGATCCTGCCCGGTCCCTGGGACGCGGCCAGTGCGCGGGCCTTCGCGGAGGCGGGGTTCGAGGCGCTGGCCACGCCGAGCGCGGGGGTCGCCGCCGCGCTCGGGTACGCGGACGGCGAGACCCCGGCGGACGAGATGTTCGCGGCGGTCGCCCGGATCACCCGCGCGGTGGACGTGCCGGTGACGGCGGACATCGAGGACGGGTACGGGCTCGCGCCGGAGGAGCTGGTGGAGCGGCTGCTGGCGGCGGGCGCCGTCGGCTGCAACATCGAGGACTCCAGCGAGGGGTCGCTGAAGGACCCCAGGGAACACGCCGATTACCTGGCGGAGTTCTGCGCGGCGGCCGCGGGCCGGATCTTCCTCAACGCCCGCGTCGACACCTTCGTGCACGGCGACGGCGACCCCGGACGGGCCGTCGAGCAGGCAGTCGAACAGACCGTCGAGCGGGCCGCGTCGTACGTCGCGGCGGGTGCCGAGTGCGTGTATCCGATCCTCGCCCCGGTGGCCGTACTGCCCCTGCTGCGGTCCGGGATCGAGGGCCCGCTGAACGCGCTGGCCCTGCTGACCCCGGACGGCCCCTCGCCCGCCGCGCTCGGCGGACTCGGGGCCACCCGGATCACTTTCGGTCCGCAGCTCCAGCGCAGGGCCACCGCGGCGGCGGCCGAACTCGCCGCCGGGCTGCGTCGGTAGCCGCTCAGGACAGCCACTGCTTCCAGACGGAGGGGTGGCTGTCCACCCACTTCTTCGCCGCCGCGTCCGGGGACAGCTTGTCCTGGGCGATCAGCAGGGAGACCTCGTTCTGGTCGTCGGTGGTCCAGCGGAACTTCTTCAGGAACTCCGCCGCCTTGCCGCCCGACTTGGCGAAGTCCGCGTTGAGGTACTTCTGGAGCGGGGTGCGCGGATAGGCGCAGGCGATCTTCGCCGCGTCCGCGTCGCAGCCGTCCTTGTACGGCGGCAGCTTCACCTCCGTCATCGGGACCTTCTTGAACAGCCACTGCGGTGAGTACCAGTACGTCAGGAAGGGCTTCTTCTCCTTGGCGAACTGCTTCATCTGGGTGATCTGCGCGGCCTCGGAACCGGCGAAGACCACCTGGTAGTTCAGCTTCAGGTTCTTCACCAGGGCCTTGTCGTTGGTGACATAGGACGGGGAGCCGTCCATCAGCTGGCCCTTGCCGCCGCTCTCCGCCGTACGGAAGAGGGAGGCGTACTTGTTCAGGTTGTGCCAGTCGGTGATGTCGGGGTGCTGCTTGACGAGGTACGCCGGTACGAACCAGCCGATGTGACCGGTCACCCCGAGATCGCCGGCGCGCGCGATCGTCTTCTTGTCGTCGACGTAACGCTTCTCCTGGTCGGGGTGGCCCCAGTCCTCCAGGATGGCGTCGACCCGGCCCTGGCTCAGCGCGTCCCACGCGGGCACCTCGTCCACCTGCACGGTGTCGACGCGGTAGCCCAGCTTGTGCTCCAGCAGGTACTGGGCGACGGCCACATTGGACTCGGCACCCACCCAGGACTGCACGGACAGCGTGACGCTCTTGCCGCCGCCGGTGTGCGCGAACGGGCTGGCCTGCTTGGTCATGTCGGCGGCGCCGCAGCCGGTGGTCAGCCCCAGCACGGCGAGCGCGACGGGGACCGCCGTACGCAGTCGGATCCGCATGTCAGGCTCCCTTCCCCGGGCGGCGTTCGGTCGGCTGGGTCACCCGGTCCAGCATCAGGCCCAGGCAGACGATGGCGGCACCGGCCACCAGACCGGTCGCCAGGTCGCCCTGGGCGAGGCCGAAGGCGACGTTGTAGCCGAGGGCGCCGCCGCCGACCAGACCGCCGATGATGACGACGGCGAGGACCAGGACCACACCCTGGTTGACGGCGAGCAGCAACGCACGGCGGGCGAGCGGAAGTTGGACCTGCCACAGCTGCTGCCGTCCGGTCGCGCCGAGCGAGCGGGCCGACTCCAGGGCCGCCGGGTCCACCTGGCGCAGGCCCTGGGTGGTGATGCGGACGACGGCGGGCAGCGCGTAGACGACGGCCGCGGCGACCGCGGGGGCGCGCCCGACGCCGAACAGGGCGACGACCGGGATCAGGTACACGAACTGCGGCATCGTCTGGAAGACGTCCAGGACCGGGCGCAGGGCGCGCTCGACGCGGTCGCTGCGGGCGGCGGCGATGCCGGTGGCGAAGCCGAGCACCAGGGTGACGGCGACGGCGGCCAGCACCTGGGAGAGGGTGTCCAGGGAGGGCTCCCACACGCCGAGCACCCCGATCGCGGCCATGGCGAGGACGGCGGTCAGCGCGGTGCGCCAGGTGCCGATCACCCAGGCGAGGGCGGCGACGATCAGCAGCAGCGACCACCAGGGCAGCCACTGGAGTCCGTCACGGATCGGGTCCAGGACCCAGGTGGTGAAGTGGGCCGCCCAGTCGGCGGTGCCGCCGATGACCGGGACGCCGGAGTAGAGGTGGCCGGTCATCCAGTCGACGGCGCGGTTGACCGGGGCGGCGATCTGCACGCTCCAGCCGTTCGGCCAGTCGAGGGCGCCGAGCAGGCGGGCGGCGAGGGCGGCGGCCGCGGTGACGGCGAGGGCGTACGGCCAGCCGATCGTCCGGGGCCCCTTCGCGCCGTCGGCGCCGGCCGCGCCGGTCACCCGGTCCAGGACCACGGCGAGCAGCACGATCGGGATGCCGGCGGCGAGGGCCTGGCCGACGTCGACGGTGGACAGGGCCTGGTAGACGCGGTCGCCGAGGCCACCGGCGCCGATGACGGAGGCGATGACGGCCATGGACAGGGCCATCATGATCGTCTGGTTGAGGCCCAGCAGCAGTTCCTTGCGGGCCAGCGGGATACGGGCGGTCAGCAGCCGCTGGCGGCGGGTGGCGCCGAGCGACTCCACGGCCTCCAGGACCTCGGGGTCGGCGCCGCGCAGGCCAAGGGCGGTGAGGCGGGCCATGGGCGGGGCGGCGTAGACGACGGTGGCGAGGACGGCCGCGGGGACGCCGATGCCGAAGACCAGGACGACGGGGAGGAGGTAGGCGAAGGCCGGGAGGACCTGCATCGTGTCCAGGACCGGGCGCAGGGCGCGGTCCAGGCGCGGGGAGAGTCCGCCGGCGAGGCCGAGGGCGGCGCCGACGAGCACCGAGGCGAGGACGGCGGCGACCATCAGCGCGAGGGTCTGCATCGTCGGTTCCCACATGCCGAGCGCGCCGCAGGCGAGGAACGCGACGGCGGTGCCGGCGGCCAGGCGGGGGCCCGCCACCCGCCAGGCGACGAGGGCGCCGAGCGCGGTGACGCCCGGCCAGCCGAGGGCGAGGAGGGCGACGTAGACCGCGCGCACGGCGAGGACGACGGCGTTGCTGATGTAGCCGAAGAAGTAGAGGAAGAGGGGGTGGGTGTCGCGGTTGTCGATGATCCAGTTGCTGGCGCTGGTCAGCGGCTCGGTGAGGCTGACCGTGAGGCGGTGGGGCCAGGCGTGGCCGTGCAGCACCGGGAGCAGGACGGCCGTGATCAGGGCGAGCAGCAGGAGCTTGCCGACGGCTCTGTTGCGCAGGACGGCGGGGGTCCTGGTGCGCAGGGCGGGGACGGTGAGGGTGGCCATCAGACGGCCTCCGGGGTGGCGCGGTGGCCCGCGTCCGGGGCGACGGGCACGCCGGCCACCACGCCCAGCAGCCGCTCGTGGTCGACCACGCCCAGGCACTTGCCGTCGTCCATGACACGGGCCGGGCCGCCGGTGCGGGCGACGGCCTCGATGGCCTCGGAGACCGTGGCGTCCGGCGTGAGCGCGGGGCCTTCGGTGCTCTCCGCCAAGGACGCGGGCCGCATGGCCGTACGGGCGGTCAGCACCTGCTCGCGCGGTACGTCCCGGACGAACTCGCGGACGTAGTCGTCGGCCGGGGAGCCGACGATCTCCTCGGGGGTGCCGAGCTGGACGACCCGGCCGTCGCGCATCAGGGCGATGCGGTCGCCGAGCTTGAGGGCCTCGCTGAGGTCGTGGGTGATGAAGACCATCGTGCGGCCCTCCTCCTCGTGGAGGCGGGCGACCTCGTCCTGCATATCGCGGCGGATGAGGGGGTCGAGGGCGCTGAACGGCTCGTCGAAGAGCAGTACTTCGGGGTCGACGGCGAGCGCGCGGGCGAGGCCGACGCGCTGGCGCTGGCCGCCGGAGAGCTGGCCGGGGCGGCGGTGCTCCATGCCTTCGAGGCCGACCTTGGCGACGATCTCGGCGGCGCGCTCACGGCGCTCGGCCTTGCCGACGCCCTGGATCTCCAGGCCGTAGGCGACGTTGTCGAGCACGGTGCGGTGCGGGAGCAGGCCGAAGTGCTGGAAGACCATCGCGGCGCGGTGCCGGCGCAGTTCGCGCAGCCGGGACCTGTCCATGGCGCGGACGTCCTCGCCGTCGATGGCGATGGTGCCCGCGGTCGGCTCGATCAGCCGGGTCAGGCAGCGCACGAGGGTGGACTTGCCGGAGCCGGACAGGCCCATCACCACGAAGACCTCGCCCTTGCGGACGTCGAAGGTGACATCGCGGACGGCGGCGGTGCAGCCGGTGCGGGTGCGCAGCTCGGCGGCGTCGAGGGCGCCGAGTTCGGGGTCGGCGGGGACGCGCTCGGGCTTGGGGCCGAAGACCTTCCACAGGCCGGAGACCGAGAAGACGGGTGCGTCGTCCTGGGCGGTGGGGGGCTTGCGGGTGGGGACGGTGGGCGTGGTGGTGCTCATCGGCGATCGCCTCCGATCAGATCGACGGCCTTCTCCCCGACCATCAGCACCCCGATCATCGGGTTGACGGCGGGAACGGTCGGGAAGACGGACGCGTCCGCGATGCGAATGCCGTCGAGTCCACGGATCTTCAACTCCGGGTCGACCACGGCGAGTTCGTCGTCGGCCGCGCCCATCCGGCAGGTGCCGGCGGGGTGGTAGACGGTGTGGTGGGCCTTGCGCAGCAGCTCGCTGAGCTGTTCGTCGTCGGTGACCTCGGGGCCGGGGAAGACCTCGCGCTTCAGCCAGCCCGCGAACGGCTCGGTGCGGGCGATCTCGCGGGCTATCTTCACGCCGTCGACGAGGGTCTGCGCGTCGTAGCCGTCCTCGTCGGTGAAGTACCGGAAGTCGAGGGCGGGTTTGGCCTCGGGGTCGGCGCTGGTGAGGTAGAGGCGGCCGCGGGCGCGGGACTTGGGGATGTTGGGGGTCATCGACACGCCGTGCTCGGGGCGTTCGTAGCCGAGCCGTTCGGGGTTGTCGGTGAAGGGGATCTGGTAGAAGTGGAACATCAGGTCGGGGGCGTCCAGCGAGTCGTCCCGGCGTACGAACAGCGCGGCGTCGGAGTCCATCGCGGAGTTCTCCGGCAGCGGCCGGTTCGTCTCCCAGACGATCACCGACTCGGGGTGGTCCTGGAGGTTCTCGCCGACGCCCGGCAGGTCGTGCGCGACCGGGATGCCCAGCTCTTCGAGGTCACGCTTCGGGCCGATGCCGGAGAGCAGCAGCAGGCGCGGGGAGTCGACGGCGCCGGCGCAGACGACGACCTCCCGGCGGGCGCCGATCAGCTGCTCGGTGCCGTCCTTGGTGCGCACGTGGACGCCGGTGGCGCGCTTGCCGTCCAGCTCCAGCCGGTACGCCCAGGTCTCCAGCAGCAGCGTGAGGTTGGGGCGGTCGCCGGCCTCCAGATGCGGGTGGAGGTAGGCGACGGAGGCGGAGGAGCGCTTGTTGTTCTCGGGGTGGTAGGCGAGGTCGAGGAAGCCGACGCCCTCGTGGAACGGCTTGTCGTTGAAGCCGATCACCTCGGGGACGCCGATCGCGGTCTTCGTCGCGTCGATCCAGTCCTTGGCGATGGCGTTCTGGTCCTTGTCGGCGACGCGCACGATGTTGTTGCGCAGCCGGGCGTAGTACGCCTCCATCGGCACCGCGCCCCAGCCCTCGGCGCCGGCCCGCTCCCACTCGTCCCAGTCGGAGGGCAGCGGCTTGAAGGAGATCAGGGTGTTGTGCGAGGAGCAGCCGCCGAGGACCTTGGCGCGGCTGTGCAGGATGTGGGAATTGCCGTTCGGCTGCTCGACGGTGGTGTACTCGTAGTCGAGATCGCCGCCGAGCAGGCCCAGCCAGCGGCGCAGGGTGAGGACGTCCTCGCGGTCGATGTCGCTGGGGCCGCCCTCGATGACGGCGACGGTGACATCGGGGTCCTCGGTGAGGCGGGAGGCGATGACCGAGCCCGCGGTGCCGCCGCCGATGACGACGTAGTCGTAGACGTGGGGGGTGTGGGACATGGGGTGCTGCTCCAGGGGGTGTCGAGAGGTCTCGGGGCCCGAACCGGGGCTTTCCTGAACGGAGTCGGCTCAGCCGGCGAACCAGCGCACCGGCTTCGGCGCGAGGTTCTGGTAGACGTGCTTGGTCTCCCGGTACTCGGCGAGTCCGGCGGGGCCCAGCTCGCGGCCGGTGCCGCTCTTGCCGAAGCCGCCCCACTCCGCCTGCGGCAGGTAGGGGTGGAAGTCGTTGATCCAGACGGTGCCGTGGCGCAGCCGGGCCGCGACCCGCCGGGCCCTGCCGGGGTCGGTGGTCCATACGGCGCCGGCGAGGCCGTACTCGGTGTCGTTGGCGAGGCGGACGGCCTCGTCCTCGGTGGTGAAGGTCTCCACGGTGAGGACGGGTCCGAAGACCTCCTCGCGGACGACCTTCATCTCGCGGTGGCAGCCGTCGAGGACGGTCGGCTCGTAGTAGTAGCCCGACTCGGGCCGCTCGGGGGCGGGTTCGGGCCGCTTGCCGCCGCAGCGCAGGACCGCGCCCTCGGCGAGCGCGGAGGCGACATACGCCTCGGTCTTGGCGCGCTGCTGCTCGGAGACGAGCGGGCCGACCTCGACGCCGTCCTCGGTGCCCCGGCCGATCCTGATCTTCTGGGCGCGGCGGGCGAGTTCGGCGACGAAGCGGTCGCGCACCGGCTCCTCGACGATGAGCCGGCCGCCGGCCGAGCAGACCTGGCCGCTGTGGATGAAGGCGGCGTTCAGGGCCTGGTCGACGGCGGTGTCGAAGCCTTCCTCGGTGGCGCAGGCGTCGGCGAAGACCACGTTGGGGTTCTTGCCGCCGAGTTCGAGGGCGACCTTCTTCACGCTCGGCGCGGCGGCCTGGGCGACCTTGGTGCCGCTGACCAGTCCGCCGGTGAAGGAGACCAGGTCGACGCCGGGGTGCTCGGCGAACCGGGCGCCGACGGTGTGGCCGGGGCCGGTGACGATGTTGGCGACGCCCGCGGGCAGTCCGGCCTCGGCCAGCAGCTCGATCAGCGCGACGGTGGTCATCGGGGTGATCTCGCTGGGCTTGATCACGAAGGTGTTGCCGGCCGCGAGCGCCGGGGCGATCTTCCAACTGGCCTGGAGCAGCGGGTAGTTCCAGGGGGTGATCAGGGCGCAGACGCCGACCGGCTCATGCACGACGACGCTGTGGATGTCGGGCGAGCCGGCGTCCACGACCCGGCCGGGGGCCTCGGCGGCCACCAGGTCGGCGAAGTAGCGGAAGGCGTCGGCGACACAGTCGATGTCGACCCGGCCCTCTTCCACGGTCTTGCCCGCGTCCTGGGCCTCCAGACGGCCGAGCGCTTCGCGATCGCGTACGAGGAGGTCGGCGACGCGGCGCAGCAGGGCGGCGCGCTCGGCGACGGGGATGGCCGGCCAGGGGCCGTGGTCGAACGCCTGCCGGGCCGCGGCCACGGCGCGGTCGGCGTCCTTCTCGTCACCCTCCGCGACCACGGCGAACGGCCGGGCGTCCGCGGGGTCGAGGATCTCCCGGGTCGCGCCGGAGATCGCCGTCAGCCACTCGCCTCCCGCGTGGATGGTCGCCCGGGTCTGTCGTGCCGTGGTTTCCGCCATGATCGGTGTTGCCTTCCGTTACTGTTCGATGCCCCTGTGTCACGCAAAGGGCCGGCTCAGGGACCGTGGCCCCCTGCCCCGGACCTCGATTTGCATGCGGAATCAGTCACCGAAAGTGCGCGGCGTCACTAAAAAGACGGCGGAAAACAGACAGAAGCGGTTATCCGGGGCGCTGCGTTCGGTCCATGGGACCGGTACAGCCCGTGGCGGCCGGGCCCGCGCCCTGTTCCATCAGCTCGCGGACCCGGGCGCGCAGCCAGGCGTGGGCCGGGTCGGCGTCGTGGCGGGGGTGCCAGGCGAAGCCGACCGGGGCGGCCGGGAGCCGCAGCGGGATCTCGAAGACGGTCAGTCCGAGGGGTTCGGCGAGCGGGCGGGCCCAGGGGCTGATCAGGCCGATGAGATCGGTCTCGCGCAGCACGAACAGCGACGCCGGGTACGTGCCGACGCTGGCCACCACCCGTCGGCTCAGCCCCAGCTCGGCCAGCGCCTCGTCGACCGGTCCGCGCAGCCGGCCGCGCCGGGACACGATGAGGTGACCGGCCGCCGAGGCGAACCGCTCGGGGGTCAACTCGCCCTCCAGCAAGGGGTGTCCGCAGCGTACGACGCCGAGCATGCGGTCCTCGTAGACCGTCTCCCGGTGCACCTCGGGGGCGGTGGTGTCGATCACCCCGATCTCCAGGTCGGCGGTGCCCTGGCGCAGGAACGGGGCGTCGATGTGGCTCTCGGACAAAAAGCGCAGCCGGATGCCGGGGGCCTCGCGGGCGGCGCGGGCGAGGAGGGCGGCGCCATGGGTGGCGACGATCGCGTCGTGGCCGAGGATCGTGAAGGTACGGCTCACCGTGCGCAGGTCGGTGTCCCGGCCGGGCGCGAACAGGGCGCGGGCCCGCTCCACCACGGCGCTCACCTCGGCGCGCACGGCCAGGGCGTGCGGGGTCGGCACCAGCTGCCGGCCGGCCCGCACCAGAACGGGATCGCCGAGCGCCTTGCGGATCCGGCCGAGGGTGCGGCTCATGGCCGGCTCGGACAGATGCAGCCGTCTCGCGGCGCCCCGCACGCTCTGCTCCTCCAGGAGCACGTCCAGCGCGACCAGCAGATTCAGGTCGAGGCCAGTGGATTGCGTCATGCGCATTCATTCCTTGCATAAGTTGCACTGGAGTGCAGGTCAAGGCCGAGCCTACGGTGAGCACGCATCCCTTTTCACCGTCCAGCTCCCGGGAGGAGCCGTGCCCCCGCACGCCCTGAAACGCCCCGCCCTGCTCGCCCTGTGCGCCTGTGTCCTGGTCGCGCAGAGCATGGTGGCGGCGATCAACCTGCTGATACCGCAGCTGAGTTCGTCCGCACTGCAGCCCTCGCACGCCGAGATCCTGTGGACGGTCGACGCCTATGTCATCGTCTTCGCCGGACTGCTGATCCCCGCCGGGGCGCTCGGTGACCGGCATGGCCGCAAGGGCGCGCTGCTCGCCGGGCTCACGCTGTTCGCGGCGGGCGCCGCGACCAGTGCGCTGGCGGGGGCGCCGCTCGTGCTGATCGTGGGCCGGGGGCTGTCCGGCGCGGGCGCCGCGCTGATCACCCCGGCCACGCTGTCCCTGCTGATGCAGCTGGCGGCGCCCGCGCGGCGGCTCGGCGCGATGGCCGCGTGGACGCTGTCGATCGGCCTCGGCGGGGCCGCGGGCAATCTCGGCGGCGGGCTCGCGGGTCAGTACCTCGGCTGGCGTGCGCTGTTCTGGGCCATGGTGCCGCTCGCGGCGCTGCTGATCGCGGTGGTGGCACGCGTCGTCCCGCGCACGGAGCGCTCGGCCCGGGGCCACACCGATCCGCTCGGCGCGGTGCTGCTGATCGCGGGTCTGGTGGCCGTGCTGTTCGGGATCATCGAGGGGCCGTCGTACGGCTGGCTGTCGGCGCGGATCGCCGGTGCGTTCGGGGCGGGGGCGGTGCTGGTGGCGGCGTTCGCGGTGCACGCGCTGCGCGCCCGGGGCCCGCTGTTCGACCCGCGGGTCTTCGCCTCGCCCCGGCTGCGGGCGGCGTCCCTCGGCACCGCCACGAGTTTCTTCGGCCTCTTCTCCCTCTTCTACGTCAACTCGCAGTACCTCCAGGAGGTCAAGGGGTACGGTCCCGCCGTCACCGGGGTGGCGATCATGCCGCTGGTGATCGGGATGTCCGGCGCGCAGCTCCTGGCCAAACGCTGGTCCGACCACCCCCGCATCCTCGTCGGCGGCGGGCTCGCGCTCATCGGACTCGGCCTGCTCGGCGCGTCCACGGCGTCCGGGTCCACCCCGTACGGGCTCTTCGTCTGCTGGCTCCTGGTCATCTCCACCGGCGCGGGCCTGTCCATGCCGCCGCTGACGATGGGCGTCGTCACCTCCCTCCCTCCGCACCAGGCGGGCCTTGGCTCGGGCCTCGGCACCACGGCCCGCGAGACGGGCGCGGCCCTCGGCGTCGCCGTGACCGGCACGGTGCTCTCGGGGCACGCCGACCTGCTCCAGGGAATGGGTCCGGCGCTGCGGGTGGTGGGGGCGGTGGTGCTGGTGGCCACGGCGTTGGTGGTGAGGGGGTACGGCAGGCGCGAGACGCTGACCGCGCGACCGACGCCGGCGGCAACCCCCTAGGGGCGCGGGGAAACTGCGCGACGAGCCACGACGCACCCGCACATGCGACGGCCCCGCTCCGAGGGAATCGGAGCGGGGCCGTCGCCAAGAACTACCGTCAGATCAGGCCGAGCGCGCGAACCGCCTCGCGCTCCTCCGAGAGCTCCTGGACGGACGCGTCGATACGGGCGCGGGAGAACTCGTTGATCTCCAGGCCCTGCACGATCTCGTACGTGCCGTCCTTGGTGGTGACGGGGAAGGAGGAGATCAGGCCCTCCGGCACACCGTACGAACCGTCGGACGGGATGCCCATGGACGTCCAGTTGCCCTCGGCCGTGCCGTTGACCCAGGTGTGCACGTGGTCGATCGCGGCGTTCGCGGCGGACGCCGCCGACGACGCGCCACGCGCCTCGATGATCGCCGCACCGCGCTTGGCGACGGTCGGGATGAAGTCCTCGGCCAGCCACTTCTCGTCGGCCACGACCTCCGCCGCGTTCTTGCCGCCGACCGTCGCGTGGAAGATGTCCGGGTACTGCGTGGCGGAGTGGTTGCCCCAGATCGTCAGCCGCTTGATGTCGGCGACGGTCGAGCCCGTCTTCTTCGCCAGCTGCGTCAGCGCCCGGTTGTGGTCCAGACGGGTCATCGCGGTGAACCGCTCGGCCGGTACGTCCGGCGCCGCCGCCTGCGCGATCAGCGCGTTCGTGTTGGCCGGGTTGCCGACGACCAGGACCTTGATGTCGTCCGCGGCGTGGTCGTTGATGGCCTTGCCCTGCGGCTTGAAGATGCCGCCGTTGGCCTCCAGCAGGTCACCGCGCTCCATGCCCTTGGTACGCGGGCGGGCGCCGACCAGCAGGGCCACGTTGGCACCGTCGAAGGCGACGTTCGGGTCGTCGGAGATGTCGATGCCCTGGAGCAGCGGGAAGGCGCAGTCGTCCAGCTCCATGGCCGTACCCTCGGCGGCCTTGAGCGCCGGGGTGATCTCCAGGAGGCGCAGGCGGACCGGCACGTCCGCGCCGAGCAGCTGGCCGGAGGCGATGCGGAAGAGCAGGGCGTAACCGATCTGGCCGGCCGCGCCGGTGACGGTGACGTTCACGGGAGTGCGGGTCATGGCGTTCTCCGTATGACAGCTGGCGGTGGGGCGTCCCTGCCCCGGGCGGATGATCGATCTCTTGGCATCAAGAGAGATCCAGCGGTCAGGCTATCGCGCATCCGGCATGCGAGACGTGCGGGGCCCTGTGGCCCACCCCACAGAAGATCGCGGGGGGATGAAAACGGCGGCCGTCCGTCCGGAGAGGGTGGACGGAAACGGCCGCCGGTGGGGGTACCGGCGCACCGGTCTCCCGTGGGGGGTATCCGTTCGCGTGCCCAGGATCCGCGCGGGCATGCCTGCCGATCCCGAATTCATTCGTTCGGTGTCACCGCGTGCACCCCGTACGGCCCGACGCGAGGGTGGCGCACGCCGTCGCCTGGGCCGGATCCCGCACGGCGATCATCGGGGTGTAGGCGATGGTGTCGCCCGCCTCGGTCGCCTCCCCGGACTCGCGGACCTTGCCCCGCGCCCCGGTGACCTGGACCTTGTCGCCGGGCACCGCACCGGTGATACGGCCCCACGCGGTGCCGCAGACCTCGCTGTAGCGGACCTCCAGGATGGTGGAGCCGAGGGTGACGGTCTGGGCGGTGGTCACCTGGTCGCCGCTGCACCCCATCGACTCGGCGTCCTTGCCCACGCAGTCCGCGCCAAAGCACTCCACCCCGGGCGGCAGGCTCACCCTCGGACTCGCGCTCCGGGTCGGCTTCCCGGCCGCGGCCTCGTGCCTGCCGCCGCCGGGGCCCCCGGTGAAGTGGAAGACGCCGAGGATGATCAGCAGCACCGTGACGAACCCGCCGAGGAACATCAGCACCGGCTGCCGGTACCCGGGCTGGGCGTCGGGAGCGGGCGGGGAGGCGGGGGCGGCAATGGCTGCGGTAGCGGCGGTAGCGGGCGCGGGGGGCCGTACGGCAGCGGAACCCTGAGGACCCTTGAGGGTCTCGGGCCCCTGAAGGCTCCCGGGGCTCTGCGGCTCCGGCTCATCGGGGATCCGCACCGGCTCCGGCCACGCCCCCGGCCGCCCGCTCGCCCGCGAGGGCCCCTGATACCCGGCCAGCCCCCAGGAGTTGCCGCCGGAGGAGTCCGCCGCCGTACCCCCGGTGCCCGGGCGCTCTTCGTCCGCGCGCCGCTCCGCCGCCGCGGCCGTCGGCTGCGCGGGGATCCTCGGAACGCCGGGCGCCCCGCCCTCGGTCCCGCTCCCGGTACGGCGCCCCGGCGCCGCGTGCTCGTGCCCCAACTCCGCCCGGCTCCAGGCCCGTTCGGCCAGCTCCCACATCGTGACGATCGGCACCGGACTGGTCCCCGCCGCCTCGGCCAGTGCGACGGCCGCGCCCTTGGGGGCGAGCAGCCGGCCCGCGAGGTAGCTCTCCCAGGACGCCCTGCCGTAGCCCGTGCGGTCGGCCAGGGCCGCGCCGCCGAGCCCGCCGAGGTCCACGAGCCACCGCAGCTGGCTGACGAACTCCTTGATCTCCGGGTCGAGTTCGTTCGGCAGGGTCTGCCAACGAGACATCGTCTCCCCCCTCATCCCCAATTTCGTACCGGACGGTCACCGTTCAGCGGAACGGTCACTTCCGTGCCACAGCGCGAAGACAGCCGTTGATCAGGCCCTCGGCCAGACGCCAGGGTGTGTCGGGCGGCGGTTCGTCCCTCATCGGGGGTGGGGACGAACCGCCGTACCACCGGCCCTATTTGGTCATCGTGAAATGCAGCGTGTTGCTCAGGAACGGGATCTCCAGCAGGGGATGCGGCTGGGCCATCAGGGCCAGCAGAACGATCGCCAGGCCGAGGACGCCGTAGGTGCTGATGTCGGTGAAGCGGGAGCGGACCGCGAGCATGCCGACGCCGGGCAGCATCCAGCGCAGCACCGCGCCGGCCAGCAGCGCGGCGCCGATCAGCAGGGTGCCGACCCGGAACGCGTCGAACGCGGTCAGCAGCAGGCCGAGCGCGACCGTGCCGAGCACCACCAGCAGGGGCCACTGCCGGGCGGGCGCGGGCGCGCCGCCGGACGCGGCCCGGCCACCGCCCTCCGGCCGTGCGGTGTCCCGTGTGAACAACGGGAAGCGGCGGGTGACCCGCCGCGGGCGCCCCTCGGCGTCGGGGGCGCTGATCGCGTCGCGGACGGTCTCCTCGCCGTCCCGCGTGTCCTCAGCCGGCACTGCGCTCCGCCGCCTCGACCACGTTGACCAGCAGCTGGGCCCGGGTCATCGGGCCGACACCGCCGGGGTTGGGGGAGATGAAGCCGGCCACCCCGGTCACGTCCGGGTGGACATCGCCGACGATCTTGCCCTCGGCGTTGCGGGAGACGCCCACGTCCAGGACGGCCGCGCCCGGCTTGATGTCCTCGGCGCGGATCAGGTGCGGGGAGCCGGCCGCCGCGATCACGATGTCGGCCCGCTTGAGGTGGGCGGACAGATCGCGGGTGCCGGTGTGGCACTGGGTCACGGTGGCGTTCTCGCTGCGGCGGGTGAGCAGCAGCGGCATCGGGCGGCCGATGGTGACGCCCCGGCCGACGACCACGACCTCGGCGCCCTTGATCTCCACGCCGTAGCGGCGCAGCAGGGTGAGGATGCCGTTGGGGGTGCAGGGCAGCGGCGCGGGCTCGTTGAGGACCAGGCGCCCGAGGTTCATCGGGTGCAGGCCGTCCGCGTCCTTGGCCGGGTCCATCAGCTCCAGGATGCGGTTCTCGTCGATGCCCTTGGGCAGCGGCAGCTGGACGATGTAGCCGGTGCAGGCCGGGTCCTCGTTCAGCTCGCGGACGACCGCCTCGATCTCCTCCTGGCCTGCCGTGGCCGGCAGCTCCCGCTGGATCGAGGCGAGGCCCACCTCGGCGCAGTCGCGGTGCTTGCCCGCGACGTACTTGCGGCTGCCGGGGTCGTCCCCGACCAGGATCGTGCCGAGGCCGGGCGTGATGCCCTTCTCCTTCAGCGCCGCCACGCGGGCGGTCAGATCGGACTTGATCGCGGCTGCGGTGGCCTTGCCATCGAGAATCTGGGCGGTCATACCCCCATCCTCCAGGATGACCGCCCCAGGGTTCCAATCCGGGGCCGGATCCGGGTCCGAGTCCGGGTCCCGACCAGCGTCCGGGCACATGTCCGGGTGATCACTGATGTTGCACTTGCACAACACCCGGGGATTACGGCTGGACAAGTCAGTATCCGGTCAAGAACCATGAACAGCACAGTGCAGCGGGCAGCTCATCGGGGGGACGGACCGCATCTGTAGAAACTCTCCTCCGTGCAGTGCCGCGCCTCGTCCCCGCACTCGTTCGAACAACGGAGGAACACCAACCATGAGCTACGGCGACCCGAACAACCCCTACGGCGCTCCCCAGGGACAGCCGCAGCAGCCCGGGTACGGCTACCCGGCCGCGCCGCCGGTCCAGCAGTCCTACGGCGCCGCCCCGATGACCACCATGCCGGGCAAGGTCAACGCGGCCCGTGTGATGCTGTGGGTGATCGTCGCCCTCCAGGTCATCGGCGTGGGCCTCTTCATCTTCTCCGCCGTGGCCATCAACAAGGCCAAGAACGACGACTCCGTGCCGGGCCTCGCCGACTACCCGGTGGGCGTGCTCTGGGCCTTCGTGGTGCTCGCGCTCGCCTGGCTGGTGTGGGCGGTCGTGCTGGCCACGAAGTTCTCCTCCGGCGGCAACAACCTGCGGGTCACCACGCTGGTGTTCGGCATCCTGACCGCGGTGCTCGGCGTCTACCCGTTCCTCGTCGTCGTGGGCATCTTCCACATCGTGCTGGGCATCCTGATCGCCTGCTTCGTCGGCGGTGCCGACGGCAAGGCCTGGTTCGGCCGCCCGCGCTACTGAGCCGACCGCATTACTGAGCCGCCCGCGCGACAAGGACCACTTCGCGCCATTCGGCATCCGGGGCCGTGTCTCACCCTTGAAGGGGAGACACGGCCCCGCTGCGTCGCCCTACTCTGGGAGCAGCCGTCAGGCACGGGGAGACGCACCTTGTACAGCATCATCGTCGTACCTCCGCCGACCACGGAGGACCGGCAGCAGCACGGTCAGATCCGCCTCGCCCCCGGCGAGCGCCTCCGCTTCGGGCGGGCGCCCGGGAACGATCTGCCGATCCCGCACGAGGGGGTCTCGCGCCGGGCCGGTGAACTCGGCGCCCAGGGCGCCTTCTGGACGCTGAGCAATCTGTCCGCGCACCAGACGTACGTCGTGGAGAACCCGGAGGGCGCGGGCGAGCACATCAAGGTCGGGCCGGGCAGACTCGACGCGCCGGTGCCCTTCGAGTTCTCCCGGATCGTGCTGCCCGCGGGCGGCGATCTGCTCGCCGTCGAGGTGTGGGCGCCCCGCCACGACTATCTGCGCGACGGCTGCGGAACCGACGGCGACACCACCGCCCCGGCCTTCTCCGTCGATCGCACCAAGCGCTACTTCGCCGTGCTGGCCGCTCTGTGCGAGCCCCGGCTGCGCGGTGATCCGCACGCCCCGCCGCCCACCGTCGACCAGGTCGTGGCCCGGCTGGCGCCCTGCTGGCCGGCCGCCTCGCGCACCTCGGTGCAGTGGAACATCGACTACCTCGCGGTGAAGCTGCGGCTCAAACCCGGCCCGGACACGGCGGATCCGGGCCCGCGGCTGAACGGCAAGAAGGAGTCCCTGGTCTCGCTGGCGCTCCGCTTCGACCTGGTGCGCGAGGACGATCTGATCGTGCTGTCCGGCACCGGATCGGGGACCGGCGGCGGGCCCGGGTCCGCGCGCCGGACCGCCCGGTGACCGAGCCGTACGCCGTCCCGGTGCCCAGGGGTTACCGGGTCGGCGACTGGGAGGTCCGCGAACCGCTCGCGACCGGCGCCTTCGGGAGCGTGTACGCCGCCCGGCGCACCGGCGGGCCGGGCGACCGGCTCCCCCGAACCGCCGCCCTGAAGTTCCTGCCCACCGGCACCGGCACCCCCCGCCAACTCGCCCATCTGCGCGAACTGGTCGAGCGCGAGGTCGCGTTGTTACGGCGGCTGCGGCAGCCACGCCTGATCCGGATGTACGAGACCCTCGTCGTCGACGACCCCGGGTGCCCCGGACTCGACGGCGCCACCGTCCTCGTACTGGAACGCGCGGGGGGCTCCCTGTCCGCGCTGCTCGCCGCCGCGCCCCGGCCGGCCGCCGGGCCCGCCCTGCTGGTCCAAATCGCCGAAGGGCTCGGCCAGTTGCACCGGGCGGGCTGGGTGCACGGCGACCTCAAACCGGCCAACGTGCTGCTGATGGCGGACGGTTCGGCGCGGCTCGCCGACTTCAACATGGCCGCCGAGCTGGAGGGCACCCACGGCTATACGCCCGCCTTCTCCACCCCCGACTACACCCCGCCCGAGCTGCTGTGGGCGGAGATCGGCGAACGCGGCCGCCCGATCCGCCCGTCGGCCGACATCTGGGCCTTCGGCGTGCTCGCCCACCTCCTGCTCACCGGCTCCTTCCCGCTGCCCGGCGGCACCCCCTCGGCCCGCCGGGACGCCGCCGTCGCCTATGCGCGCGGCACCGAGGACCTGCGCCTGTCGGCCGAACTCCCGGACGCCTGGCGGGAGATCGTGCGGGACTGCCTGGCCCGTACGCACGCCGACCGGATCGGCACCGGGGCGCTGCTGCGCCGGGTCACGGCCGCCGCGGGCACCGGCCGCGCGCCCCGGCTGCCCCGCCTCGCGCGCCCCGGCCGCCGCCGTCGCCGTACGACCGTCCTGGCCCTCGCGGCCGCCGCCCTCGCCGCCCTCCTCGGGTACGGCCTCGACCACCGGCACTCCGGCGACGACGGCAAGGCCCTGGCCCGCTACGGCGCCGCCGAGCTGCGCACCGACCGGGGCGTTCCGGTGCGCTACCGGCGGCTGATCGTGGACGCCGCCCACCGCTGTCCCCGCCCGGACGTCAGCCCGGCGCTGATCGCGGCCATGCTGGAGGCCGAGAGCGGTTTCGACGCGGACCTCGCCGACCCGGGCGCCCAGGAGTACGGCATCGCCCGCTGGACCCCGGCCGTGCTGCGCTGGTGGATGCGGGACGACGGCATCCCCGCCTCGGCGACCCCCACGCCCCCGCTGACCCCAGCGGTGTCCATCCCGGCGATGGGCCGGTATCTGTGCTTCATCGACGCCCACGTGAGGGCGGACCTGCCCGGTGACCGGCGGCTGCTGGACGCGGCCGCGTACCGGACGTCGTACAAGAAGGTCGACGCCGCGGGCGGGATCCCGGCGGCGTACCGCGCGTACTGCGCGAAGGTCGCCCGCGGGCTCGCGCGGTACACACCCTGAGACGTCCGAGGTACCGGCCCCGGGGCCCGGCTGGGACGGTGGAACCACTCCGCCACGGCGGAGCGACCACCTCGCTCGTTCACATGGGGGAACAGTGAATATCGCCAAGCCCGCCGCGCTGCTCGTCGCGGCTACCGCCCTGCTCGCCGGCTCCACGGCCGCGGCCACCGCCGCCCCGGACGGCACCCGGGTCACCGCCATCGAGCGCACCGCCGACCAGGTGCTGCCGGGCCACCCGGCCGCGCTGAAGGTGACGGGGGACCAGGTCCGCTACGACGGCCTCACCCTCACGAAGGCCCCGCGGGGCAAGCTCGCCGCCCAGGACCTGGCCTGCGCGTACGGCCATCTCTGCATGGTCGTCAAGGGCACCAAGTTCGACTTCTACAAGTGCCAGACCTGGACGGTGAACAACTGGACCGGTGACGGCCCGTTCACCAACAACCAGACGCCCGGCACGGTCGCCCGGTTCTTCAACCAGGACGGCAGCGTCCGCTGGACCTCGACCGCGTACCAGGCCGGCACCGCCACCTGGAACCCGATCTTCTCCCTGCGTCCCTGCTGACCCGGCATACGGCGCGGCGGCCTCCGGCCCCCTCGGGGGAGGGCCGGAGGCCGCCGTACGCGTGCCCGCTCGGTGCGACGCGGCTCGGACGCGGCTCAGAGGTCGCTCAGACGCGGCTCAGTGGAAGAAGTGGCGCGTGCCCGTGAAGTACATGGTCACGCCCGCCTTCTGGGCCGCCTCGACGGCCAGCTCGTCACGGACGGAGCCGCCGGGCTGGACGATGGCGCGGACACCGGCGTCGATCAGGATCTGGGGGCCGTCGGGGAAGGGGAAGAAGGCGTCGGAGGCCGCGTAGGAACCCCGGGCGCGCTCCTCACCGGCCCGCTCGACCGCGAGCTTGCAGGAGTCGACGCGGTTGACCTGGCCCATGCCGACGCCGACCGAGGCGCCGTCCTTGGCGAGCAGGATCGCGTTGGACTTCACCGCGCGGCACGCCTTCCAGGCGAACGCGAGGTCCTTCAGCTCCTCGGCGGACAGCGCCTCGCCGCTGGCGAGCGTCCAGTTGGCGGGGTCGTCGCCCTCGGCCTGGAGCCGGTCGGCGACCTGGAGCAGCAGACCGCCGTCGACCGGCTTGGCCTCGACCGCGTTCGCGGGGCCGCCCTGGGCCTTCAGCACGCGGATGTTCTTCTTCTTGGTGAGGGCCTCCAGGGCCCCCTCCTCGTAGTCCGGGGCGACGATGACCTCGGTGAAGATCTCCGCGACCTGCTCGGCCATCTCCTTGCTGACCGGCCGGTTCACGGCGATGACACCGCCGAACGCGGACAGCGGGTCGCAGGCGTGCGCCTTGCGGTGCGCCTCGGCCACGTCCGCGCCGACCGCGATGCCGCAGGGGTTGGCGTGCTTGATGATCGCGACGCAGGGCTCGGCGTGGTCGTACGCGGCACGGCGCGCGGCGTCCGTGTCCGTGTAGTTGTTGTACGACATCTCCTTGCCGTGCAGCTGCTCCGCCTCGGCCAGGCCGCCGGTGCCGTCGATGTACAGCGCGGCGCCCTGGTGCGGGTTCTCGCCGTAGCGCAGGGTGTTCTTGCGCTCGTAGGTGGCGCCGGTGAAGTCCGGGAAGGCCGAGTCGTCCGCGGGAGCGTAGTCGGCGGCGAACCAGGAGGCGACGGCCACGTCGTAGGCAGCGGTGTGCTTGAACGCCTCGGCGGCCAGCCGCTTGCGGGCGGCCAGGTCGAAGCCGCCGTCCTTGACGGCCGCGAGGACGTCCGCGTACCGGTCGGGGCTGGTGACCACGGCGACCGAGGGGTGGTTCTTGGCGGCGGCGCGGACCATCGAGGGGCCGCCGATGTCGATCTGCTCCACGCACTCGTCGGCCGAGGCGCCGGAGGCGACGGTCTCGCGGAACGGGTAGAGGTTCACCACGACCAGGTCGAACGGCGCCACGCCCAGCTCGTCGAGCTGCGCGCGGTGGCTGTCCAGGCGCAGGTCGGCGAGGATGCCCGCGTGCACCTTCGGGTGCAGGGTCTTGACCCGGCCGTCCAGGCACTCGGGGAAGCCGGTCAGCTCCTCGACCTTGGTGACCGGGACCCCGGCGGCGGCGATACGGGAGGCAGTGGAACCGGTCGACACCAGCTCGACACCGGCCTCGTGCAGCCCGCGCGCCAGCTCTTCCAGGCCGGTCTTGTCGTAGACGCTGACGAGCGCCCTGCGAAGGGGCCGCTTGTTGCTCTCGGCGGTCACTGGATAACTACCTTTCGTCCCTCAATGCGATAGCCGTTGCGGGCGAGCCGCCCCACGACCTCGACGAGCAGCCTTCGCTCGACTTCCTTGATGCGCTCGTGCAGCGCGCTCTCGTCGTCCTCGTCCCGGATCTCCACCACGCCCTGCGCGATGATCGGACCGGTGTCGACGCCGTCGTCGACGAAGTGGACGGTGCAGCCGGTGACCCGGGCGCCGTACGCGAGCGCGTCGCGGACCCCGTGGGCGCCGGGAAAACTGGGCAGCAGGGCCGGGTGGGTGTTGACGAACCGCCCGCCGAAGCGGGCGAGGAACTCCTTGCCCACGATCTTCATGAACCCTGCGGAGATCACCAGGTCGGGCTCGTACGCCGCGACCGCCGCGGCGAGGGCGGCGTCCCACTCCTCGCGGCCCGCGTGGTCCTTCACCCGGCACACGAAGGTCGGCAGCCCGGCGCGCTCGGCGCGGGCGAGCCCCTCGATGCCGTCGCGGTCGGCCCCGACGGCGACGATCCGCGCGCCGTACGCCTCGGCTCCGGCGCTCTCGATCTCGTCAAGGAGCGCCTGGAGGTTGGTGCCGGATCCGGAGACCAGCACGACGAGGCGCTTGGCCACGGGGTTGGCGGCCACGGTGGGGCCCTTTCTCAAGAAACGGTCTGTACCGTCGGCGGTTTGTACATTCGTACGAATGCTTCGCGCCCCGGGATACGGGGAAGTCTACGAAGCGGCCGACCGCCAGCAACGATACCGGCACCGCGGACGGCCCCCACGGGACGGGTGCGTGGCCGGGAGGTAGCGTTCGCAGGGAATCGACAGGAGCAGCCCCGGGAACGCGGTCGTCGTGCGGCGCGTTGACGGGGTGGAAGCTCACGACGACCAGCCGTGTTGATCTAGGGGAAGACGCTCTTTTGATGCCCGTCCGCAGCCTGCGACTCCTCACGTTCCCGCCAGCACCGGCCCAGGGAGGGGAGCGCGACGGAGTGCTGCTGCGCGAGCGGCCTTCGACGCCGCCCGACGCCCCGCGGGGCGGCTCCGGCGGCTCCGGAAGCTCCGGCGAGGGGCAGAACGGCGACCCCGGGCGGGACGGCCGCGGTGACGGAGGCGGACGGCAGCAGGACAATCCGTTCGCACCGCCGCCGGCGGGCACCCCGGACCGGCCGTGGCAGCCGCGGCACCCGGGCGGTGCGTCCGGCCCCTCCGGTCCTTCCGGTCCCGGTGGTGGCCAGGGCGGTCAGGGCGGCGGCTCGTGGGGCAGCCAGTGGAGCGACCGCCAGCCCGGCCGCTCCCCCGGCGGCTTCGGTGAGCGGCCCGGCGCGGGTCCCCAGGGGCCCGGCGGGCAGGGCGGCGGTCAGGGCGGCCCCGGCGCGGGCCGCCGCTGGGACCCCACGGACCCGGTCCAGCGGCGGGCGCGCTACGCGCTGCTGTCCGGGATGTGGGCCATCTTCTTCGCGCTCTTCAGCTGGCCGTACGTGTCGCTGCTGCTGGGCGCGCTGGCGCTGTACTGGGGCATCAGCGCCCTGCGCGCCGAGCCCCGCGCCGCCGACCCGGACAAGCCGGCCCCGGCCCCCGGCCGCCCCCAGACGACTGCGGCCGTCGGCGGCCTGGTCACGGCGTCCCTGGCCCTGGTGCTGGTCGCGTCCACGTTCACGGTCCAGTTCGTCTACCGCGACTACTTCACCTGCGTGGACGACGCGCTCACGCACGAGGCGAAGCAGTCGTGCCAGACGCTGCTGCCGGAGCAGTTGAGGGGCGTGCTCGGGTCGGCGAACGAGTAGCACGGGGGCGAGGTCAGGGGGTTCCGGGACTCTCGGGGGATTCCGTGGCTTTGCTGGTTTCCGTGACTTTGCCGGTTTCCGTGGCGGGAGCCTCGGCAGGGAGTTCGATACGGAGTTCCGCCGGAGGCTCGGCCGGGAGGATGTCGTAGGCGTCCTCGTCGAGGAGGCCGTCCGCGCGCTTGGCCTGGTCCTCGGTGCGCTTGGTCTTGCCGTCGGCCTTCGCCGCGTCCTTCGCCCTTGCGGAGTCCTTCGTTCTTGCGGAGTCCTTCGGTTTCCAGAAGTCCTTCAGCTTCCCGGAATCCGTCGGTTTCCCAGGGTCCTTGGGCTTCTGCCCGCCCGTCGGATTCGCTGAATCCGCCGCCGCCCTCGGGGCCCCCGCGCCCCGCAGCCGCCAGGCCCGTACGACCAGGGCCGTCGGCAGGCCGAGCAGCGCGGTCCAGGCGCCCGCCGCCGGGCCGGTCTGCCACCACAGGGGGCCGAAGCGGGAGAGCGCGCCGACGCCCAGCGGGCCGCCGGAGAGGGTGGCGAGCAGGGCCAGCAGCAGGGTGCAGACCACGGCCGTCAGCAGGGTCACGCCGGTGGTACGGGCCGCCGACCAGCGCACCCGGGGCGGCTCCCGGTGCCCCCGGCGCCGTACCGCCGCGCGGGCCACGAACCACCCCGCCACCATCCCGGCCGCCACCGGCACCAGCGCGGCCGCCCAGTTCAGCCGGGTGCCGGGGCCCGCGTCCGGGACCGCCGCGAGCAGCGGGAACGGCGGCAGCAGCGGGGCCGGGTCGGAGGCGAGCGGGTGCACCGGGTGCCCGGCACCGAGGACGAAGCCGGGGCCGAGGGCGTAGGACGCGGCCCACACGGAGGCGTTGGGGACCAGCGCCATGCCGAGCAGCAGCACCGCGAACCGTCCCGTCCACCCCTCCGTCAGCTGGAGGAACGACGCCCGTGCCACGTCCCCGTGCCACACCGTCGAGGCGGCGACGAGCAGCGCCCCGCCGCCGACCAGCACCGCGGTCGACGCCCCGGCGGCCCGTACGGCCGTGTCCACCCGGGCCCGCGCGTCCGCGCCGAACACCAGCCGCCGCACCGGCCCCGGCACCGCCTTCAGCACGATGAGCAGCGGCTCGGGCGGGCAGCCGTGCGCCGACCAGACCCCGGCCCCCGCACCGGCCGCCGCGACCAGGGGCAGGGACACCGTGAACCAGCCCCAGGACGGCCGCAGTTCACCGCCGGAGCAGTACAACGCGGCGGCGGTGCCGACGGCGAGGTAGCCGAGGACCACACCGAGCCAGGCCGTGCGCGCGGGTACCGGGGGCGGACCGTCGGGTTCGCCGGAGGCGTCCGTGGCGTACCGGCCCGCCCGGTACAGCAGCCAGGCGGGCAGCGCGAGCAGCAGCAACGGGGTGACGCCCACCGGGAGGGGCGCGCCCGAGAGGGTGTCGGTGCGGACCAGTTCGACGCCGTGCGCCAGCAGCCACAGCGCGGCGGCGATGTGCAGCGCGCCGCCCGGCCCGCTGTCGGGGTACGGCGAGCTGATCCACAGGCCGAGGACCAGCACGGTGAGCGCGCCGAGGCCGAGTCCGGCCGCGACCACGCCGTTCAGCAGGCTCGCGGACAGGCCGGGCGAGCGGTCGCGCAGCCGGGTGGTCAGAGGGGTGAGCGAGGGTCGGCGCGCGGTCATCTGGGTCACCCGGCCATGGTCCCAACGACACGCGCTTTCCCGGCGTAACAGGTGAAGCACCGTAGTGTCGCTCAATATATGTTTATGTCACTTATCGTACGAAAGGGTGCACGGTGAGCACGCAGATCTCCCCAAGCCCGTTGCCACCGCCGAAGGAACGCCGACGCCTGCGCCAGTCCCGCTCCCTGACCCGGGCTCAGCTGGCCAGACGCCTCGGCGTGGCCCGCACCACGGTGCGCGCGTGGGAGTCGGGGCGCCGGGCGCCGGCCGGGGCCGAGGGACGGGCGTACACCGAGTTCCTCGGCGCGTTCGCCCCGCCGGGGGGCCCTGACGAACCGTCCGCGAAGCCGGTACCGGGAAAGCCCGAGCCGCTGACGCCCGCTCAGGCCTTCGACGCGCTCTACGCCTTCTGCGCCCCGGCCCTCGTACGCCAGACCTATCTGCTGTGCGGGCGCCGCGAACTGGCCCGGGAGGCGGTGGAGCGCGCCTTCCAGCTGGCCTGGCAGCGCTGGCCCGAGGTGGCCCAGGACCGGGAGCCCGCCGGGTGGGTCAGGGCGGTGGCGTACGACTGCGCGCTCTCGCCCTGGCACCGGTTCCGCCCCTGCTACCGGCACCCGGAGCCGCCGCCCGCCGACCCGGCTGACCGGGATCTGCTGGGCGCGCTGCTCAAGCTGCCGCCGTCGTACCGGCGCACGCTCGTGCTCTACGACGGGGTCGGCCTCGATCTCCCGGAGACGGCGGCGGAGACGGAGGCGAGCACACCGGCGGCGGCGAACCGGCTGACGCACGCGCGGGAGGCGATGGCCGCGCGGGTCCCGGAGCTGGCGGACACCGCGCTGCTGCACCGCCGGCTGACGGAACTGTCCTCCCGCGAACGCCTGCGCGCGTCCCGCCCCCCGACGGTCCGCACCCTCGGCGAGCGCCGCAACGTCTTCTGGACCCGGGCCGCGATCGCCTTCACGGTGACGATCATCGGCGCGACGACGCTCACCCTGCGCACGGCGCCGACCCACTACGAACCCCCGATCGCCCCCGCCCAGGCCGTCCAGGGCGTCCCCCGCGCGGTCCCGATGGGCCCCCTGTCCCGGGACGAACTGGCCCTGCGGACGAAGCTCCACGGGGAGGCGTCGTCGGGCAGCGAACGGATCGAACCGACGCCTCGTTGACCTGCGGAACCCACCGCGCGGTGAGCGAAAACGCCGGTAGGCCCGCCCCGGGGAACGGGACAGGCCTACCGGCGTTCAGGTCAGAAGCTCAGCTCGTCGAAAAGCCCAGCTCTGCCGAATTGATCACGCGCCCAGGATCTCGCGGGCGAGCTTGGCCGTCTCGGTCGGGGTCTTGCCGACCTTGACGCCCGCGGCCTCCAGGGCCTCCTTCTTCGCCTGCGCGGTACCGGAGGAACCGGAGACGATCGCACCGGCGTGACCCATGGTCTTGCCCTCCGGCGCGGTGAAGCCCGCGACGTAGCCGACGACCGGCTTCGTCACGTTCTCCTTGATGAACGCGGCGGCACGCTCCTCGGCGTCACCACCGATCTCACCGATCATCACGATGAGCTCGGTCTCGGGGTCCTCCTGGAACGCCGCGAGCGCGTCGATGTGCGTGGTGCCGATGATCGGGTCGCCACCGATGCCGACGGCGGTCGAGAAGCCGATGTCACGCAGCTCGTACATCATCTGGTACGTCAGCGTGCCGGACTTCGAGACCAGGCCGATGCGGCCCGGCTTGGTGATGTCGCCCGGGATGATGCCGACGTTCGACTGACCCGGGGTGATGATGCCGGGGCAGTTCGGGCCGATGATCCGGGTCTTGTTGCCCTTCTTGCCGGCGTACGCCCAGAACGACGCCGAGTCGTGCACGGCGATGCCCTCGGTGATCACGACGGCCAGCTCGATCTCTGCGTCGATGGCCTCGACGACGGCGTCCTTCGTGAACTTCTCGGGCACGAAGATGACGGAGACGTTGGCGCCGGTCTTCTCGATGGCCTCCTTGACGGTGCCGAAGACGGGTACCTCGGTGCCGTCGAAGTCCACGGTCTGACCCGCCTTGCGCGGGTTCACGCCGCCCACGACGTTCGTGCCGTCACCGAGCATGAGCTTGGTGTGCTTCATGCCGGTGGCGCCGGTCATGCCCTGGACGATGACCTTGCTGTCCTTGTTGAGCCAGATAGCCATGGTGTGTCGGTGTCCTCGTCCTCGTGCTTACTTGGCGGCGGCCAGCTCGGCGGCCTTGGCGGCCGCGCCGTCCATGGTGTCGACGCGCTGCACCAGCGGGTGGTTGGCGTCCGTGAGGATCTTCCGGCCCAGCTCGGCGTTGTTGCCGTCGAGACGGACGACGAGCGGCTTCTCGACCTTCTCGCCGCGGTCCTCCAGAAGCTTCAGGGCCTGCACGATGCCGTTGGCGACCTCGTCGCAGGCGGTGATGCCACCGAAGACGTTCACGAAGACGGACTTGACGTCCGGGTCGCCCAGGATGATCTCCAGGCCGTTCGCCATCACCTGGGCGGAGGCGCCGCCACCGATGTCCAGGAAGTTGGCGGGCTTCACGCCACCGTGGTTCTCACCGGCGTACGCGACGACGTCCAGGGTGCTCATGACGAGACCCGCGCCGTTGCCGATGATGCCGACCTCACCGTCGAGCTTGACGTAGTTGAGGTTCTTCTCCTTGGCGGCGGCCTCCAGCGGGTTGGCCGCGGCCTTGTCGTGCAGCGCCTCGAAGTCCGGGTGACGGAACTCGGCGTTGTCGTCCAGGGAGACCTTGCCGTCCAGGGCGATGACCTCACCCGAGGCGACCTTGGCCAGCGGGTTGACCTCGACCAGGAGGGCGTCCTCCTTGATGAAGGTGTCCCACAGCTTGACCAGGACGTTGGCGACCTGGTCGGCGACCTCGGCCGGGAACTTGGCGGCCGCGACGATCTCGCGGGCCTTCTCGGGGGTCACGCCGTCGATCGCGTCGATCGGCGTCTTGGCGACGGCCTCGGGGCGGGTGGCCGCCACCTCCTCGATCTCCATGCCGCCCTCGACGGAGGCGATGGAGAGGAAGGTGCGGTTCGCACGGTCGAGGAGGAAGGAGACGTAGTACTCCTCGACGATCTCCGGGGCGGTCTCGGCGATCATCACCTTGTGGACCGTGTGGCCCTTGATGTCCATGCCGAGGATGTCCGTCGCACGCGCGACGGCCTCGTCCGCGGAGGCGGCCAGCTTGACGCCGCCGGCCTTGCCACGACCACCGACCTTCACCTGCGCCTTGACGACGGACTTGCCGCCCAGACGCTCGGTGATCTCGCGCGCCGCCTCAGGCGTGTCGATGACTTCACCGGCCAGCACCGGTACATCGTGCTTGGCGAAGAGGTCCCTCGCCTGGTACTCGAACAGGTCCACGCGCTTCCGTCCCTATCAGTGATCTCGCGGTTCGTTGGATGCGTGGGCGTGCCGCGAAGGGCAACGTGACGTCCGCTTGTCACTAGGGGGGCGCACACGGTGTCCGAGCGCGCGGCATGTCCGTCTCGCAGGTTATCGCCGCTTGCGGGGGGTCCCTAAATCGAGGGTCACACGTGAGCGGTGATACCTGTCACATGATGCCGGGTTCTCTGGCACGCCGTGCCGCACCATCCTCACCCTACCGGCGGGTACGAGACCTCACCGGGCTGGGGTTGACCCGGTGAGGCCCCCGACGGCCCCGATGGCGCCGGGGCCGGAACGGTTGATCCCCACCCCAATGGGGACCACCCGCCCCACCCGCGGGGCTCCGTACGGTCGGTCCGACGGCATTCGGCCGACCGGGTGCAGCCGCCCCGCGGAGCGAGGTGGCCGGGCGACGAGCGGATGTGCCAGCTACCCGATGCCCCCTCCGACGCCTCGTACGCCCCACGGGTTCCCGGTTTCTCCGCCGCGTTACGCCGTCTCCGGTATCGGCAGCGGCCGCTTCTCCAGGGCCGCCGCCATCACCTCCGGGAACAGGTCGGGGGTGCAGGCGAAGGCCGGGGCGCCGAGGGCGGCGAGCGCGGCCGCGTGCTCCCGGTCATAAGCCGGCGCACCTTCGTCCGACAGCGCGAGCAGTGTCACGAACTGCACCCCGGACGCCTTCATGGCGGCCACCCGCTTGAGCATCTCGTCGCGGATACCGCCCTCGTAGAGGTCGCTGATCAGCACGACGACGGTCTCGGCGGGCCGGGTGAGGTGCGCCTGGCAGTGGGCGAGCGCGCGGTTGATGTCCGTGCCGCCGCCGAGCTGGGTGCCGAAGAGGACGTCCACCGGGTCGTCCAGCTGGTCGGTGAGGTCGACCACCGCCGTGTCGAAGACGACCAGGCGGGTGCTGATCGACCGCATGGAGGCGAGGACCGCGCCGAAGACGGAGGCGTAGACCACGGACGCCGCCATCGAGCCGGACTGGTCGATGCAGAGGATCACCTCCTTCTGCACCGACCGCGCGGCACGGCCGTAGCCGATGAGCCGCTCCGGTACGACCGTGCGGTGCTCGGGCAGGTAGTGCTTGAGGTTGGCCGCGATGGTGCGGTTCCAGTCGATGTCGTGGTGGCGCGGCCGGGTGACGCGCGCGCTGCGGTCCAGGGCGCCGGTCAGGGTGGCCCGGGTGCGGGTCGCGAGCCGCTTCTCCAGGTCGTCCACCACCTTGCGCACGACCGCCCGCGCCGTCTCCTTCGTGGTCTCCGGCATCGCCTTGTTGAGCGAGAGCAGCGTGCCGACCAGGTGCACATCGGCCTCCACCGCCTCCAGCATCTCCGGCTCCAGGAGCAGGGCGGAGAGTCCGAGCCGGTCGATGGCGTCGCGCTGCATGATCTGGACGACGGAGGACGGGAAGTACGTGCGGATGTCCCCGAGCCAGCGGGCCACGGACGGCGCCGAGGCGCCGAGCCCGGCGGTGCGCTCCCGGCCCGGCTGCGGTCTGTCCCCCTTGCCGTAGAGCGCGGCCAGCGCCCCGTCCATGCCCGCGTCCCGCCCGGACAACGCGCAGCCGGTGCCGTCCGCCTGCTCACCGCCGAGCACGAGGCGCCAGCGCCGCAGCCGCTCCGTCGGTGCCGTCCCGGTCGTCATGCGCCCACCCCCGTGAGGTTCTTTTCCTCGGTCGCGGTCCCGAGCAGCAGCCGCAGCACGGGAAGTACGGCAGTGGCGCGCTCGGCATCCGGCTCGGCGGCGAAGCCCGGTGCGGTGAGTCCCCGGACCACCGGACCGCCCCGGCCCCCCGATCCGCGCCGCACCAGTTCGCCGAGGGTTCTGCGCACCCCCGGGTCGTACGCCGCGAAGGTGCGCCGCAGCAGCGGCAGTACGTCCGTGAACGCCTCCGCCGGCACTCCGGTCAGCCAGGTGTCCACCAGGCCGAGCAGCCGCTCGTCGTGCACCAGCAGCATGCCGCCTCCGCCGCCGACGAACCCCTCGATCCAGGCGGCGGCCTCCACGGGCGGGGTCCCCCGCGACAACGCGACCCCCATCAGCCGCGCCGCCTCACCGGCCCCCAGCTCCCCCTCGTCCATCAACAACCGCACCGCCCGCCCCCGGACCACCCCGGCAACGGTGTCCCGCCCCGCGAGCCCCCGCAACACGACCCGCCAACGCTGCCGCAGCCCCAGAAGGCTCCGGCCACGGTCCGGACCCTCGGGAACGGGGGGCACGCCTTCGCCGATGCCGGGGTCCGGGCCCTCGGGGACGGAGGGCACCCTTCCGCCGATGCCGAGGGCCGGGGCCGTCGTCACGCTCGCACCGGCGCCGGGGTCCGGGGGCGATGCCGCGCTGTCATCGGCGGCTGGGGCCGGGGGCGACACCGTGCCGCCATCGACCGCTGGGGCCGGGGCCGAAACCGGGCTCCCGCCGGCGCCAGGTACCGACGCGGCCGCGGCGCCCCCACCGGCGTGCGAGGGCGGGACGGCCGCCGCACTCGGATCGGCGTCGACCGCCGGGGGCGATGCCACGTCTCCACCGGCGCCCGGGGCCAGGGTGGCCGCGGCGCTCTCGCCGGTGTCGACGGTCGCGCTGGGTGCCGTACCCATGTCGGCAGCGGCGCCCACGCCGGCCGCCGCCCCCGAATCGGTCCCCTCGGCGCCGTCCGAGCCCCCGCCATCCAGCCAGTCCGCGCCACCCGGCCCGCCCTCGGCTTCCGAGCCCGCGCCATCCGGCCCACGCACACCATCCGGCCCGCTCATGCCTTCCGGACCCGCGCCACCCGACCCACCTACGCCCTCCGAGCCCGCGCCATCCGCATCGGTGCCCCCGGCAGCCCCGCCCGCGCCACTCAGCGCCCCGGGATCCGCACCGGCCGCGCTCCCCCGTGCCTCGCCCAGCAGCCCCACCGCCATGTGCACGGCGTCCACATGCCCCCGCATCTGCTCCGCCGCGTCGCTGTCGAGGGCGGTGCAGGCCGGGGGCAGGCCC
This sequence comes from Streptomyces sp. NPDC093018, assembly GCF_040684035.1. Classification (NCBI taxonomy): domain Bacteria; kingdom Bacillati; phylum Actinomycetota; class Actinomycetes; order Kitasatosporales; family Streptomycetaceae; genus Streptomyces; species Streptomyces sp. NPDC093018. The sequence goes on from NZ_JBFBFF010000008.1 coordinate 182,940, forward strand.
ACGAAGATTCGTTCGGCGAGGGCGGCGGCGACCTCGGACAGGGCGTGGGTGTCGGTGCCGCGGACGTCGCCGTAGCGCAGGGAGCGGACCAGGGCGGGCAGGGCCTGGGCGAGGTGGCCGACGTCCGTGTCCAGGGCCGCGCGGTCGGCGAGCGCCCGCATGACCGCGGGCAGGGCGTCGGGCAGTCCGGCGAGCAGGCACCGCTCGGCGAGCGCCGTGACATCGGCGAGGGTCCCCGCGTCCCCCGCGTCCGCCTCCGCCCTGGCCCGCGCCGCCGCGGCCACGGTCGTCCCCCACACCCCCGCCTCCGCGACCCGCACCGACAGCTCCGGCTCCCAGCGCAGCCGCCAGGTCTCCCGGAACGTGCCCGTGCTCCCCCGTGAGGGGCCCGGCTCCCCCCAGCCGATCCCCAGCAGCCGCAGCCGGTGCAGCAGTCTGCTGCGGCCCGCGTCCGTGTCCCCCCGCAGATCCAGCTCCAGCTCGCGCTCCAGCGCCTCCGGCTTGAGCCGCAGCGAACGCTGCTGCCGCACCAGGTCGCGCTGCAACGGCACCGCGGGAGCGGACTCCGGCACCTCCCCGAGAACGTCCCCGACCACCAGCCGGTCGTGCACCAGCGCGAGCGGCACGTCCGAGCCGTCGCACAGCACCGCGCGCACCGCGTCGGTGGTCTCGCCCAGGCCGGGCAGCGGGCGTCCGCGCATGGCGGCGAGGGTGTCGGCGAGCCGTACGGCCTCGATGACATGCGCGGAGGACACGATCCGGTCCTCCTCCCGCAGCAGCCCGGCCACCTTGGTCAGCCACCGCTCCACCGGCCGGTCGGGGGCGTGGAAGAGATGGCCGTACCAGCCGGGCGAGTCGATGCCCGCGCCGTAGCCGCTCGACCGGGCCAGCCTGCGGTGCGTCCAGGGCACCCAGGTCAGCTCGGTCTTGACCTTGGGCAGCCCCTTCAGCAGGGCCCGGTCGGCGGTGACCGTCGTCCGCTCCCGCAGCGCGGGCACGTGCCAGGCCCCGCACACCACGGCAACCGCGTCCCCGAACTCCTTGCGCGCGGCGCGCAGCCGGAGCCGCATCTGCGCCTCGCGCACCAGGTCACGGGGGCGCCCGCCCGCGCCGTACCGCTCGCGCAGCGCGCCCATGGCCTCGGCCAGCGCCTCGAACGGGGCGAAGGGGTCGCGCTCCCCCGCCCCCCGGTGTTCCACGGCGTCCTCCCACCAGCGCTCGGGGTCGTCGTACCCGGCGGCCCCGGCGAGCGCGGCGAGCGGGTCCACACGGACCTGCTCGCCCTCGGTGGTCTCGGACTCCCCTTCCGCCGAAGGGAGTTCGGCGTCCCAGGCGAGGGTGTGGGCGGCCGGCAGGTCGATGAAGCGGGCCGGGACGCCCTGCTGCAGCGCCCAGCGCACGGCTACCCACTCCGGGCTGAAGGCGGCGAACGGCCAGAACGCGGAGCGGCCCGGCTCGTCCACGGCGTGGGCGAGCAGGGCGACCGGCGGCCGCAGGCCGGGGTCGGCGGCCAGCGGGATCAGCGCGTCGGCCTCGGGCGGCCCCTCGATCAGGACGGCGGCGGGCCGGGCGGCGTCCAGCGCGGCGCGCACCGCGCGGGCGGAGCCGGGCCCGTGGTGCCGCACCCCGAGCAGAAGCGGACCGGCGGCGGTCATGCGCTCACCTCCCGGCAGGCGCGGTAGAAGTCCGTCCAGCCCTCGCGCTCGCGCACGACCGTCTCCAGGTACTCCTGCCAGACGACCCGGTCGGCCGCCGGATCGCGGACGACGGCGCCGAGGATGCCGGCCGCGACATCGGCCGGGCGCAGCACGCCGTCACCGAAGTGGGCGGCGAGCGCGAGGCCGCCCGTGACGACGGAGATCGCCTCGGCCGTGGACAGGGTGCCGCTGGGCGATTTCACCTTCGTACGGCCGTCGTCGGTCAGGCCGTCGCGCAGTTCGCGGAAGACGGTCACGACCCGGCGGATCTCCGCCGTCCCGTCGGGCGCGGCCGGCAGGTCGAGGGAGCGGCCGAGCTGTTCGACGCGGCGGCTGACGATGTCCACCTCGGCCTCGGCGCTCTCCGGCAGCGGCAGCACGACGGTGTTGAAGCGGCGGCGCAGCGCGCTGGAGAGGTCGTTGACCCCGCGGTCGCGGTCGTTGGCGGTGGCGATCAGGTTGAACCCGCGGACCGCCTGGACCTCCTCGCCCAGCTCCGGAATGGGCAGGGTCTTCTCGGAGAGGATGGTGATCAGCGTGTCCTGCACATCGGCCGGGATCCGGGTCAGCTCCTCGACCCGGGCGGTCATGCCCTCGGCCATGGCCCGCATGACGGGGCTGGGTACGAGGGCGTCGCGGCTGGGGCCGTGGGCGAGCAGCCGCGCGTAGTTCCAGCCGTAGCGGATGGCCTCCTCGGGGGTGCCGGCGGTGCCCTGGACCAGCAGGGTCGAGTCGCCGCTGACGGCGGCGGCCAGATGCTCCGACACCCATGTCTTGGCGGTGCCGGGCACCCCGAGCAGCAGCAGGGCGCGGTCGGTGGCGAGCGTGGTGACGGCGACCTCGACGATCCGGCGCGGGCCCACGTACTTCGGCGAGATCACCGTGCCGTCCGGCAGGGTGCCGCCGAGCAGGTACATGGCCACCGCCCACGGCGACAGTTTCCAGCGGGCCGGGCGCGGCCGGTCGTCCTGCGCGGCCAGCGCGGCGAGTTCGGCCGCGAACGCGTCCTCGGCGTGCGGCCGCAGGGCCGTCGTGCTCTCGTGCGGTGCGGCGGTCTTCGATGGCGTGGACGCAAGGTTGGCTGACATGGCTGAGGCCCCCTCCAGCTCGGCCGGTTCGGATCTGCCACCAACGATGGACCACCCCACTGACAATCGCTCTGAACAGCACAAACGCCCGCTCGGAGCCGATTGTCAGTGGGGGGATCTACCGTCGGAGACATGACTGAGCAGGGGGTGCGCTGGACCGCGGACCAGGTGCTGGCACTGGCGCCTGACGCCGCGTCACGCAAGGCCGGCGGCAGGCTCGGCACGGCCGGTCCGTGGTCCGAGGCGGGGAGCGGGAAGGAGTCGGTGTGGGGGCAGTGCAAGGGCAGCGGCAGCAGGCCGTACCAGACGGTGGTCGACCTCATCGGGCCCGCATACAAGTGCAGTTGTCCGAGCCGTAAGTTCCCGTGCAAGCACGCGCTCGGGCTGCTTCTGCTGTGGGCGGGGGACGACAGTTCGGTGCCGGCCCGTACCGAGCCGCCGGACTGGGCCGAGCAGTGGCTCGCGGGCAGACGCGGGCGCGCGGAGGACAAGCGGCCGGACAGCGGTGGTGGGGCCGCCGATCCGGAGGCGGCCCGGCGCCGCGCGGAGCGCCGGGCCGAGCGGGTCACCGCGGGCGCGACCGAGCTGGAGCAGCGCCTGGCCGACCTGCTGCGCGGCGGTCTGGCCGCGGCCGAACAGGCGGGGTACGGCATGTGGGAGGAGACCGCGGCCCGCATGGTCGACGCCCAGGCACCCGGACTGGCCGCGCGGGTGCGGGAGTTGGGGGCGATACCGGCGTCCGGCGCGGGCTGGCCCGCCCGGTTGCTGGAGGAGTGCGCGCTGGTGCATCTGCTCGACCAGGGCTGGCTGCGCCGCGACCGGCTGCCGGAGCCCCTCGCGGCCACGGTCCGCTCCCGGCTCGGCCTGCCCGCCCCGGCGGACGGACCGCCCGAGCGCGACCGCTGGCTCGTCCTCGCCCAGTACGACACGGCGGACGCGAAACTGACGACGCGCCGGGCCTGGCTGTACGGCGCCGCGTCGCACCGCATCCGGCTGCTGCTGTCCTACGGCGCGGGCGGCCGGGCCCCGGAGCTGTCCCTGCCGGTGGGTCTCGCCCTGGACGCCGAGTTGTCCGCGTATCCGGGCGCCGGTCAGTTCCGGGCGGCGCTGGGCGAGCGGTATTCGGCGCCCGCCCCGGCCGGTTCGCGCCCTCCGGGTGTCACCACGGGCGAAGCGGTGGCCCGGTACGGCACCGCCCTGCGCGAGGACCCCTGGCTGGAGTCGGTCCCGGCGGTCCTGGAGCGGGTCGTCCCGGTCCCGGACGGCGAACAGTGGCAACTGGCCGACGCCGGCGCGGACTCGGCCCTGCCCCTCACCCGCGCCGCCCGCTCCCGGCCCGGCCTGTGGCGTCTGCTCGCGCTGTCCGGCGGCGCCCCGGTCACGGTCTTCGGCGAGTGCGGCCACCGGGGCTTCACCCCGCTCACGGCGTGGCCCGAGGGCGGCGGCGAGGCGGTGCCGCTGTGCTGACCGCCCCGCTCCAGTCCACCCGAAGGGAAGGCAACGCTCCATCCGAAGGGAAGGCAACGCGATGAACGGCAGCGCGATGAACGGCAGCGCACCCCGCCCGGACGCCGTGGGCGGCTGGGAGGACCTGGTCACCACCGCCCTCCTCGGCACCGACCGGCGCCCGCCCGCGCGGCTCGCGCCCGGCCGCCCCGCCCCCGTCGCCCTGCTGGACGCGGCCGCCGAGGCGACCGTACGACGACGGGCCGGGCTGCGGCCCGCACCGGCCGGGCGGCGGCCGGAGCGGGCGCCCGAGGATCCCCGCCCGGCGCTGCCCACGGCCGCGGCCGGGCGGCTCGCGGCGCTGCTGGCCGACCGTTCCGGCGGCACCGGCGGTGGGCGGCGGGGCAGTTCCCCGGATCTGATGGAGCTGCTCCCGCAGTGGCTCGCGGCGGCCAACGGACATGGGTACGCGGCCCCCGCGCAGGCGCTCCCCGCGCTGCTGGACGCGGCCCGGGGCCGTACGGACCTGCGCCCGGCGGCGCTGGCCTTCGCGGGGCCCCGGGCACTGTGGCTGGCCCGGTTCAACCCGGACTGGCGGTTCGCCCTGCGTTCGGCCCCCGGCGGCGGCGCGGCGCTCCCGGATTCCGGGGACGCGGAGGCGATACGACGGCTGTGGGAGGAGGGCCTGTTCGCCGAACGGGTGGCCCTGCTGGGCGCGCTGCGGGCCAAAGCTCCCGGCCTCGCCCGCGAGTTGCTGGCCGGTACCTGGCCGACGGAGCGGGCGGAGGACCGGCTGATGTTCCTGGACTCGCTGCGCTCGGGCCTGTCCGCGGCGGACGAGCCGTTCCTGGAGAAGACACTGGGCGACCGCAGCCGCAATGTCCGGGCCACGGCGGCGGAACTGCTGTCCGCGCTGCCGGGTTCGGCGCTGGCCGCGCGGATGGCCGTACGGGCCACGGCGTGTGTGGCCCTGGACCGTTCGGGAGACGGGCCGGTGATCGTGGTGGAGGCGCCGCACGAATGCGACTCGGGCATGGAGCGCGACGGCGTGGTGGCCACCCCGCCCGCCGGCCGGGGCGAACGGTCCTGGTGGCTGGGGCAGTTGGTGGAGGCCGCGCCGCTCGGCATCTGGCCGGACCGGCTCGGCGGGCGCGACGCGCGGGAGATCGTGGCGCTGCCGGTGACGGACGGCTGGCAGGGCGAGCTGCACGCGGCCTGGTGCCGGGCGGCGGTGCGGCAGCGGGACGCGCGCTGGTCGCGGGCGCTGCTCGGCGCCCCGTCGGCACCGGAGGCGGGCGGCCCGGGGGCGGTCTCCCTCGCGGAGCGCGCCAAGCTGCTGGCCACCCTGGATCCGGCGGAACGGGCCGAGTGGGTCGCCGGGTTCATCGCGACCCACGGTCTGTCGGAGGCGTTCCAGCTGCTCGGCGTGTGCGCGGTGCCGTGGTCCGCGCCGCTGGGCCGGGCCGTCGTGGACGCCCTCAACATCGCGCGGGACGCGGGGAGTTATCCCTGGAGCTTCAGCGGCGTGATGGGCCTCGCGGAACGCTGCCTGGACCCGGCCGAGGTGGCCCGGCTCCAGTCCCTGCTGGCGATACCCGACGAACACGAGGACGCCGCACCGGGCGCCGGAGGCTACTGGGCGGAGGCCTTCCAGCGGCTCGTCACCACGCTGCGACTACGGGCATCGATGACGGAGGAGCTGAGCCCGGCGGGGGCTGCGGGCACGGCGTGACAGCGACGACCGGGCGCCGCCGGGGCGGGGGGACCGGCACGGGGGGGCCACGCGGGGGGCGGCACGGGGGGCCCACGCGGGGGGGGCGGCACGGGGGCGACGCGGAGGCCGGGACCGGCACGCGGATGCGCGGGGCGGAACCGGCACGGGGGCGGACCTGCACCGGGGGGAAGAGGCGGGCAGCACGGGCACGCGGGCACCCGGGCTCGTGGGCCACCGGCGGAGACCGGCGCGCGGGGTGGGACCGGCGCGCGGATACGCGGAGCGGAACCGGCAAGGGAGGGCTGACGCGGAGGCCGGGACCGGCACGCGGATGGGCGGAGCGGAACCGGCACGGGGGGCTGCACGGGGGGGGGAAGAGGCGGGCACCATGGACCCACAGGCACGCGGACTCACGGGCTCATGGGCCACCGGCGGAGACCCGCGCGCAGGGTGGGACCGGCGCGCGGATACGCGGAGCGGAACCGGCACAGGGGCGGGCCGACACGGGGGACGGGCCGGGCAGGGCACCACGACCCCACAGGCACGCGGGCTCATGGCCACCCGGCGGAGACCGGCGCGCGGGGGCGGGCCGGAGACCGAGCAGCATGGGCCCATGGGCACCCGGCAGGACCGGCACGCGGAAGCGGGCCGGAGACCGGACACCATGGGCCGAGCGGCCCACCCACCCACGGGCACCCGGCGGAGACTCGCACGCGGAAGCGCGACCGACACAGGAGCGGACCGAGGGCTGGGCACCACGGACCCACTGGCACGCCAACCCAGGGGCACCAGGCGCAACCGGCACACGGAGGCGGGACCGGCGCGCGGGAGCGGGCCGGGGGCGGGGCGGGCGTCGTAGTCCCACGGGCACGCGGCCCCACGGGCCCCCAGCGGCACCGGCCGCCCCGTCCGCCCCGTCCGCCCCGTCCGCCCCGTCCGGCAGCCTGACGGCTCGGCCCGGCCCGGCCCAGGTCGGCCCGGCGCGCCGCCTCAGCCCCCGGACGCCGCCGGTTGCCGCACGTTCTGCCTGACCCACTCCACGATCGACGCGGTCGTCGCGCCCGGGGTGAAGATCTCCGCGACGCCCTTCTCCTTCAGCGGCGGGATGTCCTCCTCCGGGATGATGCCGCCGCCGAAGACGAGGATGTCCTCGGCGTCACGCTCCCTGAGCAGGTCGAGGACCGCGGCGAACAGGGTGTTGTGCGCGCCGGAGAGGATGGACAGGCCGATCGCGTCCGCGTCCTCCTGGAGCGCGGTGTCCACGATCTGCTCGGGCGTCTGGTGCAGCCCGGTGTAGATGACCTCCATCCCGGCGTCCCGCAGGGCGCGCGCGATGACCTTGGCCCCCCGGTCGTGGCCGTCGAGGCCCGGCTTGGCGACCACCACACGGATCGGACCGGCTGCCACACCCATCACTGCCTCCCTCACACGAGCACCTCGCAGAGCGCCCCGCACGCGACCGCGGCGCACGACCGGCGGAGGCGCTCGCCGCCGCCTTCCGACAAGTACCGCACCTTCGGCACGCCCCGCCACCCGTCGCGGGGTGAACGGGCGTTGTCTCCAGCATCCCGCGCCCGGCTGTTTTACGGTGCGCGACGACGGGGAATTCATTGAGTGGGACATGAAGGCACACGGGGGATGGAGCCGTCCTCGGGTGTGCCGACGGGAGGTCGGCCATGAAGGTCACCGGAGTAGTGCCACTCTTCTCCCCGTACACGTACTGCCGTCGCCTGTGGCCCGGCAAACTGGCCGGGCTGTCGGTGACACTGCTGAAGGCGACCGCCCTGGACGCCGCGATCCTGGCCGGACACGTCCTGCTGTATCCGACCGGCCTCTTCCAGGAGCGACTCGCCCCCGCCGTGGCCGTGCCCGACGGCACCGCCCGGCTGCCCGTCCGCCCCGGCCCCCCGGTCGTGCTGCTGCACGGCTTCATCGACAACCGCTCGGTGTTCGTACTGCTGCGCCGCAGCCTGGCCCAGCACGGCGGGCAGCGCGTGGAATCGCTCAACTACTCCCCCCTGACCTGCGACATCCGCACCGCCGCCGAGCTGTTCGGCCGGCATGTGGAGGAGATCTGCGCGCGCACCGGCAGCGACCGGGTGGACATCGTGGGGCACAGCCTGGGCGGCCTGATCGCCCGGTACTACGTGCAGTGCATGGGCGGTGACCTGCGCGTACGCACCCTGATCACCCTCGGCACCCCGCACTCCGGCACTCGGGTCGCGCCGCTGGCCGACGCTCATCCCATCGTGCGCCAGATGCGGCCCGGTTCGGGGGTCATCGAGGAACTGGGCCGCCCCGCGCCCGGCTGCCGCACCCGGTTCGTCAGCTTCTGGAGCGACCTGGACCCGCTGATGGACCCGCTGGAGACGGCCTGCCTTGAGCACCCCGACCTGGACGCGCGCAACATCCGGGTGACCGGCATCGGCCATCTCGCCCTGCCGGTGCACCCCGCCGTGGCGGCCGGGATACGCGAGGCGCTGGACTTCGCCGACGCCAAGGAGGGGCCCGCGAACGGTCTGACGGTGGCGTGAGGCCGTCCGAGCACGCCGTGCGGGTCGTACGACGCCGCCGCACAGCCGCCTGACATCGAACACACATCGAACAGAAAGCCAAACTCGGGTCGAGCGCCCCCCGAAACGGCGCCGAATGCCCTTTTCCGGCTCAGCGAAACCGGCCGAAGATTGTCGCGCCCGCATACCGCCGGGTACAGTCGCCGCACTGCTCTGGCAGCCCCTGTTGTCGAGGCGAAAGAGAAGTTGGTGAACGACCGTCACCCGTCGGGGACCCTGACCACCCCGGCCCCGGCTTCCGACGCCTCCGCGGCGCCCCCGGCGTCGTACGGAACTCCGGAAGTCCCCTACGACGACTTCACCACGTACGGCGGCTACGACGCCACCGGTTTCACCAGTGGTTCCACCCCGGGCTTCGACCCGGACCCGCTCTTCGGGCACATCCCCAGCGATACCCATGCCACGGGTGAATATGCCACTGGCCCATGGCATTCCGACACCGTCCAGAGCCCGGCCTACGGCGCCTACGCGCCCCAGCACCAGGGCGGTTACGACACCGGTGCCTACGACAGCACCGCCTGGACCGTCCCCGCGCAGGCCACCGGCAACGAGGTGAGCGGCCAGTGGGACACCGGCGCCTGGCTGCACCCCGACCGGTCCGGTGCCCCCGACGCCACCCAGCAGTGGGAGTGGGGCACCCAGACCTTCGACACGGGCGCGTACGACGCCACGCAGTGGAACTCCGGCGGACCGGCCGTGCCGACGGGCGCCGAGCAGGACGCCGCGCCGTACGAGCAGGAGGCGGCGCCGTACCAGCAGGACACCGTGGCGTACGAGCCGGAGAGCGCGTCGTACGAGCCGGACGCCGTGCCGTTCGACCAGCAGGAGACCGCGACCTTCGAGGGGTTCGCCGAGCTGGACGGCACCGGTGAACTCGACGCCGTACCGCATCTGTTGGAGGAGCAGCAGGAGCCCGCACCGGCTCCGGCCCCCTCGGGTGGGCGCGCCGGGGCGCGGGCCGGGGCGCGCTCCCGGCGCCGTACGCCCGCGAAGCGCTCCGCGCTGCTGACCGTCGCCGTTCCCTCGGCCTGTGTGGTGGGGGTCGCCGGGATCGCCGCGGCCTCCATCGGCGCCCTGCACGACGACGGTTCCACCGAGACCACCGCCTCCGCCTCGGACGCGCACGCGGTCCAGCCGTCGGCCGCCAACAGCAAGCTGGACACCCAGCTCAGGGGGCTCTCGGCCGGCGCCGACGACTTCGCCGACCGGGCGAGCCGCACCCAGGAGCGGATCGACCTCAAGCAGCAGCAGGACCAGGAGAAGAAGAAGGCGGCCGCGGAGGCCGCGCTGAAGGAACGGCTGCGGCCCAAGTTCATGCTGCCGGTCCTCCAGAAGGGCCTCAGCGCCTACTTCGGCCAGGCCGGCGTCAACTGGATGTCCGTGCACACCGGCATCGACTTCCCCGTCGCCTACGGCACCACGGTGATGGCCGCGACCGACGGCACTGTCGCCACCAAGTGGAACAGCGCCTACGGCAACATGCTGATCCTGACCGCGAAGGACGGCACGGAGACCTGGTACTGCCACCTCTCCCACTACGTCGTCGCGCCCGGTACGACCGTCAAGGCCGGCCAGCCGATCGCCGACTCCGGCAACTCCGGCAACTCCACCGGCCCGCATCTGCACTTCGAGGTGCGGCCCGGCGGCGGGGCGGCGGTCGACCCGCTGCCCTGGCTGCGCAGCCACGGTCTCGACCCCACGTAGCGAAGCCTTGAACGAAAGGGGCCCCGCCGATCGGCGAGGGCCCCTTTCCGTGTCTGCTTTCGCGTATCCGCCTACAGCTTCTCCACCGGCGCGTACCGCAGCAGCAGCCGCTTCGGCTTGGTGTCGCCGAAGTCGATCGTCGCCTCCGCGTTCGCGCCCGTGCCCTTGACCCCGACGACCGTGCCGAGCCCGAACTGGTCGTGGGTGACCCGGTCCCCGACGGACAGCCCGACCACCGGCTTCTCCGCGGTGCGCCGCGTGGCGAAGCCGGACGCGCCCGAGGCCGAGGAACGCGAACGCGACGAGGACAGCGAGGCCGCCACCCCGGACGCGGGCCCGGAGGACAGCGGCGCCGTCGCGCCGGTGCGCTTCCAGTCCACATGCGTGGCCGGGATCTCCTCCAGGAAGCGGGAGGGCGGGTTGTACGACGGCTGGCCCCAGGCGCTGCGCATCGCGGCCCGCGTGAGGTACAGCCGCTCCCGCGCACGGGTGATGCCCACGTACGCCAGGCGCCGCTCCTCCTCCAGCTCCTTGACCTGCCCGAGGGCGCGCATGTGCGGGAAGACGCCGTCCTCCATACCGGTCAGGAAGACGACCGGGAACTCCAGGCCCTTGGCGGTGTGCAGGGTCATCAAGGTGATGACGCCGTCGCCGTCCTCCTCGTCGGGGATCTGGTCGGAGTCGGCGACCAGGGCGACCTGCTCCAGGAAGTCGGCCAGCGTGCCGCCCGCGGCGGGGGCATCCGGTGCCGCCTCGCCCTCCCCGCGCTCCTGTTCGAACTCCAGGGCGACGGCGGCGAGTTCCTGGAGGTTCTCGATACGGGTCTCGTCCTGCGGGTCGGTGGAGTTCTGCAACTCGGCGAGATAGCCGGTGCGTTCGAGTATGGCCTCCAGGACCGTGGCCGGTCCGGCGCCGGACTCCACGATGGTGCGCAAGTCCTCCATCAGCGTGTTGAAGCGCTTGACCGCGTTGGTGGAGCGCGCGGCCATGCCGTACGCCTCGTCCACCCGCTTGAGCGCCTGCGGGAAGCTGATCTTCTCGCGCTGGGCGAGGGCGTCGATCATCGCCTCGGCGCGCTCGCCGATGCCCCGCTTGGGCACGTTGAGGATGCGGCGCAGCGGCACCGAGTCCTCGGGGTTGGCGAGAACGCGCAGATAGGCGAGGACGTCCCGGACCTCCTTGCGCTCGTAGAAGCGGACCCCGCCGACGACCTTGTAGGGCAGGCCGACGCGGATGAAGATCTCTTCGAAGACACGGGACTGGGCGTTGGTCCGGTAGAAGACGGCGACGTCACCGGCGCGCGCCTCGCCCGCGTCCGTGAGGCGGTCTATCTCCTCGGCGACGAACTGGGCCTCGTCGTGCTCGGTGTCGGCGACATAGCCGGTGATCCGCGCGCCCTGCCCCGCGTTGGTCCACAGGTTCTTCGGGCGGCGGGACTCATTGCGCTCGATGACGGCGTTGGCGGCGGACAGGATGGTCTGCGTGGAGCGGTAGTTCTGCTCCAGCAGGATCGTCGTCGCGTTCGGGTAGTCCTCCTCGAACTGGAGGATGTTGCGGATGGTCGCGCCGCGGAAGGCGTAGATCGACTGGTCCGCGTCACCCACGACGCACAGCTCGGCGGGCGGGAGGTCGTACTCGCCGGGCGGTACGTCCGCGTCGTGCGCGCCGGTGCCGACCAGCTCGCGGACCAGCGCGTACTGGGCGTGGTTGGTGTCCTGGTACTCGTCCACCAGGACATGCCGGAAGCGGCGGCGGTAGTGCTCGGCGACGTCCGGGAAGGCGCGCAGCAGATTGACCGTCGTCATGATCAGGTCGTCGAAGTCGAGCGCGTTGGCCTCGCGCAGCCGCGACTGGTAGAGCGCGTACGCCTGGGCGAGGGTCTTCTCGAAGCCGTCCGCGGCCTGCGCGGCGAAGTCCTCCTCGTCGATCAGCTCGTTCTTCAGATTGCTGATCTTGGCGCTGAAGGACTTGGGCGGGAAGCGCTTGGGGTCGAGGTCCAGGTCACGGCAGACCAGGGCCATCAGGCGCTTGCTGTCGGCGGCGTCGTAGATCGAGAACGACGAGGTGAAGCCGAGCTTCTTGCTCTCCCGGCGCAGGATACGCACACACGCGCTGTGGAAGGTCATCACCCACATCGCGGCGGCGCGCGGACCGACGAGCTGCTCGACGCGCTCCTTCATCTCGCCCGCGGCCTTGTTGGTGAAGGTGATCGCGAGGATCTGCCCCGGGTGCACATGGCGCTCGGCGAGCAGATGGGCGATCCGGTGGGTGAGCACCCGGGTCTTGCCGGAGCCGGCGCCGGCCACGATGAGCAGCGGGGAGCCGGCGTGCGCGACCGCGGCACGCTGATTCTCGTTCAGCCCCTCCAGCAGGGCGGCCGCGTCGAGCGGGGGGCGCGGGGCGCCGTCGCGGTAGTGGGTGTCCCGGTCCGGCGGCACGTCGAACTTCCCGCCGAACAGATCCTCCGGGATCGGCTCCGGAGCATGATCGTCCTCGGGGGGCGGCCCATGTTCCTCCTCGTGCCCACGCGGGGCCTGGAGATCCGCCAGGAAGCTGTCGTCAAAGAGGCTGCTCATCGCCTTCCGAGTCTAGGGCGCCCCACCGACAACCGGTCCCGCTCCCGCAAACCCGAGGGTAAAGCCGGGGGAATCACGGAGGGGGAGCCTATGGGAATCCCATACGGGGGCCTTGAAGTCTTGAAGTGGGGGCGGGGTCCACAGGCCACCGCCCCGTCGGCGCCCCCTTCGTTGGCATCCCGCCCGGCCCGTCCCGTCGGGGTGTTTTCGCGCCCCCGCGCGCGTGCCCGTGGCGCTCGGCCCGGGACGCTGCCTAGCATCGGGCACATGTCCGGTCTGCGTACGTGGTGGACGGGCCGGTCACCGGCCGCTGGGACCGCCGTGATGGCGACCGGCATCGTGTCGACGGGACTGCATCTGATCGGCGCCGAGGCACTCTCCCTGGCGGCGCTGGCACTGGCGGGCGCCGCCTGGGCGATGCTGGGCGCCGGTTTCGCACGGCGGCTGGTCCTTGACCGGGGACGCTGGGCGGCCGAGGCACGGAGCCCCGCGGCACTGACGGCCGCCGCCGCGACCGCCGTACTGGCCTCCCGGCTCGCCACACTGGGCCCGCACCCCCTGGCCGAGGCGCTGCTGGCCCTCGCGGCGGTGCTCTGGGCGGTGCTGCTGCCGATCGTCGTACGGCACTGGCGGTCACGGATGCCGGGCGCGGTGTTCCTGTGCTGTGTGGCCACCCAGGGGCTGGTGGTGTCCGCGGCGGCGCTGGCGGCGGCCGAGCACAGGGCGTGGCTCGCGCACACCGCGCTGGTGCTGTTCTGGCTCGGCCTGGTGCTCTACGCCTTCGCCCTGCCCCGCTTCGATGCCCGGCAGGTGCTGGAGGGGCCCGGGGACCACTGGGTCGCGGGCGGGGCGCTCGCCATCTCGGCACTGGCCGGGGCGGGCCTGCTCGCCGCTGGGGACACGGGCGGGCTGTATCTGTGGAACGACGACGACCGCGACGCCCTGCGCACCACGACGGTCCTGCTGCTCGCCCTGTGCCTGGTGGCCTATGTCGCCCTGCTGGTCGCGGAGGCGGTCCGCCCCCGGTTCCGCTACGACCAGCGCCGGTGGGCGACGGTCTTCCCGCTGGGCATGGCGGCCGCGGCGACCCTGTCCGTCGGGACCGCGGTGGGCGCCCCCTGGCTCAGGGGGCCGGGGCAGGTGCTGGTCTGGGTGGCGGTGGCGGGGTGGCTCTGGGTGGCCGCCGGCACGGTCACCGACGCGGTGCGCACGGCCCGCGCCGGGTGCGGTGAGGTCAGGTCCAGAGCACCGCGATGAAGATGTTCGTCGCGGTCAGCGCGCCGACCAGCCCGAACTGTGCCTTGTCGATCCGCTCCTCGTCCCGCTTGACGTAGACGAGGCCGAGGATCACGATCAGCAGCGCCAGCTTGATGCCGATCTTGATGGTGTTGATCTGGGCACCCTGCGCCTGATTGAGCCCGACCAGGGCCACACCGGTGACCAGCATGGTCAGCGCTCCGTGCAGCATCCCGGGCACGAACCGCGCCGTGCCCTGGCCCATCGCCTTCATCTGGGTAAGGAAACCACCGAGCAACGCGGCGATGCCGATGATGTGCAGGCCGACGAAGAGATGGATGAGTACGTCCATGGAGCGGGAGCCTAACCAGCGCCCCGCGACCGCCCGTCACCGCCCCCGGTCATGCGCGCATCCCGCACCAATGCGCCCCATAGCACCCCACCGCCATCCCCTTCATCACTTCTCGCCCTTCGATCACCACGCCACATGAAGGCGACACCCCGAACCCTTCGACACGGTCACATACGGGCATGTAACGCCCCATCAAAGCCATTTCCGCACACCGCGTTACCAACTCGTCACCGTCCGGCTTAGCGTCCTCCCCCAGGCACCCGGCCTCAGCCGCCGGGTCCGCATCGGATGTACGGATGTACCAGATGAATCGGTCGCATCGACCGGCATCGGTCGTACGAAAGGACGTGACGGCACAGGTGGCAGCGCATCGCAGGCCACGGCAGCACCCGTTCCGGGGTCGTACGGCCCGGACGGCGGCCATCCTCGCCATGGCGGGGGCGGCCACCGCGACGGGCTTCGACGGCACCGGACAGGCCGAGCCCCGGCTGACGCCGACACAGGTGAAGACCGAGGTGGACACCCTGTACCGGGAGGCCGAGACCGCCACGCAGAAGTACGACGGCGCCAAGGAACAGGCGGACTCGGGCGAAGCCCGGCTGAACTCACTGCGCGACGAGGCCGCCCGCAAGACGCAGAAGCTCAACTCCGCCCGGGACGCGCTCGGCACCTTCGCCGCCGCGCAGTACCGCTCCGGTGACATCGCCCCCGCCTGGCAACTCGCCCTGTCCAGCGACCCGAACCGCTACCTGGACGACGCCGCCCTCGCCGAACGCGCCGGCGACCGGCAGGCCGCCGCCGTGTCCCAGGTGCGCCGACAGCTCCAGGAGATCGAGCGGTTGCGCGGCGCCGCCCGCGTCGAGCTGACGTCGCTGAAGTCCCACCAGGACGAACTGCGGCGGCAGAAGGCGTCCGTCACCGGCAAACTGACCGAGGCCCGACGGCTGCTGGCCGAGCTGACCCCGTCGCAACGCGACCAGGTGACCGGCGCGGACGACACCGGCGGCACCGCCCCGGGAGTCGCCTCCCGGCCGGCCGACGGCACCCGGCAGGCGTCGGCACGGGCCGTCGCCGCCCCCGACTCCCGCGCCGCGGCGGCCGTCGCCTACGCCTTCGCCAAACTCGGCAGCCCCTATGTGTGGGGCGCGACCGGCCCCCACTCCTTCGACTGCTCGGGCCTGGTCCAGGCCGCCTACCGCTCCGCCGGGGTGTCCCTCCCCCGCACCACCTACGCCCAGATCGACGCCGGCCGCCGTGTCTCCCGCTCCGAACTGCGCCCCGGCGACCTGGTGTTCTTCTACTCCGGCGTCAGCCACGTCGGCCTCTACATCGGCAACGGCCGCATGATCCACGCCCCCAACCCCTCGGCCCCGGTCCGTGTGGCCCCGATCGACCAGATGCCGTTCGCGGGGGCGACGCGGGTGGTGTGAGGGGCCCCGCGAGTGGGCCCGGACCGCCAGGGATCCGTCCCGCCGGGGATCCGTTCCGCCGGGGTCAGACCAGTCGCCGCGCCGTCGCCCACCGGGTCAGCTCGTGCCGGTTGGACAGCTGGAGCTTGCGCAGGACCGCCGAGACATGGGACTCGACCGTCTTCACCGAGATGAAGAGCTGCTTGGCGATCTCCTTGTAGGCGTAGCCCCGGGCGATCAGGCGCAGCACCTCCCGTTCGCGCTGGGTGAGGCGGTCCAGGTCCTCGTCCACGGGCGGGGCGTCGGTGGAGGCGAAGGCGTCCAGGACGAAGCCGGCCAGCCGCGGGGAGAAGACGGCGTCCCCTTCCTGGACCCGGAAGATCGAGTCCACCAGGTCGGTACCGGTGATGGTCTTGGTGACATAGCCACGGGCGCCGCCGCGGATCACCCCGATGACGTCCTCCGCCGCGTCCGACACGGACAGCGCGAGGAAGCGCACCGGCTGCTCGGCGTCCGCCATCAGCGCCGCGCACCGGCGCAGCACCTCGACCCCGCCACCGCCCGGCAGATGGACGTCGAGGAGGACCACCTCGGGCCGGGTCGCGCCGATGACGGTGACCGCCTGGTCGACGTCCGCGGCCTCGCCCACCACCTCGACACCCGTCGTGGCGGTCTGACCGATCTCCGCCTGTACGCCGGTACGGAACATCCGGTGGTCGTCCACCAGCACCACCCGTACGTGCCGCCCGCCCGCACCGCCGCCGGCGAGTCCGCCGATCGCGGCGGCCTCCGCCGACTCCGCCGTGCCGTTCGCCTCGGTCCCGTCGCTCATGCCGTCTTCTCCGCCCTCTCCATCTCCAGCTCGACCTCCGTGCCGCCCCCCGGTACCGCCCGTAGCCGGGCCGTGCCGCCGTTGCGCTCCATGCGTCCGATGATCGATTCCCTGACACCCATGCGGTCGGCGGGTATCGAGTCGAAATCGAAGCCCGGGCCGCGGTCGCGCACGGACACGAACACCGTTCTGCCCTCGACCTCGGCGTAGACCTGCACGGCGCCGCCGTCGCCACCGTACTTGGCGGCGTTCACCATCGCTTCCCGCGCGGCCTGCATCTGCGCACCGATCCGCTCGTCCAACGGGCAGTCGCCGACGACGACCACCTCTATGGGCACCCCGTGCTTGTCCTCGACCTCGGCCGCATTGCGCCGCACCGCCTCCGCGACCGTGTCCGGCTCGTCGGCCTCCTCCTTGCCGGTGCCCTCCGGCTTGTAGAGCCAGGTGCGCAGGTCGCGCTCCTGGGCGCGGGCGAGGCGGCGGACCTCGCCCGCGTTGTCCGCGTTGCGCTGGATCAGGGTGAGGGTGTGCAGCACGGAGTCATGGACATGGGCGGCGACCTCCGCTCGTTCCTGGGCGCGGATGCGCATCAGCCGCTCCTCGGAGAGGTCCTGGGTCATCCGGACCAGATACGGACCGGCGAGCAGGGTGATCCCGACGAGGACGGCGAGCGCGGCCTGGAGGACGGCCCCGAGGTGCGCGGCCGAACCCTGGAGGACGAAGATCGCCGAGACACCGGCCGTGACCAGCAGGACACCGGCGGCCGCGCGGACCAGGGTCAGGGTGCGGCGATGCCGGCCGACCTCGACCCAGCGGGCCCGGCGGGCGTTGTCCGCCTGGCGCCAGACGAGGGCGACACCGGCCGCGACGAGCACGGCGGGGACCAGATACGCCTTGGCCGCGCCGGTCGGATTGACGCTGCCCACGAAGACCATGGACACGATGACCATGAGGAGCAGCGCGACCATCTGGCCGCGGTCCGGCTTGCGGGCCACGAGTCTTCTGCGGCCGCCGGGCGTGGTCTCGGCGGCGACCGGGGACGTCTTCTGTCCGCCGACGCCACCGACACCGAGCGGGACGAAGAACCAGAAGGCCGCGTACAGCAGCGCGCCCAGACCGTTGGCCATGAACAGGCCGACGAACGCGAGCCGGACCCAGACGACGGGCAGCCCGAGATGCCCGGCGAGGCCCCGCGCCACTCCGCCGAGCCAGCGTCCGTCGCCGCTGCGGTAGAGCTTGCGCGGCGGCCGCGGGTCGTCGAGTGGCAGGCTTGCGGCTTCCGGCATGGCATCGATGGTCACACGGCCGGCCGGGGCGGGGCATCAGGGTCCGTCCCCGAGACGCCCCTGATCTTCCCCGGGGCCGGGTCGGGGGCCTCGCTCCCGACCCGGTTCCGGCCGCTCCGCGCAGCTCGAACGCTTCCCCCGGCCCGTCTCAGGGCCGATTTCAGGGTTCGCCCAGGGTTGTCCCGACTGCCGCCGCGCCGCCCCGGCCGTCACCATGGACTCATGACGGATCACGAGCACGCCGCGACGGGTCCGGGACCCGGCGGCCCACGCCCGGCCCCGGGCACCGGGCCGACGGATGCCGCGCCCGCCGCGACGGAAGGGACAGGCGCGGCCACCGGCGGCACCGCCCCTCGCACGGAAGGCACGGGGAAGACGGAAGGCACAGAGAAGACGGACAACGCGGAGGGGACGAACGGCACAGGCGCCGGCCCGGGCCAGGCCCAGGCCGAGGGACAGCCGCAGGGACCCGTGCGGCAGCCTGGTCCCGCCGAGGACGCACCCGAGCGGTTCCGGCGCGGGCGCCGGTACAAGATGATCGCGGGCGTGTGCACAGGGCTCGGCCGGCAGGCCGACATGGACCCGGTGATATTCCGGATCACCCTGGCCGTCCTGTCCGCGACCGGCGGCATCGGTCTCATCTTCTACGGCTTCGTGTGGCTGCTGGTGCCGTACGAGGACGAGGACGAGAACGAACTGCGCAAGCTGCTGACCGGCCGGGTCGACGGCCAGGCGCTGGCCGCCGTGCTGTTCGCCCTGGTCGGCTGCGGGACCTTCCTGACCATGCTGAGAAACGGCGCGGCGCTGGCCTTCGCCGCGGTGCTCTCACTGATGCTCGCCGGTGCCGGGTACTGGTCGCGGCGCCGTGGCGCCCCCGACCCCGACCCGCTGGCCGCACAGGCCGCCGCCGACGCGCCGCCGGAGGCGAAGGCGCCGCCGGTCGCCATCAGCTACCCGTCGTGGTGGCGGGACCCGATCGTCAAGGACGGCACCCATGTCGGCGGCACCGGCTATCTGTGGGGGCCCGGCGACGCGCGGATCCGGGACGGAGACCTGCTCTCGGTCGTCGACGTCCGCCTCGCCACCCCCTGGACCCACCCCGGCGCCGCACAGCAGCCGCCGCGCCCCGCGCCCCCGAAGCCTCGTGGACCTCGCTGGATAGGCGGCCCGGTGTTCCTGCTGGCACTGCTGGCGGGCGGCCTGGGCTCCGGGCTGACATGGCACACCCACACCCTGGGCGCCAGCCTTCAGACCGGACTCGCCTGTGCGCTGGCCGTCTTCGGCCTGGGCATCGCGGTCAGCTCCTTCCTGGGTCGCACCGGCGCCGGGACGGTGTTCCTGGCGATCGTCACCGCCGCTCTGCTCGGCGGCGCGGCGGCGATGCCCCGGGACATCACCACGCACTGGCGGGAGACGTCCTGGATACCCGGCGCCGCGGCGCAGGTCCAGCCGGCGTACGAACTGGGCACGGGCCGGGGCACCCTCGACCTGACCCGGGTACGCCCGGCCAAGGGGCAGACCGTCAGCACGGACGCGCACATCGGGGCCGGCCAGCTGAGGGTGATCGTGCCGGCCGACGCGACCGTGCGGATGAACATCGATGTGGGCGTGGGCGACATCAAGTTGCCGGGAGAGAAGAACGGAAAGGACGTGGACGTGCTGCCGCAACGGCACCGGGCAGTGACCCTGGCACCGGCCGAGGGCGGCAAGGACAGCGGCACCCTGGATCTCACCCTCGAGGTCGGGGCCGGAGAGGTGGAGGTGAACCGTGCTGCGCCATGAGTTCCGGCCGGGGAAGCTGGTCGCCGGGTTGTTCCTCGTCGCCACCGGGGTGGTGTTCGCCGGGGACGCGGGCGGCCTGTGGAAGACCCCCTGGTTCGCGATCGTCCCGCTGGTGGTGGGCGGCCTGTGCCTGGCCGGTGCCACGGCGACGCTCAACCGGGCGATACGTGGGCGGAGCAGAACCGAGCAGGGCTAGAGCCTGTCTGCGGCCTCCGGGGCCGGGGTCGCGCATCGGTCGGGGTCGCGCATCGGTCGGGGTCGCGCATCGGCCGAGGGCGCGCGCGAGGTCACTCGACGGCGATGCGAGATCACGCGACGGCGAGCCGCTATCGTGCCCGACGGCTCCGACGGCACCCCGGCGCGACGGCACGGGAGGGGACGGCGGGGACGACGGCACCGCGAGGATGCGACGCGGCGGCACCGAGTCGGCCGACCCGAGTACCCGGCAGCTTCCCGCAGGCCGGGAGGCATCCCGCAGACAGCCGATCCCCGGACCACCCCCGCAACCCGGCTCCGCGGCCCCGCCCCAGCCCCGCCCTGGCCTCGGCCCTCAGCCCCAGCCCCGCCCTGGTCTCGGCCCCAGCCCCCAGCCGCGACCTCGGCGCCCGGCGCCCTACCCCCTCGACCGTCCTACAGATAGCCGAGCGACCGCTGCCGCCCTCGTGCGCGCCATGCCGCGTCCAGTGAGAGATACGGGGCTCCGGCGAGGATCAGGGGGAGCCAGGCCATCAGGTAGGCGAGGTCGTTGCCGTAGTAGTACGGGGTCGTCGCCCAGCTCATGGTCAGCCAGAGGCTGAGGGAGATCAGCGCGCCGCCCAGTGCGGCGAGGCGGCCGAGGAGGCCGAGGAGGGTGGCGATGCCGACGGCCAGTTCGCCGAGGGCGATGGCGTAGCCGAAGCCGACCGGGCTCTTCAGGGCGAGGTCGATCAGGGCGGGGAGGGCGGCGGTGCCGCGGGCCGCGTGCATGGTGTCGCCGATCGAGCCGGCGCCGGCGGCCTTCATGAAGGCGCTGTCGGTGAGCTTGTCCAGACCCGCGTAGAGGAAGGTGACGCCGAGGAAGACGCGCAGGGGCAGCAGGGCGTAGTGGGCGGCGGTGTCCCGCCAGCCGTTGCGGCTGTTCAGCCGGGGGGTGCGCGTGTCCATCCGAATACCGGTCATCCTGCCTGCCGCCTCTCGCCCGCTGTCCCTGCCGTACCTGCCCGCTCTCCCGACCATATGTATGACAAGGAGGGGACGCTCAATCATCGCCCGGGGGTTTTTCCGGATTTCAGGCGTTCGTATGAGAGGAGGATCGCGAGTGGCGGATGCTCACTCGGTGATCTGGACCGTGTAGCGGTTGGTCGGCACTCCGGCCGCGGTCACCACCTGGACGTCCACCGAGCCGGGCTCGACGTCGGCCGGGACGGGGACGGTCAGGACGGTGTCGGTGGGGTTGCGGAAGCCGCCGGTGACCGGGACCAGCGGGACGTGGACGTCGACGGCGCCGATGCGGACGACCATGCGGGAGAGCCGTTCGGCGGTCCGGGCGCCGGGCGGGACGAAGCCGGTGCCGCGGATCTCGATGTCGTCGCCGGTGCGGATCGGGCCGTCCAGATCGCCGGGCTCGCGGGCGCGGACCACGGAGAGGATGACCGCGCGGCCGCCCTCCGCGTACTTGCCCGCCAGATAGGTGGCGGCCGAGATCAGGACGACGACCGCGAGCCCCCAGGGCAGGTCGGGCAGCTGGTCGGGGCGGCGGGCGAGCCGGACGGCGGCGAAGACCAGGGCGACGGCGCTGATGGCGACGTACTGGATGTCGGTGAAGGCGCCCCGGCCGGAGTCGTCGGTGAGCAAGTCGGCGGCGCGCGGGCGGTGGGCGGGGACCTTCTGCAGCCGCTGGGCGAGGATGCGCAGGCCCACCACCCGGCGGACCAGGACGGCGATCCCGCACACCACGGCGAGGACGGTCACCACGCCGGCGCCGCGGGCGAGGTCGAGGCCCGAGATGAGCGCGTCGCGTTCGGCGTGGTCGGAGGCGGCGGCCAGGCGGGCGGCGAGCAGCAGTACGGCGTAGCCGATGAACAGGACCCAGCAGACGGCGACGGAACGGGAGGTGGACATGCGATGGTCCTCGCCGATCACCGGGGCGAGAGCGCCGCCCCGCGCCCGGTGGAACCAGCAGGCGGCGGTCAGCGTGCCGGCCACGACGAGGGCGGCGAGCAGGGCCGCGGTGCGGGCGGTGGTCCAGCCGGCGCCGATCGCGGTCAGCGCCTCGCCGAGCAGCAGGGCGAGGACCGCGCCCCACACCGTGCACAGGGTGCGCAGCCACAGGCGGGTGAGCCACATCTCGCCCTCGGCGCGGCCGCGTTCGGCGACGGCCTCCGCGCGCTGGGTCAGCTCCTCGGAGACCCACTGGCGGGAGGCCGAGGGAGAGTAGGCCACGGCGGCGGGCAGGCCCTGGCCGGCGGCGAACTCGTCGCGGCGTCGCAGGAACGTGGCGACGGCCCGCCGGTGTCCCTCGCGGGCGCCGTGCGGACAGTCCCCGCAGCCGCAGCCGCCCTCATGGACACCCTCGGCGTCCGCGCCCTCTCTGGCCTCCTGCACCGCCACGTCCGACGCCCGCCTTCCCCGCGACCTCGCGGCACGGCCGACGGCCCCTCGGTGAGCCGTCCCGCCGCCGTGCAACTCCCGTACGTCAACAGCGAATTGTGCCCTACCGGGACCGGCCGGGGGCCGCCGACATGATCCTGAAGGGTGAACTGTCGAGCAGCGGGTTGACGCGGCCGCTCCCGCCGCCCCGGGGCTCAGCCGAGCAGGTCGGGTTCGCTGTGGGTGACTTCCCGCCAGAGGGGCTGGTAGTTGATCCAGGCCACGAGGTCGCCGCCGAGTTGCTCGCGGGTGGCGACGGCGAGTTTGTGCTCGATGAGGACCGGGCGGCCGGCCGCGCGGGCCAGCAGCTGCACCTGGCAGGAGCGGTCCATGGACAGGAACCACCAGGCGGCGGCGTCCACGGAGCCGCCGACGGTGAGCAGCCCGTGGTTGCGCAGCACCAGCGCCTTGCGGGAGCCGAGCGCGGCGGCGATGCGGCGGCCCTCCTCGGCGTCGACAGTGACACCGGTGTAGGCGTCGTAGAGGGCGGCGTCCTCGTAGAAGGCGCAGCTCTCCTGGGTGAGGGGGTCGATGAGGTCACCGAGGGCGGCGAGGGCGCGGCCGTGCACGGAGTGGCAGTGGGCGACGGCGACGACGTCCGGGCGGGCGGCGTGGACCTGGGCGTGCACGGTGAAGGCGGCCTGGTTGACGTGGTAGCGGCCCTCGATGACCTGTCCGTCCTGGTTGACGAGGACGAGGTCGCTGACGGTGACGTGCCGGAAGGGCATGCCGAAGGGGTTGACCCAGAAGCAGTCGCTGAACTCCGGGTCCCGGGCGGTGATGTGGCCGGAGACGCCGTCCTCGAAGCCGTTCCGCCCGAAGATCCGCAGGGCTCCGGCGAGCCGTTCCTTGCGGTGCCGGCGCTCGTCCTCGACCGAGTCGTGCATCGGCGGCATGGCGAACTGCAGCTGGTCGGTGGACAGCGGCAGCGGCGGGGTGGGCCCGGACATAGGTCCTCCAGCGCTGGTAGGGCGGTACGGGCCGGAAGTTACCTCCGGTCAGCCCAAAAGGGCAGGGATGTGCCGTAAAGATGGCGCGCAGATGAGGATCGGGCGGGGCACCGAGCGGAGATCCGGACGGGAAAGGCGACAGGAGATGTCGGGTTGGGGAAGCACACTCGGCCGGTATGAACTGGGCAGACTTCACGGCGGCCGAGCCGGATTTCGCGGCGGCCGTCGAGCGGCGCTTCGGCGCCTTCCGGCACCATGTCCTCGTCACCCTGCGCCGGGACGGCTCGCCCCGGCCCTCCGGGCTGGAGGTGCGCTTCCTCGGCGGCGAGCTGTGGCTCGGCATGATGCCGGGCTCACTGAAGGCCCGCGATCTGCTGCGCGATCCGCGGTTCGCGCTCCAGGCCAATCCGGGCGAGGGGGCCGACATGGCCGGCGGGGATGTGCGGATCGGCGGGCGGGCCTACGAGATCGAAGAAGGGGCGGCGAAGGCCGGATATGTGGAAGAGGTGGAACCGCCGGAGCCGTTCCACCTCTTCCGCACCGAGTTGACGGAGGTCGTACGGACCTGTGTCGAGGACGACCGCTGTCTGGTCGTCCGGGTCTGGAAGCCGGGAGAGCCGGTGCGGACTCTCAGGCGGACCTGAGCCTCAGGGGAGGCCGGGGAGGCCTACTCCCACTCGATGGTGCCCGGCGGCTTCGAGGTGACGTCGACGACGACGCGGTTGACGTCGCGGACCTCGTTGGTGATGCGGGTCGAGATGCGGGCGAGGACGTCGTAGGGCAGCCGGGACCAGTCGGCGGTCATGGCGTCCTCGGAGGAGACGGGGCGCAGCACGATCGGGTGACCGTAGGTGCGGCCGTCGCCCTGGACGCCCACGCTGCGGACGTCGGCGAGCAGGACCACCGGGCACTGCCAGATCTCGCGGTCCAGGCCGGCCGCGGTCAGCTCCTCGCGGGCGATGGCGTCGGCGTCGCGCAGCAGGTCCAGGCGCTCCTTGGTGACCTCGCCGACGATGCGGATGCCGAGGCCCGGACCCGGGAACGGCTGGCGCTGGACGATCTCGTCCGGCAGACCCAGCTCCTGGCCGACCATCCGGACCTCGTCCTTGAACAGCTTGCGCAGCGGCTCGATCAGCTTGAACTCGAGGTCCTCGGGCAGGCCGCCGACGTTGTGGTGCGACTTGATGTTGGCGGTGCCGGTGCCGCCGCCGGACTCGACCACGTCCGGGTAGAGGGTGCCCTGGACCAGGAACTCCACGGCCGGGCCCGCGTCGGCGATGATCTCGGCCTGCGCCTGCTCGAAGACGCGGATGAACTCCCGGCCGATGATCTTGCGCTTCTCCTCGGGGTCGCTGACCCCGGCGAGGGCGTTCAGGAAGCGCTCCTCGGCGTCGACGACCTTCAGCTGGACGCCGGTGGCCGCGACGAAGTCCTTCTCGACCTGCTCCGTCTCGCCCTTGCGCATCAGACCGTGGTCGACGTAGACGCAGGTCAGCTGGGAGCCGATGGCCTTCTGCACCAGGGCGGCGGCCACCGCGGAGTCCACGCCGCCGGACAGGCCGCAGATCGCGCGCTTGTCGCCGACCAGCTCGCGGATGGCCTCGACCTGCTCCTCGATCACATTGCCCGTGGTCCAGGTCGGCTCCAGGCCCGCGCCGCGGTACAGGAAGTGCTCAAGCACCTGCTGGCCGTGCGTGGAGTGCATGACCTCGGGGTGGTGCTGGACGCCGTAGAGCTTCTTCTCGTCGTTCTCGAACGCGGCGACCGGGACCAGGTCGGTGGACGCGGTGACCGAGAAGCCCTCGGGGGCGGCGGAGCAGGCGTCGCCGTGCGACATCCAGACCTGCTGCTCGTCCGGGGTGCCCTCGAAGAGGGTGGAGGAGGACTTGGAGACATGCAGGTCGGTGCGGCCGTACTCACGGGCGCCGTTGTTGTCGACGGAGCCGCCGAGGGTGAGCGCCATCAGCTGGAAGCCGTAGCACATGCCGAAGACGGGGACACCGGCCTCGAAGAGCTCACGGTCGAGGCGGGGCGCGCCCTCCTCGTACACCGACGAGGGGCCGCCGGAGAGGATGATCGCCGCGGGCTTCTTGGCGAGCATCTCCTGGACCGGCATGGTGCTCGGCACGATCTCGCTGTAGACCCGCGCCTCGCGGACGCGTCGGGCGATGAGCTGGGCGTACTGCGCACCGAAGTCGACGACCAGGACGGTGTCGGGGGCAGTGGGAGTCGCTGATGACACGGGGTGCCTTCTGGTGGTCCGGGCGGGGGTCTGTACTACGAGTCTAACGGTGCGGGCGCAAAGCCCTCCGCCGAGCCGGAGGCCCGCACGGACGGGCCGTCGCACCGGACCGGGACAGCCTGCCGCACCGGACCGGGACGGCCCCCGCGCCGACCGAGGACACGGCCGCCGTACCGACCGCGACCAGGACCGGGACCGCTGTACCGACCGTGGCCGGGCCGCCGTACCGGACGAAGGCCCCGCCGTACCGGCACCGTGGCATACTGGCCCCATGCTTCAGCACGCGACCTTCGTCTTTACCTATGGCATCCGGCCCGCCGGTTGCCATGGTCGTGCTGCTTAGCCGAAACGCTTAAGCGACATCCCAGGCGCCCCGGGCCGACAAGGCCCGGGGCGCCTGTCGTTTCTCCGGGTCACACCGTTCCAGGGCATCCGCGTCAGTACGAACGATCAGGAGCCCCCGCCATGAGCACCACCACCCCCGAAGAGACCGCCGCGACGCCGGAGGCGACCATCGCCACCGCGCGGGAGCGCATCGACGCGATCGACGACCGGATCATCGGCCTCATCCAGGAGCGGACGGCCGTCTCCGCCGTGGTCCAGCAGACCCGTATCTCCTCCGGCGGCCGGCGGGTCAGCCTCTCCCGCGAGATGGAGGTCCTCGGCCACTACCGCGAGGCGCTGGGCAAGCCCGGCACCTCGCTCGCCATGACCCTGCTGGAGCTGTGCCGGGGCCGCATCTGAATCGGCATCCATCTGAATCGGCATCCGACTCGGCTGATTATCCGACGTGAGTTCGGCCCCCGTCTCACCCGTACGGCGCGTGACCGCCGCGCGGAAGCCTTCGTTAGCGGGGTGTCCGTGCCAGCCAGGGGCGGGCCCGACAGAACCACGCGTGGCTCGCTGGGGCGATGAGGCGTACGGGTCGTGCCGTACGCCGTGGGACCTCGCTCCAGGGAAGTGACCGGACGGCAGGGGACAGCAGCCCGGTCACCAAGAGAACGGTCGGCTCCGGGGACGCCCGGAGCCGACCGACGGAACACCGGTCCCCGTCCCCACATGGACCAAGGCATGAGAAGAGGGACCTGCATCCCCCTCCGAAGGCAGGTCCCTCTCCACCGTCTTCTTGATCCGGTAGCAGGTTTGATCGGCGACGACGGAGGAGGGTTGTGCCGGGATCCGGGATTTTTGAGTGATCCGGGTCACACCACCCGGGTCGTAGCGCCGCGCGGGGCTACTCGGCCTTCGGCGGCACCGCCGGCATCCCCAGGAACGGCAGCCGCAGCGCGCCGAACGCCTCCGCCGGGACCGCGGGCGACTGCGGCTCCACCGGCTTCAGCCGCTCGTACGACGCCCCCGGCGCCGGCCGCAGATCCGCCTCGCCCTTGTTCGGCCAGAACGACATGGCCCGCTCGGCCTGCGCGGTGATCGTCAGCGAGGGGTTGACGCCCAGGTTCGCCGAGACCGCGGCGCCGTCCACGACCGAGATGCCGGGGTGGCCGTACAGCCGGTGGTACGGATCGATCACCCCGGTCTCCGCCGAGTCGCCGATGGGGCAGCCGCCGAGGAAGTGCGCGGTCAGCGGGGTGCCCATCAGCTCGCCGACGTTGCTGCCCGGGAAGCCGTTGATCTCGGCGGCAAGCGCGGCGGCGGCCTCCGAAGCCGCCCTGATCTGCTTGGGGTTGGGCGCGCCGTGCCCCTGCCGCGCGGTGAGCAGGCCCTTGCCGACGCCGTCCGGCTTCAGATACGTCGTCAGCGAGTTGTCCAGGGACTGCATCACCAGGCCGATGATGCTCCGCTCGGACCAGCGGCGGTTGGACAGGGAGCGCAGCACCAGGGTGGGGTGCCGGGCCGCGTTCGCCAGCCAGGCCAGCGCCCGCGAGGAGCCCTCGGTGTACGGCACCTGGAGGATGGACAGACCGCCCATCGCGTTGGAGCCCTTGCCGTAGCGGACCGGCTCGATGTGGGTGTTCTCGTCCGGGTGGATCGAGGAGGTGATCGCGACGCCCCGGGTGAAGTCGGCCCGCGGGGTACCGTGCGCCTTGCGGTAGCGGTGGTTGTCGGTCTGCGCGCCGACCAGCGCCTCCGAGTTGGTGCGGGTCAGCACACCCAACCGGGGCGAGAGGTACGGCAGTTGGTCGTTCGCCTTCATGCGGTGCAGCAGGGTCTGGGTGCCGTACGTACCGGCGGCGATCACGACCCGGCGCGCGGTGAACAGCCGTCCCGCGCCCTTCTTCCTGCGGTCCGTCGGCAGGGTGGCCACCGCGTAGCCGCCGCGCGAGTCGTCGGTGACGGAGACCACCGTGGTCATCGGATGGACCACCGCGCCCGCCTTCTCGGCGAGATGGAGGTAGTTCTCGTTCAGCGTGTTCTTGGCGCCGTGCCGGCAGCCGGTCATGCACTCGCCGCACTCGGTGCAGGCGTTGCGCTCGGGGCCGGCCCCGCCGAAGTACGGGTCGGGCACCGGCTGTCCGGGGGACGCCTCGGCCGCGCCGTCCGCGTCCTTGCCGTCGCCGAAGAAGACGCCGACCGGTGCGAAGTGGAAGGTGTCGCCGACGCCCATCCGCTCGGCGGCCGCCTTCAGATGGACGTCCGAGGGGGTCATCGTCGGGTTGAGCCGCACGCCGAGCATGCGCTTGGCCTGGTCGTAGTACGGCTTCAACTCCTCCTGCCAGTCGGTGATGTCCTTCCACTGGGGGTCCTCGAAGAACGCCTTCGGCGGTACGTAGAGGGTGTTGGCGTAGTTGAGCGAGCCGCCGCCGACGCCCGCCCCGGCCAGCACCATCACATTGCCCAGCAGATGGATGCGCTGGATGCCGTACATGCCGAGCTTGGGGGCCCAGAGATAGTTCTTCAGGTCCCAGGAGTTCTTCGGCAGGGACTGCCGGGTGAAGCGGCGCCCGGCTTCGAGGACACCGACCCGGTAGCCCTTCTCGGTCAGGCGCAGGGCGGACACGGAGCCGCCGAAGCCGGAGCCGACCACGAGGACGTCGTAGTCGTAGGAGTCCTGGGGCACGGGTCTCTCCTCGTTGTGTTTCGGGTGCGGGCCTGCCGTGGTCTCTCGCGCAGTTCCCCGCGCCCCCGAGCGGCTTACTTGAACCGGAGCGCCTTCAGCACGCGCAGGCTCGTGGTCATGAAGCGGGCGTAGCCCTCTTCCGACATGCCCAGCGAGGGCGCCATCGGCAGCAGCCGCTGCTGGGCGACCGTCTGGGCCTCGGTGTACTTGAGGATGCCCTCGGAGCCGTGGCGGCGGCCGAGGCCGGAGTCCTTCATGCCGCCCATCGGGGACTGGACGCTGCCGTAGGCGGGGGCGTAGCCCTCGTTGACGTTGACCGTGCCGGTGCGCAGCCGGGCGGCGATGTCCCGGCCGCGACTCGAACTGGTCGTCCAGACCGAGGCGTTCAGGCCGTACGGGGTCGCGTTGGCGCGCTCGACGGCGTCGTCCACGTCCGAGAAGCGGTAGACCGAGACGACCGGGCCGAAGGTCTCCTCCTCGCAGACCGCCATGGAGCCCTCGACGCCGTCGAGGATGGTGGGCTCGAAGAAGTAGGGGCCGATGTCGGGCCGGGCCGCGCCGCCCGCGAGCACCCTGGCGCCCTTGTCGACGGCCTCGCGCACATGCCGTTCCACGGTCTTCAGCTGGCGTTCGCCGACCAGGGAGCCCATCTCGGCGCCGTAGGCGAGGGAGTTGCCGAGCCGCATGGCCCTGGTGCGGGCGGCGAAGCGCTCCAGGAAGGCGTCGGCGACCGACTCATGGACGTACAACCGTTCGATGGAGATGCAGAGTTGGCCGGCGGAGGAGAAGCAGGCGCGTACGGCACCGGCGGCGGCCTTCTCGATGTCGGCGTCGTCCAGCACCAGCATGGCGTTCTTGCCGCCGAGTTCGAGGGAGACGCCGATCAGCCGGGCGGCGGCGCCCTGGGCGACCTCGCGGCCGGTGCGGGTGGAGCCGGTGAAGGAGACGTAGTCGGCGTGCTTGACCAACTCGGGCCCCACGACCGGGCCTTCGCCGAGGACGACCTGGAAGACGCCCTCGGGCAGCCCGGCCTCGATCAGCAGGTCGCGGGCCCACAGGGCGGTCAGGCAGGTCTCGGTGTCCGGCTTCATCACGACCGCGTTGCCCGCGACGAAGGCGGGCAGCGCGTCGCCGACGGACAGCTCCAGGGGGTAGTTCCAGGGCGCGATCTGGCCCACCACCCCGCGCGGGTGGCGCAGTTCGGTGACCTTCGTCAGGGTCGGCACGGCGCCGGTGTGCCGCTTCGCGCGCAGATAGGCGGGGGCCTTGCGGCCGTAGTGGCGGGCCGCGATGGCGACGGCCAGCACCTCCTCGTGCGCGTGCAGCCGGGCCTTGCCGGTCTCCAGCTGCACCAGGTCGAGGACCTCGGCCTGGCGTTCGAGGATCAGGTCGTGGAAGCGGAGCAGGACGGCGGCGCGCTGCCGTACCGGGGTGCGCTCCCAGACGGCCTGCGCGGCACGGGCCGCCTCGAAGGCCTTGAGCACGTCCTCGGGGCTGGACTCGGGCAGGTCGGCCAGCTTCTCGCCGGTGAACGGCGTGTGGTTGGCGGTCCGGCCGGAGCCGGTGACGCCCTTGGTCAGCCGGGCCACCAGCTCCGGGGTGACCACGTCGGCGGCGGTGCGGACGCCCTCGGGGGAGGGCGCGAGGGGGTTGGTACCGGCGATGTCCGGCGCCTGCGAGTCCGGGGCCTGCGTGTCCGTCATGAGGCGCAGGGTATGCCGCGGCGAACGCTTTGTGTACCCGTCGGTAACGGGGATTCACGGACTACTCACACCACGCCAGTGATCACTGGCAACGAACGGCCTGATCAGCGGGTTGCCGGTTCGAACACCCGCCCGATCAATCGCCCGCGGGTTTTTTCGCCAGGAAGAGGGTGAGGGTGGCGAAGGGAGTGCGGCGACGGGGTGCGGGTCCGGGCTGCGGCTCGGGGTCCGGCCGCGGCTGCGCCTCCGGCAGCGGCCGCCCGTCCGGTACGACCACGAGGTCAGGGTCGCGCTCGTCCGGTACGACGCCGGGGTCGCGCCCGTCCGGTACGTCGCCGAGCGCGTGCCCGTCCCGTACGCCGGCCGGTTCCGGTACGTCCGGCACGCCCAGGTACGCGCGCAGCTCCGCCGCCACCCGCTCCGCACCCGGCCGGGCCTCGGGCCGCTCCGCGCGCAGCCGCTCCAGGAGGGGCCCGAGCGGACCGGGGTCCGTGTCGCCGAGGGCGGCCCGCAGCAGGGCGCCGAGCGACCACAGATCGGAGGCGGGCCCGGCCCCGGGCCCGGCCGCCCGCTCGGGAGCGACGAAGCGATCGCCCCCACCGAACCCGCCACCACCAACCCCAGCACCGGCACCGGCACCGGCACCACCAGTCCCAGCCCCGGTCCCGCCGCCGAAGCCGCCACCACCGAACCCGGCGCTACCAACCCCCGCGCCCCCTCCCCCACCCGGCCCGTCCCCGATCCCGAAGTCCGTGAGGACGACCCGCCCCGTGCCCGATTCCAGCAGCACGTTGGCCGGTTTGAGGTCGCGGTGGACGATGCCGACCGCGTGCGCGGCGCGCAGCGCGCCGAGGACGGCGAGACCGATGCGCGCGGCCTCGGCGGGCGGCAGCGGCCCGCGGCGCAGCGCCTCGCCCAGGGACTCGCCCTCCACCAGCTCCATCACGATCCAGGGGACGCCCGCCTCGGTGACGACGTCGTACACCGTGACGGCGGACGGATGCCGTACCCGGGTCGCGGCGCGCGCCTCCCGGTACAGCCGGTGGGCGAGCCGCCGGCTCTCCTCGTCCGCGGCCGGATCCCCGGGCAGCGACGGCTCCTTGACGGCGACCCGGCCGCGCCCCTCGCCGCCCTCGTCCGCGGCGCGCCAGACGGTTCCGGTGGGCCCGGTGCCGAGGCGCTCGGTCAGCCGGTAGCGCCCGCCGATCAGACGCGTGCCGTTCGGATGTGCGCCGAGCGGGTGTTCGCCGTCGTCAGCCATGCCCCATCAGTACCGCGCGCACCGCACCCTTGTCGAAGCGGGCGGTTCGGACGGGCCGACCGGCAACGCGCCCGCGTCCGCCGCCCGTTGGAGCGGCCGCCGGGCGTCAGAGCTTCTGCACCTCCAGGTTGGCGATCGCCGCCTTCGCCACCTGCCGTCCCCGCTCGGTGAGGTCGCCCTTGCCCGGGTACTCGACGGACAGCTCGTACATGTCGCCGGAGCGGGTGCGGTAGTAGAAGAACTGGACCTCGCGGGGGCGGGGGTCCTGGCTGTCGTCGGTGGTGTAGACGACCGTGTTGCGCGCGGCCTCCCGGCCCTTGTACGTCGCGGTGTCGTCCGGACGCGTCTTCGCGCCCTTGGGCATGTCGAGGGAGTACTCGCCCTGGGCGCGGAACTCCTCGTCGTCCGCGTACATCTGGGACCGCGCCGAGTTCTTGATCTCCCCGGAGTCGTCCTCCGACTTCCTGGCCAGGTCGAGCGTGATCGAGACGGCGCCGCTCCAGTCGGTGTACGCCACCCAGTTCTTGTCGGTGTCGTCCGATTCCGGCCGGGACACCTGGTACCCGGCGGGCACGGCGAGGCTCGCGCCCAGCCTGCCCTCGGGCCGCATCGCCCATCCGCCGGGCAGCGGGCCCGCGAAGGGATCGGCCAGCACGAGGTACGCCCCCACCGCGAGCGCCACCACCGCCGCGCCCGCCCCCAGCCAGGCGGTACGACCGGGCCGGCGCGCGGGCGGCGGGGCGGCCTGCGCCGACGGGGCCTGAGGCGGGGCTGCCTGCGACGGCGGGGCCGTAGGCCCGGTGGGCTGCGGCTGCTGCTCCGGTGGCTGGACCGCCTCCGTCAGCAGCTCGCGCACCCGCTGCGCGGACGGCCGTCGCGCCGGGTCCTTGTGCAGCAGCCCGTCGATGGCCTCCGCCAGCGGGCCCCCGGCCGCCGTGGGCGGGGCCGGGCTCGCGTTGAGGACGGACTGGAGGGTCGCCGGGGTGTTGCTGCGCCGGAACGGCGAGACGCCCTCCGTCGCGGTGTACAGCAGCACCCCCAGGGACCACAGGTCGCTCGCGGGGCCGGGAAGCTGTCCCAGCACCCGTTCCGGGGCGACGTACTCGGGCGAGCCGACGAACCCGCCGGTGTCCGTGAGCCGGGTGTCGCCCTCGATCCGCGCGATGCCGAAGTCGGTGAGGACGACCCGGCCGTGCCGCCCCAGCAGCACGTTGTCGGGTTTCACGTCCCGGTGCAGGACGCCCGCCGCGTGCGCCGCCTCCAGCGCGCCGAGCACCTCCAGGCCGATCCGGGCGGCCTCGCGCGCGTCCAGGGTGCCCTCGTCGAGCACATCGCCCAGTGTCCGGCCGTGCACCAGCTCCATCACCAGCCAGGGGCGGCCGTCGACCACCGCGACGTCGTACACGTTCACCACGGCCGGATGGTCGAGGCGGGCCGCGGCGCGGGCCTCGCGGCGCATCCGCTCGAAGGCGTTGGCGCGTTCCCGTTCGGGAAGGTGGTCCGGTATCCGGGGCTCCTTGACGGCGACCTCGCGGTCCACCGTCTCGTCCCGGGCCCGCCACACCGTGCCCATGCCGCCCCGGCCCAGCCTGGCCGTCAGCCGGTAACGGCCCGCGATCAGGGACCCGTCGCCGGTGGCCGGTCCGTGGACCGTCGGCGGATCCTGTCGTGTGTGCGGCCTCGGCGGCTGAAGGACGAAGCTCGTCGTGTCGTCGGCCGCCCGGCCCGTTCCCCCGTCACTGCTCATGCACCATCCATATCGCGCCACCGCGCACCCGATCCACCCGGAAGCGTCACTGGTCACGAACCCGTGACGCGGCGCACCGACCGGATCGCACCGACCGGATCGCACCGACGGGATCGCACCGACCGGATACGGTCAGGGCGCCGGCGCCGAGAACGTGTCCAGCGCGACGTCGAAGTACTCCCGTGCCTCGCGCACCTTCCCGACCGGCGCCGACACCCATACGTCGTACAGCCGCCCGGACTCCTCCCAGCACAGGTCGTACGTGTGCCGCGCCCCCTCCGACGCGCTGTAGCCGTTCCAGGTGAACTCCCAGAGCGCGGCGGGGTGTCCGGCGTGCGTGGTGCGGGTGACCCGGCCGTCGTGGTAACCGGGGTTGGACACCGACCCGTCGGCCGCCTGCCCCTTCATCACCGCCTGCGGGCCCCCGGGTTGGGGAGCGGAGATCTTGACGCCGAGCCGGTACGTGCCCTCCGG
The DNA here is from genome assembly GCF_040684035.1 of Streptomyces sp. NPDC093018. Taxonomy (NCBI): domain Bacteria; kingdom Bacillati; phylum Actinomycetota; class Actinomycetes; order Kitasatosporales; family Streptomycetaceae; genus Streptomyces; species Streptomyces sp. NPDC093018. The sequence continues at coordinate 216,656 of NZ_JBFBFF010000008.1, forward strand.
CGAGAGGTAGAACACCCGCTCCCCCTGCGGGCTGCGGGTGAAGTCGTCGGGCACGGCGAGCGAGAACCCGGCCGGGTCGCGGGCGGTGCGGTAGCCGGAGGGCGCGGTGCCGGGGCCCGGGGGCGAGGAGCCCGGCCGGGACGGGCTCGGGGTCGTGGCCGAGGGCGAGGGCGAGGGGCCGGGGCTCGTTCCGCTCGTGCCTCCGGGCGCCGGTGTCGTCGCCGTACCCCCCGGATTTCCGCCGCCCCCGCTGTCGCCCCGGTTGATCAGCAGGGTCGCGGCCGAGCCGCCCGCCGCCGCGAGCGCCGCGATCAGCAGGGCCGCCACCAGCACCGAGCGGGTCGAGGAGCGCGCGGGCGGCGCCTCCGCCGTGACCGCGGGCGCGCCGGAGAGCGGTTCGGCCGCGCCCGGCTGGGTGGGCGGCTGCGGCACGGTCCGCGGCGGGCGTCCCGCCCCGAGCCGGTGCCCGCGCGGGGCGCCCGGCGCGTCCGGTGTCTCGGGGGTGTGCCCGGTCGCCAGATAGCCGCGCAGCATCCGCTCGGCCTGTGCCGCGCCGAGCCGCCGGTCCGGGTCGCGCTCCAGCAGCCCCCGTACGACGGGTTCCAGCGGCTCGGCCTCGACGGGCGGGCGGATCTCGGCCGCGACCACGGCGTGCAGGATGCCGCCGAGCGAGTCGCGCCGGAACGGCGACTCGCCGCTGAGCACCGTGCACAGCAGCGCGCCCAGCGACCACAGGTCGGACTCCGGGCCGGTGCGCACCCCGGACATCCGCTCGGGCGCGGTGTACTCGGGCGAGCCGACGAAGGAACCGGTCTCGGTGAGCGTGGTGGCGCCCGCGACCTGCGCGATGCCGAAGTCGGTGAGCACGACCCGCTCGGTGCCGGACTCGATCAGCACGTTCGCGGGCTTGATGTCCCGGTGCAGCACCCCGGCCTCGTGCGCGGTGTCCAGCGCGCTGAGCAGGGCGATGCCGATCCGCGCGGCCTCGGCCGGGGTCACCGGGCCGTGCCGGGCGATCCGGTCGGCCAGCGAGCAGCCGTCGATCAGCTCCATGACCAGGTACGGCCGTTCGTCCTGCTCCACCACGTCGTGCACGACGATGATGTGCGGGTGCCGCAGCTGCGCGACCGCGCGCGCCTCCCGGAACGTACGGTCGCGGCGGCGGCGCGCGTCGTCCTCCGGGAGCGAGTCGTCCGCGAGGATCTCCTTGACCGCGACGAGCCGGCCCAGCAGCTCGTCGCTCGCCCGCCATACGACGCCCATGCCGCCGCGCCCGATACGCGCCTGGAGGCGGTAACGGCCGGCGATCACCCGGAAGTCGGCGCCCTCGGTCCCCATGCGCCCATCATGCCGCAACGGACCCATCCGCTCCGGGGCTCCGATCGGCCAAGCCGCACGGTTCAGTGACTCGTTTTCAGCCGTTTCAGTCGCAAAGAGCGCCCGTTCGGCTCAGCGCCGGTCATCTCGTCTGACCCGGCTGCTGCCAGCTCTGGAGCACCCACTTGAACTGCTTGCCGGTCTTCGGCCAGTCGGCGGCGGGCCCGGACATGTAGAGGGCGTACTCGGTGCCCTCGCGCGAGAAGTACGTCTCCTCGACGGCGTGCCGCGGTCCCGCCACGTACGGCGGGTCCTTCTTCAGCGCGTTCCAGGTGTACTCCCACAGCGAGCCGTCGCGGTCCCGGTAGACGTTCTGCTTGAGGGCCACCCGCTGATAGCCGACCAGCCGCTGGAGCTGCTGCTCCAGGTCCTTCTGGTGTTCGTAGGCGTCGGCGAAGTCCGGCGAGGTGTCGATGGATATCCGTACGAAGTGCTTGCCGTCGTCGGGGGTGTAGTCGATCTGCTTCAGGGGGCCGTTGATGCCGTAGACCTGGCGCTTCCAGCCCTTGGGCAGGGAGATGCTGAAGCCCAGCGGGTCGTGATGGGTCTCCCAGCTGTCCGGGACGGTGCCGGTGTCCGGGTCCTGGTCGCCGCCGGGGCTCGCCGAGGAGGCCGGGCCCGGGTTGGTGCCGTCGTGCGCCGCGGTGTCGTGCCGCGCGTTGTTCCACTCCTGGAAGCCCACCGCGGCACCGCCGCCGAGCACGGCCGCCGCGGCGACGACCAGCGCCAGCGTGCGCAGCCTGCGCCGGGGCCGGGCCGGCCGCCCGCCGCCGTGCCCGCCCGGCACCGGACCCACGGCGGTGGGCCCGACGGCCGACGGACCACCCGGACGGGTACCGGTCGCGGCCGGTCCCGCCGCGGACACGCCGGTCATGGACCGGCCCGTCGCGCCCGGGGTGCCGTAGCCGCCGGTCTCCCCCGGCCCGTGCAGGCCCGAGGTCTGGGTCGGCACATACGCCTGCGCGGCGTTCGGGCGGCGGCCCTCCGCGGCCTCGGCGAGCATCTGCTCGGCCTCCTCCGCGCCCGGCCGCCGCTCCGGCTCCTTGCGCAGCAGCGCGGAGATGACCGGGCCGAGCGGCCCGGCGTTCACCGGCTGTTCGGCCTCCTCCTCGACGACCGCCTGCATGGTGCTCAGCGGCGAGGTGCGGCGGAACGGCGAACGCCCCTCCACCGCCGTGTACAGCGTCGCGCCGAGCGCCCACAGGTCGGAGGCGGGGCCGGGGTCATGGCCGCGCACCCGCTCGGGCGCGAGGTAGTCGACCGAGCCGACGACCTCTCCGGTGCGGGTGATGGTGGAGTCGCCCTCGATCTGGGCGATGCCGAAGTCGGTGAGCAGCACCCGTCCGTCGCGGCCGAGGAGCACGTTGCCGGGCTTCACATCGCGGTGCAGCACCCCGGCGGCGTGCGCGGCGCGCAGCGCCCGCAGCACCCACAGCCCGATCCGCGCGGCCTCCCGCGGCTCGATGCGCCCCTGCTCCTTGACCGCGTCGGCCAGCGAGTTGCCCTCGACCAGCTCCATCACGATCCAGGGCCGGCCGTCGTGGTCGAGGACGTCGTGCACGGTGACGACCGCGGAGTGGTTGATGCGCGCCGCGGCCCGCGCCTCGGCCCGGGTACGGGCCAGCAGGACGGCCTGGTCGCTGTCGGAGACATAGAGCGCGGCGGTCAACTCCTTGACCGCGACCGCCCGGTGCAGCACCTCATCGTGGGCACGCCACACCCGGCCCATGCCGCCGCTGCCGATGGATTCGGCAAGCCGGTAGCGGCCCGCTATGAGCAGGCCCTGCATCTGATTCACGTTGCCCCGCAATGCTCTTGTCAGGGGTCAGACTAAGGACCGGCCCGTTCGCAGGGAACAAGCGGGGTCCCAAGGAAACCGCACTGTGACGATGGTCATTTCCGCGTGAGAACGGGAACCGGCGCGCCGGGCCGGGCCCGTTGAATACGCCGTGCTCAACCGGTGTAGCGGTACGTCGCGGTAGCTTCCTCGTACAGCCTGGTCACCTCGTCCCGGTCGGCGTCCGGGCCGCGGACCTGGAGGATGTGGTACCGCCCGTTCAGCAGGATCGCCATGTTGCGTACGTAAAGATCGCGGCCCTGCCCGTCGGTCCAGGTGAACTGCCCCTCGGCCATGGTCCGTCCGCCGACCTCGATGGTGCGCAGCCCGGTGGCGGTGGCCCAGCTGGAGTCCCGGTACGGCTGGAGCTCGCGCTCCTTGTCCCGCTGATAGGCCATCGGATCACTGCCGTACGTCGCCGAGCCGTCCCGTCCGGGTACGACCATCAGCTCGAAGTCGCCGTGCGCGTAGACGACTTCGCCGCTGCCGTTCTTCGGGGTGCGCGTCCAGCCCTTGGCGACGGCGATGTCGAAGCCCTCGGGGTCCTTGCGCAGCGCGAAACCGGCGGGCACGGAGGAGGTGCCGCCCGCCTGGGTGTCAGAGGCGGAGGGGCTGTGCTGGGAGCGGGCGGGAGCGGGGCTCGACTCCCCGGCCGAGGGGGTCGTGCCGGTCCCGCTCCGTCCCTGCGACGCGTGCTGTTTCGGCATGAACAGCACCGCGTACGCGACCGCACCGGCCAGCAGCAGGAGGATCAGCACGAGCAGCGTCCGGCCGAGCCGGCTCGGTGAACTCCCCTCCTCCCGGTCCCGCTTGTGCCGGGCGTGCGCGTCGGGCAGCCCGGCGCGGCGCCGCCGCACCAGTTCGCCCCGGCGCCGGACGATCGGCAGCCGCCGGGGATCGGGCGGCACCGGCACCACCCGGGTACCGGCCTCCGGCTCGGGCGCGGACCGCACCAGCGAGCGCAGCCAGCCGCCCAGTTCCTCGAAGTCGGGCCGTTCGGTGGGGTCCTGACGCAGCAGGGACTCCACCACCGGCCGCAGCGGACCGCACTCCTCGGCGTACGCGGGCGGCTCCGCGCACACCAACTGCACCAGTTCGGCGGTGGATTCCTCGGGATAGGGCGCGTGTCCCTGCACCGCGCGGAACAACAGCGCGCCCAGCGCCCACAGATCGGTGGCGGGCCCGACCGGCGCCGCCAGCTGCCAGTTCTCGTGCACGGGCCCGGCCTGCTCCGGCGCCCACCGCTCGGTCACCGGCCCCACCACGGCCATCCGCGCCTGCCGCGCCCGCTCGGCCGCGAGCGCCCCGGCGGGCCCCCGCGCCCCGGAAGCGGCCGCCGCCTCGTCCCAACGGGCCTGCCCCTGCGGCGGTACGGCGGCCACCGGGGCCGGGGTGTCGTGCCGCGCGGGTTCGAGCCCCCGCGGACCGGTCCCCGGCGCGCCGCGCATCCCGTAGGGGTCGGCGGTACGACCGGCCGGGGGGACGTCGGGGCGGGGGGCGGGTACGGCGGGGTACGGCGGGTCGGAGGGACGGTGGGGTGCCGGGGCCGCGGGGTACGGCGAGTCCGACGGCGGCCGGTGCGGCGCCGGGCCGTACGGTGCCCGCCCCTTCGGGTACGACGGCTGCGCCGCGCCGGTGCCGGTGCCGGTGCCTTCGGCGGACGGGGCGGCGGAGGCCGCATCCGCGGGGTGGGGCGCCGGGCCCTGGGGGTACGGGGTGCTCCGGGGGTGTCCCGAATCCTGGGGAAGCGGCACTCCTGACCGCTGGGGGCGCGGCGAGTCCTCGGCGTGCGGCGATCCTTCAGGACGCGTCGGCTCCTGGGCGTACGGCGACGCCTGGGGGTAGGCGGACCCTTGGGGATACGGCGACCCTTGGGGGTAGGGCGACCCTTGGGGGTAGGGCGACCCTTGGGGGTACGTCGCCGAGCGCGTCGTACCCTCGTTCCCGCCCTCGACCGGGCCCCCGCGCTCGGCGGCCCGGTCGGCGCCCGTGTCGCCCTCGCCGGGGCGCCGGGCGCCGGGCAGCGCGGCCCGTTCGCCCTGCTGGGCCTCCTGCACCCGGGCCGCGGCGCGGGCGCCCGCCCGGTACGCGGCGATGGCCCCGGCCCGCGCGGCACGGATGTCGGCGCCGCTCTCCAGCGCCCGCTGTCCCGCCGTACCGGACGCCTGGGACCCCCCGGGCACCTCGGGCCTGCCGGACCCGCCGTTCGCGCCCGGCACCCCCGGTACGCCCGGCGCGCCGGCCGCCCGTGCCCGGATGGCGGCGCGCCGCGCGGCCTCGGGGTCCACGGCGTCGGGCACAACGATGTCAACGGGCCGTCCGGCACCCGGCAGGGCCTCGGCGGCGCCCCCCGTACCGCCGTCCTCCTCCGCCCCCGGCACCGGGTCGTACCCGCACAGCGCCTCCTCCGCGGCACCGGCGGCGAGGCCGGTCAGCAGGACGCGGCCGTCGTCGCAGACGAGGACCGTGCGGGCGGTGACATTGCGGTGCACCCAGCCATGGGCGTGCAGGACCCGCAGGGCCATCAGGACGTCGGAGGCGACCTCGGCGGCGCGATAGGGCGTGAGGGGGCGCTCGGCGAGGAGCGCGGACAGCGGGCGGGCGGCGACCCACTCGCTGACGATCCACAGTGAGCCGCCCTCGGCGAAGACGTCGAAGACCTGGTCCAGCCGCGGATGGTCGGGGATGCGGGCCGCCGCCTGGGCGGCCTCCACGGCGCGCCGCACCGCGGGCTCGGCCGGCCGGCGTGTCGCGGCCCGCGCGGCAGGCACGGAACGCGCCCCGCGCCCGCGCGCGGTGAACCCCTCGGGCAGCCCGTCCGCGTCGAGCACCTCGGCCTCGACGACCTCGGGCAGCGGCACCTGGCGGACCAGCACCTCCTGGCCGCTGTAGGTGTCGAAGGCGCGGGTGACGGTCGGTTCGTACGCGTCGGACGGCGGCAGCGGCAGACGGTAGCGGTCGGCCAGCACCCGGCCCGCGTAGTCGTCCATTCCGCCTTCCCCTCCCCCGGCCGCCCGGTTTGGTCACATCCGTTCGTCTCGTGGCCCGTTTCGCACCCGCATCCGGCTCCGTACGGTCCTCAACCATTCACGATACGTGCCGGAGGCAACCCGCACCGCGCGGTTGCCCGATTCCGGTGCCATGAACCGCCTTCCGGGCCCTAGGACTTGGGCTTGAAGGACGCCGTCAGCGTCTTCCAGGTGTCCGTGCGCAGGTCGCCGTCCCAGTCACCGGCCTTCGCGGTGTACATCAGCGCGTACCCGAGGTGGTCGTTCACCACGAAGCCGCGGTCGACGGTGCGGTACTCGGTGCCGCCGTCGACGTAGGTGAACTCCCAGTCGGCCGTGTTCCAGCTCCGGTAGTCCGCCTTCTCGATCCGGATCCGGTGGTACTGGGAGCGCACCATGTAGTGCTCCTGGCTCTTCCAGTCCGCCACCGGGTCGTCCTTGGGCGTGCCGGTCCAGGCCACGAGCAGCTTCTGCCCGTCGGGGCCGGTGTAGCGGTCACCGGCCGATCCGTGCGACTGGTACGACCATCCCTTGGGCAGCCCGATCGAGTAGCCCTGGCCGCCCTTGCGGGTGGAGACGGCGGGCGCGCTCCCGGCGTCAGCGGACGCGCTCGCGCTGACGTCCTTGCCGGTCCCGGTGCCGGTGCCGGTCCCCGTGGCGGTGGGCGCCGAACTCCCGCCGTCGGTACGGGTACCGGTGGCCGGGTCCTTGCTCCGCCCCGCCCCGGCGGACGCGCTCGCGCCGGCCGTGCTCCGGTCGGCGCCCTTGTCGTCCTTGTCGTCGCCGCCGCTGAGGGCGACGGCCAGCACGGTGCCGATCACCGCGAGGGCGACCACCACGGCCACGACCACGAGCGTGCGCCGGGGCACCACATCGGTGAGCGAGGCCTTCGGCGCGGGCCTGGACGGCAGGTCCAGATCCGGCGGCGGCATCACGGGCCAGCCCGAACGGGGCTTCGCCGAGCCGGTGTCGCCCGGCTTGTTCCCGGCCGGGTTCGCGGCGGGGCTCCCGGTGGAGTTCGACGCGGGGGCCGCGCCCGCGCCCCGGCCTGGGGCGCCGCCGGAAGCCGGCACGGAACCGCCGCTCTTCGGCCGCGCCCCGTCCGCCGCGGCACCGGCACCGGCCGCGGCCCCCGCCGCCGCCTTGCGCACCGAACGCAGCGCGCCGCGCAGCTTCTCCGCGGCCTCCTCGCTGCGCTTGCCCCCGCCCTCGCCCGGCTGCGCGGGCAGCGGTACGACCCGGGTGGCGTCCAGCGGTTCCGGCTCGCGCGTGTGGATGACCTTGTCGAGCAGGGCCCGCGCCCCGGCGTCGTCGAGCCGCTCGTCCGGGTCCTTGGTGAGCAGGCCGTAGATGACGTCCCGCAGCGGGCCCGCGTTCTTGGGCTCGTCCAGCTGCTCGGTCATCACCGCGGTGAGGGTGGCGATCGCCGAGCCCTTGTCGTACGGCGGCACCCCCTCGACCGCCGCGTACAGCAGCCCGCCGAGCGACCACAGGTCGGCCGCGGGGCCCGGCTTGTGGCCGCGGGCGCGCTCCGGGGAGATGTAGGAGGGGGCACCGACGAGCATGCCGGTCGAGGTGATGGACGGGTCGCCCTCGACCTGCGCGATACCGAAGTCGGTGAGGACGACGCGGCCGTCGTCGGCGATGAGCACGTTGGACGGCTTCACGTCCCGGTGCAGGATGCCCTCGCGGTGGGCGGAGCGCAGCACGTCGAGGACGGCGAGGCCCACCTCGGCGGCGCGCCTGGGCTCCAGCACGCCGTCCTCGCGGATGACCTCGGCGAGGGACTTGCCCTCCACCAGCTCCATGACGATCCAGGGCCGGTCGTCCTCGTCGACCACGTCGAAGACCGTCACCGCGCTGTTGTTGCGGATCCGGGCGATCGCCTTGGCCTCACGCAGGGTGCGCGTGATCAGGCGCCGCTTCTCCTCCTCGTCGATGTTCGTCGGGAACCGCAGCTCCTTGACGGCGACGGTGCGGCCGAGGGTCTCGTCCTCGGCGCGCCAGACCGTGCCCATGCCGCCGCGGCCCAGCACGTCTCCCAGCCGGTACCGCCCGGCGAGGAGACGCCGTCCGCTCTTGCCCTGCCGAGTCTCCTGACGAGATGTCCCCGCCCGCTCCGCCTCCGACATGCGTCCCCTCATGCAACCCGCCCTGACAGAGCCTCCATTGTCTCTCACCCGACAAGTGCTCCACGCCCTGGGGCCCCTCCCCCGGCCACCGCGGAGTTCCCCGAAGGCGGCCTTGCGCATGACGGCATGACGGCCCGTGAGACCCCGGCGACCCGCGGTGCCGACCCTTCGGTCACACCCGGTCAAACCCCCTGCGCCGGGCCCCTTCCGGCGCCCTTTCAGCTGAGCGGCACGATGTCCGGCGCGCCCAGCCGCGCCGCGTCCGCCGTCTGGTCGTCGGGCTGGAGTTGGGACTCGCGTTCGGCCTCGACCCGCTTCTCGTAGTGTTCGACCTCGCGTTCGATCTGGTCCTTGTCCCAGCCGAGGACCGGGGCCATCAGCTCGGCGGCCTCGCGGGCGCTGCGGGTGCCGCGGTCGAAGGTCTCGATGGAGATGCGGGTGCGCCGGGTGAGGACGTCGTCCAGGTGGCGGGCGCCCTCGTGCGAGGCGGCGTAGACGACCTCGGCGCGCAGATAGTCGTCGGCGGCGCGCAGCGGTTCGCCGAGCGCGGGGTCCGCCTCGACGAGGTCGAAGATCTCCTCGGCCATCGAGCCGTACCGGTTCAGCAGGTGTTCCACCCGGACCGTGTGCAGTCCGGTGCGGGCGGCTATGCGGGCCCGCGCGTTCCACAGCGCCTGGTAACCCTCCGCGCCGAGCAGCGGGGTCTCCTCGGTGACGCAGTCGGCCACCCGCCGGTCCAGGCCGTGCACCGCCTCGTCGACGGCGTCCTTCGCCATCACCCGGTAGGTGGTGTACTTGCCGCCCGCCACGACCACCAGACCCGGCGCCGGATGGGCCACCGTGTGCTCGCGGGAGAGCTTGCTGGTGGCGTCGGACTCGCCGGCCAGCAGCGGCCGCAGCCCCGCGTACACCCCCTGCACATCGTCCCGGCGCAGCGGCACGGCCAGCACCGAGTTGACGTGTTCCAGCAGGTAGTCGATGTCGGCGCTGGAGGCGGCCGGATGGGCCTTGTCGAGGTCCCAGCCGGTGTCGGTGGTGCCGACGATCCAGTGCCGGCCCCAGGGGATGACGAAGAGGACGGACTTCTCGGTGCGCAGGATCAGCCCGCTGGTGGAGTGGATGCGGTCCTTGGGCACGACCAGGTGGATGCCCTTGGAGGCGCGGACGTGGAACTGGCCGCGCTCGCCCACCATGGCCTGGGTGTCGTCGGTCCACACCCCGGTGGCGTTGACGACCTGCTGGGCGCGCACCTCGTACTCCCCGCCGCCCTCGACGTCCTGCACCCGGGCGCCGACGACCCGCTCGCCCTCGCGTATGAACCCGGTGACGCGCGCCCGGTTGGCGACCCGCGCGCCGTACGACGCCGCCGTGCGCACCAGGGTGGCCACGAGCCGGGCGTCGTCCACCTGGGCGTCGTAGTACTGAAGGGCGCCGACCAGGGCGTCCTTGCGCAGGCAGGGCGCCACGCGCAGGGCCTGACCGCGGCTCAGATGGCGGTGCACGGGCAGGCCCCGGCCATGGCCGCGGGCCATGGACATCGCGTCGTAGAGCGCGACGCCCGAACCCGCGTACAGCCGCTCCCAGCCGCGGTGCTGCAACGGGTAGAGGAACGGCACCGGTTTGACCAGGTGCGGGGCGAGCCGCTCCAGGAGCAGGCCGCGCTCCTTCAGCGCCTCGCGGACCAGTGCGAAGTCGAGCATCTCCAGATAGCGCAGTCCGCCGTGGATGAGCTTGCTGGAGCGGCTGGAGGTGCCGGACGCCCAGTCACGGGCCTCGACCAGGCCGGTGGACAGTCCGCGGGTGACGGCGTCCAGCGCGGTGCCCGCGCCGACCACTCCGCCGCCGATCACCAGTACGTCCAGCTCGTGCTCGGCCATCGCCGCCAGTGCCTCGGCGCGCTGCACCGGTCCCAGGGTCGCTGTCCTCACCGCTGCCTCCCGCTGTCGCTGACTCGCTCGCGCCGGCCGCACCCGGAGGGCGAGGCCGGTTCATCACCACCTCATGCCCAAATTCTGACCGGCATGCCCGACTTCAGCCACCACGCGCCCGCGACCTGTGGACAACCGGCGCACATCCCCCGGGAGACACACGAACAGAATCCCACATAACGGTCATATTTACTCCTAGTGTGACAGTGCGCTCGTTCATCCTGTCCACAGCGGTTGCGCATCGGTTCCACTTCGGTTACTGGGAAGGACGGCCCACGCCATGCCCGCAGACCTCGCCGTCATCGGACTCGGCCCCTACGGTTTGCCGCTCGCCCAGGCCGCGGTGGCCGCCGGCATCCCCACCCTCGGCTATGCCACCGGACCCGAGGCGGGGCCGCTGAGCCCCGCCGAGCTGCGCCGGATGCACGCGACCGGGTTCCGGCGCGCCACCGACCCGGCCCAGCTCGGCCGGGTGCGCACCGCGGTGATCTGCGCGCCCACCCCGCTCGGCGCCGACGGCGGCCTGGACCTCGGCCAGGTCGAGGCCGCCGCCCGCACCCTGGCCGGACGGCTGCGCCCGAACACCACGGTCATCCTGGAGTCGCCGGTACCGCCGGGCACGACCGAGGAATTCCTGCGCCCCCTCCTGGAGGAGGGCTCCGGGCTGCGCGCGGGCCGCGACTTCCATCTCGCCTACTCGCCCAGCCGGGTCGACCCCGGCAACCGCGCGCACACCCCGGCCGGCACCCCCAAGGTCATCGGCGGCCTCACCCCCGCCTGCACCGAGTCGGCCGCCGCCTTCTACGGCCGGCTCACCGACAAGGTGGTCCGCGCGCGCGGGCTGCGCGAGGCGGAGGCGGTGCAGCTCCTGGAGACCAACTTCCGGCACGTCAACATCGCGCTGGTCAACGAGATGGCCGTGCTCTGCCACGAACTCGGCGTCGACCTGTGGGACGTCATCCGCTGCGCCGAGACCAAGCCGTTCGGCTTCCAGGCATTCCGGCCGGGCCCCGGCGTCGGCGGCCACGCCGCCCCGCAGGACCTCACCGGACACGCGAGCCGCGCCCTGCGCATGGTGGAGCTGGCCCAGCAGGTCAACAGCCGGATGCCCGGATACGTCGTACAGCGCGCCGCGACCCTGCTCAACGAGCACGGCAAGTCCGCCCGGTGTGCGCGCGTGCTGCTGCTCGGCGTGACCTACAAGGCGGACCTCCCCGACCAGCAGGGCGCCCCGGCCCGGGAGATCGCCGCACGCCTGATGGAGCTCGGCGCGTCCGTGAGCTACCACGACCCCTACGTGCCCGCCTGGAGCGTCCTGGACCGCCCGGTCCCGCGCGTCGACTCCCTCTACGAGGCCGCCGCGGCCGCCGACCTGACGATCCTGCTCCAGCAGCACCGCACGTACGACCTCCAGGGCCTGTCGGTGAAGGCCCAACTCCTCCTGGACACGAGGGGAGCAACCCCGACGGGCGCGGCGAACCGGCTCTGAGGAGCCCCCACGGGCCACGCCAGAAGGCTACTTCGCGGAATGCTGGTAGCGGTAGCCAATCGCCTTGTTGGCCGTTCCCTGACCCACGTAACCGCCGGTGATCTTGCTGTACACCTTGAAGGTGTACTGCTGGTAGAGCGGGTATGCCTTCAGAGTCCCGAACTTGCCCTTCGGCACATTCCAGCTGCCCGACATGCTCTTCGTGCGTGACTTCGTGACGTCGAAGCCCACAGCACCCGACACTGCGTCTGCGGTCACGGTGATCGTAGCGCTCTTTGTGTTGCTCACAGTCTCCATAGCCGTCAGCGTGAGCGTCATGGGGCCTCTACCCTGCACTTCCGCAATAGCGCTCTTGCCCTGTACCTCGCCGACGTACTTAACGCTCTTGACGCCACAGAAGGCAGGGTTGAATTTGAGCTTCATGCTCGCGCACGGCGTCTTCGAAGCGGCGTGCGCCTGCCCCGTCAGCCCCAGCGTGCCCACGAGCACGGCCAAGGCAACGGAGGAATAGCGTCCGGCTCGGACAGCGGTCGATCGCATCGGTACCTTCTCATCACTGAGTAGAAGCGGCACGTACATGTCACCCCTAGTGAGGTACACCCGCAGACAAGCGTTTCGCATTTGATCAAAATCTGAGCTGTGTTTCTCCGCAGCATGAAACGGGGCCCTGACCACTCGGTCGGAGTGGTCAGGGCCCCACAGAGAAAGACGGGGATCAGCGCTTGTGCTGGCTGTCCGCGACCGTCACCTCGACCCGCTGGAACTCCTTGAGCTCGCTGTAGCCGGTGGTGGACATGGCGCGGCGCAGGGCGCCGAAGAGGTTCATCGAGCCGTCCGGGGTGTGGGACGGGCCGGTGAGGACCTCCTCGATGGTGCCGACGGTGCCGAGGTCGACCTTCTTGCCGCGCGGCAGCTCCTCGTTGACCGCCTCCATGCCCCAGTGGTGGCCCTTGCCGGGCGCGTCCGTGGCGCGGGCCAGCGGGGAGCCCATCATCACCGCGTCGGCGCCACAGGCGATCGCCTTGGGCAGGTCGCCGGACCAGCCGACACCGCCGTCCGCGATCACGTGCACATAGCGGCCGCCGGACTCGTCCATGTAGTCACGGCGGGCCGCGGCCACATCGGCGACGGCGGTGGCCATCGGGACCTGGATGCCCAGCACATTGCGGGTGGTGTGCGCGGCGCCGCCGCCGAAGCCGACCAGGACGCCGGCCGCGCCGGTGCGCATCAGGTGCAGGGCGGCGGTGTAGGTGGCGCAGCCGCCGACGATCACCGGGACGTCCAGCTCGTAGATGAACTGCTTCAGGTTCAGCGGCTCGTGCGAGGAGGACACATGCTCCGCGGAGACCGTGGTGCCGCGGATCACGAAGATGTCCACGCCCGCGTCCACGACCGCCTTGGAGAACTGGGCGGTGCGCTGCGGGGAGAGCGCGGCGGCCGTGACCACACCGGAGTCGCGCACCTCCTTGATGCGGGCGCCGATCAGCTCCTCCTTGATGGGCGCCGCGTAGATCTCCTGGAGGCGGCGGGTGGCGCGCTCGGCCGGCAGCTCGGTGATCTCGTCCAGCAGCGGCTGCGGGTCCTCGTACCGCGTCCACAGGCCTTCGAGGTTGAGCACGCCGAGGCCGCCCAGCTCGCCGATGCGGATCGCGGTGGCCGGGGAGACCACGGAGTCCATGGGAGCCGCCAGGAAGGGCAGCTCGAAGCGGTAGGCGTCGATCTGCCAGGCGATCGAGACCTCCTTCGGGTCCCGCGTACGGCGGCTGGGGACGACGGCGATGTCGTCGAAGGCGTACGCCCGGCGGCCGCGCTTGCCGCGCCCGATCTCGATCTCAGTCACGTCTGTGGCCTTTCCCTGTTGCGTTCAGCGCCTTCCAGTATCGCCGACGGGTACGACAAAGGCGGCCCCGGATGTTCCGGGACCGCCTTCGGCACGCTCTGGTGACTACTTGGCGCTGTAGTTCGGCGCCTCGACCGTCATCTGGATGTCGTGCGGGTGGCTCTCCTTGAGGCCCGCGGAGGTGATCCGCACGAAGCGGCCCTTGGACTCCATCTCCTCGATGGTGGCCGCGCCCACGTAGCCCATGGTCTGGCGCAGACCGCCGACCAGCTGGTGCAGCACGTTGGCGAGCGGGCCGCGGTAGGGCACCTGGCCCTCGACGCCCTCGGGCACGAGCTTGTCGTCGGACGCCACCTCGGCCTGGAAGTAGCGGTCCTTCGAGTACGACCGGCCCTGGCCGCGGGACTGCATGGCGCCCAGCGAGCCCATGCCGCGGTACGACTTGAACTGCTTGCCGTTGATGAACAGCAGCTCGCCCGGCGACTCCTCGCAGCCGGCCAGGAGGCTGCCCAGCATCACGGTGTCGGCGCCGGCCGCGAGGGCCTTGCCGATGTCGCCGGAGTACTGGAGGCCACCGTCGCCGATCAGCGGGATGCCCGCCTGGCGGGCGGCGCGGGACGCCTCGTAGATGGCCGTGACCTGCGGGACACCGATACCGGCGACCACCCGGGTGGTGCAGATCGAGCCGGGTCCGACACCCACCTTGATGCCGTCGACACCGGCGTCGATGAGCGCCTGGGCGCCGTCACGGGTGGCGACATTGCCGCCGATCACGTCCACGCTCACGCCGGCCTTGATCTTCGCCATCCAGCTGAGGGCGTTGCTGTTGTGGCCGTGCGAGGTGTCGACGACCAGGAAGTCCGCGCCGGCCTCGGCGAGCGCCTGGGCGCGCTCCAGCGCCTCGGGGCTCGCGCCGACGGCGGCACCGACGAGCAGGCGGCCCTCGGCGTCCTTGGCGGCGTTCGGGTACTGCTCGGCCTTGACGAAGTCCTTGACCGTGATGAGGCCCTTGAGGACGCCCGCCTCGTCGACCAGCGGCAGCTTCTCGATCTTGTGCTTGCGCAGCAGCTCCATGGCCTCCGGGCCGGAGGTGCCGACCTTGCCGGTGACCAGCGGCATCGGGGTCATGACCTCGTGCACCCGACGGCTGCGGTCGCTCTCGAAGGCCATGTCGCGGTTGGTCACGATGCCGAGCAGCTTGCCGGCCGGGTCGGTGACCGGGACACCGCTGATGCGGAACTTGGCGCACAGGGCGTCGGCCTCGGCGAGCGTGGCCTCCGGGTGCACCGTGATCGGGTCGGTGACCATGCCGGACTCGGACCGCTTCACCAGGTCGACCTGGTTGACCTGGTCCTCGACGGAGAGGTTGCGGTGCAGGACGCCGACGCCACCGAGGCGGGCCATGGCGATGGCCATGCGCGACTCGGTCACCTTGTCCATCGCCGCCGAGAGCATCGGGATGTTCACCCGGACGTTGCGGGAGATGCGGGACGAGGTGTCGACCGCGTTGGGGAGCACCTCGGAGGCCCCCGGCAGCAGCAGCACGTCGTCGTAGGTCAGCCCGAGTGTCGCGAATTTTCCGGGCACTCCGTCGACGTTGGCAGTCATGACACCTTCCCCAAATGGCCTTGCTCGGTGCGGATGTCCATGCTAACGGCAGGCGTGGCCAGCAAATTCCACGGCGGAAGATCACCTTCGGCTTCGTATGTTCATACGGTGTTCGCGAAGACGTCCTACGGCGATGCCGCTACTGCTCGGCCAGGGCCCGCAGCCGGCTCAGGGCCCGGTGCTGGGCGACCCTGACCGCTCCGGGTGACATTCCCAACATCTGTCCGGTTTCCTCCGCCGTGAGGCCCACCGCGATGCGCAGCAGCAGCAGTTCGCGCTGGTTCTCGGGGAGGTTGGCCAGCAGTTTCTTGGCCCACTCGGCATCGCTGCTGAGCAGGGCGCGCTCCTCGGGGCCGAGCGAGTCGTCGGGCCGCTCGGGCATCTCGTCGGAGGGCACGGCGGTCGAACCCGGATGGCGCATCGCGGCGCGCTGGAGATCGGCGACCTTGTGCGAGGCGATGGCGAAGACGAACGCCTCGAAGGGCCGCCCGGTGTCCCGGTAGCGGGGCAGCGCGAGCAGGACGGCGACACAGACCTCCTGGGCGAGGTCCTCCACGAAGTGGCGCGCGTCGCCGGGCAGTCGCGACAGCCGGGTGCGGCAGTAGCGCAGCGCCAGCGGATGGACGTGCGCGAGCAGGTCGTGCGTGGCCTGTTCGTCGCCGTCGACGGCACGAAGCACGAGGGCACCGATCGCCCCCTGGGCCGTGCCCGCCTCGTCCTCGCGCATCGGTCCATGGTGCCCTGTGGCCGTCCGGTCCGTCGCATCGTGCTGATGGTTGTGCACCGAAGCGTTATGAGCAGGTGCGCCGGCACTCATCCCCTGCGCCCTCCCCTTCCGCTCGACCGACTCGTCCCCGAGAGACTCCACACCCTCAAGGATGCGGCATCCGCGCCGAAACGAGCAGCGCCCGTCCGGTGGGCCGCCTTGCACGCCGCCGTACGGCACGTCCTGGCGGAGCGTACGCGGTATCTTCCGGCCGGCCGGAAGGACACCTGCCCCCGGGAACCCGCAGGGACGGGCACCGGGCACGGGAAGCCGCCGAGGACCCACGACGCGACACGGACGGTGCCGCCGCGAGCGGGGCGCGCCGCGCCGACCAGGGGGTCTGCTCCGGATCCGCCCGCCGGACCGGCGAGGATCCCGGGCACCCGGGGCGTCTTCGCGACGGCTCCCGAGAGCCAGGGCTCGCCCGGCCCCGCGCGGCACGGCGCGCGGGGCCCGCCGGGTCCTACCTGACCAGGCCCCAGCGGAAGCCGAGGGCCACCGCGTGGGCACGGTCCGAGGCACCGAGCTTCTTGAACAGGCGCCGGGCGTGGGTCTTGACGGTGTCCTCGGAGAGGAACAGCTCACGACCGATCTCGGCGTTCGAGCGGCCGTGGCTCATGCCCTCCAGGACCTGGATCTCGCGCGCGGTGAGCGTGGGCGCGGCGCCCATCTCGGCCGAGCGCAGCCGGCGCGGGGCCAGCCTCCAGGTCGGGTCGGCGAGGGCCTGCGTGACCGTGGCCCGCAGTTCGGCGCGCGAGGCGTCCTTGTGCAGATAGCCCCGGGCACCGGCGGCGACCGCGAGGGCCACGCCGTCCAGGTCCTCGGCGACGGTCAGCATGATGATGCGCGCGCCGGGATCGGCGGACAGCAATCGGCGGACCGTCTCGACGCCGCCCAGGCCGGGCATGCGGACATCCATCAGGATGAGGTCGGAGCGATCGGCGCCCCAGCGGCGGAGGACTTCCTCGCCGTTGGCCGCCGTCGTCACACGCTCGACACCGGGCACGGTCGCGACCGCGCGGCGGAGCGCTTCTCGGGCAAGCGGGGAGTCGTCGCAGACGAGGACGGATGTCATGACCGCCCTCCGCAGCTGATGCGCGTCACCTTGAGCCTCCAGGCTGGTACGGAATCTCACCTGTGCGGTCGACCGTCTCGGACGCCTGCCCGAGCGCTTGTGTTTTCAACCGCCTCCGCACTCTCAACGACGGTCACTCGAAAGAGTTACGGGGCTGCACGCCGTCATCGGCACTCTACGTGAGGGCACCGACACGGTGCAGACATGCCCAACGGACCCTCAACTTTTCATCACAACCTATGCCCCATTCAGCTGCTTTTCTTCCCGTTTCGTAGTGTTCGGGGCTAGATTCGCAATGAGTCATATTTACATCTCCTTAGACCGGAGATGTACGGTCGTTGGCACCGTATCCGCCCAGAACGGCTACAAGGGGTCACGTAATGGCAGATTTCTCCCGCCTTCCCGGACCGAACGCGGACCTGTGGGACTGGCAGCTGCTGGCTGCTTGCCGCGGGGTGGACAGCTCGCTCTTCTTTCACCCGGAGGGCGAGCGCGGGGCGGCTCGGAGCGCTCGCGAGAACTCGGCCAAGGAGGTCTGCATGAGGTGCCCGGTCCGTGCGGAGTGCGCGGCGCACGCGCTTGCCGTGCGCGAACCGTACGGCGTCTGGGGCGGCCTGACCGAGGACGAGCGCGAGGAGCTGATGGGGCGGGCACGCAACCGTCTGGTGGCCGCCTCGGCCACCGGCGGGGACACCGCCCAGAGCCACTGAAGGAACGTTTCTGCACCCGGGGCCCGTCGGGTGCGCCGATATCTCCGTCCCTCCGGGCACACCGCGCGCGTGCCCGCGACTCCGCGCGGTTTCACGCCCCGGCGCCGCCCGGAGTCCCTGCCGGGCTGCCCTACTGAGCTGTGCGCCCGGCCGCCCGGGCCAGCTGCTCCAGCGTCGCCGCCACCGCCGGCACCTGCGCCAGATCGGGCAGGGTGAGCGCGACGATCTCCCGCCGCACCGCCGGCTCCAGGCGCACCGCGCGCACCCCTCGCGGCCGTACCGACTCCACCGCGAGCTGCGGCAGTACGGCCACGCCCAGACCCGCGCCCACCAGGCCGGCGACCGCCGGATAGTCGTCGGTGGCGAAGTCGATGCGCGGCGCGAACCCGGCGCCCTGGCAGACCTCCACCAGCTGGCCCCGGCAGCGCGGGCAGCCCGCGATCCAGGGCTCCTCGGCCAGCTCTCCGATGGCGACGGTCTCGGCGCGCGCGAGCCGGTGCCGCTCGGGCACCAGGGCCACCAGACGGTCGGTCAGCAGGGGGCGTACCACCAGGTCGTCCCAGTCCTCGGTGACCGCCGCGCCCTCGTAGCGGAAGGCCAGGGCGAGATCGCAGTCGCCCTCGCGCAGCAGCTCGACGGAGCGCGGGGGTTCGGCCTCCTCCAGGGAGACCCGGGTGCCGGGGTGCGCGGCGCGCAGGGCGGCCAGGGCGGTGGGGACCAGGGTGGAGCTGCCGCTCGGGAAGGAGACCAGCCGGACCCGGCCGGCCCGCAGGCCCGCGATGGCGGCGACCTCCTCCTCGGCGGCGGTGAGCCCGGCGAGGATGCCGGAGGCGTGCCTGACCAGGGCCTCGCCCGCCTGGGTCAGCCGCATCTCACGGCCCGCGCGGATCAGCAGCGGGGTGCCGACGGAGGTCTCCAGGGCCTTCATCTGCTGGCTGACGGCGGGCTGGGTGCAGCCCAGTTCGCGCCCGGCCGCCGAGAAGGAACCGGTGGCGGCGACGGCGCGCAGGACACGGAGATGACGGGCCTCGATCACCCCTCAAGCATAAGGCAATCTTGGGGTCGACGTCCTAAATTCGCTCGACGCTTTGAGTAACGATCCCGTACGGTGCGGGCATGAAGCTTCTCTCCGTCAACGTCGGGCAGGCCCGCCCGGCGCCGTACACGAGCCAGCCGGACGGCCTGACGGGCATCGACAAGAGGCCGGTCGAGGGGCCTGTCATGGTGTCCGCGCCGGGTCCGAAGGGGACCGCGGGCAGCGGGCTGGCCGGGGACGCGGTGTGCGACCTGAAGCATCACGGCGGCGACGACCAGGCGGTGTACGCGTTCGCGCGCGAGGACCTGGACGACTGGGAGCGCGAGCTGGGCCGCACCCTGGCCAACGGCTGCTTCGGGGAGAACATCACGACCGACGGGCTCGATGTCTCCGGGGCGCTGATCGGCGAGCGCTGGCGGATCGGTCCGGCGGTGGTGCTCCAGGTGACCTCGGGCCGTATCCCGTGCCGCACCTTCCAGGGCCATCTGGGCGAGCCGGGCTGGGTCCGCAGGTTCACCCGGAAGGCGGCGACGGGTGCCTACCTCCGGGTGATCGAGCCCGGCGAGATACGCGCGGGCGACGCCGTCGAGATCCTGCACCGGCCCGGCCACGGAGTGACGGCGGCGATGGAGTTCCGCGCGACCACCACCGAGCGGGAGCTGCTGCCCCGGCTGCTCGCGGCGGGCGAGGACCTGCACCCGGAGGCGCTGGCCGCAGCCCGCAAGTACGTCGCGGATCAGGCCCGCTGAGAGGCCGTCACCGCATGGCGGACACCGCATGTCCGGATCGCCCGCGATCACTAACCTTGGGTCATGACAACGGCTCTGATTACGGGATCGACCGCGGGGATCGGCGCCGCCTTCGCGCGGCGGCTGGCGGCTGACGGGCATGACCTCGTCCTGGTGGCACGGGACGCCAAGCGGCTGCGCGAACAGGCGACCGAGTTGCACGACCGGCACGGCATCGAGGCGGAGGTGCTGCCCGCCGACCTCTCCGGGGACAAGGGCATCGAGACCGTCGCCGACCGGCTCGGCGACCGCAAGAACCCGGTCGACCTGCTGATCAACAACGCCGGTTTCGGCAACAAGGGCCGCTATCTGGAAGTCTCCATGGCGGACGAGCTGACGATGCTCAAGGTGCACTGCGAGGCGGTGCTGCGGCTGACGTCGGCGGCGGCCGGGGCGATGCGCGAGCGCGGCCGGGGCGGGGTGGTCAATGTCGCCTCGGTGGCGGCCTTCGTGCCCCGGGGCACCTACGGCGCGTCCAAGGCGTGGGTCGTGCAGTTCACCCAGGGCGCGGCGCGGGACCTGGCCGGTACCGGGGTGCGGCTGATGGTGCTGTGCCCCGGCTTCGTGCGCACCGAGTTCCATCAGCGGGCCGGGATGGGCACGGACAACATCCCCGGCTGGATGTGGCTGGACGCCGACAAGCTGGTCGCGGCGGCCCTCGCCGACCTGGCGCGCGGCAAGTCGCTGTCGGTCCCGGACCCCCGTTACAAGGCGCTGATGGGTCTGGTGAAGGTCACCCCGCGCGGGCTCCTCGGCGGGGTCACCTCCCGCACTGGGCGCAAGTACGGCCCGCAGTAGGCACGGCGCGGCCCGCGGGCGGGTGCCGACGGCGGTCCGGTGGGAAAATGGGAGGAGACGACCGGATCAGGGGGGCCGGAGGCGGCGCCATGACCTTCGTACAGCTCATCGAGTGCAGGACGAGCCGGCCGGACGAGATGAACCGGCTCATGGACGACTGGGTCGCACAGGCCAGGGGGCGGCGGACGGCGACGCACACCCTGGTCGGCCAGGACCGTTCGGACGCCGCGCACCTGGTGGAGGTCGTGGAGTTCCCGTCGTACGAGGACGCGATGCGCGGCTCCGGCCGGCCGGAGAGCGACCGGGTCTTCCGGGAGATGGCCGCCCTGTGCGACGAGGCGCCCGTGCTCATGGACCTCGACGTGGTGCGGGCCGAGCGGCCGGCCGAGGACACCGTACGACGCTTCTTCACCACCCTCGCGGCCCCCGGCGAACTGCTCCCGCTCAACGATCTGCTGGCCGAGGACGTGCACAGCCACGACCCGGTGAACCCGCAGGACACCATCGGCCTGGACAACGCGCGCGCCGAGTACCGCATGTGGCGTTCCGCCTTCGAGGGCGCCTTCAGCGTCGAGGACGTCCTCGTCCAGGACGACCGCGCCTGCGCCCGCTGGACCTGGCGGGCCACCCACCGGGGCGACTTCCTCGGCATCCCCGCGACCGGCCGCGCCGTCACCATGACCGGCACCACCCTCTTCCGCCTCGCCCCCGACGGCAAGATCACCGAAACCTGGTGGCAGCACGACCAGCTGGGCCTGATGCAACAGCTGGGCGCACTGGACGAGTTGGAGAACTAACGGGCGACCGGGATTCCCGCCCGGGCGGTACCGGCTGATCCGGCGGACAGTCTGCGGCCTCGCGGTTCCCATGGGGAACTCTGTTCGAACACCGGCCCGGGGCGGCCGAAGGAAGAGGAAAAGATGGCACAGGGGGGTCTCTCGGCGCGGCGGTCCGCGGGCACCGAGACCGGGGTGGACGTGCTGCTGCGATGGGCACGGATCCGGCGGCGCTCATCCGCTCAGGACATAGCCGACTTCAGGGGCGGACAGCCCTTGCGGGTCGTCGGGTTCACCAAGAGCATCGGCGGGGCGGTGATGACGTCGATCGGCCGGGGCAACGGGACGTACGACCTGATCGTGCCGAAGAAGGACGCGGAACTGATGCGGTACGTCTTCGGGGGGTCCGAGGCCGAGAAGCGGGATGAGGCCGGGCGCGGCTGAGGGGAGTGCGGCAGCGCGAAGGCCCGGCGCCCCCTGAGGGGTGCCGGGCCTTCGGTCAGAGCGTCGAGGCTCAGTGGGCGTGGCCGTGGCTGTGGCCATGGCCCGCGGCGGCCTCCGGCTCCTCTTCCTTCTTCTCGACGACCAGGGTCTCGGTCGTGAGCAGCAGGGAGGCGATGGAGGCGGCGTTCTCCAGGGCGGAGCGGGTCACCTTGACCGGGTCGATGACGCCGGCCTTGACCAGGTCGCCGTACTCACCGGTGGCGGCGTTGTAGCCCTGACCCTTCTCCAGGTCCTTGACCTTGGAGACGATGACGTAGCCCTCCTGGCCGGCGTTCTCGCCGATCCAGCGCAGCGGCTCGACGACCGCGTTGCGGACCACGGCGACACCGGTGGCCTCGTCGCCGGTCTTGTCGAGGTTGCCCTCAAGGACCTTGGAGGCGTGCACCAGGGCGGAGCCACCACCGGAGACGATGCCCTCCTCGACCGCGGCGCGGGTCGCGGAGATGGCGTCCTCCAGACGGTGCTTCTTCTCCTTCAGCTCCACCTCGGTGGCGGCGCCGACCTTGATCACGCACACGCCGCCGGCCAGCTTCGCGAGGCGCTCCTGGAGCTTCTCGCGGTCCCAGTCGGAGTCGGTGTTCTCGATCTCGGCCTTGATCTGCGCGACGCGGCCGCTCAGGTCCTCCGACTTGCCGGCACCCTCGACGATCGTGGTGTCGTCCTTGGTGACGGTGACGCGGCGGGCGGAGCCGAGCACGTCGATGCCGACCTGGTCGACCTTGAGGCCGACCTCTTCGGAGATGACGGTGGCGCCGGTGAGGACGGCCATGTCCTGGAGCATCGCCTTGCGGCGGTCGCCGAAGCCGGGGGCCTTCACCGCGACGGCGTTGAAGGTGCCGCGGATCTTGTTGACGACCAGGGTCGACAGGGCCTCGCCGTCGACGTCCTCGGCGATGATCAGCAGCGGCTTGGAGCCGGACTGGATGACCTTCTCCAGGAGCGGCAGCAGGTCCGCGATGGCGGAGATCTTGCCCTGGTGGATCAGGATGTACGGGTCGTCGAGGACGGCCTCCATACGCTCCTGGTCCGTCACGAAGTACGGGGACAGGTAGCCCTTGTCGAAGGCCATGCCCTCGGTGAAGTCCAGCTCCAGACCGAAGGTGTTGGACTCCTCGACGGTGATGACACCGTCCTTGCCGACCTTGTCCATGGCCTCGGCGATCAGCTCGCCGACCTGCTGGTCCTGGGCGGACAGCGCGGCGACGGCGGCGATGTCGGACTTCTCGTCGATCGGGCGGGCCGTGGCGAGCAGGTCCTCGGAGATCGCCTTGACGGCGGCGTCGATGCCCTTCTTCAGGGCGGCCGGGGAGGCACCGGCGGCGACGTTGCGCAGGCCCTCGCGGACCAGCGCCTGGGCGAGCACGGTGGCGGTGGTGGTGCCGTCACCCGCGATGTCGTTGGTCTTGGTCGCCACCTCCTTCACCAGCTGCGCACCGAGGTTCTCGTACGGGTCCTCGATCTCGACCTCACGGGCGATCGTGACACCGTCGTTGGTGATGGTGGGGGCGCCGAACTTCTTGTCGATGACGACGTTGCGACCCCGGGGGCCGATCGTCACCTTCACCGTGTCGGCCAGCTTGTTGACGCCGCGCTCGAGGGCGCGACGGGCGTCCTCGTCGAACTTCAGGATCTTCGCCATGACAGCGGGAGCCCTCTCGAAATCTTGTGGATAAAAGACGAACTGCGCCCCGGACGCCCGGCTTCGTTATCGGTCGCGGGGGCCAGGGGCGCAGCTCAGAGCAGAGGTTTGCTCGGGGTGAATTACTTCTCGATGATCGCGAGCACGTCGCGAGCCGAGAGGACGAGGAACTCCTCGCCGTTGTACTTCACCTCGGTGCCGCCGTACTTGCTGTACAGAACGACGTCGCCGACCTTGACGTCGAGCGGCAGGCGCTCGCCGTTCTCGAAGCGACCCGGACCGACGGCGAGGACGGCGCCCTCCTGGGGCTTCTCCTTCGCGGTGTCCGGGATGACCAGGCCAGAGGCCGTGGTCTGCTCGGCGTCGAGCGGCTGGACCACGATGCG
Organism: Streptomyces sp. NPDC093018; assembly: GCF_040684035.1. Classification (NCBI taxonomy): domain Bacteria; kingdom Bacillati; phylum Actinomycetota; class Actinomycetes; order Kitasatosporales; family Streptomycetaceae; genus Streptomyces; species Streptomyces sp. NPDC093018. The sequence goes on from NZ_JBFBFF010000008.1 coordinate 240,353, forward strand.
GTCCTCGAGCGGCTTGATGGCAACCTTGGTGCTGGCGGTCGTCACGATCCGACCTCCCCCTTCGGAGATCTCACGGGGTTAACTGTCTGAGGTGGCGACCAGGTCGATCCGTCGTCGCGGGTGCCGGACCTGCCCGTCGCGTTGTTGGCACTCTCCAGTGGGGAGTGCCAGAGCCGAGACTATGACCGGGATTAGCACTCGGTCAAGCGGAGTGCCAATGACGCCCGGCGCGTCGGCCGAAAACGCGGGTGCGGGAGCGTTGGTCGGCGGGCGATACCGGGCGCGCCGTACCAGGGGCTGCGCCCCCGGACCCCCGCTGTCGGCCTTCGGCCTCCGTCCTCAAGCGCCGGACGGGCGGGAAGGACTACAGGTAATCCTCCAGCCGTGCCGCCGTCAGGTTTCGTCTGTGCATGGCGTCCAAGAGGGGGGCCGTGGGGGCGTCCGGGAGGAGGCGGATGATGTCGCCCCGGCGGAGGTGGTGCGGGCCCCGGGGGTAGGTGAGGCCCGTCGGGGTGAGGGTGGCGCGCCACAGGACGACGGTGGTGACGCCGCAGTCGGCGGCCGCGCGCAGGGTCGTCGGGTCGTACCCGCCCCGGGGTGGGCGCAGGAGACGGGTGCGGCGGGCGCAGAGCGCGGCGCGCTGGGTGGCGTACGGCCTTCCCGCCAGGGGGCGGAGCCCGGGGGTGAACCGGCGCACCGGGAGGCGCAGTTCGCGGAGCACGGTGGGGCGGTCGGTGGCGTCGTAGGTGAGGAAGACGACCCGGTCGCGGGTGGGGACGTGGTCCACGACCGGGGGCAGGGGCAGCCGGGACGGCGGCGCGGCGAGCGGCCGGACGTGCGGTCGCACCCCCTCCGCCGCCTTCCTGCCGAGGCGTTCGATGGGTACGACGGGCTGGGCGCACCCGGCGAGGAACAGGACCGCGGCGAGGACGCCGGCCGGGACGGACAGCAGCGCCGCACCTCGCGAACGCCGCCGCACCGACCGCCCATCGGCCCGGCGCCGCACCGGCGTCCTTCCGGCCGGCCGGACTGCCGTCGCCCCACCGGCCGCCCCACCCACCACCGCTCCACCGGCCGGGCCCCTCGCCTTCGCCCGGCCGGCGGCGGCCCCGTGCCCCGGCGGCGACGCCCCGGCCGTCCGCCCGACGCGCCGTCCACCGGCCGTACGGCTCACCGGCGATCCACCGGCCGGGCGCCCCGGCGGCGCCCCGTCGTCGGACACCTCACCGCGCCCCCCGTGACCGAGGCGGCCGACTCACAGGTAGTCCTCCAGCCGTGCCACCGCGTACCCCTCGCGCGTCACCTTGTTCAGGAAGCGGCGCATGTCGTCGACCATCGTGCCGTCCCAGTCGCTGCGGCCGCGGAAGTGGGTGAGGACGATGTCGCCCCGGCGCAGCTGCTGGTCGTCCTCGCGGAACTCCCAGTGGTCGACGTACACCTCCTCGTTCCAGATCGGGGCGTACTTGATGCCGCAGGACTTGGCGGCGACCAGGGTGTCCTGGTTGTAGTTGCCGTAGGGCGGGCGCAGGACGGTCGGGCGTTTACCGAACTGCTTCTGCATGATGTCCTGCATGTCACAGATCTCGTGCTTCTGCTGCTCGTAGGACAGCCCCGGCAGATAGGGGTGGGTGAGGGTGTGGTTGTTGAGGGTGTTGCCGTAGGACTGGGCCTTGCGGAAGTAGCCGTAGTCGTCCTTGACCAGGTAGTTGCTGAGGAAGGCGGTGTACGGGATCTTCAGGTCCCGCATCATCTGGAGGAACCGGGGGTCCTTCTCCGAGCCGTCGTCGATGGTGAGGAAGACGACCTTGTTCTTGGTCGGGACGGTGGTGAAGACCGGCGGCAGGCCCCAGTCCTCCTGGTGGTCCACCTCGAAGCCGGCGCGCGCGGTGATGCGGGGCTTCACCTTGGGCGGCGCCGGGGGCGCGATCGGGACCTCGTCCAGGCCCCAGCGTTTCGCGGCGGCGACCATGCGGGTGTGTTCCGCGGCCTGGGCCGCGCGCGGGTCGGGGGCGGCGTGACCGGCCGCGCCCTGGCCCGCGGCCGGGCGGGCGGTGCCCGCGCCGGAGCCGGAACCGGAGCAGCCGGTGACGAGGGCGGTCGAGGCGAGGACGGCGGCGGCACAGCCGAGGGCGACCCGTGCCCGACTTTTGTCATTTTGTACTACTAGTCGCATGGTGCTGGATCTTCGCAGGCACCAGCCCCGCTCCCCGGTCGGCAACGCCGCCCTGACGCGCACCATCCACCGACTGGCCCACAATGACCCGGTGAACGACCTCGCTCCTCTCCTCACCCCCGAAGGCCGGGCCCTCCTCGAAGAGGTCCGCGGCACCGCCCCGGCCGATGAACTGGCCGTCGCCACCCGGCTGCGCCGCGACCACCCCGCCGACCTGGTGTCGGCCGCGCTCGGCCAGGCCCGGCTGCGGCAGCGCGCGGCGGCCAAGTTCGCGGCGGCGGACGCGGAGCGGATGTTCTTCACGCCGAACGGGGTCGAGCAGTCGACGCGGGCGAGCGTGGCGGCGTACCGGGCGCGGCGGCTGACCGATCTCGGGGTGACCTCGGTGGCGGACCTGTGCTGCGGGATCGGCGGTGACGCCATCGCGCTGGCGCGGGCCGGGATCCGGGTGCTCGCGGTGGACCGGGACCCGCTGACGGCGGCCGTGGCGCGGGCGAACGCCGAGGCGCTGGGGCTCACCGGCCTGATGGAGGTGCGGGAGGCCGATGTCACGGAGGTGGACACCGCCGGGTACGACGCGGTGTTCGTGGATCCGGCCAGGCGGGGCGGGCAATCAAGAGGAGGCGCGCGAAGCGCGTCGATGAGGGGTGGTGGCCGGGCGACGGGTGGGCGGATCTTCGATCCCGAGGCGTACTCGCCGCCGCTGTCCTGGGCCGTCGGGGCCGCCCGCCGGGCACCGCACGCCGCGCTGAAGATCGCGCCCGGCATCCCGCACGAGGCGGTGCCGCCGGAGGCCGAGGCGGAGTGGATCTCGGACGGCGGCGATGTGAAAGAGGCGGTGCTCTGGTTCGGGACCGGGGCGCCGGGCGCGGTGCGCGCCACCCTGCTGCCCGGCCCGCGCACCCTGCTCGGGCGGGGCCTGCCGGATCCCGAAGTACGCCCGGTGGGGCGGTACTTGTACGAGCCGGACGGCGCCGTGATCCGCGCGCATCTGGTCGCCGAGGTGGCCGAGGAGGTCGCAGGCGGGCTGATCGACGCGACCATCGCGTACATCACCGCCGACGAGCTGCACCCGACCCCGTACGCCACTCCCTACGAGATCACCGACCAACTCCCGTTCAACCTGAAGAAGCTGAAGGCGCTGCTGCGCGAGCGCGAGGTCGGGACGCTGACCGTGAAGAAGCGCGGGTCGGCGGTCGAGCCGGAGGAGCTGCGGCGCAAGGTCAAGCCGCAGGGTCCGAACGCGGCGACCGTGTTCCTCACCCGGGTCGCGGGGGCGCCGACGATGCTGGTCGGCGGGCCCGCACGGCCGCCCGAGGGCCCCTGACCCGGCGGCCGACGCATCCTGCGCCCGGCGCGCCCGGCGGTCAGCGCAGGGTCGCCCACAGGTTCTCGGCGTCCGGCTCCTTCGCGATCACCCGGTTGGGGTCCGAGGGCGCCGTGACGACGGGCATCATCACGGTCTTCACCTGGTCCGCGCTCAGCCCCTTCAGGCTCTTGCCCAACTCGGTCAGCTCGGTCAGGGAGTCGAGGCCGGTGTCGGTGGTGAGGCTCTTGGTGACCGCGTCGGCGACCGTGTACAGCTTGGCCGGATCGGTGAGCAGGTTCGTGCCGGATATCCGCTCCAACAGGGCCTTCACCAGCAGCTGTTGCAGACCTATGCGGCCGAGGTCGCTGCCGTCGCCGATGCCGTGCCGGGTGCGGGCGAGGGCCAACGCCTGCTTGCCGTCCAGGTGGTGGGGGCCGGCCGCCAGATGGAGATGGCTCTTGTCGTCGTCGATGTCCTGGGTCGTGGTGACATCGACCCCGCCGAGCGCGTCGACCAGCTTGGCGAAGCCGGAGAAGTCGATCTCGACGAAGTGGTCCATGCGCACCCCGGTGATCGACTCGACCGTCTTGACCGCGCACACCGGACCGCCCACCGAGAAGGCGCTGTTGAACATCGAGCCGTACGCCACCGCCGTCGAACCCCCGTCGGGCAGCGGGCAGGAGGGGCGGGTGACGAGGGTGTCGCGCGGGATGCTGACCACGGTGGCGCGGGTGCGGCCCGCGTCGAGGTGCACCACCATCGCGGTGTCCGAGCGGGCGCCCGAACTGTCGCCGCCGCCCAGCTCCTTGTCGGCCTTGCCGCTGCGCGAGTCAGAGCCCAGCACCAGGATGTTGAGCGACCCGGCGGGCAGCGGGGCGGCCGCGGCCGTGGAGGCGCTCGGGGAGGGCGCGATCATCGCGTGCGCGGGGCGGTCGTCGCCGAGCGCGCTGTCGATGTCGACGCCCTTGATGTTGTTGTTCAGATGCCAGTAGGCGTAACCGGCCGTGGCCACGCCCAGTACCAGGGCCGCCGCCAGGGTGAGTCCGGCGATCCGCAGCACTCTCGAACGCCGGCCGTGCTCCTCGTGTCGCGTCACGGCAGGAACGTAAGTCCGAATTATTAGGGGACTGTTAGCGGAAGCCGCACGGAGGGGTTTTCTTCCGAAATTCTCATCGGATGCGGTCCGCCGGCACCCGCTCGAAAGTTTCGATCACGCGGACGGCCGCCGCACCTCCGCCGTGCTGGAACGCACCACCAGACTGGTCGCCAACTCCAGCCGGGTGGCGGCGCGTTCCTCCTGCGCGCTGCCCAGTTCGAGCACCAGGCGGGCCGCGGCCTCGGCCATCTCGGTCAGCGGCTGCCGTACGGTCGTCAGCGGCGGCCCCACCCAGCGGGCCACCGGCAGATCGTCGAAGCCGACCACGCTGAGGTCCTCCGGGATGCGCAGCCCCAGCTCGCGCGCGGCCTCGTACAGGCCCACGGCCTGCAGGTCGTTGCCCGCGAAGACCGCGGTCGGCCGGTCGGGGCGGCGCAGCAGCTCCATGCCCAGGCGGTAGCCGGCGTCGTGGTGGAAGTCCCCGGCCACGATCAGCGAGGGGTCGACGGGCAGCCCGGCCGTCTCCAGGGCGGCGCGGTAGCCGTCGATGCGGGCGCGGCTGCACATCATCCGGGACGGGCCGCTGATCGCGCCGATCCGGGTGTGGCCCAGCTCCACCAGATGCCGGGTGGCCGCGAGCCCGCCCTGCCAGTTGGTGGCGCCGATGGAGGGCACGTCCGGGCCCGGGTCGCCGGCCGGGTCGACCACCACGAACGGGATGGACCTGCTGGTCAGCAGCGCCTGCTGGGCGCCGTCCAGCTCGGACAGGACGAGCACCACGCCGTGCGGGCGGCGGGCGGCGACCTGGTCGGCCCAGGAGCGGCCGGGGGTGAGCCGACCGGCGGACTCGGACAGCACCACGCTGAGCCCCGCGGACTGCGCCACGTTCTCCACGCCCCGGATGACCTCCATCGCCCAGGCGCTCTCCAGCTCGTGGAAGACCAGGTCGATCAGTGGGGAGCGGGAGGCCTCGGCGCGCCTGCGCCGGTAGCCGTGGGCGCGCAGCAGCTCCTCGACGCGAGTGCGCGTCGAGGGCGCGACATCGGCTCTGCCGTTGAGGACCTTCGAAACAGTCGGAGCGGACACCCCGGCCTCGCGGGCGATCTCAGCGAGCGTCGCGGTCTGCGTTTCCACGGACTTCCCAGGCTTCATGCCCGCGATCGTAATCCCTGCGCGACCCCTTGACGAAGCCCCTGTTCCGCCATACGTTCCCGGAACATTCGGAACCCCACTCGAAACATTGCGAGGGCCAGGGTCATGGAGTCCACCACGTCCAACGGCGGGCGCGCGTTCAGCAGGCGCTGGGTGCTCGGCGCCGGTGCCACCACACTTGTCGCCGCCGGCACCGCCGGACTCACGGCCTGCGGCTCCTCCGGGGGGTCGGGCGGCGGTGGCACCCTGACCGCGTTCGTGTACGGCGACGACGCGGCCAAGATCCAGGTCGCGGCGATCGACCGGTTCAACTCCTCGGCCGCCGCGAAGAAGGCCAAGGGCACGATCAAGCTGGAGAAGGTGCCCGGCTCCGAGTACCCGGCGAAGCTGCGCACCGCGATGGGCTCCCCCAACGCGCCCGACATCTTCTTCAACTGGGGCGGCGGCTCGATCAAGGCGTACCGCGACGCCAAGCAGCTGGTGGACCTCACCGGCACCATCACCTCCGACCCGGTCCTCAAGAGCGGTTTCCTGCCCTCGGTGATCACGGCCGGCGGCATCGGCGGGCACAACTACGGCATACCCATGCGCGGCATGCAGCCCGTGATCCTCTTCTACAACAAGTCCCTCTTCGCCGAGCGGAAGCTCCAGCCGCCCACCACCTGGGACCAGTTGCTGGACATCAACACCAAGCTGAAGAAGGCCGGGATCACCCCGTTCGCGCTCGGCGGCGCGGACATCTGGCCCGAGCTGATGTGGCTGGAGTACCTGGTCGACCGGATCGGCGGGCCCCAGGTCTTCGACCGGATCAAGAACGGCGACGCCTCCGGCTGGGGCGACCCGGCCGTCCTGAAGGCCGCCCAGACGGTCAAGCAGCTCATCGACGACGGCGCCTTCGGCAAGGGCTTCAACTCGGTCGCCTACACCAACGGCGGCGCCCCGGCCGTATTCGCCAAGGGCAAGGCCGCGATGCATCTGATGGGCTCGTGGGAGTACTCCACCCAGCTCGGCAAGTTCCCGGACTTCGCCCGCAAGGACCTCGGCTGGACCGCGTTCCCGACCATCGAGGGCGGCGCGGGCGACATCCGCAATGTCGTCGGCAACCCCACCAACTACTGGTCGATCAACGCCCGTACGTCCAACAAGGACGCGGCGCTCGCCTTCCTGCGCGACTGCGCCTCCGAGACGTACGCCAAGGCGCTGATCGCCAACGGGGACATCCCGACCACGACCAACGCCGAGAGCCTGCTCGACGCCTCGCCGAACCCGGCGTTCGCCAAGTTCCAGTACAAGATGGTGCAGGACGCCCCGGCGTTCACGCTGAGCTGGGACCAGGCCGTCGACCCGAACGTGTCGACGCCGATGCTCACCGAGGTCAACAAGCTGTTCGTCGGCAAGTCCTCGCCGAGCCAGTTCGTCTCGGCGCTCCAGGGGCTGAAGTGAGCATCGGCACGACCGAGGGCGGCTCGCGCAGCAGTGCGGGCCGCCCCCGCCGGGGCACCGGGGCGAACGCGGGCCGCCCGCACGCCGCCCTGGCGCTGCCCGGCGTCCTGTTCTTCCTGTTCTTCGCCGCCGTCCCGATGGTGCTGGCCTTCTGTCTGTCCTTCACCGAGTGGAACGGCCTCGGCAACCCGCGGCCCGCCGGACTCGCCAACTGGCGCAAGCTGTTCGACGACGACCGGCTCACCCAGTCCCTCACGGTCACCGTGCTGCTCACGGTGGTCAGCTGGGCCTTCCAGACGGTCGTCTCGATCCTGCTCGGCGTCTGGGCTGCGGGCCGCCAGCGCAACCGCGCGATCCTGTCGGCGATCTTCTTCGTGCCGTTCCTGCTGTCCTCGACGGCGATCTCGCTGCTGTTCTACGCCCTGCTCGACCCCAACTTCGGGATCATCCGCGGCGACACCCTCGGCTCCACCGACGGCGCCTTCCTCGCCATCGTGTTCGTCGGCGGCTGGCAGTTCATCCCCTTCCACACCCTGATCTACCAGGGCGGGGCCCGGCAGATCCCCGAGGTCCTCTACCAGGCGGCGGCCATCGACGGCGCGGGCCGCTACCGCCGGTTCTTCTCCATCACGCTGCCCCAGCTGCGCAACACGGCGACCACCTCCGGCGTACTGATGGTCGTCGGCTCGCTCACCTACTTCGAGACCGTCCTGATCCTCACCCAGGGCGGCCCCGGCACCGACACGGCGATCCTGCCGTACCTGATGTACGAGGCCGGCTTCAAGAGCTACGACTTCGGCTACGCCAGCGCCATCGCCTCCTTCCTGGTGGTGGCCGCGACCGCGCTGTCGCTGCTGCTGGTGCGGCTGTCCGGCTTCGGCACGATGCGCAGTACCCGGGAAGGAATGTGACGAGGTGTCACACGACACGCTGCCCCACCCCGTGAAGACCGGCGCCGCGCCCGCGGCCCGGCCGGGCGGGCGCCGCCGCCGGCACTGGACCCGGCGGCCCGATCCGCTGGCCGGCCTCGGCTCGGTCGTCTGGCTGGTCGTCGTCATCGTGCCCGTCTACGCGATGATCACGGCCTCGCTCACCCCGCGGGACGAGGCGCTGGGCAACAACGCCCTGAAGCCGCCCGCCCATCCGACGCTGGCCAACTACAGCACCGTGCTGCACAACGGGTTCTTCCACTATCTGTGGAACACCGTGCTGGCGGCGGTGGCCGTCGTGGCGATCGTGCTGGTGCTGTGCGTGCCGCTCGCCTATGTGGCCGTGCGCACCCGGGGCTTCTGGTCCGGGGCCGCCTTCCGGCTGTTCCTGCTCGGCGTGGCGATCCCGGCGCAGGCCGTCGTCGTACCGCTGTATCTGATGATCGCCAAGCTGAACCTCTACGACAGCCTGCTCGCGATCATCCTGCCGACGGCCGCGTTCGCCATGCCGGTGGCCATCCTGGTGCTCACCGGCTCCCTCCGGGACATCTCCGAGGAGGTGTACGAGGCGATGGCCCTGGACGGCGCCTCGCCGCTGCGGATGCTGTTCCAGCTGGTCATCCCGATGTCCAAGGGCGGTATCAGCACCGTCGGGATCTACTCGGCGCTCCAGGCGTGGAACGGCTTCCTCTTCCCGCTGATCTTCACCCAGTCCGAGGGGCCGCGGGTGCTGACCCTCGGACTCTTCAACTACGTGAGCCAGTTCGGTGTGGACATCCCCGCCCTGCTCGCCTCGGTCGTCCTCTCCGGCATCCCGATCTTCGCCGTGTATCTGGTGGCCCGTCGCGCCCTGGTGGGCGGCCTGATGGGTGTGGGCGGCAAGTGACCGCCGCCCGCGCCCCCTTCTCGACAGGAGTTTCATGAGCACCACCCCCGGCACCGCGCCCGGCGCCGCCCCCAGTGCCGCCCCCTGGCGCGACCCCGCCCTGCCCGCCGCCGTCCGCGTCGACGACCTCCTGGCCCGGATGACCCTGGAGGAGAAGACCGCCCAGCTGTACGGCGTCTGGGTGGGCGCGGCCACGGACGGCGACGGGGTCGCCCCGCTCCAGCGCGAGATGGCCGCGGACCACGACTGGGACGAGCTGATCACCCTCGGCCTCGGCCAGCTGACCCGCTCCTTCGGCACCGCCCCCGTGGACCCGGCGCTGGGCGCGCAGGCACTGGCCCGCGCCCAGCGCCGGATCGCCGGGGCCGGCCGCTTCGGCATCCCGGCCATGGCCCACGAGGAGTGCCTGGCGGGCTTCACCGCCTGGCAGGCGACCGCGTACCCGGTGCCGCTGGCCTGGGGCGCGACCTTCGACCCGGCGCTCGTCGAGGAGCTGGGCGGGCGCATCGGCCGGGACCTGCGCGCGGCCGGCGTCCATCAGGGCCTCGCCCCCGTCCTGGACGTGGTGCGGGATCTGCGCTGGGGCCGGGTGGAGGAGACCATCGGCGAGGACCCGTACCTGGTCGGCACCATCGGCACGGCGTACGTCCGGGGCCTGGAGTCGGCCGGGGTCGTCGCCACGCTCAAGCACTTCGCCGGGTACGCGTCCTCGGCGGGCGCCCGCAATCTGGCGCCGGTGCGCGCGGGCGGGCGGGAGCTGGCGGAGGTGACGCTGCCGCCGTTCGAGATGGCGCTGCGCGAGGGCGGCGCCCGCTCGGTGATGGCGGCCTACACCGAGACGGACGGCGTCCCGGCCTCGGCCGACCCCCGGCTGCTGACCGGACTGCTGCGCGAGGAGTGGGGGTTCACCGGCACGGTCGTCGCCGACTACTTCGGCATCGGCTTCCTCCAGTCGCTGCACCGGGTGGCCGGTGACCCCGCCGAGGCCGCGCACATCGCGCTGGAGGCGGGCATCGACGTGGAGCTGCCCACCCTGAGCTGCTACGGAAAGCCGCTGGTGGAGGCCGTGCGCGACGGGCGGATCCCCGAGGCGCTGGTGGACCGGGCCGCGCGCCGGGTGCTGCTCCAGAAGTGCGAGCTGGGCCTGCTGGATCCCGACTGGACGCCGGAGACCGGCGAGAAGACCGACCTGGACTCGGCCGGCAACCGGGCGCTGGCCCGGCGCCTCGCCGAGGGGTCGGTGGTGCTGCTGGACAACCCGGGCGGGGCGCTGCCGCTGGCCCCGGACGCGCGGATCGCGGTGGTCGGGCCGCGCGCGGCGGACGCGCTGGCGATGCTGGGCTGCTATTCCTTCCCGTCCCATGTGCTCACCCACCACCCCGAGGTGCCGCTGGGCATCGACATCCCGACCGTTCTCGACGCCCTGCGGGCCGAACTCCCGGGCGCCGAGGTGGCGTTCGCGGAGGGCTGCGCGGTCTCCGATCCGGACACCTCCGGTTTCGCCGAGGCGGTGGCGCGGGCGGCCGAGTCCGAGGTGTGCGTGGCCGTCCTCGGCGACCGGGCCGGGCTGTTCGGGCGCGGCACCTCGGGCGAGGGCTGCGACGCGGAGGACCTGCGACTGCCGGGCGCCCAGGCGGAGTTGCTGGACGCGCTGGTCGCGACCGGCGTCCCGGTGGTGCTCGTGCTGCTGACCGGGCGCCCCTACGCGCTGGGCCGCTGGCAGGGCCGGCTCGCCGCGGTCGTCCAGGCGTTCTTCCCGGGCGAGGAGGGCGGTCCGGCGCTCGCCGGGGTGCTGTCCGGCCGGGTGAACCCCTCCGGGCGGCTCCCGGTGAGCGTGCCGCACCGGCCCGGCGGCCAGCCCTGGACCTACCTCCAGCCCCCGCTCGGCCTGGCCGGGGAGGTCAGCAACCTGGATCCGACGCCGCTGTACCCGTTCGGGCACGGCGGCTCGTACACCGCGTTCGCCTGGGACGACTTCACCGGGTCCGGGGCACAGATCCCGACGGACGGCGGGTACGACCTCTCGCTCACCGTCCGCAACACGGGTGAGCGCGCGGGCGCCGAGGTCGTCCAGCTGTATCTGCACGACCCGGTGGCCTCGGTGACCCGCCCGGACATCCGCCTGATCGGCTACCGGCGGGTGGAACTCTCCCCCGGCGAGGCCCGCCGCCTCACCTTCCGCTTCCACACCGACCTCTCCTCCTTCCCGGACCGCGCGGGCACCCGGATCGTGGAGCCGGGCGAGCTGGAGCTGCGTCTGGCCGCGGCCAGCACGGACGTACGGCACCGGGCGCGGCTGCGGCTGACCGGGCCGGTGCGTCCGGTGGGCGCGGGGCGGCGCCTGCGGTGCGAGGTGACGGAGACGGAGGTCTGACCGGGCAACGCGAACACCCCGCCTCCGGAATACCGGAGACGGGGTGTGAGTGGAGCGCCGGGCAGGCCTTGCACCTGCATCTCCCCGCAGGAAGCGGGACGTCTTTCCTTGGACCACCAACGCACTGCGTTCGTACCGGCTTTCCGGCCGTTCGCTGTGTGATGATCATAGACCGATGCGTGCGGCGGTCGCAAACTCGCCCGAGACAAAGGGGACTCAGCCACCCCTAGTCGGACGCGACCGCCTCAAAACGCCAGCGGTGCACGGCCCGCGTCACCAACTCCGGGTGCGGTTCCGGAAGTTCCGGCAGCGTCGCGTCGTACGGCTCCGCCCACCATGTGATGACCAGCACCCGGTCCTGCGGCGCGCGGAAGGTCTCGCGGCGCAACGGCTCCCGGTCGAGCCGCTGTTCGCGGGCCCAGGCGAGGAGTTCCCCGCCCCGGCCCTCGACCGCGCGCGCCTCCCACATCAGCGCGACCGTCATGAGTACAGGTTCTCCTTGCTGACCTCGTGCACATGGTCGTGATTGCCCGGCACATGCGGGTCGGTGACCGGCAGGGAGGAGTCGGCCGACAGGTCCCAGCTGGAGGCGGCCCGGCCCCGGGCGACCATCTCGGCGCCGAGCGCGGCCACCATCGCGCCGTTGTCCGTGCACAGCTTGGGGCGCGGCACCCGCAGCCGGATGCCGGCCGCCTCGCAGCGCTCCTGGGCGAGGACGCGCAGCCGGGAGTTGGCCGCCACCCCGCCGCCGATCATCAGATGGTCGACGCCCTCGTCCTTGCAGGCGCGCACGGCCTTGCGGGTGAGCACGTCCACCACGGCCTCCTGGAAGGAGGCGGCCACATCGCGCACCGGGACCTCCTCGCCCGCCGCGCGCTTCGCCTCGATCCAGCGGGCCACGGCGGTCTTGAGGCCGGAGAAGGAGAAGTCGTACGCCGGATCGCGCGGGCCGGTCAGACCGCGCGGGAAGCTGATCGCGGCCGGGTCGCCCTCCTTGGCGTACCGGTCGATGACCGGGCCGCCGGGGAAGCCCAGGTTCAGCACCCGGGCGATCTTGTCGAAGGCCTCGCCCGCCGCGTCGTCGATGGTCGCGCCCATCGGCCGGACGTCGGAGGTGATGTCCGAGGACAGCAGCAGCGAGGAGTGGCCTCCGGAGACCAGCAGCGCCATCGTCGGCTCGGGCAGCGGGCCGTGCTCCAGCTGGTCCACGCAGATGTGGGAGGCGAGGTGGTTGACGCCGTAGAGGGGCTTGCCGAGCGCGTAGGCGTACGCCTTGGCGGCGGAGACGCCGACCAGGAGGGCGCCCGCGAGACCGGGACCCGCGGTCACCGAGATGCCGTCGAGGTCCTTGGCGCTGACCCCGGCCTCCTTCAGGGCGCGGTCGATGGTCGGGACCATCGCCTCCAGATGGGCGCGGGACGCCACCTCGGGGACGACGCCGCCGAAGCGGGCGTGCTCGTCCACGCTGGAGGCGACGGCGTCGGCCAGCAGGGTGGTGCCGCGCACGATGCCGACGCCGGTCTCGTCGCAGGAGGTCTCGATGCCGAGGACGAGGGGTTCGTCAGCCATTGATCTCGGTTCCTTGAACAGATGCGGAAGGGTCGGTCAGGCGCATCACCAGGGCATCCACGTTCCCCGGCTGGTAGTAGCCGCGCCGGAACCCGATGGGGGCGAAGCCGAAGCGCTCGTACAGCTTCTGCGCGCGGAGGTTGTCCACCCGGACTTCGAGCATCACCTCATGGCACTCGAAGGCGGTCGCCGCCCGCAGCAGATCGGTCAGCAGCCGGCCGCCGAGCCCCGAGCCCTGGAGGTCGCGGGCGACGGCGATGGTCTGGACGTCGGCGAGGTCGCCGGAGGCGGCGAGGCCCGCGTAGCCGACGACCCGGCCCGTGCCGTCCTCGGCGGTGACATAGCGGCGGGTGGCCGTGGCGCCCCGGGAGTGGGCCAGCTCGGACCAGAACATGCCCCGGGACCAGGCGTCCTCGGGGAACAGGTCCTTCTCCAGCTCCAGCACCTGGTCGATGTCCCACCAGCGCATCTCGCGCAGTTCGACGGTCACTTCGGGGTGACCACCTTGTAGTTCTTGGGGACCTGGGCGTCCGGGCGGCGCAGATACAGCGGCCTCGGCTCGGGCAGTTCCTCCCCGGCGGCCAGCCGCTCGGCGGCGAGCGCGGCCAGCGCGGCGGCGGACACATGCTCGGGCTCATGGGCGCTCGGGAACGTGTCCGGGTAGAGCAGGGCGCCCGCGCCGACCGCCGGGAGCCCGGCGACCTGCTCGGCGATGTCGGCCGGGCGGTCGACGGTCGGGCCGGTCAGCCGGGTGCGGGAGTCGGCGTACGTCGCCCAGTAGACCTCCTTGCGCCGGGCGTCGGTCGCCACGACGAAGGGGCCCTTCTCGATGTCGGCGGCGTAGGCGAGGCCGTCCAGGGTGCACACGCCGTGCACGGGGACGCCGAGCGCCAGGCCGAAGGTGTCGGCGGTCATCAGGCCGACGCGCAGTCCGGTGTAGGGGCCGGGTCCGGTGCCGACGACGATCCCGGTGACCGCCTCCAGCTTGAGTCCGGCCTCGGTGAGGACCCGGTCGACGGCCGGCAGCAGCAGCTCCCCGTGCCGGCGCGCGTCCACCTGCTTCGACGAGGCGATGACGTCCGTGCCGTCGTGCAGGGCGACGGTGACGGCGGGCGTTGCGGTATCCAGAGCGAGCAAGAGCACGCGAACAGCCTACGGCGCCCGCGCCTCCCGCACGGCCGCCCGGGGCGGACGGTCACCGGCTGCTACGGTCTGTACGAAGTACGACATATCGCGCACGGCGGAGGTGGAAGCAGGTGGCAGGGACCAGCTCGGGAATCGTGGCCGGCCTCACCGCGGCGGCCGTCGGCGTGGTCGGTTTCCTGGCCTACGAGGCGTACGCGACGGTACCGGCGGGGCTGGGCGCCCGTCCCGCGGCGAACGGCTCGCCCGGCGGGCAGGCCACGAAGGCGCCCCGGGACCGGCGTCACCCGACCGCCCTGCCGAGCGGTTCCGGCAAGGGTGAACGGGTGGTGTACTCGGTGGACGACGACCGGGTCTGGCTGGTCGGCACCGGCAACCGGGTGCTGCGCACCTTCCGCGTCCACCCGGGCACCGTGGACCCGCCCACCGGCACGTACTGGGTCACCTCCCGCTCGCACGCCGTCACCGGCACGGACGGCATCCCCATCGAACACGTGGTCCGCTTCACCACGGTCGACGGCGTCACCATCGGTTTCTCCGCCCCCGCCACCGCCGACGCCGTCCCGGCCCCCGACGCGGGCACCAGGACGGGCGGCATCCGCGAGACCCGCGCGGACGGCGACGCGATGTGGAAATTCGCGACGATCGGCGAACGGGTCATGGTCATCCGCTGAGGGCTCCGCCGGGGACACCGACACCTTTGGGAACCGGCGACATTTCAGAGCCGGCAGCCCCCGGGACGGGGGTCCGAGAGCCGGACGGCCCTGCCTGCGGGACGGCCCTGGGCCCCTGTGGGGAACGACGCGCTCACATGGGCGAGGTGACCCTGCGGGCCGACGATCTCGCGGGGGCACCGGCACCCGGGAGCGACCCGCCCGCCGATGGACGGTCCGGCCGCGCCGGAGGTGGCAGCGCGCCGGGAACCGGCCTCCGCCCGGCGGACGGGCGAGACCGGACCGGACAGCGCAGGCGCGCCCGGACCGGACAGCACAGGCGAGCCCGGACCGGACACCGGCAGCGCCGAGCCCCGTCGCGGGCGGCCGAGCCCGCCGGGACCGGCGACTCGCGTCCTTGGCGCCGGGCGGCCGCGCACGCGCTTGTCGGGCCTCGCACGTGCTTGCCGGGAGCGACCCCCGCGGGAACCGTTTCGGTGACCTACGGCCCGGCCGCCGGAGGCCTACGCCGCTCGTCTCGGGCTGTCCGTCTGCTGAGGGGCCCGGGGCTCCGGAGGGCGCGGCGGGTTGGAGAGCTGGGCCGCGGCGGCGCAGGACGCCAGGAGGATGTGCATGGGGACCGGGACGGGGGGCTTCGGGGGGTGGGGGGCGGGCATGGGCGCCTCCTGAGGTGCGGCGGCGTAGTTAGGCATGCCTGACTACGGGCTGGACACCATGTCATCACGCCCGCGATGGCCACGCAACATCTTGCCGACGGCCTGTCGGAAAACCCGGCCGGGTTCAGGCCGTGAGGGTCTCCAGGCCCGCCTCGGCCCAGCGCGCGCCGAGGCCCGTGAGGGTCACATGGCGTACCTCGTCCGTGGTGTCGCCGACCGCGCGGTGGATGACGAGCTGGAGCCGGTCGTCGGTCAGCTCCTCGACCTTGCCCTCGCCCCACTCCACCACGATCACCGAATCGGACAGCGAGACATCGAGGTCCAGGTCCTCCATCTCGTCCAGACCGCCGCCGAGCCGGTAGGCGTCCACATGCACGAGCGGCGGGCCGTCACCGAGGGACGGATGCACCCGGGCGATCACGAAGGTCGGCGAGGTGACCGCGCCCCGCACCCCGAGCCCCTCCCCCAGGCCCCGGGTCAGCGTGGTCTTGCCCGCGCCCAGTTCCCCGGACAGCATCACCAGGTCCCCGGCGCGCAGCAGCTTGGCGAGGCGCCGCCCCAGCTCGCGCATCTGCTCGGGCGAGGTGATCGTCAGCCGGGTCTCGGCCCGGTCGTGCTCAGCGGGGTCGTACGGTGCTGCTGCTGGACGTTCCATAGGAACTTACGGTAGCCGCTGCGGGCACCGCTCCCGCGCGGGTGAGCAGATCGGCGAGGCGGTCTATGACCACTTCCGGGTGCTCCAGCATCACCAGGTGCCCGGCGTCCGGCACCAGCACCAGCTCGGCGTCCGGCAGCTCGTCGGCTATGGCCTCGCTGTGCCCGCTCGGCGTCACCAGATCCTGCACCCCCGCGAGCACCAGCACCGGCAGCTGCCGGAAGCGGGCCAGCGCCCCCGTCTTGTCGTGGTCGGTGAAGGCCGGATAGAACTCGGCGACCACATCGATGGGCGTGGACTCGATCATCCGCTCGGCGAACCGCTCCACCGCCGGATCGATGTCCCGCCCGGCGAACGAGTACCGCTTGATGATCCCGGCGAACAGCTCCGCCGTCGCCCGGCGCCCCTTCTCCACCAGCTCCGCCTGCTGCCCGAGCGCCCTGAGCACCCCCGGCAGGATCCGGCGTATCGCGTTGACGCCGGCCACCGGCAGCCCGAAGTTCACCTCGCCGAGCCGCCCCGAGGACGTGCCCACGAACGCGGTGGCGACCACCCGCTCCGCGATCAGCTCCGGGTACTGCGCGGCGAGCGCCATCACGGTCATCCCGCCCATCGAGTGGCCGACCAGCACGAGCGGCCCCTCGGGCGCGGCGGCGTCGAGGACCGCCTTCAGATCGCGGCCGAGCTGATCGATGGTCAGCGGCTCCCGGTCCCGGCTCTGGGCCACGCCCCGCCCGGATCGGCCGTGGCTGCGCTGGTCCCAGTGCACGGTGCGGACGACCCCGCGCAGGGCCGCCCGCTGGAAGTGCCAGGAGTCCTGGTTGAGGCAATAGCCGTGGCAGAAGACGACGGTCACCGGAGCGGGCGCCTTGCGGCCGAAGAGCCGGAGCCGGCGCGCGGAGGGCGGCCCGCCCGCGTCCGGCGCCACCTCGTCGACCTCGTAGTACAGCTCGGTGCCGTCATCCGCGTACGCCTTGCCCGGGGTCCCGCGCAGGGTGCCGTAGGGCCCCGCGGAGTCCAGGGCGAGACGTGCCTTGCGGCGCACCGCGCGGCCCACCGTCATCCGCTCGACGGCGACCCCGGCCGCCGCGCCCGCGGCGAGGACGCCTATCGCGGCACCGGCGATGCCCGTCGCCCTGCGCCAGCTCCCGGCCGCCGAGGCGACGGCGTCCGTCATCGCGTCCGCCCTGCTGTCGCTCATGTGCCGCTCCTCCTCGCCGTCGTACCGACTCACCGAACCGGCTCACCGAACGATTCGCCGTACCGATGTTCGCCGAGACAGGTGCGACCGGGTGCGCGGATGTGACCGTTGTTACACGTGATGTGGGGCAGCCGGTCGCGGTCCTCCTCGGACGGGTTATCCGCGCACGTCCTCGTTGACGTCATCGACATAGACGCGCGGCACCCGGGTTCCGATGCGCGTGACGATCTCGTACACGATCGTGCCGCAGGCCGTCGCCCAGTCCTCGGCGGTGGGCTCGCCCCGGTCGCCGGGGCCGAAGAGCACGGCCTCGGCGCCGACCGGCGGTTCGTCGCCGCCGAGGTCCACCACGAACTGGTCCATGGCGACCCGCCCGGCGGCCGTCCGCCACTTGCCGTCGACCAGCACGGGCCCGGCGCCGGAGGCGTGCCGCGGGACACCGTCGCCGTAGCCGAGCGGGACGAGGCCGAGGGTGGTGTCGCCGGGGGTGACGTAGTGGTGGCCGTAGCTGACGCCGTGTCCGCCCGGCACCCGCTTGACCAGGGCCAGCGAGGCGCTGAGCGTCATCACCGGGCGCAGTCCGAAGTCCGCCGGGGTGCCGACCTCGGGGCTGGGCGAGAGGCCGTACATGGCGATACCGGGACGGACCAGGTCGAAATAGGTCTCCGGAAGGGTGAGCGTGGCGGGCGAGTTGGCGATGTGCCGCACCTCGGGACGCACCCCCTGCTCCTCGGCGTACGCCACCATCTCCCGGAAGCGGGTGAGCTGGGCGGCGATGGAGGGGTGGCCCGGCTCGTCGGCGCAGGCGAAGTGCGACCACAGTCCGGTGACCCGGACCAGTCCCTCGGCCTCGGCGCGCAGCGCGGCGGCGACCAGCTCCGCCCAGTCGGCCCCGGGCTGGCAGCCGTTGCGGCCGAGCCCGGTGTCGGCCTTGAGCTGGACGCGCGCGGTCCGGCCTGCGGCGCGGGCGGCCTCGGTGACCTCCCGCAGCGCCCACATCCCGCTGAGGGACATGTCGATGTCGGCCTCGATCGCCTGCCGCCAGGGCCCGCCGGGCACCCACAGCCAGCACAGGACGCGCTGGGTCAGCCCGGCCGCGCGCAGCGCGAGGGCCTCCTCGGGCAGCGCGGTGCCGATCCAGGTGGCCCCGGCCTCGACGGCGGCGCGGGCGCAGGGCAGCGCGCCGTGGCCGTATCCGTCGGCCTTGACGACGGCCATCACGGCCGCGTCCCCCACCCGGGCACGCAGGGTCCGCACATTGGCGCGCAGCGCGCCCAGATCGATCTCGGCACGGGCGCGCGGGGGGACGGTCGGCACAGTCGCAGTCTCAGTCATGGCGCCCCCAGTCTCTCAGAGCGCGCGCCCGGCCCCCGGCGGCGGTGCGGGTACGGCCACCGCGCGGGCGCAGCGGGCGGTACGGGCACGGCAGTTGACCGGCGCCGGTCTCCGCGACGCCCCGCATCGCGGAGAGCAGGCGGGCCTGGACCTCCTCGGCATCGGCGGTGCACACCGCCCAGCCGCCTCAGCCCCGCACGCCCCGTCACCACAGCCCCGCACGCCCCACCGCCTCGATCCCACGCACCCCACCGCCACAGCCCCGCACGCCCCGCCCCTCTCAGCCCGCACGCCCCGCCGCCTCAGTCCCGCACGTCCCGCCACCTCAGCCCCACGCACCCCACCGCCTCAGCCCCACACGCCCCGCCACCTCAGCCCCACGCACCCCGCCCCTCTCAACCCCGCACGCCCCGCCACCTCAGCCCCACGCACCCCGCCCCTCTCAACCCCGCACGCCCCGCCCCTCTCAGCCCGCACGCCCCGCCGCCTCAGTCCCGCACGTCCCGCCACGCCTCCGGCACGCACTCCGCCACGTCATGCGCACCGGCCGGCGCGCCCTGTGCCGCGAACCGGCCCGCCAGGCCGTGCAGATACGCGGCGACACTGCCCGCGTCCAGGGCGGACAGGCCCGCGGCGAGCAGCGAGCCGCCGAGGCCGGAGAGCACATCGCCGCTGCCCGCGGTGGCCAGCCAGGGGGTACCGGTGGCGTTGACCCGTACCGCGCCGCCCGCCGCGTCCGCGACCAGCGTGGTCGAGCCCTTCAGCAGCACCGTCGCCCGGTACACCGCCGCCAGTTCGCGCACCGCGGCCAGCCGGGCGCCCTCGACCTCCTCGCGCGCCACCCCGAGCAGCGCCGCGGCCTCGCCCGCGTGCGGTGTCATCAGGGTGGGCGCGGTACGCCCGCGAACGGTGTCCCGGTCCGCGAGCCGCAGCCCGTCCGCGTCCAGCAGCACCGGCACCTCGGCGGCCAGCACCTCGGCGACGGTCGCCGCGTCGTCGCCCGCGCCGGGACCGGTGACCCAGGCCTGCACCCGGCCCGCCTCGGCCGGGCCCCGGTCGGAGACCAGGGTCTCGGGGAAGCGGGCGATGACCGCCTCCGCGGCCGGGCCGACGTAGCGCACCGCTCCCGCGCCGCCGCGCAGCGCCCCGGAGACGGCGAGCACCGCGGCGCCCGGGTAGCGCCCGGAGCCGGCCGCGACGCCGACCACGCCCCGCCGGTACTTGTCGCTCTCGGCGGCCGGACGCGGCAGCAGGCGCGCCACGTCCGCGTGTTGCAGCGCCTCCAGTTCGGGCTCGGCGGGAAGTTCCAGGCCGATGTCGACCAGCCGTACGACCCCGGCGTACTCCCGCGCCGGGTCCACCAGCAGTCCGGGCTTGTACGTGCCGAAGGTGACGGTGACATCCGCCCGTACGGCCGCGCCCCGCACCTCCCCGCTGTCCGCCTCGACCCCGCTGGGCAGGTCCACGGCGACCACTGCGGCCCGGGTTCGCGCCACGGCCTCCACCAGCCGCTCGGCGTCGGGCCGCAGCCCGCCCTTGCCGCCGATCCCGACGATGCCGTCCACCACGAGGTCGGCCCGCCCGATCGCGTCGTCGGCCGCCCCGGGCACCACGCTCACGCCCCCGGCCCGCCGCAGCGCGGCCAGCCCCTGAGCGTGCGTCCGCTCGGGCGACAGGAGGACGGCCGTCACTCCGGCCCCCCGTCGCGCCAGCCGGGCACCGGCGTACAGGGCGTCGCCGCCGTTGTCGCCGCTGCCGATCAGCAGGACCACCCGGCTGCCGTACACCCGGCCCAGCAGATCGGCGCAGGCGGCGCTCAGTCCGGCGGCCGCCCGCTGCATCAGCGCCCCCTCGGGCAGCCGCGCCATCAGGGCCCGCTCGGCCGCCCGCACCGTCTCCACGCTGTACGCACTCCGCATGGCACCGAGTCTGCCCCGTAACCCCCACCGCCCACACCCGGGCCCGGCCGGTCGGCCCCGGACGCCCGCACCGGAGCCGGTCAGCCCTCGGCGACCACCACGGCCGAGGCGATGCCCGCGTCATGGCTGAGGGAGATGTGCCAGGACCGCACTCCGAGCTCGGCGGCGCGCGCGGCGACCGTGCCCCGCACCCGCAGCCGCGGCCGCCCGTTGTCCTCGACGTACACCTCGGCGTCCGTCCACAGCAGCCCCGGCGGTGCCCCGAGCGCCTTGGCCAGCGCCTCCTTCGCCGCGAACCGGGCCGCCAGCGAGGCGATGCCGCGCCGCTCGCCGCTGGGCAGCAGCAACTCCGCGGCCACGAACAGCCGGTCGGCCAGCTGCGGGGTCCGCTCCAGGGACGCCCGGAAGCGGTCGATCTCCGCCACGTCGATCCCGACTCCGATGATGCTCATGGGCAGCACCCTAGGGTCTTTCGTTTGGATCAGGTCGGATCAGGGAGCGGGGTCTGGTGCCGTGCATCGCAAGGCGGAGGAGGGCGACATGGCGGAGCCATGGCAACCGACGACAACGCCGCGAGGCGCGGTGCCAGGGCCCGCGAGCCCGGCATGATCCAAACGAGAGGCCCTAGGCGGGTGGCGCCCCGCGCATCCCCTCTACGCTTCCGGCATGACGAGCACCACGCCCCAACAGGGCTATCTCACCGATCTGTTCTCGCTGGACGGCCGTGTCGCCGTGGTGACCGGGGGCAGTTCCGGCATCGGCCGGGCCGTCGCCGGGGCGCTGGCGCGGGCCGGGGCGAGCGTGGTGGTCGTGGCCCGGGGCGAGGAGCAAAGGACGGCCGTCGTCGAGGAGTTGACGGAGGACGGCTGCCGGGCGGCCGGGGTCGCCGGGGACCTCGGCAGCCGGGCGGGCGTCCGGGCGGCGGCGGAGGCGGCGGCGGAGGTGTTCGGGGAGCCGGACATCCTGGTGAACTCGGCCGGGATCAATCTGCGGCCCCCGATGGACGAGCTGGCCGAGGACGTCTGGGACGCCACCATGGCCGTGAACCTGGAGGCACCCTTCCTGCTGGGGCAGCGGTTCGGGCCCGGCATGGCCGAGCGCGGCTTCGGCCGGATCATCCACATCAGCTCCCAGCAGGCGCACCGGGCCTTCGTCAGCAGCGGCGCGTACGGCGTCTCCAAGGGCGCGCTGGAGTCGCTCGCCCGCTCCCAGGCGGAGGCGTGGTCGCCGTACGGGGTCACCTGCAACACCCTGGTGCCGGGCTTTGTGATGACCCCGCTCAACGCGCGGCTGTCCGCCGACCCGGAGAAGGTCGCGGCGCTGGCCGCGCGCACCATGACCGGGCGCAACGGCCTCGCCGGGGACTTCGCGGGCGCCGCCGTCTTCCTCGCGAGCCGCGCCTCCGCCTACGTCACGGGCCAGTCGATCCGCGTCGACGGAGGCTTCTCGGTGCACTAGGGCCTCTCGAAAGACCCTAGAGGCGGCTCACTCCACGGTCACCGACTTCGCCAGGTTCCGCGGCTGGTCCACCTCGTTGCCCCGGGCCGCGGCCAGCTCGCAGGCGAAGACCTGGAGCGGCACCGTGGCCACCACCGGCTGGAGCAGGGTCGGCGTGGCCGGGATGCGGATCAGGTGGTCGGCGTACGGGACGACCGCCTCGTCACCCTCCTCCGCGATCACGATGGTGCGCGCCCCGCGCGCCCGGATCTCCTGGATGTTGGAGACGATCTTGTCGTGCAGCAGCGAGCGGCCGCGCGGCGACGGTACGACGACCACCACCGGCATGTCCTCCTCGACCAGCGCGATCGGCCCGTGCTTCAGCTCGCCCGCCGCGAAGCCCTCGGCGTGCATATAGGCGAGTTCCTTGAGCTTGAGCGCGCCTTCGAGGGCGACCGGGTAGCCGACGTGCCGGCCCAGGAAGAGCACGGTGTCCTTGCCGGCCAGGGTGCGCGCCAGCGCCCGTACCGGCTCCATGGTCTCCAGGACCCGCTCGACCTCCTCGGAGATCTTGGACAGGTCCTTGATCACCGCCTGGATCTCGTCGCCCCACTTGGTGCCGCGCACCTGGCACAGGTACAGGGCGACCAGGTAGCAGGCGACCAGCTGGGTCAGGAATGCCTTGGTGGAGGCGACCGCGACCTCGGGCCCGGCGTGCGTGTAGAGCACCGCGTCCGACTCGCGCGGGATCGTGGAGCCGTTGGTGTTGCAGATGGCCAGCACCTTGGAGCCCTGCTCACGGGCGTGCCGCAGCGCCATCAGGGTGTCCATGGTCTCGCCCGACTGGGAGATCGCGATCACCAGGGAGCGGCCGCCGAGGATCGGGTCCCGGTAGCGGAACTCGCTGGCCAGCTCCACCTCGCAGGGGATCCGCGTCCAGTGCTCGATGGCGTACTTGGCGATCAGCCCGGCGTGGAAGGCCGTACCGCAGGCCACGATCACGACCTTGTCGATCTGGCGCAGATCGGCGGGGGTGATCCGCAGCTCGTCCAGGGTGAGCGAGCCGGACGGGTCGATCCGGCCGAGCAGGGTGTCGGCGACCGCCTTGGGCTGCTCGGCGATCTCCTTGAGCATGAAGTAGTCGTAGCCGTCCTTCTCGGCGGCCGAGGCGTCCCAGTCCACGTGGTAGGAGTGCACCTCGGCGGGCAGCCCGTCGAAGCCGGTCACGGTCACCCCGTCCCGGCGCAGCTCCACCACCTGGTCCTGGCCCAGCTCGATCGCCGAGCGGGTGTGCGCGATGAACGCGGCGACGTCGGAGGCGAGGAACGCCTCGCCCTCGCCGACGCCGACCACCAGCGGGGAGTTGCGGCGCGCGCCGACCACCACGTCCGGGGCGTCCGCGTGCACCGCGACCAGCGTGAACGCGCCCTCCAGACGCCGGCAGACCAGCCGCATCGCCTCAGCGAGATCGCCGGCCACCGAGTACTCCTCGGCCAGCAGATGCGCGACGACCTCGGTGTCCGTCTCGGAGTTCAGCTCATGGCCGCGCTCGGCGAGTTCGGCACGCAGCAGCGCGAAGTTCTCGATGATGCCGTTGTGGACGACGGCGACCCGGCCCGCGTTGTCCAGATGCGGGTGCGCGTTGTCGTCCGTGGGTCCGCCATGGGTGGCCCAGCGGGTGTGTCCGATGCCCGTCGAACCGGCCGGCAGCGGCCGTTCGACCAGTTCCTTCTCCAGGTTGACCAGTTTCCCGGCCTTCTTCGCGGCGGCCAGACCGCCGTCCGCCAGCAGGGCGACGCCCGCCGAGTCGTATCCCCGGTACTCCAGTCGCTTCAGCCCGGCCATCACGACATCGAGCGCCGACTGCGACCCTACGTATCCCACGATTCCGCACATGAGCCGCAGCCTACGGGCCGATCGACTGTCAAAAGTGGCGCCGCGTGCCCGATTTCGGAAATCCTGGGCCCGTTCAGAGCACATCCGCGGCGCATTCGTGGCGCATCCGTCGCCTGTCCCTCGCGTATCCGGGTCATCCGCACAACCGTGCGACCGGGTCGGAGGTCTACCGGCTGAACGCCGTAAGCGAACACCGGGAGACACACAGGTGAAGCGTAGACATCGCACCGTCCTGGCCACGGCCGTCGCCGCGACGCTGGCCGGGGGTCTGACCGTAGGGCTGACCGGACCTGCCACCGCGGCCGGCTCGGGCACGACGACCGGCGCGGGCGCGGTGGCCGCGAAGCGGCCCCTGACCGACTTCAACGGCGACGGATACGGCGACTTCGCCGTCACCGCCCCGGCCGCCCGGCTGAACGGCAAGTGGCGGGTGGGCGCGGTCACCGTCCTCTACGGCTCCGCCCGGGGCGCCTCGGCGGACCGGCGCACCACCATCACCCAGGACGCCTCCTGGGTGCCGGGCGCGGCCGAGAACGGCGATCTGTTCGGCGCCGCGACCACCGCGGGCGACTTCGACCACGACGGCTACACCGACCTCGCCGTCGGCACCCCGCTGGAGGACGTGGGCACGGACGTCAACGGCGGCCTGGTGCAGATCATGTGGGGCTCCCCGAAGGGCCTGACCTCGGCCACCACGATCCCCGACCCGGCCCCGGCCGCCCACGACCGCTTCGGCGCCGCGCTCGCGGCCGGCGACTTCGACGGCGACGGCCGCACCGACCTGGCCGTCGGCACCAACGGCTCCACCCTCTACACCTTCCGCAAGGGCATCTCCCGGAGCGGCAGGGCCGGCGCCCTCGCCACCCGCGCCCTGCCGCTGCGCGCCGCGCCGGAGGCCGGGATCATCAACCTCACCACAGGGGACGTCACCGGCGACGGCCGCGCGGACCTGATGGTCAACGGCCTGAACCCGACCAAGGGCGCCGACGGCACGTACTACAACGTCAACTACTTCGTGCCGGGCACCGCCACCGGCCCCTCCACCACCAGCGCCAAGAAGATGCCCGGCGGGGTCGCCGGCGCCATCGGCGACCTCGACGGCGACGGCCGCGGCGACATCGTCACCGGCGTCTACTGGGGCAGGAACACCGCGAACGGTCCGATCGGCGGCAAGGTCGTCGTCACCTACGGCTCCGCCGCGGGCCCCTCCAGCCGCGTCCAGACCATCACCCAGGAGTCCGGCACCGTTCCCGGCGACTCCGAGAGCTGGGACAAGTTCGGCCAGTCGGTCGCCCTCGGCGACATCAACGGCGACGGCCTGCTCGACCTGGCCATCGGCGCCCCGCAGGAGAACATGCGGCTGTGGGGGCACATGTACTACAACATGGGCACCGTCACCGTGCTGTACGGCTCGAAGTCGGGCGTCGACACCAGCGCCGCGCCGCAGTACTTCTACCAGGGCAACCACGACGTCCCCGGCGACCCGAACGGCAACTTCGGTACGGCCGTGCTGCTCACCGACCTCGACCACGACGGCGGCGCCGACCTGATCGCCGGCACCCCGTGGGCGGACAACGGCGACGGCACCGTCACCGTGCTGCCCTCCGGCATCGCGGCGGACGGCACGCGCCGGATCGGCACCGCGGGGGCCCAGCTGTTCAAGCCCGGTCAGGTCGGGATGGAGATCCTCAACGCCATCCCGCAGTTCGGCAGCATCCTCCAGAACTCCCGTCAGGTGTCCCTGATCAACACCTGATCCACCCCTGATCCACCCCTGACCGGCGCCCGAGGCACCGGCCGGTACGGGGGCGGGGGCGGGGGCGTGACGCACACCACTGTCGGCGTGACGTACCCCACCCCGCCACCCCGTTCAAACTCCGTTAACAATGGAATGTGATCTCACCGGTCCCCTCGATGCCCCGGAGCGCCCACCGGCACAGGCCGGAGGCGACTCCCTACGTCGACCTCACCCGAGCCGAGTGGAGCGCGCTGCGCGACAAGACGCCGCTGCCGCTCACCGCCGAGGAGGTGGAGAAGCTGCGCGGTCTGGGCGATGTGATCGACCTGGACGAGGTGCGCGACATCTACCTCCCGCTGTCGCGCCTGCTGAACCTCTACGTCGGCGCGACCGACGGCCTCAGAGGCGCGCTGAACACGTTCCTCGGTGAGCAGGGCTCCCAGTCCGGCACGCCGTTCGTGATAGGCGTCGCCGGCTCGGTCGCCGTCGGCAAGTCCACCGTCGCCCGTCTCCTCCAGGCCCTGCTGTCCCGCTGGCCCGAGCATCCGCACGTGGAGCTGGTCACCACCGACGGCTTCCTGCTGCCGACCAGGGAGCTGGAGGCCCGCGGCCTGATGTCCCGCAAGGGCTTCCCCGAGTCCTACGACCGCCGCGCGCTGACCCGTTTCGTCGCCGACATCAAGGCCGGCAAGAGCGAGGTGACGGCCCCCGTCTACTCGCACCTCATCTACGACATCGTCCCGGAGCAGAAGCTCACGGTCCGCCGCCCCGACGTCCTGATCGTGGAGGGCCTGAACGTCCTCCAGCCCGCCCTGCCCGGCAAGGACGGCCGCACCCGCGTGGGTCTCGCCGACTACTTCGACTTCAGCGTGTACGTCGACGCGAGCGGCGAGGACATCGAGCGCTGGTACCTCAACCGCTTCCGCAAACTGCGCCAGACGGCCTTCCAGGACCCGGACTCGTACTTCCGCAAGTACACCCAGGTCTCCGAGGAGGAGGCCCTGGACTACGCCCGCACCCTGTGGCGCACGATCAACAAACCCAATCTGACCGAGAACATCGCCCCGACCAGGGGCCGCGCCACCCTGATCGTCCGCAAGGGCCCGGACCACAAGGTCCAGCGCCTGCGCCTGCGCAAGCTGTAGCCCCGTCAGGGGCGCGGGGAACTGCGCGACCAGCCACGACGAGAGCCGCGGCCCGCGACGCACAGCCCCCCGCGCCCCGACCCCGCAACATCCCTATCCCAGGGCCGACTTCACCGCATCGGCGAGCCGCGACGCGACCGACCGAGCCTGCTCGATGTCCGCCGCCTCGACCATCACCCGCACCAGCGGCTCGGTCCCGGACGGCCGCAGCAACACCCGCCCCGTGGACCCGAGTTCCCGCTCCGCCTCGGAGACCGCCGCGGCCAGGTCGGCGGAGGTCCGCACCCGCGCCTTGTCCACGTCCGGCACATTGATCAGCACCTGCGGCAACCGCTCCATCACGGACGCCAGTTCACGCAGGCTACGACCGCTCTGCGCGACCCGCGCCGCCAGCAGCAGCCCCGTCAGCGTCCCGTCACCCGTCGTCGCGTGGTCGAGGATGATCACATGCCCGGACTGCTCACCGCCGAGCGCGTACCCGTGCTGCTTCATCTCCTCCAGCACATACCGGTCGCCGACCGCGGTCTGCACCAGCTGGATCCCGGCCTTCTCCATCGCCAGCTTGAAGCCGAGGTTGGACATCACGGTCGCCACCACGGTGTCGGCCCGCAGCGCGGAGCGCTCCCGCATCGCCACCGCCAGCACCGCGAGGATCTGGTCGCCGTCGACCTCCTCGCCGGTGTGGTCCACCGCGAGGCACCGGTCGGCGTCACCGTCGTGCGCGATGCCGAGATCCGCGCCGTGTTCGAGAACCGCCGCCTTCAGCAGCCCGAGATGGGTCGAGCCGCAGCCGTCGTTGATGTTGAGTCCGTCCGGCTCCGCGCCGATCGTGACGACCTGGGCACCGGCCCGGGTGAACGCCTCCGGCGAGACCCCCGCGGCCGCGCCGTGCGCCTCGTCCAGGACGATCTTCAGCCCGTCGAGCCGGTTGGGCAGCACCGACAGCAGATGGCCGACGTACTGCTCGAAACCCTCGTCGTACGGCCGCAGCCGCCCCACCCCGGCGCCCGTCGGGCGCTGCCAGGGCTCGCCGTGCCGGTGGGACTCGTAGACCGCCTCGATCCGGTCCTCCAGCTCGTCGGCGAGCTTGTGACCGCCGCGCGCGAAGAACTTGATGCCGTTGTCCGGCATGGCGTTGTGGCTGGCGGAGAGCATCACACCGAGGTCGGCGCCGAGCGCGCCGGTGAGATGGGCCACCGCCGGCGTCGGCAGCACGCCGACCAGCAGGACGTCCACGCCCGCGCTCGCCAGGCCCGCCGCCACCGCGGCCTCCAGGAACTCCCCGGACGCACGCGGGTCCCGACCGACCACGGCCTTCGGCCGATGGCCCGCGAAGGTACCCGCCTCGGCCAGCACATGCGCCGCGGCCACGGAGAGGCCGAGGGCCATCTCCGCGGTCAGATCCGCGTTGGCGACACCGCGCACGCCGTCCGTGCCGAAGAGTCGTCCCACTTGTCCTCCTGAGGAAGCGTCGATGGCGTAAACGGACGGGCGCCGCAGCGATGGGGGGCGCCTCGCCATCCGATCACACAAGCCTTTGAGCGTCTTGTGTCGTTATACGCCCTTGGCTGGGATAAACGAACGCCCCGACGGCACATGTGGCGTGCCGCCGGGGCGTTCGGAGTACGAGCAGCAGCTCCCGCTGTTTAGCGCTTGCTGTACTGCGGAGCCTTACGGGCCTTCTTCAGACCGGCCTTCTTCCGCTCGACCGCGCGGTCGTCGCGGCGCAGGAAGCCGGCCTTCTTCAGGGCACCACGGTTGTTGTCGACGTCCGCCTCGTTCAGCGCACGGGCGACACCGAGACGGAGCGCACCGGCCTGACCGGAGACGCCGCCACCCGCGATGCGGGCGATGACGTCGTAACGGCCCTCGAGCTCGAGCACCTTGAAGGGCTCGTTGACCTCCTGCTGGTGCACCTTGTTCGGGAAGTAGTCCTCGAGGGTGCGGCCGTTGATCTTCCACTTGCCGGTGCCCGGAACGATCCGGACGCGGGCAATGGCGTTCTTGCGACGGCCCAGGCCGGCGGCCGGCTGGGGCTCGCCGAAGCGGGAGGCCATGGACTCCGAGGTGTACTCACCCTCGACGGGGACCTCGGACTCGGTGGTGTAGCTGTCGATGTCAAGCTCTTCGAGCGGCTGCTCGGCAGTGGTCTCGGCCACGATTCTCCTCAGATTCTCTTCAGCTTTGGGGGTGGCCGGAATTACTGCGCGACCTGGGTGATTTCGAACGGCACCGGCTGCTGGGCAGCGTGCGGGTGCTGGTCACCCTTGTAGACCTTCAGCTTCGAGAGCATCTGACGGCCCAGAGTGTTCTTGGGGAGCATGCCCTTGACGGCCTTCTCGACGGCCTTCTCGGGGTTGTTCGCCAGCAGGTCGTCGTAGCGGACCGCACGCAGACCACCCGGGTAGCCGGAGTGGCGGTACGCCATCTTCTGGGTCCGCTTGTTGCCGGACAGGTGCACCTTGTCGGCGTTGATGATGATGACG
Source organism: Streptomyces sp. NPDC093018 (assembly GCF_040684035.1). Classification (NCBI taxonomy): domain Bacteria; kingdom Bacillati; phylum Actinomycetota; class Actinomycetes; order Kitasatosporales; family Streptomycetaceae; genus Streptomyces; species Streptomyces sp. NPDC093018. The sequence goes on from NZ_JBFBFF010000008.1 coordinate 269,569, forward strand.
AAGTCACCGGTGTCGACGTGAGGCGCGTAGATCGCCTTGTGCTTGCCCCGGAGCAGGGACGCGGCAGTGGTGGCGAGACGACCCAGGACGATGTCCTGAGCGTCAATGACGTGCCACTGGCGCGTCACATCGCCGGGCTTGGGGCTGTACGTACGCACGGTTCGTAGCCTTCGCTTCGAGTGAATGGTCCTGAACAGGTCACCGAAACGATCACGACAGCCTCGACCGCACCGCGGTGACGCAAACCGCGTGCTGATCGCTGGTCATCGGCCCGGTGGACCGGTGTAAGGGCCCGTCCCGTGAGAATGAGCAAGCCAATACACAACGAAGAAGCAGGTTACCTGGCGGGCCCCGGACGGGTCAAAACGAGGCAGGCCGCCCGGCGGGCCGCCGCTCGGTACGCGCCGTGATCCCCCGCGTCTAAGATGCGCCCCATGAGTTATGGGCAGGGGGGACCCCAGTCTCAGTGGGATCCCTGGAAACCGCAATCAGAGCAGCCCCAGCAGCAGCCTCAGCAGCCCTGGAGCGGCGGCGGCGACGAGGGGACACCCGACTGGGCCGCGCTCGCGGACGCCTCGGAGACCCGCGGCAAGCGGCGCAAGCTGCTGTTCATCGGCGGCGGCGCGCTCGCCACGGTCGCCATCGGCGCCGCGGTCGCCCTCGCCGTCGTCTCCGCGGGCGGCCACAACGACGCCTCGGGGCACCCCACCAAGGTGCCCAGCGCCTCGCTGCCCGACGGCTCCCCCACCGCGCCGTCCTTCGCGCCCACCAGCGCCCCGCCGCCGCTGGACCCGAAGGTCTTCATATCCAGCGCCAAGAAGGACACCGCTCCGCTGAGCCCCGCCACCCTGTTCCCGGGCGCGCGGCTCACCATGGGCAGCACGGTGTACAAGAAGGGCGCCACCGGCGACACCACCAGCTGCGCGGCGGCGGCCGGCGGCTCGCTGCCCAAGATCCTCACCGCCGACGGCTGCACCCGGGTGATGCGCGCCACGTACACCAACGGCGACATCGCGGTCACCGTCGGCGTCGCCCTGTTCGACACCGAGGCCCAGGCCACGAAGGCCCGGCAGCAGACGGACGACCACAGCATCGTGCGCGCGCTGGCGGGCAACGGCGTCGCCGCCTTCTGCGACGGCGCGACCTGCCGCTCGACCCGCAACGCCTACGGCCGCTACGCCTACTTCACCCTCGCCGGCTTCACCAACGGCAAGAACGTCACCACCAAGGACACCGCGGTCTTCCGCGCAGGTGACGATGTGGCCGAGTTCACCTTCCAGCAGATCCACCGCCGCGGCCAGGCCCAGGCGTCGGCGGCCGCGAACCGGTAGCTCAGCAGCACCCCGCCGAGGGCAGCGAGCGCTTGTTGCGGGCCTCCTTGTTACGGGCGGCCAGCAGCTCGTCGGCGGGGTAGCCGACCTCTTCGAGGGTCAGCCCGTGCGGTCGTACGACATGGACGGCGGAGTCGCGCACCCCGGCGGCCAGCACCTTTCCGGGCCACTCGGGGCCCCGGTGCCCGTCGCCGACGAACAGCAGCGCGCCGATCAGCGAGCGGACCATGTTGTGGCAGAACGCGTCCGCCCGGACCGTCGCCGTGACGACCCCGTCCGCGCCCCGCACCAGGCTCAGGTCCTGGAGCGTGCGGATGGTGGTCGCGCCCTCCCGCTTCTTGCAGTACGCCGCGAAGTCGTGCTCGCCGAGCAGCGTCCGGGCGGCCTCGTTCATGGCGTCCACGTCGAGCGGCCAGTCGTGCCAGAGCACATGGCCACGCAGCAGCGGGTCCACGCCCCCGGGATTGTCGGTGACCCGGTACGCGTACCGCCGCCAGATCGCCGAGAACCGGGCGTTGAACCCCTCCGGCGCCTCGGTCAGCCGCCAGATCCGCACATCCTTGGAGAGCCGTCCGGCGAGCCGCTTGAGCAGCTTCTCGCGGTGCTCCGCCCACAGCTCGGCCGGCAGATCGACGTGCGCCACCTGCCCGCGCGCGTGCACCCCGGCATCGGTGCGCCCGGCCACGGTCAGCTCGTACGTCTCCTTGGACCGCGTCACCGTGCGCAGCGCGTCCTCGATCTCCCCCTGCACGGTCCGCTTCCCGCCGGCCTGCTTGGCCCAGCCATGGAAATCGGTGCCGTCGTAGGAGAGATCGAGGCGGATACGTACATGCCCGGGCAGCGCTTCGTCACTCACACACAGATCCTCTCAGGTACCAAAAAAGCGGGCCCGCCCCTGGGAAGGGAACGGACCCGCGAACGCGCCCCCGAAGGGGCGCGGGGAACTGCGCGACCAGCCACAACAACAGCCGCAGCCGCCGACGCGCAGTCCCCCGGCAGAACGCTTACGCGTCCTTCGACTCCTCGGCGGGGGCCTCGTCGGCCTCCTTCACCGCGCGCTTCGTCGCGGCCTCGGCCTCGCCGACAGCCTTCTGCTGCACCGTCAGCGCCTCGACCAGCTCGATGACAGCCATGGGCGCGTTGTCGCCACGGCGGTTACCGATCTTGGTGATGCGGGTGTAGCCACCGGGACGGTTCTCGTAGCGCGGGCCGATCTCGGTGAAGAGCGTGTGCACGATGCTCTTGTCCGTGATCACCTGGAGCACCTGACGGCGGTTGTGAAGGTCGCCCTTCTTCGCCTTGGTGACCAGACGCTCGGCGTACGGGCGCAGGCGGCGGGCCTTCGCCTCGGTGGTGGTGATGCGGCCGTGCTCGAAGAGGCTCTTCGCGAGGTTCGCGAGGAGCAGCTTCTCGTGCGCGGCGCTGCCGCCCAGACGGGCACCCTTGGTGGGCTTCGGCATAGTTCTTCTCCTGTGTGTCTGCCCCGGCCGTGTCAGGTACCGGGGTCAGTATCCGAGCAGACGGTTGTCTGTCGGAGACCCGCGCCCCGAAGGGGCGCGGGGAACTGCGCGACCAGCCGCAGCCGGCCGGCAGACGAAATCGAACCCTGAGGCCCGAGTTCCTAGTACTGCTCGGTCTCGACGAAACCGGCGTCCGCGTCGTCGTCCGCGCCAAACGCGTCCGCGGCGGCCGTCGGGTCGAATCCGGGCGGGCTGTCCTTGAGCGCCAGGCCCATGCCGGCCAGCTTCGCCTTGACCTCGTCGATGGACTTCGCACCGAAGTTGCGGATGTCCAGCAGGTCCGCCTCGGAACGCGCCACGAGCTCACCCACGGAGTGGATGCCCTCGCGCTTGAGGCAGTTGTACGACCGAACGGTGAGCTCCAGCTCCTCGATCGGCAGGGCCAGGTCCGCGGCGAGCGCGGCGTCCGTCGGGGACGGACCCATGTCGATGCCCTCGGCGTCGATGTTCAGCTCGCGCGCGAGACCGAACAGCTCGACCAGGGTCTTACCGGCGGAGGCCATGGCGTCACGCGGACGCATCGCCTGCTTGGTCTCGACATCCACGATCAGCTTGTCGAAGTCGGTGCGCTGCTCGACACGCGTGGCCTCGACCTTGTACGTGACCTTGAGAACCGGCGAGTAGATGGAGTCGACCGGGATACGGCCGATCTCCTGGCCCACCTGCTTGTTCTGCACCGCGGAGACGTAGCCGCGACCGCGCTCGACGGTCAGCTCCATCTCCAGCTTGCCCTTGCCGTTGAGCGTGGCGAGGACGAGGTCGGGGTTGTGCACCTCGACACCGGCCGGGGGCGCGATGTCGGCGGCGGTCACCAGACCCGGGCCCTGCTTGCGCAGGTACATCACGACCGGCTCGTCGTGCTCCGAGGAGACGACCAGCTGCTTGATGTTGAGGATCAGGTCGGTGACGTCCTCCTTGACGCCCGGCACGGTGGTGAACTCGTGCAGGACACCGTCGATCCGGATGCTGGTGACAGCGGCACCGGGGATCGAGGACAGGAGGGTACGGCGGAGGGAGTTGCCGAGGGTGTAGCCGAAGCCCGGCTCCAGCGGCTCGATCACGAACCGGGAGCGGAACTCGTCGACGACCTCTTCGGTCAACGAAGGACGCTGAGCGATCAGCATGGTGGAGATCCTTCAGTCAGGGGCGCCCGCTATTTGACGCCCGACTCAGTACTGCAAGGGTACGGGCGGTACGGCTTCCTCACAGAGGCCGTACCGCCCGAAACCGCAAAAAACCAGCGGAGCGCTGCGCGTCAGACGCGGCGGCGCTTCGGCGGGCGGCAGCCGTTGTGCGGGGTCGGGGTGACGTCCTGGATGGAGCCGACCTCGAGACCCGTGGCCTGCAGGGAGCGGATCGCGGTCTCACGACCGGAACCCGGGCCCTTGACGAACACGTCGACCTTGCGCATGCCGTGCTCCTGGGCGCGGCGGGCAGCCGACTCGGCGGCCATCTGCGCGGCGAACGGCGTGGACTTCCGGGAGCCCTTGAAGCCGACGTGGCCGGCGGAGGCCCAGGAGATCACGTTGCCCGAGGGGTCCGTGATCGAGACGATCGTGTTGTTGAACGTGCTCTTGATGTGCGCGTGGCCGTGAGCGACGTTCTTCTTTTCCTTGCGGCGCACCTTCTTGGCAGCGCCCTGACGACCCTTGGGGGGCATCTACAAACTCCTAGAGGGAGGTGGTCGGTCCTACAGCGAAGACCGTGGAATGTGGTCCGCTGCGGACTACTTCTTGCCCGGCTTCTTCTTGCCGGCAATGGCGCGACGCGGGCCCTTGCGGGTGCGGGCGTTGGTGCTGGTGCGCTGACCGCGGACGGGCAGACCGCGACGGTGACGGAGACCCTGGTAGCAACCGATCTCGACCTTGCGGCGGATGTCGGCCTGGATCTCGCGACGGAGGTCACCCTCGGTCTTGATGTTGCTGTCGACGTACTCGCGGATCGCGACCAGCTGCTCTTCGCTCAGGTCACGAACACGGGTGTTCGGGTCGACGCCGGTCGCAGCCAGCGTCTCCTTCGAGAGGGTCCGGCCGATGCCGAACACGTAGGTGAGGGCGACCTCCACGCGCTTTTCGCGCGGGATGTCAACACCGGAAACGCGTGCCATTCAATGGCTCCTGGTGAATCTTCGGAGGTCTTCCGCAGAACCGGCTCCCGGCCGCCGTACCAGGTACGAACCGGGTCCCCGGCCTCCGAGCCGGGGGTGTCGAGCCCATCGGCTCGGGTTCTGCGTATGAACAATTCAGCTCGCGTCGCGCGAAGACTCTGCGATAGAGGTGCAGAGAGGGTGGTCGTGCGTCAGCCCTGGCGCTGCTTGTGGCGCGGGTTCTCGCAAATGACCATGACCCGGCCGTGACGGCGGATCACCCTGCACTTGTCGCAGATCTTCTTGACGCTCGGCTTGACCTTCATGGGGTGAGGTTCTCCGGGTCAGTGCCATCGCACCGGGCGGGCCCGGGGCGCGGGCAAGATCTACTTGTACCGGTAGACGATCCGGCCACGCGTCAGGTCGTACGGAGACAGCTCCACCACGACCCGGTCGTCAGGGAGGATGCGGATGTAGTGCATACGCATCTTGCCGCTGATGTGTGCCAGGACCTGGTGGCCGTTCTGGAGCTCGACCCTGAACATGGCGTTCGGCAGAGACTCGACGACAGTGCCCTCGATCTCGATGGCACCTTGCTTCTTGGCCACGCTTCGCCCTTCGAATCGACTACCTTGATCGACTCCCCTGCTTCCCCTTACGGGTGCATGCGGACATGCGGATGCACGAGAGCCGACGAGTCAGTCTACGTCGGAGGGCCCCGAAACGCGAATCGAGGGAGTCTTCCCCACAAGAGCGACCACTATGCGAGCTCTGTTCACTACGCCAGGGGGTCGGGAGCCGTCGCGATGCCGAACTCCGCCAGCTTCGCCTTGCCGCCGTCGACCGCGGTGAGCACCAGCGGGCCCTCCTCCGTCAGCGCGACGGAGTGCTCCCAGTGGGAGGACCAGGTGCCGTCGGTCGTGATGACCGTCCAGTCGTCTTCCAGGACCTCGGTGCGCGGGGTGCCGAGGGAGACCATGGGCTCGATGGCCAGGCAGAAGCCGGGGACCAGCTTCGGGCCCTTGCCCCGCCGCCGCTCGACGTAGTTCAGCAGATGCGGGTCCATGTGCATCTCGGTGCCGATGCCGTGGCCGCCGTAGTCCTCGATGATCCCGTACTTGCCGCCGCCCGGCTTCGGCTGGCGGCGGATGTACGTCTCGATGGCCCGGGAGATGTCGACCAGCCGGTTGCCCAGCTTCATCGCGGCGATGCCGGCCCACATCGAGCCCTCGGTCACCCGGGACAGCTCGACCAGCTCGGGGGCGTGGCCGGAGCCGACGAAGGCGGTGTACGCCGCGTCGCCGTGCCAGCCGTCCACGATCGCGCCGCAGTCGATGGAGATGATGTCGCCGTCCTTGAGGACGACCTCGTCGGACGGGATGCCGTGCACGACCACGTCGTTCACGGAGGTGCAGATGGTCGCGGGGAAGCCGCCGTACCCCAGGAAGTTCGACTTGGCGCCGTGCTCGGCGAGCACCTTGCGCGCGACCTCGTCCAGGTCCTTCGTGGAGGCGCCGGGCACCGCGGCCTCCCGGGTGGCCGCGTGGATCGCGGCGACGACCAGGCCCGCCGCACGCATCTTGGCGATCTGCTCGGGCGTCTTGATCTGCACCATGGGGGGCCTGCGCTCTCCGTCACTCACGTCGGCTGGGTTTACCTGTACAACACTACGGCCGCGGCGCCCCCGGAAGGGCACCGCGGCCGGAAGGCGGCCGGACTCAGTGGTTCTCGGCCTGCTCGCTCTTCAGCGCCTCCAGGGCGCGCTCGGTGACCTCGTCCACCGGGCCCGTCGCGGAGATCGTACGGACCAGGCCCTGCGACTTGTAGTAGTCGATGATGGGCTCGGTCTGCGTGTGGTAGACCTCCAGGCGCGTACGCACCGTGTCCTCGGAGTCGTCCGCACGCTGGTACAGCTCGCCGCCGCAGATGTCGCAGACGCCTTCCTGCTGCGGCGCGTTGTACGCCACGTGGAAGACGTGCGAGGAGTCCTTGCGGCAGATCCGGCGGCCGGCGATGCGCTTGACCACCTCGTCCTCGGGGGCCTCCAGGTCCAGCACCGCGTCGAGCGTCATCTTCTCGGTGCGCAGCAGCTCGTCCAGCGCCTCGGCCTGTGCGACGTTCCGCGGGAAGCCGTCGAGCAGGAAGCCGTTCACGGCGTCCGGCTGCTCCATGCGGTCCTTGGCCATGGCGATGGTGACCTCGTCGGGCACGAGGTTGCCGGCGTCCATGTAGGACTTCGCGAGCTTGCCCAGCTCGGTCTGCCGGCTGATGTTGGCCCGGAACAGGTCGCCCGTGGAGATGTGCGGGACGGCCAGCTTCTCAGCGAGCCGGACGGCCTGCGTTCCCTTACCGGCACCGGGCGGCCCGACGAGGACGATACGCATCAGCGGAGGAACCCTTCGTAATTGCGCTGCTGGAGCTGGCTCTCGATCTGCTTCACCGTCTCGAGACCGACACCCACGATGATGAGGATGCTGGTGCCGCCGAAGGGGAAGTTCTGGCTTGCTCCGAAGCCGACCAACGCCATTGTCGGTACGAGAGCGATCAGACCCAGATACAGCGAACCCGGCCAGGTGATCCGGTTGAGCACGTACGACAGGTACTCAGCGGTCGGTCGGCCAGCCCGGATGCCCGGGATGAAGCCACCATACTTCTTCATGTTGTCGGCGACTTCTTCGGGGTTGAAGGAGATCGCCACGTAGAAGAACGCGAAGAAAACGATGAGCAAGAAGTACGCAGTGATGTAAACCGGGTGGTCACCCTTGGTGAGGTTCGTCTGCACCCACTGCTTCCAGCCCGAGTTGCCGCCCGCGAACTGGGCGACCAGGGCCGGGATGTACAGCAGGGACGAGGCGAAGATGACCGGGATCACACCCGCCTGGTTCACCTTGAGCGGGATGTACGTGGACGTACCGCCGTAGGACCGGCGCCCGATCATCCGCTTCGCGTACTGGACCGGGATGCGGCGCTGGGCCTGCTCGACGAAGACCACGAGCGCGACCATGACCAGGCCGACCAGGATCACGGTGCCGAACTCGATCCAGCCGCCGGCCAGGGTGCCCTGCTTCTTGATGGCCCACAGCGCGGACGGGAACGTGGCGGCGATCGAGATGAACATCAGGATCGACATGCCGTTGCCGATGCCGCGGTCGGTGATCAGCTCGCCGAGCCACATCACCACCGTGGTGCCCGCGGTCATGCAGATGACCATGGTGATGGTCGTGAAGATCGCCTGGTCCGGCACGATGCTGGTGGCCACCGAGCAGCCGCTGAACAGCGCGCCGCTGCGGGCGGTGGCGACGAGGCCGGTGCCCTGCAGGATCGCGAGGGCGAGGGTGAGGTATCGGGTGTACTGCGTGATCTTCGTGGTGCCGGCCTGGCCCTCCTTCTTGAGGGCTTCGAGGCGCGGGATGACCACGGTCAGCAGCTGAAGAATGATGCTGGCCGTGATGTACGGCATGATGCCGAGCGCGAAGACCGTGATCTGCAGCAGCGCACCGCCGCTGAACATGTTCACGAGGCCGAACAGGCCCTGGTTGGCCCCGGCCTCGCTCACGCACTGCTGGACGGCCTTGTAGTTGACGCCGGGGATCGGAATGTGGGTACCCACGCGGTAGGCCACGATGATGCCCAGCGTGAAGAGCAGCTTCTTGCGCAGGTCGGGCGTCTTGAACGCCCGGGCGAACGCGGTGAGCACGGTGCCTCCTGCGACCCCCGCGCAACTGCGTCAAGGGTGACGGTCTGAGGTTCGACGAATACGAGTGAGAACAGTGTTGGCCACCTTACCGGCGACCATGCCCCCCTTGGAACGACCAACCGGGGATACCTCATTGTGAGGTACCCCCGGTCGGGATCGTTTACGTCATCGAGGCGTCGTCCGAAGGACTCAGACGAGCTCGGTGACCGTACCGCCGGCGGCGGTGATCTTCTCCTTGGCGGAGCCGGAGACGGCGTCGACCGTCACCTGCAGCGCCACGGAGATCTCGCCCTGGCCGAGGACCTTGACGAGGCTGTTCTTGCGAACGGCACCCTTGTCGACGAGGTCCTGGACGGTGACCTCTCCACCCTGCGGGTAGAGCGCGGCCAGCTTGTCCAGGTTCACGACCTGGTACTCGGTCTTGAACGGGTTCTTGAAGCCCTTGAGCTTCGGGAGACGCATGTGGAGGGGCATCTGGCCACCCTCGAAGCGCTCCGGAACCTGGTAACGGGCCTTGGTGCCCTTGGTACCACGACCGGCCGTCTTACCCTTCGACGCCTCACCACGACCGACACGGGTCTTCGCGGTCTTGGCGCCCGGGGCGGGACGGAGGTTGTGGATCTTGAGCGGGTTCTGCTCCGCCATGATCAGTCGACCTCCTCGACCGTCACGAGGTGGCGGACGGTGTGCACCATGCCGCGGAACTCGGGGCGGTCCTCCTTGACGACCTGCGTGTTGATGCCCTTGAGACCAAGGGAGCGCAGGGTGTCACGGTGGTTCTGCTTGCTGCCGATGTAGGACTTGACCTGCGTGATCTTGAGCTGAGCCATCACGCACCCGCCCCGGCACGCGCACGCAGCAGGGCAGCGGGGGCAACGTCCTCCAGAGGCAGACCGCGGCGGGCCGCGACCTCCTCCGGACGCTGCAGACCCTTGAGGGCCGCCACCGTGGCGTGCACGATGTTGATCGCGTTGTCGGAGCCGAGCGACTTCGACAGGATGTCGTGGATACCGGCGCACTCGAGCACGGCGCGCACCGGACCACCGGCGATAACACCGGTACCCGGGGACGCGGGCTTGAGCAGCACGACGCCGGCAGCCTTCTCACCCTGGATCGGGTGCGGGATGGTGCCCTGGATACGGGGGACCTTGAAGAAGTGCTTCTTGGCCTCCTCAACACCCTTGGCGATGGCGGCCGGCACCTCCTTGGCCTTGCCGTAACCGACACCGACGGTGCCGTCACCATCGCCCACCACGACCAGCGCGGTGAAGCTGAAGCGACGACCACCCTTCACTACCTTGGCGACACGGTTGATCGCGACGACGCGCTCGACGTACGCGGTCTTCTCGGCGGCAGCAGCGCCGCCGTCACGGCCCTTCCGGTCCCGCCGCTCGCCGCCACCGGCACCGCCTCCGCGGCGCTGGGGTCCAGCCATTGGATTACCTCTCTCTTTCCGCTAGCTACAAGCGGCTCAGAACTTGAGCCCGGCCTCGCGGGCGGCGTCCGCCAGGGCGGCGATGCGCCCGGCGTACTGGTTGCCACCACGGTCGAACACGACGGCCTCGACGCCCGCGGCCTTGGCCCGCTCGGCGACCAGGGCGCCGACCTGCTTGGCCAGCGTGGACTTGTCGCCCTCGCCACCGCGGATCGAGGTGTCCAGCGTGGACGCCGACGCGAGGGTGTGACCCTTCAGGTCGTCGATCACCTGCGCCACGATGTGGCGGTTGGAGCGGGTCACGACCAGACGGGGGCGCTCCGCCGTACCGGACACCCGCTTGCGGATCCGGATGTGACGGCGCTTGATCGCGGCGCGCTTGTAGGCGTCGCCCTTGAGGATCTTCTGCCCGTATGCCATGGCTTACTTACCCGCCTTTCCGACCTTGCGGCGGATGACTTCGCCCTCGTACTTGACGCCCTTGGCCTTGTACGGGTCAGGCTTGCGCAGCTTGCGGATGTTGGCCGCAACCTCGCCGACCTTCTGCTTGTCGATGCCCTCGACCTGGAAACGGGTCGGGGTCTCCACCTTGAAGGAGATTCCCTCAGGCGCCTCGACCAGGATCGGGTGGCTGTAACCGAGAGCGAACTCCAGGTTGGAACCCTTGGCGGTCACTCGGTAACCGACACCGCTGATCTCGAGCTTCTTCACGTAACCCTGGGTCACGCCGGTGATCATGTTCGCCACCAGCGTGCGGGACAGGCCGTGCAGGGCCTTGTTCTGACGCTCGTCGTTGGGGCGCGTCACCTGCAGGGTGCCGTCCTCGCCCTTGGCGATGTCGATCGGTGCCACGACGGTGTGGGTCAGCTCGCCCTTGGGGCCCTTGACCTTGACCGTGCGGCCGTCGATGGTGACGTCCACGCCGGCGGGAACCGCGATGGGGAGCTTGCCGATTCGCGACATAGCTGTTTCCTCCGTTCCCTTCTGCTACCAGACGTAGGCGAGGACTTCCCCACCCACGCCCTTCTTGCCGGCCTGCTTGTCGGTGAGGAGACCGTGCGACGTGGAGATGATCGCCACGCCGAGGCCGCCCAGCACCTTGGGCAGGTTGGTGGACTTCGCGTACACCCGGAGACCGGGCTTGGAGATCCGCTTGATGCCCGCGATGGAGCGCTCACGGTTCGGGCCGAACTTCAGCTCGAGGACGAGGTTCTTGCCGACCTCGGCGTCCTCGGTCTTCCAGCCCGTGATGAAGCCCTCCTGCTGGAGGATCTCCGCGATGTGCGACTTGATCTTGGAGTGCGGCATCGACACCGAGTCGTGGTAAGCCGAGTTCGCGTTCCGCAGACGCGTAAGCATGTCTGCGATCGGATCAGTCATGGTCATGAATTGGCCTGTGGCCTTTCTCGCCGGGGTTTCCTATATGCGCCATCCCTCTCCCCGTACTGGGACGGGACGGGTGCGGCGCGGGGACCTACGGCGTAGTAAGTCGTTCAGGGCGGCAGAGGCCCAACCCTCCTAGCCTAAGCCATGAGAGTCGGCACCTCCGCCGTCCCGGTTGCTTACCGAGAGGTCCAGGTAGCCCTAAAAGTGGGGACTACCAGGAGCTCTTGGTCACGCCCGGCAGCTCGCCACGGTGAGCCATCTCACGAAGGCACACGCGGCACAGGCCGAACTTGCGGTACACGGAGTGGGGGCGGCCGCAGCGCTGGCAGCGGGTGTAGCCACGCACACCGAACTTGGGCTTGCGAGCAGCCTTAGCGATCAGAGCCTTCTTCGCCATCTCGCTCACGCCTCCTTGAACGGGAAGCCGAGGTGACGAAGGAGCGCGCGGCCCTCAGCGTCGTTGGTCGCCGTGGTGACCACGGTGATGTCCATACCCCGGACGCGGTCGATCTTGTCCTGGTCGATCTCGTGGAACATGACCTGCTCCGTGAGACCGAAGGTGTAGTTGCCACGGCCGTCGAACTGCTTGGGGGACAGGCCGCGGAAGTCGCGGATGCGCGGGAGCGCCAGCGACAGGGTGCGGTCCAGGAACTCCCACATGCGGTCGCCACGGAGCGTGACGTGGGCACCGATCGGCTGACCCTCACGCAGCTTGAACTGCGCGATGGACTTCCGGGCCTTGGTGACGGCCGGCTTCTGACCGGTGATCGTGGTGAGGTCGCGGATGGCGCCCTCGATCAGCTTGGAGTCGCGGGCGGCGTCGCCCACACCCATGTTGACCACGATCTTGACGAGGCCGGGGATCTGCATGACGTTCTCGTACTTGAACTCGTCACGCAGCTTGCCGGCGATCTCGTCGCGGTACTTCTGCTTCAGACGCGGAGTGGTGGTGGTAGCCATCAGATGTCCTCACCCGTCCGCTTGGCAACGCGGATCTTGTTGCCCTCTTCGTCGAAGCGGTAGCCGACACGAGTGACGACCTTCTCGCCGTCCTTCTCCACGACCAGCTGGACGTTGGAGACGTGGATCGGCGCCTCGGTGGTCACGATGCCGCCGGCCTGGGAGCCACTGGCGGTCGGACCGGCCTTCGTGTGCTTCTTGACCCGGTTGACACCCTCGACCAGGACACGCTCGTCGCGCGGGTAAGCGGCAATGACCTTGCCCTGCTTGCCCTTGTCCTTACCGGTGATGACCTGGACCAGGTCGCCCTTCTTGATCTTCATGCTTACAGCACCTCCGGCGCGAGCGAGATGATCTTCATGAACTTCTTCTCGCGCAGCTCACGGCCGACCGGGCCGAAGATACGGGTGCCGCGAGGGTCGCCGTCGTTCTTCAGAATGACGGCGGCGTTCTCGTCGAAGCGGATGTACGAGCCGTCCGGACGGCGGCGCTCCTTGACGGTGCGAACGATGACCGCCTTGACGACGTCACCCTTCTTCACGTTGCCACCGGGGATCGCGTCCTTGACGGTGGCGACGATGACGTCACCGATGCCCGCGTAGCGGCGACCGGAGCCACCGAGCACACGGATGCAAAGGATTTCCTTCGCACCAGTGTTGTCGGCGACACGCAGTCGCGACTCCTGCTGGATCACGTCTATCTCCTGAATGTCTGCCGGTTCCCCGGGGGCCGCTCAGCTGAACGGCCCCCGGAGCCTGGCGGAACTGTCCTGCGAGGGGCGCCCCGCAGGAACCTACTTTTGGAATTCCCTTGCGGGAATTACCTACTTGGCCTTCTCGAGGATCTCGACGACGCGCCAGCGCTTCGTGGCGGACAGCGGCCGGGTCTCCATGAGGAGGACACGGTCGCCGACACCCGCGGCGTTCTGCTCGTCGTGCGCCTTGAGCTTGTTCGTACGGCGGATGACCTTGCCGTACAGCGCGTGCTTCACACGGTCCTCGACGGCGACGACGACGGTCTTGTCCATCTTGTCGCTGACGACGAGACCCTCACGGGTCTTGCGGAAGCCGCGGGCCTCTGCGTTCTCAGTCACGTTCTTCTCGCTCATCAGGCGTTCTCCACCGTTTCGATGCCCAGCTCACGCTCGCGCATCAGGGTGTAGATCCGCGCGATGTCCTTGCGGACCGCCTTCAGACGGCCATGGTTCTCGAGCTGCCCCGTCGCCGCCTGGAAGCGGAGGTTGAACAGCTCTTCCTTGGCCTCGCGGAGCTTCGCAAGAAGCTCCTCGTTGCCCAGCTCGCGCAGCTCGGACGCCTTGGTACCGGCCGACATCACGCTTCACCTGCCTCGCGCTTGACGATCCGGCACTTCATCGGCAGCTTGTGGGCCGCACGAGTCAGCGCCTCACGGGCGATCTTCTCGTTGGGGTACGACAGCTCGAACATGACGCGTCCGGGCTTGACGTTGGCGATCCACCACTCCGGAGAACCCTTACCGGAACCCATGCGGGTCTCGGCGGGCTTCTTGGTGAGCGGACGGTCCGGGTAGATGTTGATCCAGACCTTGCCGCCACGCTTGATGTGGCGGGTCATCGCGATACGAGCCGCCTCGATCTGGCGGTTCGTGACGTAGGCCGGGGTCAGCGCCTGGATGCCGTACTCGCCGAACGCAACCTGCGTGCCACCCTTGGACATACCGTCGCGCTTCGGGTGGTGCTGCTTGCGGTGCTTGACCCTACGGGGGATCAGCATGTCGGTCAGGCCTCCGTTCCGGTGCTCTCAGCCGGAGCGGCGGCGGGAGCCTCGGCCTTGGGGGCCTCGGCGCCGGCAGCCTGCTGCGGCTTGCGACCGCGCCGCTCGCCACCACGGCCACCACGGGCCGGGCGGTCGGCACCGCCACGGGCCGGGCGGTTACCCGCACGGGCCGCAGCGTTCTCGGCGCGGACCTCGGCGATGTTCTTGACGTCGCCCTTGTAGATCCAGACCTTCACACCGATGCGGCCGAAGGTCGTCTTGGCCTCGAAGAAGCCGTAGTCCACGTTCGCGCGGAGCGTGTGCAGGGGCACACGGCCCTCGCGGTAGAACTCCGAGCGGGACATCTCGGCGCCACCGAGGCGGCCACCGCACTGGATCTTGATGCCCTTGGCGCCCGCCTTCATCGCCGACTGCATGCTCTTACGCATGGCACGGCGGAAGGAGACACGGGAGGAGAGCTGCTCGGCGACGGCCTGGGCCACCAGCTGAGCGTCCGTCTCCGGGTTCTTGACCTCAAGGATGTTGAGCTGAACCTGCTTGCCGGTCAGCTTCTCCAGGTCACCGCGGATGCGGTCGGCCTCGGCGCCGCGGCGGCCGATGACGATGCCCGGACGAGCGGTGTGGATGTCCACACGGACACGGTCACGGGTGCGCTCGATCTCAACCTTCGAGATGCCGGCGCGCTCCATGCCGGACGTCATCATCCGACGGATGGCGACGTCTTCCTTGACGTAGTCCTTGTACAGCTTGTCGGCGTACCAACGCGACTTGAAGTCGGTCGTGACACCGAGCCGGAACCCATGCGGGTTAACCTTCTGGCCCATTACCGGGTTCCTTCCTTGCTGCTGACGACCACGGTGATGTGGCTGGTCCGCTTGCGGATCCGGTAGGCACGGCCCTGGGCACGCGGACGGAACCGCTTCAGGGTCGGGCCCTCGTCGACGTAGGCCTCGGAGATGACCAGGCTGTCGACATCGGTGTGGTCGTAGTTGTGCGCGGCATTGGCAATGGCGCTGTCCAGCACCTTGCCGACCGGAACCGAGGCTGCCTGCGGGGCGAATCGCAGAACAGCCTGGGCCTCCGTGGCGTCCATGCCACGGATGAGGTCCACCACACGGCGGGCCTTCATGGGCGTGACGCGGATGTACCGCGCCTGGGCCCTGGCTTCCATGGTTGTCCCTTCAGAGTTACTTACTTGTCTGAATGCGATCCGCGATTAGCGGCGCTTCGACTTCCGGTCGTCCTTGACGTGGCCGCGGAAGGTGCGCGTCGGCGAGAACTCGCCGAGCTTGTGGCCGACCATCGACTCGGTGACGAACACCGGGATGTGGGTCTTGCCGTTGTGCACCGCGATCGTGTGGCCGAGCATGGCCGGGACGATCATCGAGCGACGGGACCAGGTCTTGATGACGTTCTTGGTGCCGGCTTCGTTCTGCGTGTCCACCTTCTTGATCAGGTGGTCGTCGACGAAGGGCCCCTTCTTCAAGCTACGAGGCATCTCAACCCGTCCTTAGCGCTTCTTGTTCGTCTTGCGGCGGCGGACGATGTACTTGTTCGACGCCTTCTTGGGCGAACGAGTACGGCCTTCCTTCTTGCCCCACGGGGACACGGGGTGACGGCCACCGGAGGTCCGGCCCTCGCCACCACCGTGCGGGTGGTCGACCGGGTTCATGACGACACCACGGACGGTCGGGCGAACGCCCAGCCACCGCTTACGGCCGGCCTTACCCCAGTTGATGTTGCTCTGCTCGGCGTTGCCGACCTCACCGACGGTGGCGCGGCAGCGGACGTCGACCAGGCGGATCTCGCCGGACGGCATGCGCAGGTGGGCCATGGAGCCCTCCTTCGCGAGCAGCTGCACGGAGGCACCGGCGGAGCGGGCGAACTTGGCACCGCCACCGGGACGGAGCTCGATCGCGTGGATCGTGGTACCGACCGGGATGTTGCGGAGCGCCAGGTTGTTGCCCGGCTTGATGTCGGCCCCGGGACCGTTCTCGACGCGGTCACCCTGCTGCAGGTTGCGCGGGGCGAGGATGTAGCGCTTCTCGCCGTCGGCGTAGTGCAGCAGCGCGATGCGCGCGGTGCGGTTGGGGTCGTACTCGATGTGCGCGACCTTCGCCGGCACGCCGTCCTTGTCGTGCCGACGGAAGTCGATCACACGGTAGGCGCGCTTGTGTCCGCCACCCTGGTGGCGAACGGTCACACGACCGGCGTTGTTACGGCCGCCCTTGCTGTGCAGGGGACGGACCAGCGACTTCTCCGGCGTGGACCGCGTGACCTCGACGAAGTCGGCGACGCTGGCGCCACGACGGCCCGGCGTAGTCGGCTTGTACTTGCGGATTCCCATTTCTCAGTCCTCGTCCGATATCGGACGATCCGGACCGCCCTTAGGCGGTCGGACCGCCGAAGATGTCGATACGGTCGCCCTCGGCGAGGGTCACGATCGCGCGCTTGGTGGCGGCACGCTGACCGAAGCCGGTCTTCGTGCGCTTGCGCTTGCCCTGGCGGTTGATCGTGTTGACCCCGGTGACCTTGACGTCGAAGACCGCCTGGACGGCCTGCTTGATCTGGGTCTTGTTGGCGTTCGGGTCGACGATGAACGTGTACTTGTTGTCGTCGAGGAGCGCGTAGCTCTTCTCCGAGACGACCGGCTTCAGCAGGACGTCACGGGGGTCCGTGTACGACTTGCTCAGCGGCGTCTCGACGGTGTTCTTGCCCTCGGTGGCGTGGCGACGCGCCTTGGCGACGCGCGCGGCCTTGGCGGCCTTGGCGGCCTTCGAGGCAATAGCGGGGTGACGGATAGCCATCAGGCCTCGCTCCCTTCGGTGTCAGCGGCCTTGGGGCCAGACACGAAGGACTCGAAAGCGGCCTGGGTGAAGACCACGTCGTCCGAGACGAGAACGTCGTACGTGTTCAGCTGGCCCGGCTCCAGGATGTGGACCTGGGGCAGGTTGCGGGCGGACAGCCACGCGGCCTCGTCGGAGCGGTCGGCGACCAGGAGCAGGTTCTTGCGCTCCGAGATCTTGCCGAGCAGGCTCTTCGCGGCCTTGGTGGAGACCTGGCCCTCGACCACGCCGGCGACGACGTGGATGCGGTTGTGACGCGCCCGGTCGGTGAGGGCACCGCGCAGGGCGGCGGCCTTCATCTTCTTCGGGGTGCGCTGCGAGTAGTCACGCGGCACGGGACCGTGCACGACGCCACCACCGGCGAACTGCGGCGCGCGGGTCGAACCCTGGCGGGCGCGACCGGTGCCCTTCTGGCGGTAAGGCTTCTTGCCACCACCGCGGACCTCGCCACGCGTCTTGGTCTTGTGCGTGCCCTGACGGGCCGCGGCCAGCTGCGCGACGACGACCTGGTGGATCAGCGGGACGCTGACCTTGGCGTCGAAGATCTCCGCGGGGAGCTCGACCGAACCGGCCTTCTCGCCCGCCGGCGAAAGGATGTCAACAGTGCTCATCGGTTACCTCAGGCCCCCTTGGCCGCGGTGCGGACCAGGACGAGGCCGCCGTTCGGACCGGGAACCGCGCCCTTGATGAGCAGCAGACCCTTCTCCGCGTCAACGGCGTGGACGGTCAGGTTCTGGGTGGTGACCCGCTCGTTGCCCATACGACCCGCCATGCGGAGGCCCTTGAACACGCGGCCCGGGGTGGCGCAGCCACCGATGGAACCGGGCGAGCGGTGCTTGCGCTGGGTGCCGTGTCCGGCGCCGAGGCCCTTGAAGTTGTGACGCTTCATGACACCGGCGAAGCCCTTGCCCTTGCTCTTGCCGGTCACGTCCACCTTGACGCCCGCCTCGAAGACCTCAGCGGAGATCTCCTGGCCCAGCGTGTACTCGGAGGCGTCCGCGGTGCGGATCTCGACGAGGTGGCGGCGGGGGGTGACGTCGGCCTTGGCGAAGTGGCCCTTGAGGGGCTTGTTCACCTTGCGCGGGTCGATCTCGCCGAACGCGATCTGGACGGACTCGTAGCCGTCGACGTCGTTCGTGCGGACCTGGGTGACGACGTTGGGGCCGGCCTTGACGACGGTGACCGGGACGACACGGTTGTTCTCGTCCCACACCTGCGTCATGCCGAGCTTCTCGCCCAGGATGCCCTTGATCTGCTTAGCCATTCTTCAGATCACCAGCCCTCAGAGCTTGATCTCGATGTCGACACCGGCCGGGAGGTCGAGTCGCATCAAAGAGTCAACGGTCTTGGGGGTCGGGTCGAGAATGTCGATCAGGCGCTTGTGCGTGCGCATCTCGAAGTGCTCGCGCGAGTCCTTGTACTTGTGCGGCGACTTGATGACGCAGTACACGTTCTTCTCAGTGGGCAGCGGCACCGGGCCCGCGACCGACGCACCAGTGCGGGTCACCGTCTCGACGATCTTCTTCGCCGAGGAGTCGATGACCTCGTGGTCGTAGGCCTTGAGCCGGATGCGGATCTTCTGTCCCGCCATGGCTACTCAGTAGTCCTGTCTCTTCTAACGCTCTGGGACCCGGTGGTTTCCGGTACCCGCTTTCTCCGACCCACGCGGTCGGGCGTGTCGCGCTCCCGCTGACATGAATGTCCCTTGTTCGAACATCCCTGCGGGGAATGCACACGGCCCTTCCGGAAACCGCGGACCGGGGACCTCGGGCCCACCGGGCGCCTGGTCGGTGTCGCGCCCACACTTCCCGGAAGATTCCCGTACGTCCGCCCCAGTGCTGCCCGAGGGCAGTTAGGGCGACGAGTACTGTGGGACTCGCTTCCGGTCCTCCCGGCGGGAGGCGCGCAGCATCAACACTCGACCGAGCAACTCGGACAGTCTGCCATACGGGCGGGGGCCTCCGCCAATCGAGCCGAAGAGATTACCCCGGGAGTGACGAAGGTCAAACCGCGGCGCGGACCCGGAGCGGCCTCACGACCCCGCCGTCATCCGTACGCCGGTGCAGCCGCGCTGCTTCGCCTCGTGGTCGGCGAAGGCGCGCAGGGCGTCGCGGGCGAACGAGGCGGAGTAGTGCGGGACCGGGTAGGTGTCGGTGTCCCCGTCGTGCAGGTGGTACAGCGCGAACACCGCCCGCTGCGCCGAGCGCGGGCAGGTCGCGGTGGCCCAGGCGTAGTCACGGTCGGCGTGCGTGGGACCGTAGCCCGCCTTGAGCTGTTCGCCCTCGCTGGCCAGGAAGTCCTTGGCAGCGGCGCCGTAATAGGCGTAGAGGCCGTAACCGGGCTTCTTCGCCTTCGTGACCAGGTAGCAGTTGGTCTGCGGGGCGTCCGGATCCGCCGGGTACTCCATGACCTCGGGCGTACCGCCTCGTGCCGCGTCCGTTCCGCGCAGCGCCGCGCATGATCCCTGGGCCTGCGACAGCGGTTTCGCCGTCCCGGGCGCGCCCAGTCGTGCGGTGGACAGGCCGGTGAGCCGCTGGCCGGCCTTCACCTGGCAACCGTGCTTCTCGGCTGTCTTCCGGGCGGTCTCGGTGGTCACCCGGCCGAGACCGGTCACAGTGCTGCCGTTCGACGTGCCGAGCAGATCACCGTAGGCGACCAGGGCCTTGTTCTTCTGGTTGACGCAGTCCAGCGCGGCCATGACCTGGTAGGTGCCGCCCGCGTACCTGACGACACCGGACCAGCCCTGGCCGAGGGGCGCCGCCTGCTCCCGGACACCGTCGTAGTCCGCGTTGTACCAGGTGAGCTCCTGGGAAGGAGCCTTCGCGGTGCTCCAGCGCAGCTTCAGCTCCAGGGAGCTGCTCTGCGGACCGGATTGCGAGCCGCGGACCCGGCAGGCGGCCAGGTAGTCGCTGTCGCCCTCCTCGTCGGCTCTGAGATGCGACGAGCGCAGCGCCTCGCTGAGGCCGCCCTGGGCCAGAGAGCCGTCGCACGCCCGGTCGAGTGAGCCCTCTCCGCCCCCGGAGCCGAAGGACCCGGTGCCGTAGAGCACCGCCCCCACCAGCGCCAGAACCAGCAGGAACGCCCCTGCCCACCACCCGGCGTGCACACGCCGGGCCCCGGTTTTCGTCTGCATCGTGCTCATTCCGTCGAAGGCCGTCGCACACCGGTCAGCGGTCGGCGCGCAGCGTACTCAGGGTCCGGTCACGTCCGTGCGCGTAGTCGTCCTGACCCGCGTGGACGTAGTACTTCGTCCAGTCGCTGTCGACGGCGTGACCGCGGCTGTCCGCCCATGATCTGACCAGCTTCTCGACATCGTGCTGGCCCGCGTCATAGGTCTTGGCGTTCTGCTCGGTCGCGGCGAGGTTCGCCTCCGCCACGTGCTCCTTGTTCGACTCGTACGCCCACACGTCGAGCGCCTTCTGGCTGAGGTCTCCCACCGGGCTGAGGTCCTTGACCGGGTTGAACATCAGCGCCGTGCTCAGGGAGGTGCCGAGGCCGTGGTTGAAGTCGGCGGCCCACTGCGTCTTCTTGAACCGCTCGTCGTAGATGATGTCCGACCGGACGCCGTCATAGGCGCCGATGGCACGGGACGACTCCACGATGCGGTCCCGGATCGTCTTGTCGCCGGCGTCCGGCGGGATCGTGTCCAGGACGTGGTGCGAGTACTGCTGCTCGGCCCCGTAGAGGTGTCCGAAGGCCTCCGGGTCGTTGGCGATACCACGCATGACGGCGGCGAGCCGCTGGTGCCCCACGGCCATGTGCGCGCCGTCCTTGTCGCTCCAGACGGAACCTGAGCTGTCCCAGTCGATGTCGTACTTCGACGACGACTCCGCGTAGGTCTCGTGGGTGTCGGCCGTGTACGACGTCATGATGTGGGCCAGCGGCTGGACGAGGTTCGTCGGCAGGTCCTGGGCGTGCTTGTCGGTGTACAGCGTGTTGATCGTCTGCTGGAGGATGCGGGCCTGCGGCTCGCTGTGCTCGCCGATCGGGTGGTAGCCCCCGGGCGCCTGTCCGGTCGTCGCGGCCTCCAGGGCCGCGCCGAAGCCCTTGCGGACGTCGCCGTCCTCCGCCATGACGGGAATGCCGACCGTCGTACCGCCGGGCGGGGTCGCGTAGTGGTCCACGACCGTGTCCCAGTCCCGGCCGTGCAGCAGGTACTGGAGGTTGTCGTTGTGGGCCGGGTCCAGGTAGTCGGTGCTGGTCTTCGGGTCGTGCGACATGATGCCGAGCACGCCGTCGAGCGGGTCGTTGGCGAACCAGCCCCGGTCCTTGCCGCTGAATTTGTCCCGCAGGCCCCAGATGGACTCGCCCGGGTTGTCGCCCTTGGACACGTACGACTCCTCCGCGTGCCGGATGTCGTCGGCGGTGTCCTCCAGGAACTGCCCGTTGTAGCCGTCTCCCTGCTGCATCAGGGTGACGAGGCTCTGGTAGCCGCGGACCTTCTCGTCCGGGATGGGGCTGAGGCCGTCGACCTTGAACTGCTCGGTTCCGGCCTTCCGCATGTCCGCGCGGAACTTCTGGTAGAAGGACGAGTGCGGGTCCTGGGTCGCGGTCGCCAGTGTCGTGGCGAGCCCCTTCTGGATGTCCAGGTACTGCCCGCTGTGCTGCTTGTCGTCGTGGTAGGCGAGACCGTCGAGGGTGTTGGAGAGTTGAAGGGTGCCCTTGGCGCCCAGCTCGTCCAGCAGAGTCTGACTGAACGCCTTGTCACCGGAGTTGTCGTGGAAGAGGCGCTGCAACTCCTTGTAGTCCGCCGCCGAGGCGTCGCCGGAGTTGACGCGCTGCGCGATGTCCTTGCCCTCGTCGGCCTCGTACTTCTCGATGTCGCCCTGGGCCTTGCCGTTGAAGTCGGGGACCTGGCCGAAGCCCGTCTCGGGGCCCTTCACGACGGCGGTGAAGGCGACCTCGACGCCCTTGTCGGCGTCGTCCACGTCCTTCACGCACTGATCGATGCGGGCCTGCCAGGAAGCGACGTCCTCGCTGATGCTGTCCTGGTAGGAGGGGTCGTGCACGTAGGCCATCCGCGCACCCTGGCTGAGCTTCTCGGTGTCGAACGAGACCACGCCCTGGTCCGACACCTTCATGCCCTTGGCGATGGCGTCGTCCCGGGCCGACTCCAGCTTCTTGCGCAGGTCCACGAACTGGGTGTGGGCGTCACGCAGCAGCGAGGCGATGGCCTTGGCCTCGGTCTGGGCGTTCCGGAACTGCGTGAGCCGGATCCCGAAGCGCGCGTTGGCGGTCTGCTGGCTCTCCCCCACCCATGTCGGGCGCAGGGTGATGCCGTGCACGTCCTTCTGGTAGGCGGTCTCCTGCTTGCCCAGCTCCGTCGCCATGCCGTCCCAGCGGGTGGCGGCCGTGGTGAGCGTGGACAGGTCTGTCGTCAGTATCTCGTGGTACGTCGGCATGGTTCCCCGTTGCAATGCGATGGCGTACGAGTGGGTCCGGTTGCGTCAGTTCGCCGGCGGCGGCGAGTACCCGTCGAACACCGACACCTTGCGCGTCCTGTCGCCCACCGCGACGTCCGTACCGAACAGTAGGGTGGTGTTGGTCCGGAGCGCCGACTCGTCCCCGGACAACTGGTTCACCAGGTTCTGCACCTGCTCGCCCCAGACCTTGTGCGCCTTGCCGACGGCGCCGGACGTGAGCCAGCCGTGCCCGTCCTTCGCGTCGAACGCCTTCACCACCGCGCCCGTCTCGTCGTCCGCCCAGGCCCCTGCCGTCTTGGTGTCCGGCTCGATGTCGTTGTGGAGCGTGTTCGCCGCGGTCGTCTTCTCCGCGGGCGAGGACGCGAGATCGGGCCCGCCGCTGCTTCCCGTCACGATGACAACCCCCGTATGTCGATCTGGCGTGACCACGTCACCGTAGCAAATACCCATGACGCACGGGGAAGTTGAGTTGCGGCGGGCCCGTCAGCGTTCGGCGGTGTGCGTGACGAACGCGGTCCAGGTGCCGGGGGCGACGGTGAGGCAGGGGCCCTCGGTGTTCTTGGAGTCGCGGATGTGGATGGTGGTGGGGGTGGGGGCGAACTCGACGCAGTCGTTGCCGTTACTGCTGTCGCTGTAGCTGCTCTTGTGCCAGGTGAGAGCCAGCTCGACACAGTCGTTCACATCAGGGCCGCTGCTGTAGCTGCTCTTGAACCAGTGGAGTTCCGGGGTGCTCATAGTTCTCCCAGCGCTTGCTCGATGAAGGCCAGAGACTCCTCTGGCGGGAGCGCCTGAGCCCGGATGATGCCATACCGCAGTTCGAGGATCCGGAGTTGCCTGGGGTCCTGGATCGGGCGCCCGTTGAACGCCCCGTCGGAGCGCCCGATTGCGGTGCCGTCCGCGAACCTCAGCAACTCGATAGGACCGTTCAGTCCAGGGTGATCCCACCGTCCAGTCGGCATCACCTGGAACTCCACGTTGGGCCGCTCAGCCACTTCCAAGAGGTGCTCAAGCTGTCTACGCAGCACCATTGCCCCTCCGACGGGGCGTTCGAGTGTCACCTGCTCTTGGACGAAGCTCAGTTCCGGCATGGGAGTTCGCTCGAAGATGGACTGACGAGCCGTCCTCGCTGCCACCCCGGCCTCCAGCACGTCCGGCGAATGCGCAGGCCGATGCACACCGAACATCGCCCGCGCGTACTCCTCCGTCTGCAAGAGCCCATGGATGTGAAGGGTGCTGTACAGGAGCACGTCGATGGCCCGCTCCTCCAACTCCGCCAGCTCCCGGACCTTCTTCGGATACCGCGCCTTCCTCATGTCCTCCATGAAGGCCCGAAGATGCCCCTGCGCCTTCAGGAGCGTGTCTGCCTTGTCGAGGAACTCCGGCCGGGGGATGCGCGCTCCCCGCTCGATCTTGCGGATCATGTCCTCGCCGTACCCCATGGCCTCGGCCAGCTCGGGTACGGTCATCCCGGCTGCTTCCCGGCAGACTTTGAGCAGGCGCCCCACCGCTTGCACGATCGACTCGATCTCGTCGCCCGGCTCGACATCCCAACCCGCCTCGTCCACACCTTCGCTCACAGCTCCTCCTCCGGCGCGTGCTCGCTCGTACTCGTAACAACGCCCGAGACAGCCGAGACAGCCGAGACAAAGCCGAGACGGTCACCGTACGTACGGACACTGTCGCTTACTCAGCGAACCATCCCCCGCCACGCTGAGTGATGTGAACCAAGAAACCGTCGCCACCCGCGACTTCATGCTGCTCCTGTCCCCCACCCCCCGCGGCGCCCGGCTCGCCCGGCTGCTCGCCACGGAGCAGCTGCGGAGCTGGGGGATCCTCTCGGACGCGGCCACGCACGTGATCGCCGAGCTGGCCGCGAACGCCGCGACCCATGGCCGGGTGCCGGGACGGAACTTCCAGCTCACGCTGAACGTCGTCGGCGACACGCTCCGCGTCGAGGTGACCGACACCCGCCGCGAGTGCCTGCCCGAGACCCAACACCCCTGCACGGAGGCGGAGTCGGGGCGCGGACTGCTCATCGTGGAGGCGCTCGCCGACCGCTGGGGCGTGTCGTCGGACGTCGTGCCGCGCAAGACCGTGTGGGCCGAGATCACCGTCCCGGTGGGTGCCTAGCGGCCGGGGATCACGGCCCGCTCGGCACCACAGGACGGTTCTCGCAGCCGAACCCCCTCGCCACCGCACCGGCGGCATGGAGGAGGTACTTCTGGTGGTCCTCGGGGGCCGTGGCGCCGGTGAGGGTGTCCGTCAGGGAGCCGTGCAGGGGGATTCCGGTCTCCTGGCCCCGAGGGGCGTCCGGGACGCGGCACCGTACGTAGACGTCGTACGAGGTCCGGCCGTCCGCCGTCCTGGTCACCAGCTTCACGTCCGGGCCGAGCGTGCGCGCGGTCTCGTCGTCGTACCCGCCGCTCTTCGTGCCGAACGGGGAGTCGAAGGGGAAGTTCGAGGCGCCGAAGCGGAGGGAGAGGGCGCTGGTGCGGGGCTTCTGGTCGCGTACGACGATCCGGCACAGCTCGGAGCCGCCGAACATGGTCACCTTGTCCTTGTCGCCGCTCCAGGACCTCGCGTCCTCGCGGAAGCGGGCGCCGGCCGCGTCGAGGCCGGTCGCGTCGGCCACGCCGGTCTCGCGGTCGCTGTTCCGCTTCACCCAGGCGGTCCCGGCCGCGCCGAGCAGCGACCTGCATGTGGCCGCCGTATCGTCGTCGCGCTTCCCCGTGTCCCCCGATCCGCACCCCGCGGCCGCCAGGAGCAGGGCCAGGGCGGGTACGGCCATCGTCTTGCGCACGCCTACCAGCCCCGCGCGTCGTCGGTGTCGCTGTCGTTGCCGCCCGCGTCGTACGCGGAGCGGGCCCGCTCCGTCAGCTGACGGACCTCGTGGGCGCTCATGTGTTCGTGCTCCGCGTAGTTCAGCAGCGGGGTCATCGCGTTGCCTGCTCCTTGCTCCCTCGCGTCCTGGATGGAGTCGATCGATTCCTGGTCGTTGTTGTATTCGTTGTCCTTGAGCCAGTCGATCGTCTGGTTGCCCAGGGCGGTCTCACCGGCCGACCCGGCGGTCTCGTAGACGAGCGGTACGGCGATGGCGGCGACGCCCGCCGCCGGGACCAGGACCTCGGAGGCCACGCCGACGCCCGCGCCGATCGCCGCGCCCGCGACGAAGTCGCGCCACGCGCCCTGCTTTTCGAGCTCCTTGTTGCGCGCGTCCTCCTTGTCCGCGAACTCGTGCCCGATGGCCTCGGTGCGGGCCTGGTCGAGAAGGCCGTGCATGGAGACGCTGTGGATACCGGCGTCGATCGCGTCGTCCCCGTGGCCGCCCTGTGCGGCCATCAGGTTCGAGCCGTAGACCTGCTGGGCGGCGGAGACGGTGTTGTAGGAGTCCTCGTCCGAGCCGAGCGCGCGCAGGAAGTTGACCGTGTCACCCTCGCCGAGGTCCCTCAGATGGCGGTCGCGGGCGTTGAACATGCCGTCCCGGTCGCCGAGTTCGCCGCTGTTGCCCCAGTCGGCCATGGAGTAGTTGAGGCTGTCGATATGGCCCGCCGCGATCTTCGCCAGGCTGTCGCGCACACCGTCCTGCTTGTCGATGATCTCGGCGGACCTGTAGTTGTCCATGACGTCCGAGAGGAAGTCGAGGCGCTCCTCGCGGGCCTGGATCTGCGCGTGCGTCTTCGTCGCCGGGATGTGCGGCGGCTGTTCGTCGTACGGATATCCGAGCGTCGCGGACTGAAGGGCGTGGCCGAGGCTGCCGTACCCCAGCGGCTTGCCGTCGTCGCCCTTCGGCCAGTCGCGGGCGCCCTTCTCGTGGCCCGCCAGGTAGTCGAAGTTGGTCATCTTGTCGTCGCCCTTGCCCGTGGACTCGTTGAAGAAGTCCAGGGATGCCTCGGGGTTGTGTCCGAGCGCGTCCATGAGACCCGGCACCGGGTCGTTGGGGCGGTCGGTGGGCGGGTATTCGAGGGCGGCGGTGTCCCGCCAGGCGATGCTGGGATCGCCGCGGTAGTCGCGCTCGTACGTCACCAGTGCCTTGCCGTAGTCGTCCAGGAAGTCCGTGTCGAACCTGCCCTTGTGCATCAGGGCGCCCATGACCTGAAAGCCGCTCGGCCCCATGGGCAGGGCGGGGTCGACCGGGAAGATCTTGGTGCCGGCCGCGATCAGGTCCTTCTTCCAGCGCTCCGTCTCGAGGCTGTTCCCGTGGGAGGCGTTGGCGAGGGACATGCTCAGGTTGTCCTGGACGTGCGCCAGCGTCTTCGCCCGGTCGCCGTCGACCGCGCCGCCGGGCGGGGCGGCGAGATCGCGCCAGAACTGGAGCGTGCCGTCGGCGCCGAGGCCGGTGGCGAAGGTCTCGGTGAAGCCGGGGTTGTCGCGCTGGTTCTCCAGCACGGTGTTGAAGCGGGCGAGCTCGGCGTCGCTCCAGTCGGCGACATGCCCCTTGGCGATCTTCTTCTTCCAGTACTCCGCGTCGGCCCTGCCCTGCTCCCGGTCGGCCGCCTCGACCGAGCCGGCGCCCTTGTCGGTGAAGTCGTACTTGTTCTTCGCCAGAAGCCGCAGGGCCCGTGCCACGATGCGATCGGTCTCGGTCGCCTCCCACAGGATCCGGCCGATCCGGCGTGCGGCGGCGTCGAGTTCCTCGTCGCTCGGGGTGTGGATGTCC
Source organism: Streptomyces sp. NPDC093018 (assembly GCF_040684035.1). NCBI lineage: Bacteria > Bacillati > Actinomycetota > Actinomycetes > Kitasatosporales > Streptomycetaceae > Streptomyces > Streptomyces sp. NPDC093018. The sequence continues at coordinate 296,664 of NZ_JBFBFF010000008.1, forward strand.
TTGCTGTTCCCGGCGGCGGCGCCGGAGGGGACGGCGGCGCTGACGGTCCCGCTGTCGTTGACGTAGATGTTCCGCTTCGCCAGTTCCTCGACGGCGGTGCTCAGATCGCTCTGGTGCTTCGTGAAGTCGGCGTGGCAATCGGTGAGCAGACCGAGGATCTTCCTGGCCTCGGACGCGGCGTCCGCGAACTGCCCGGCGGTCAGGGTGACGAACCGGCGGGAGACCGTGGCGTTGACGCCCTTCCAGTCCGCCGCGTTCGCCTTCTGCTCCAGGTCCTTCGCGCTGACCTCCCCCGAGCCCCCGGTGGCGAGCTTGTCCAGCTTGCCGCTCATCGTCTTCCAGTCGTCCACCGCGGTCTTCAGGGTGCCCAGCCGCAGATCGGTGAGTTCCCGGACGGTCAGCGTGTCCGCCGCCATGTGTCTTCGGCCCCCTACTCGAAGTACTCGCTGATGCGCGAGACGGTCATCAGGTGTCCGGCCGCGTCGTGCATGCCGGTCACCACGTGCGCGTCGTCCTTCGCGTGCTGGGCACGGCTGAAGTCCAGGTGGTTGGAGATATGGGCGCATGCCTCGTTCAGCGTCTGGAGCTGGGTGGTCCAGGCGTCGTGCACCTCCAGGAGCGCGGATCCCGTGTCCAGGCCGTCGTTGAAGAGGTCGTTGGACGCGGTGAAGGTGCTCGGCCGGGCGAAGTCGCCGTCCACGTGCAGGCGTTCGCGCAGATCGTGCGCCAGGTTGCCGAGCTTGCCGAGTTCGTCGTCATGGACGACGAGGTCGGGGCCGCCGTCGACGGGCGCGGCCTGGTTGAGCCGCATCCGCGTCGGACTCTTCGCCGCCGCCTCCGATTTGAGCCGCTCCCACTCGTCCCATGCCATCCGCCGAACCCCCGTGTGCGACCCGAGACGCGCTGCGCCCCAACCCGTACTTCTTACCATCCTCTTACCAAGCTGGGCGGTGCCCGGGGTCACAGCCGAAGCCACGCTCACGAGAACTCCACAGGGGCGGCACAAGGAAACCCCCGCTCGGTGAGCGGGGGTTCAGGTCGTGACGAGGTGCGGAGCGAAGAGGCGCGCTAGATCTGCGGGCCCATCGGCGGCGGTCCCCACACCGGCGGCATCGGCGGGGCCATGAGCCGGCGGCGGTGGCGACCGCGGCGGATCGCGGTCACGATGCAGATGGCCGGGACCGCGAGTGCCGCCGTGAGGAAGCAGCCGACGGCCGCGAGCATGCCGACGGCCATGCCCCGCACCTGGGGCTTGTCGCCGAGGGCGAAGGCGGCGGACGGGAGGTCCGAGGTGCAGACGACGGGGTAGTCGCCGGTGGTCTTCGGGGTGAACTCGAAGACCCGTTCCCAGGAGCGGGCGCCGAGGGTGACGCGGAAGGTGCCGGACGGCTGGGTCACGGAGTCGGCGAGCGCCCGCGGCACGCGGCAGTCGACGTGGCCCGGCGCGGACTGGGAGACGTAGATCGACCGGGTCCTGCCCTGGGTGAAGCCGAACGTGCGCTGCTCGCCGCCGGTGAACGTGTGTGCCGTGTCGACCAGGTGCACCGTGTCCTTGACCGCCAGCACGCCGAACGCGATACCGGCGCCGACCAGGACGAGGCCGAGCAGTGCCGCCACGACGTACCAGATACGCCGGGGCCGCAGATCCTTCGCGGGGGGCGGCGGGGCACCGTGGCCGCCGTACGGTGTGCCCCAGGTATTGGGTATGGACATGACGCCGCATCGTAGAGGAACCATCATGGGATGTCCGGTGAGTTGAGCGGAGGGGGCCGGCTGGGGAGCCGGGAGGAAGCCGTGGCGGCGGCCGGGCGGTGGCTGCGCACGACGGTGTGTCCGGAGCGTGCCGAGTCCGTCGTGCTGCTGCCGGAGACGGCCATGTGGTACCCGTACGCCTGGACGGTCCGCTTCGACTTCCGGGAGCATCTGGACACCGGGGACCCGGCGCAGGCCCCGTTCAGCGCCCTCGTCGTCGTGCCGCACGACGGTACGGGGGCCCACTGGTCGCCCACGCACCTGCCGGCGGAGCGGTATCTGGCGATGCGGGCGGCACAGGGGCCGCGGGCCGACGATCCCTGGGTGCGCGCCGCGGCCTGGCTGCGGGACGTCTACGGCGGCCTGGTGGAGCCGGCCGTGCCGCCGAACCGGGAACCGGTGTACGAGACGGGCACCGCCTGGCTGCCGGCCTGCCGGGCGGTCCCCCAGCCCGGATTCCCCGCGGAGCCCATGCTCGCGGCCTCCGTCGTGGTGCCGAAGGACGGCGGCACCCCCTTCCACCCCTCCCCCAGCGACCCGCTCGCCGACCTGGACGCGCCCGGCACGGCGGCCGGACGCGCGGCCGGAGAGCAACTGCACGCCCGCGGCTGCCTCGTCGCCGTGCACTGCGGGATCGACGGCATCCCGGTGACCGCCCTGCCCTGGCGCCCCTTCCACGAGGCCCCCGGCTGGTGGGAGCGGCTCGGGCGGCGCTACTTCCCGCGGTTCGAGCCGGTCGCGGTGCGGGACTGGGACGACGTGGTGCGAGCCGTCGAGACACCGGGGCCCGGCACCCGGGGCGTCGTCCGGGTGCGCCGCAGGCTCCGCGACCAGGAGGTCAGCGGCAACCTGCTCTATGTGCGACCGGTACGACGAAGAGGCCCGTACGACCGAAGTCGTACGGGCCTCTCCAAAGGTCAATCAGTGACCTTCAAGCAAGCGGAACTTACTTGACGATCTTGGTGACCTGGCCGGCGCCCACGGTGCGACCACCCTCACGGATGGCGAACTTCAGGCCCTCCTCCATGGCGACGGGCTGGATCAGCGAGACAGTCATCTCGGTGTTGTCGCCCGGCATGACCATCTCGGTGCCCTCGGGGAGGGTCACAACGCCCGTCACGTCCGTCGTACGGAAGTAGAACTGCGGACGGTAGTTGTTGAAGAACGGCGTGTGGCGGCCGCCCTCGTCCTTGGACAGGATGTACGCCTGCGCCTCGAACTCGGTGTGCGGGGTGACCGAACCCGGCTTGATGATGACCTGGCCGCGCTCGACGTCCTCGCGCTTGATGCCGCGGAGCAGCAGACCGACGTTCTCACCGGCCTGGCCCTCGTCGAGCAGCTTGCGGAACATCTCGATACCGGTGACCGTGGTGGTGGTCTTCTCGGTCTTGATGCCGATGATGTCGACGGTCTCGTTGACCTTCAGGACACCACGCTCGATACGGCCGGTGACGACCGTACCGCGACCGGTGATCGTGAAGACGTCCTCGATCGGCATCAGGAACGGCTTGTCGACGTCGCGCTCCGGCTCCGGAATCGCGGTGTCGACGGCGTTCATGAGGTCCAGGACGGACTGCGTCCACTGCGCGTCGCCCTCAAGGGCCTTCAGCGCGGAGACACGGACGACCGGCAGGTCGTCGCCCGGGAACTCGTACTCCGAGAGAAGCTCACGGACCTCGAGCTCGACGAGCTCCATGATCTCCTCGTCGTCCACCATGTCGGCCTTGTTCAGGGCGACGACGATGTACGGAACGCCGACCTGGCGGGCCAGGAGCACGTGCTCCTTGGTCTGCGGCATCGGGCCGTCGGTGGCGGCGACCACCAGGATCGCGCCGTCCATCTGCGCGGCACCGGTGATCATGTTCTTGATGTAGTCCGCGTGACCCGGGCAGTCGACGTGGGCGTAGTGACGCGCCTCGGTCTGGTACTCGACGTGCGCGATGGAGATGGTGATACCGCGCTGGCGCTCCTCGGGCGCCTTGTCGATGTTGTCGAACGGGGTGGCCTCGTTCAGCTCCGGGTACGCGTCGTGCAGCACCTTGGTAATGGCGGCCGTGAGGGTCGTCTTACCGTGGTCGATGTGACCGATGGTGCCGATGTTGACGTGCGGCTTAGTCCGCTCGAACTTCGCCTTCGCCACTGGGGTCCTCCTGTGGAGTGGTTCTGTACGCCTTACTTCATCGGCGCCAGGTGATCTTTGCTGGATAGCCCGGAACCCGGGGCATTCATCCTGTATTCGGCTGAATGCCCCTTGAGGCTCCGGAGTCAAGCCTAAAGCGTGTGAACGCGGTGCGTTACTCGCCCTTGGCCTTCGCGATGATCTCCTCGGCGACGTTCCGCGGAACCTCGGCGTAGGAGTCGAACTGCATCGAGTAGCTTGCGCGACCCGACGTCTTGCTGCGGAGGTCGCCGACGTAGCCGAACATCTCCGAGAGGGGCACGAGGCCCTTCACGACGCGGGCGCCAGCCCGCTCCTCCATGGCCTGGATCTGGCCACGGCGGGAGTTGATGTCGCCGATGACCTCACCCATGTAGTCCTCGGGCGTGGTGACCTCGACGGCCATCATCGGCTCAAGGAGCACGGGCGAAGCCTTGCGCGCGGCCTCCTTGAAGGCCTGCGAGCCGGCGATCTTGAAGGCGAGCTCGGAGGAGTCGACCTCGTGGTAGGCACCGTCGTGGAGGATGACACGGACACCGGTCATCTCGTAGCCGGCCAGGATGCCGAACTGCATGGCCTCCTGCGCACCGGCGTCCACCGAAGGGATGTACTCCTTCGGGATACGGCCACCGGTGACCTTGTTCACGAACTCGTACGAGGTGTCGCCACCCTCGAGCGGCTCGATGCCGATCTGCACCTTCGCGAACTGACCGGTACCACCGGTCTGCTTCTTGTGGGTGTAGTCGACGCGCTCGACGGCCTTGCGGATCGTCTCGCGGTACGCCACCTGCGGCTTGCCGACGTTGGCCTCGACCTTGAACTCACGGCGCATACGGTCGACCAGCACCTCAAGGTGCAGCTCGCCCATACCACCGATGATGGTCTGGCCGGTCTCCTCGTCCGAGTGGACCTGGAAGGACGGGTCCTCCTCGGCCAGGCGCTGGATCGCGACGCCGAGCTTCTCCTGGTCGCCCTTCGACTTGGGCTCGATGGCGACCTGGATGACCGGCGCCGGGAAGTCCATGGACTCCAGGATGACCGGGTTCTTGTCGTCGGACAGCGTCTCACCGGTGGTGGTCTGCTTCAGGCCCATGACGGCGACGATGTCACCGGCGCCCACCGACTCGATCTCCTCACGCTTGTTCGCGTGCATGCGGTAGATCTTGCCGATGCGCTCCTTCTTGCCCTTGACGGAGTTCAGCACCGAAGAGCCGGACTCCAGGCGGCCCGAGTAAACCCGGACGAAGGTGAGCTTGCCGAGGTGCGGGTCGCTCATGATCTTGAACGCCAGCGCGGACAGCGGCTCGTCGTCGGACGGCTTGCGCTTGACGACGACCTCGGGGTCCTTGACGTCGTGGCCCTCGATGGCCTCGATGTCGACCGGCGAGGGCAGGTAGCGCACGACCGCGTCGAGCAGGGGCTGGACGCCCTTGTTCTTGAACGCGGTGCCACAGAACACCGGGGTGACCGTGGTGCCCTCGCTCTTGCCGGACGCGATGGTGATACGACGGATCGCGGCGTACAGCTGCTCCACGGAAGGCTCTTCGCCCTCCAGGTACAGCTCCATGATCTCTTCGTCGTTCTCGGCCACGGCCTCCAGCAGCTTGCCGCGGTACTCCTCGGCAGCCTCGGTGTGCGTGTCCGGGATGTCGACGACGTCGTACATCTCGCCCTTGGTGGCCTCGGCGGACCACACGAAGGCCTTCATCGTCACCAGGTCGACGACGCCCTTGAAGTCCGCCTCGGCACCGATCGGCAGCTGCATGACCAGCGGCTGAGCGCCCAGGCGGTCGACGATCATGTCGACACAGCGGTGGAACTCGGCACCGGTGCGGTCGAGCTTGTTGACGAAGCAGATACGCGGAACGCCGTAGCGGTCCGCCTGACGCCACACCGTCTCGGACTGGGGCTCAACGCCGGCGACGCCGTCGAACACCGTCACGGCACCGTCGAGCACGCGCAGGGAGCGCTCCACCTCGACGGTGAAGTCGACGTGGCCCGGGGTGTCGATGATGTTGATCGTGTGGTCGACGTCTTCCAGCGGCCAGTGACAGGTGGTGGCAGCAGAGGTGATCGTGATGCCACGCTCCTGCTCCTGCTCCATCCAGTCCATGGTGGCAGCGCCGTCGTGGACCTCACCGATCTTGTAGGACACACCGGTGTAGAACAGGATCCGCTCGGTGGTGGTCGTCTTGCCCGCGTCGATGTGGGCCATGATCCCGATGTTGCGGACCTTGGCCAGGTCAAGTGAAGTGGTAGCCATAAGGCTTCAGTCTTCTCTCGGTCTCGATGTGGGTAGCGACTACCAGCGGTAGTGCGCGAAGGCCTTGTTGGACTCGGCCATCTTGTGGGTGTCCTCGCGCTTCTTCACAGCGGCGCCGAGGCCGTTGGACGCGTCGAGAAGCTCGTTGAGCAGGCGCTCGGTCATGGTCTTCTCGCGACGGGCGCGGGAGTAGCCGACGAGCCAGCGCAGCGCGAGCGTGTTGGCACGACCGGGCTTGACCTCGATCGGAACCTGGTACGTCGCACCACCGACACGGCGGGACTTGACCTCAAGGGTGGGCTTGATGTTCTCAAGCGCGCGCTTCAGCGTGATGATCGGGTCGTTGCCCGTCTTCTCACGCAGACCCTCCATGGCGCCGTACACGATGCGCTCGGCGGTGGAGCGCTTGCCGTTCAGCAGCACCTTGTTGATGAGGGAGGTCACCAGAGGAGAGCCGTACACCGGGTCGATGATGACCGGGCGCTTCGGGGCGGGGCCCTTACGAGGCATTCTTACTTCTCCTTCTTGGCGCCGTAGCGGCTGCGGGCCTGCTTGCGGTTCTTGACACCCTGGGTGTCGAGGGAGCCGCGGATGATCTTGTAGCGAACACCCGGCAGGTCCTTCACACGGCCGCCGCGCACGAGCACGATGGAGTGCTCCTGCAGGTTGTGTCCCTCACCCGGAATGTAAGCGGTGACCTCGATGCCGCTGGTCAGACGCACACGCGCGACCTTACGCAGGGCCGAGTTCGGCTTCTTCGGGGTGGTCGTGAACACACGCGTGCAGACGCCACGACGCTGGGGCGAACCCTCGAGTGCGGGCGTCTTGTTCTTCTCGACCTTGTCCTGCCGGCCCTTACGGACCAGCTGCTGGATCGTAGGCACTACTTCTCCGGTTTCTGTGTGCCGAATAGGTAAAGCTAACCTGGAACGCCTCCGACCCACGCGGTCGGGTGTGTCGAATCCGCCAGACTTCCGCCGCAAGGCGAGAAGGGCGCGAATTACGGTGGCCGGTTGTGGCTCGCCGTACGGTTTCAAGGCACGCACAGCAGCCAGGGCACACCCCAGGCACAAGGTCTGAGCGTACCTAGGCGACAGACTCCGGTCAAAACAGAAAGGCCTCGGGGGCGGGGTGTGGGTCTCATATCACAGGCTAGGGGGTGGCGCATGTCGGGCGGGACGGCCGGAGAGCGGGCCTGGGCACCCCACTCCAGAGTGACCCAGCCGGCGGCTCGGCGCGAGCCGCCTCGAAGATCACCCGCTACGGCTTGCACGTGTAGAAGACCAGCATCAGCACCTCCGACCCGACCCCCGCCCCGGCCCACGCCAGGAATTTCATGAATGGCACCTGCTTCTTGTCCTGACACCACCCGAGGAACATCAGGAAGGCGCCGAAGAGAAAGAAAAGCCCCGCGAGAAAGAAACAACTCCCGATAACCCAGAACAAGATGTCGACCATTTATCTCCCCCGATTCTCACGCCGAGTGATCACAATAAAGAATTAACTGGAAAATAGCAGAACTCCCCAGAATCCCTAGGCGCCGATAAACCGCGAACATCGCCCTTCGGGGAATTCGCGCGCCCCGACACCGCCCGTGCCGCTCATACCGCGGCGGTGAGCACGCACAGCAGCAGCCCTACCGCGAGCAGCCCCACGCCCGCGCCTCCGACCAGCAGAACGACCGGTCGCTCCCTGTCGAAGTCGAGGCCCTCGCGGAGCCCCGTCCGGGCAAGCTTCGGGTTCCTGGCGTCGTAGACGGCCGGCACGACCGTGCCGGCGGGGCCTGGCGTCTCCGGCATGTACTCATGGAATTCCGCCTGCGACACCCTCTCCCCGAGGCGCACGGCGAAATACATCCGATTGTTGACCCCGCTCGCATACTCCTCGCGGAGAAATACCGCCGCCCCCTCGGCGCCGTGATTCTTCAGAGCGCGCATGAGGCGATATCTCACGCAGTTCCCCGAGCCCTCCTTCAAGGCCTGACCGTACAGCAAACCTGATGTGCTTTGGTCATTCACGGAAAAAAAGGGGTGCCCGAAAACGCCGAAGGGCGGCCACCCCCCGAGGGGAGTGGCCGCCCTTCAGACTGCTCGCTTACTGGTTGTACGGACCGTAGTCGTAGTCCTCCAGCGGAACGGCCTGGCCGGAGCCCGTGCCGAAGGGCGAGTAGTCGATGTCGTCGTAGCCGACGGCCGAGTACATCGCGGCCTTGGCCTCTTCGGTCGGCTCGACCCGGATGTTGCGGTAGCGGGACAGACCCGTACCGGCCGGGATGAGCTTACCGATGATGACGTTCTCCTTGAGGCCGATGAGGCTGTCGGACTTGGCGTTGATCGCCGCATCCGTCAGGACTCGGGTCGTCTCCTGGAAGGAGGCGGCCGACAGCCAGGACTCCGTCGCCAGCGAGGCCTTGGTGATACCCATCAGCTGCGGACGACCGGAGGCGGGGTGACCGCCCTCCTGGACCACACGACGGTTCTCGGTCTCGAACTTCGAACGCTCGACCAGCTCGCCGGGCAGCAGCTCCGCGTCGCCCGACTCGATGATCGTCACACGGCGCAGCATCTGCCGGATGATGATCTCGATGTGCTTGTCGTGGATCGACACACCCTGCGAGTTGTAGACCTTCTGGACCTCGCCGACCAGGTGGACCTGGACGGCACGCTGACCCAGGATGCGCAGCACGTCGTGCGGGTTGGTGGCACCCACGGTGAGCTGCTGGCCCACCTCGACGTGCTCGCCCTCGCGGACCAGGACCTTGGCACGCTTCGAGATCGGGAACGCCGTCTCGTCGCTGCCGTCGTCCGGGGTGACGACGAGCTTCTTCGTCTTCTCGGTCTCCTCGATCCGCACCCGGCCGGAGGCCTCGGAGATCGGGGCGACACCCTTCGGGGTACGGGCCTCGAAGAGCTCGACGACACGCGGCAGACCCTGGGTGATGTCGTCACCGGCCACACCACCGGTGTGGAAGGTACGCATCGTCAGCTGGGTACCGGGCTCACCGATGGACTGGGCGGCGATGATGCCGACCGCCTCACCGATGTCGACCAGCTTGCCGGTGGCCAGCGAACGGCCGTAGCACATCGCGCAGGTGCCGACGGCGGACTCACAGGTCAGGACCGAGCGGGTCTTGACCGTCTCCACACTGTGCTTGACCAGCTCGTCGATGAGCACGTCGCCGAGGTCGGTACCGGCCGGGGCCAGCACCTTGCCGTCGACCACGATGTCCTCGGCGAGGCAGCGCGCGTACACGGACGTCTCGACGTTGCCCGTCTTGCGCAGGACACCGTCCTCGCCACGCTCGGCGATCGCCAGCTTGAGGCCGCGCTCGGTGCCGCAGTCCTCCTCGCGGATGATGACGTCCTGGGAGACGTCGACCAGACGACGGGTGAGGTAACCCGAGTCGGCGGTACGCAGAGCGGTGTCCGCCAGACCCTTACGGGCACCGTGGGTGGAGATGAAGTACTCCAGCACGGACAGGCCCTCACGGAACGAGGCCTTGATCGGACGCGGGATGGTCTCGTTCTTCGCGTTCGACACCAGACCACGCATACCGGCGATCTGCCGCATCTGCATCATGTTTCCTCGGGCACCCGAGTCAACCATCATGAAGATGGGGTTGGTCTTGGGGAAGTTCTCGTTCATCGCCTCGGCGACCTCGTTGGTCGCCTTGGTCCAGATCGCGATGAGCTCCTGAGTGCGCTCTTCCTTGGTGATCAGACCGCGCTCGTACTGCTTCTGGACCTTCTCGTCCTGGGCCTCGTAGCCCGCGACGATGGCCTTCTTGGCCTCGGGCACGACGACGTCGGAGATGGCCACGGTGACACCCGAGCGGGTACCCCAGTAGAAGCCCGCCGCCTTCAGGTTGTCGAGCGTCGCCGCCACGATCACCTTGGGGTAGCGCTCCGCCAGGTCGTTGACGATCTCGCCGAGCTGCTTCTTGCCCACCGAGTAGTCGACGAACGGGTAGTCCTCGGGCAGCAGCTCGTTGAAGAGCGCGCGGCCCAGGGTGGTGCGCAGACGGAACGAGTCCCCCTGCTGCCACTCGGGCTCGCCCTCCTCGCGGGCCGGCGGGGTCCAGCCGCGCGGCGGGATGGTGCCCACCGGGAAGCGGATGTCGACCGGCGACTGGAGCGAGAGCTCGCCGGCGTCGAACGCCATGGTCGCCTCGGCCGTGGAGCCGAACGCGCGGCCCTCGCCCTTGACGTCACGCAGCTCGCCGTCGGTGGTGAGGAAGAACAGACCGAGGACCATGTCCTGGGTCGGCATCGTCACCGGGCGGCCGTCGGCCGGCTTGAGGATGTTGTTCGAGGACAGCATCAGGATGCGGGCCTCGGCCTGCGCCTCCGCGGACAGCGGCAGGTGCACGGCCATCTGGTCACCGTCGAAGTCCGCGTTGAACGCGGTGCAGACGAGCGGGTGGATCTGGATGGCCTTGCCCTCGACCAGCTGCGGCTCGAAGGCCTGGATGCCGAGGCGGTGCAGGGTGGGCGCACGGTTCAGCAGCACCGGGTGCTCGGCGATGACCTCTTCGAGGACGTCGTACACCACGGTGCGGCCGCGCTCGACCATGCGCTTGGCCGACTTGATGTTCTGCGCGTGGTTCAGGTCGACCAGGCGCTTCATCACGAACGGCTTGAACAGCTCAAGGGCCATCGCCTTGGGCAGACCGCACTGGTGCAGCTTGAGCTGCGGGCCGACGACGATGACGGAACGCGCCGAGTAGTCGACTCGCTTGCCGAGCAGGTTCTGACGGAATCGACCCTGCTTGCCCTTCAGCATGTCGCTGAGGGACTTCAGCGGACGGTTGCCGGGGCCCGTCACCGGGCGACCGCGACGGCCGTTGTCGAAGAGGGCGTCGACCGCCTCCTGGAGCATGCGCTTCTCGTTGTTCACGATGATCTCGGGCGCGCCGAGGTCGAGAAGCCGCTTCAGGCGGTTGTTGCGGTTGATGACACGGCGGTACAGGTCGTTCAGGTCGGAGGTCGCGAAGCGGCCACCGTCCAGCTGCACCATCGGACGCAGGTCCGGCGGGATGACCGGGACGCAGTCCAGGACCATGCCCTTGGGGCTGTTGGAGGTCTGCAGGAACGCGGAGACGACCTTCAGCCGCTTGAGGGCACGGGTCTTCTTCTGGCCCTTGCCGGTGCGGATGATCTCGCGGAGCTTCTCGGCCTCTTCGTCGAGGTCGAAGGACTCCAGGCGCTTCTGCAACGCCGCGGCACCCATCGAGCCGTCGAAGTACGTGCCGAAGCGGTCACGCAGCTCGCGGTAGAGCAGCTCGTCGCCCTCCAGGTCCTGGACCTTGAGGTTCTTGAAGCGGTTCCACACCTCGTCGAGGCGGTCGATCTCGCGCTGCGCACGGTCGCGCAGCTGCTTCATCTCGCGCTCGGCACCCTCGCGCACCTTGCGGCGCACGTCCGCCTTGGCGCCCTCGGCCTCCAGCTCGGCCAGGTCGGTCTCGAGCTTCTTGGCGCGGGCCTCCAGGTCGGAGTCGCGGCGGTTCTCGATGTGCTGACGCTCGACCGAGACGTGCGCCTCCAGGGAGGGCAGGTCGCGGGTGCGGCGCTCCTCGTCGACGTACGTGATCATGTACGCCGCGAAGTAGATGACCTTCTCCAGGTCCTTCGGGGCGAGGTCCAGCAGGTAGCCCAGGCGGGACGGGACGCCCTTGAAGTACCAGATGTGGGTGACGGGAGCGGCGAGCTCGATGTGGCCCATCCGCTCACGGCGCACCTTGGCGCGCGTGACCTCGACGCCACAGCGCTCGCAGATGATGCCCTTGAAGCGGACACGCTTGTACTTGCCGCAGTAGCACTCCCAGTCCCGGGTAGGACCGAAGATCTTCTCGCAGAAGAGTCCGTCCTTTTCGGGCTTCAGGGTGCGGTAGTTGATCGTCTCGGGCTTCTTGACCTCACCGTGGCTCCACTGACGAATGTCGTCAGCGGTGGCCAGGCCGATCCGGAGCTCGTCGAAGAAGTTGACGTCGAGCACTATGCGTCAATCCCTCTCAGGGTCGTTACGTCTGTGGTCTGAAACGGGGGCCTGGGGGTCGGCGGGGCCCTGTGGGTGAGGGCCCCGCCGGACTCCCGTCAGACCTCTTCGACGCTGCTCGGCTCGCGCCGGGACAGGTCGATGCCGAGCTCCTCCGCAGCGCGGAAGACATCCTCGTCGGTGTCACGCATCTCGATGGACATACCGTCGCTGGACAGCACCTCCACGTTCAGGCAGAGCGACTGCATCTCCTTGATGAGCACCTTGAAGGACTCGGGGATGCCGGGCTCGGGGATGTTCTCGCCCTTGACGATGGCCTCGTACACCTTCACGCGGCCGGTGACGTCGTCGGACTTGATGGTGAGCAGCTCCTGGAGGGCGTACGCGGCGCCATAGGCCTCAAGGGCCCACACCTCCATCTCGCCGAAGCGCTGGCCACCGAACTGCGCCTTACCACCCAGCGGCTGCTGGGTGATCATCGAGTACGGACCGGTCGAACGCGCGTGCAGCTTGTCGTCGACCAGGTGGTGCAGCTTCAGGATGTACATGTAGCCGACCGAGATCGGGTCCGGGAACGGCTCACCGCTACGGCCGTCGAACAGCCGCGCCTTACCGGTCGGGAGCACCATGCGCTCGCCGTCGCGGTTCGGGATGGTGTGCTGCAGCAGACCCGCCAGCTCGTCCTCGCGGGCACCGTCGAACACCGGGGTGGCGACGTTGGTGCCGGGGGCGACCTGGTCGGCGCCGATGGCCTGAAGGCGCTCGGCCCACTCCTCCGCGAGGCCGGAGACGTCCCAGCCGCGGCTGGCGAGCCAGCCGAGGTGGATCTCCAGGACCTGTCCCGGGTTCATTCGGGACGGCACACCCAGCGGGTTGAGGATGATGTCGACCGGGGTGCCGTCCTCCAGGAACGGCATGTCCTCGATCGGGTTGATCTTGGAGATGACACCCTTGTTGCCGTGTCGGCCGGCGAGCTTGTCACCGTCGGTGATCTTGCGCTTCTGCGCGACGTAGACGCGGACCAGCTGGTTCACGCCCGGCGGCAGCTCGTCGCCCTCCTCGCGGTCGAAGACGCGCACGCCGATGACCTTGCCGGTCTCGCCGTGCGGCACCTTCAGCGAGGTGTCGCGGACCTCACGGGCCTTCTCACCGAAGATGGCGCGCAGCAGGCGCTCCTCGGGGGTCAGCTCGGTCTCACCCTTGGGCGTGACCTTGCCGACGAGGATGTCGCCGGCGATGACCTCGGCACCGATACGGATGATGCCGCGCTCGTCGAGGTCGGCGAGGACCTCCTCGGAGACGTTCGGGATGTCCCGGGTGATCTCCTCGGGGCCGAGCTTGGTGTCACGGGCGTCGACCTCGTGCTCCTCGATGTGGATCGAGGAGAGGACGTCGTCCTGCACGAGGCGCTGCGACAGGATGATCGCGTCCTCGTAGTTGTGACCCTCCCACGGCATGAACGCCACGAGCAGGTTCTTGCCCAGGGCCATCTCACCGTTCTCGGTGGCCGGACCGTCGGCGAGGACCTGGCCCTCGATGATCCGGTCACCCTCGTTGACGATGACCTTCTGGTTGACCGAGGTGCCCTGGTTGGAGCGGGAGAACTTGTGCAGGCGGTACGTGATGTACGTGCCGTCGTCGTTCGCCGTGGTGACGTAGTCCGCGGAGACCTCCTGGACCACACCCGCCTTCTCGGCCTTGACGACGTCGCCGGCGTCGACGGCGGAGCGGTACTCCATGCCGGTGCCGACGAGCGGGGCCTCGGACTTGATCAGGGGCACGGCCTGGCGCATCATGTTCGCGCCCATGAGGGCACGGTTGGCGTCGTCGTGCTCCAGGAAGGGGATCATGGCGGTCGCGACCGACACCATCTGGCGCGGCGAGACGTCCATGTAGTCCACGTCCTCGCCACCGACGTAGTCGACCTCGCCGCCGCGGCGGCGGACCAGCACGCGGGCCTCGGCGAAGCGGAGCTCGTCCGTCAGCGGGGCGTTGGCCTGCGCGATGACGAAGCGGTCCTCCTCGTCGGCGGTCAGGTAGTCGACCTCGTCGGTGACCTGGCCGTCGATGACCTTGCGGTACGGGGTCTCGACGAAACCGAACGCGTTGACCCGGCCGTAGGAGGCGAGCGAGCCGATCAGACCGATGTTCGGGCCTTCGGGCGTCTCGATCGGGCACATGCGGCCGTAGTGCGAGGGGTGCACGTCACGGACCTCGAAGCCGGCCCGCTCACGGGAGAGACCACCCGGGCCAAGAGCCGACAGACGGCGCTTGTGGGTGAGACCCGACAGCGGGTTGTTCTGGTCCATGAACTGCGACAGCTGGCTGGTGCCGAAGAACTCCTTGATGGAGGCGACGACCGGCCGGATGTTGATCAGGGTCTGCGGCGTGATCGCCTCGACGTCCTGGGTGGTCATGCGCTCGCGCACGACGCGCTCCATACGAGCCAGACCCGTACGGACCTGGTTCTGGATGAGCTCGCCGACGCTGCGCAGACGACGGTTGCCGAAGTGGTCGATGTCGTCGGTCTCGACGACGATCGTGCCGCCGTTGTCACCCGTCGTCTCGGTCTCACCGGCGTGCAGCTGCACCAGGTACTTGATCGTCGAGATGATGTCCTCGACGGTCAGGATGCCCGCGTCCAGCGGGGCGTCGGCGCCCAGCTTCTTGTTGACCTTGTAGCGGCCGACCTTCGCGAGGTCGTAGCGCTTCGGGTTGAAGTACAGGTTCTCGAGAAGCGTCTGCGCGGCCTCACGCGTGGGGGGCTCGCCCGGACGCAGCTTGCGGTAGATGTCGAGCAGCGCGTCGTCCTGGCCCTGGGTGTGGTCCTTCTCCAGGGTGGCGCGCATGGACTCGTAGTCGCCGAACTCTTCGAGGATCTGCTCGGTGGTCCAACCGAGCGCCTTCAGAAGAACGGTGACCGACTGCTTGCGCTTGCGGTCGATACGCACACCGACCATGTCGCGCTTGTCGATCTCCATCTCCAGCCAGGCACCCCGGGACGGGATGATCTTGGCGGAGAAGATGTCCTTGTCGGACGTCTTGTCGATGGAGGAGTCGAAGTAGACACCGGGGGAACGGACCAGCTGGGACACCACGACACGCTCGGTGCCGTTGATGACGAAGGTGCCCTTGTTCGTCATGAGCGGGAAGTCGCCCATGAAGACCGTCTGGGACTTGATCTCACCGGTCTCGTTGTTGGTGAACTCGGCGGTGACGAAGAGCGGGGCGGCGTACGTGAAGTCGCGGTCCTTGCACTCGTCGATGGAGTTCTTCGGCGGCTCGAAGCGGTGGTCCCGGAACGTCAGGGACATCGACCCGGAGAAGTCCTCGATCGGGGAGATCTCCTCGAAGATCTCCTCCAGACCGGACTTGGTGGGGACGTCCTGACCGTTCTCCAGAGCCTCCTCGACCCGACTCTGCCAAGCGGTGTTGCCGAGCAGCCAGTCAAAGCTCTCGGTCTGCAGCGCGAGCAGGTTCGGAACCTCGAGAGGCTCCTTGATCTTTGCAAAGGAAATGCGCAGCGGGGCGGTGCTTGCGCCGTTGTTCGTATTCGCGGTCGAGGCGTTGCGCGAGGCGGCCAAGAGGGGGTCCTTCCGAGGGCTCGGACTCACTACGCGCGTACCGGCCCCTCCCTCAAACACGGAGGCGGAAACCCCAGGTCAGGGGGGCTTCGGTCATCGATGCTCAAGTGAGGGCAGACCCCTGGTGACGGGCAGGGGACAGCTAACAGGCAGCGCAAAGGGTCAGTGTAGCCACTTGGCACACTGATGTCCAGTGCGGGTTTGTCGAGACCCTCGCTGTGCTCACCGCTCTTGTCAACGCCCTCGGCATGCTGCCCTTCAACGCACGTTGATACTGCCCTCTTCGCCGTCGATCCATGCCTCGGATTCGGATCCTTGTGACGACGCGTCCTGAGAATTGCGCGCTGCGTGCGGTTCGTCAAGAGCCTCCCACCGGAACCCGGCCGTCCGGAGGCACGACGAAGATCACCATACCTCTCGCCCTCACGAGCGCAAGGCAACCGCGGTCACCCTCCGGATACGCCGAAGAGCGACCACCCGGATGGATGATCGCTCTTCGGTGCGTTCGCGTTACAGCCCTACAGGGCCGAGTTCAGCGCGCGTTCGAGTCCTGCGGACCCGTGAGGTCTTACTTGACCTCGACGGAGGCGCCGGCGCCCTTGAGGGACTCGGCGGCCTTCTCCGCGGCCTCCTTGTTGACCTTCTCGAGGACGGGCTTCGGGGTGCCGTCCACCAGGTCCTTGGCCTCCTTCAGGCCGAGGGAGGTCAGCTCACGCACGACCTTGATGACCTGGATCTTCTTGTCGCCGGCACCGGTGAGGATGACGTCGAACTCGTCCTTCTCCTCGACGGCCTCGGCCGGGGCACCGGGGGCGCCCGGGGCGGCAACGGCGACCGCGGCGGCGGCGGTGACGTCGAACTTCTCCTCGAAGGCCTTCACGAACTCGGAGAGCTCGATGAGGGTCATCTCCTCGAACTGGGCAAGCAGCTCGTCCTGGGTGAGCTTCGCCATGATGGCGGTCCTTCCACTCAATCGGCAGGTGCCGGATGTACTGGGTAAGGCGGGCGTACGTCGGCCCGCTGCGACCCGCGCCGGGTGGTGCGGGTCAGAAAGCGAGCCGAATTACTCGGCACCGCCCTGCTCGGCCTGCTTGGCGCGCAGCGCGTCCACGGTGCGGACGAGCTTCGACGGCAGCGCCTGGAAGAGGGAGGCAGCCTGGGACTGCTTCCCCTTGAAGGCACCGGCCAGCTTGCTGAGCAGAACCTCGCGGGACTCGAGGTCCGCAAGCTTCTTGATCTCGTCGGCAGACATCGCCTTGCCGTCAAGGACGCCGCCCTTGATGACGAGATTCGGGTTGTCCTTGGCGAAGTCACGGAGACCCTTCGCCGACTCCACCGGGTCACCGGTGACGAAGGCGACGGCCGTCGGACCAGCGAAGAGCTGGTCGTCGAGCGCGATCCCGGCCTCGTTGGCCGCAATCTTGGTCAGCGTGTTCTTCACCACGGCGTACTGGGCGTTCTCACCGAGCGACCGGCGCAGCGTCTTGAGCTGCGCCACGGTGAGACCGCGGTACTCGGTCAGCACGGCGGCGTTGGAGCTGCGGAACTTGTCCGTCAGCTCCGCAACCGCGGCAGCCTTGTCGGGCCTCGCCATAGAGCCTCGGCCTCCTTCCGGGTGATTCGGACCGCGCGGACCCGAAGGAGGACTGGGTAAAACGAAACGCCCCGGCGCAGGCGCTCGGGGCGGACTCGACCGGCCGCACACGCGCTCGGCGCGCGCACTCCGGGAGTTCTTCCACTGACACCTGCGCGGGTCGTCCACTTTTCAGCGGATCCTTCGGCCACCGCGCCCTCTGCAAGCGCGCGGCAACGACCAGCGGTCTTTGGCTTCGGGGATGACAGTACGGGACCGGGGCGCCATGGAGCAAATCGGCTCCTGGTCCCCGGTCCCGGCGTATCAGGAGCTGAGGCCGCTGCCGCCGGACGTGGTGCCGCCCGAGGGGCTGTTGGCGCCGCCGGACTTCATCATGTCGGCGATGTCCATCGTGTCGGTGGACGGCGGCGCCGAGGCGGAGACCGCCACGCCGTAGTCGCTGTAGTGGGCGGTGCTGTTCAGCGTGCCGTTGGCGGTGGCCGCCTTCTCGGTCTTCTTGACCAGCAGGTTCTGGTCGTTGACCCAGATGTCGATGGCGTCCGTGGTGATACCGGACTGCTTCAGCTGCTGCTTGAGCGCGGTGAGCTGGTCGGCGCTGAGGTTGCTGCCCTTGCCTGCGAGGGCAGCAACGTCCACGGTGCCCGCGTAGTGCGTGGTGTGCTGCCCGTCGACCGTCTCCACGCCGACCTTCTTGACGTCGCCGGAGGCCAGCAGCATTTTCACCGACTGGTTCGGCGTGGACGTCTGGAGCTGGTCCTTCATGTACGCGCCGGAGGCGCCGCCGACCTTGGCCAGGTAGTCGAAGTCGTACTTCACCCAGTGCTTGCCGCCGGCCTGCTGGGCGAAGGCGTCGCTCATCTTCACGTAGTAGGCGTCCGGCAGATAGCGGGCCTCCATGTGCGAGGTGCCGGCCTTGCGCATCGCGTCGGCCATCTTGCCGCCGGTGTACGTGATGTCCAGGTTGCCCTTGAGGCCGTTGCCCCAGGTGAGGGCGCCGTCGGCGTTCATCGCCATGATGTCGCCCATGGACGTGGTCGCACGCACCTTGGCCGAGTCGGCCTTGTCCGTGGACTGCTCGACGTCGCGCAGCACGGCGGCCACGGGGCTCAGATGGACGGTGCCGGCACCCGACGCCTTGCTGTCGCCCTTGCCGGAGTCCGAGGAGCCGCAGGCGGCCACCCCGGTCAGCGCCGCCACCACGGCCACGGAAAGGGTCACCCGGCGGGCGGTCGTCGTGCTCTTCATTCTGGTCCTACCCCCTGCGAATCGTCTGCGTGCAGCCTAGTGCGGGCCGCTGACAGTCGTACGACGAACAGGTCGTACACAGAAAGGACGGGCCCCGCACCTCGAAAGGTTGCGGGGCCCGCCCTTCAGTACGCGTACCGGACGCGGCTACCGGGGTGAGCGCGAGGCTCAGACGGCGGCCGGGTCCTCCTCGACGAGGAGGTTGCGGGTGCGGTTCGGGTCGAGCTGAATGCCGGGGCCCATCGTGGTGGTGAGCGCGGCCTTCTTGATGTAGCGACCCTTGGCGGCGGACGGCTTCAGACGGAGGATCTCCTCCAGCGCGGCGCCGTAGTTCTCCACCAGCTTGGCGTCGTCGAAGGACACCTTGCCGATGATGAAGTGCAGGTTCGAGTGCTTGTCGACGCGGAACTCGATCTTGCCGCCCTTGATGTCCGTCACGGCCTTGGTCACGTCGGGGGTGACGGTGCCGGTCTTCGGGTTCGGCATCAGACCACGGGGGCCGAGGACGCGGCCGAGGCGGCCGACCTTGCCCATGAGGTCCGGGGTGGCGACGACGGCGTCGAAGTCCAGGCGGCCCTTCGAGACCTCGTCGATCAGCTCGTCGGCACCGACGATGTCGGCGCCCGCGGCACGCGCGGCCTCGGCACGGTCACCGGTCGCGAAGACCAGGACCCGGGCGGTCTTACCGGTGCCGTGCGGAAGGTTCACGGTGCCACGGACCATCTGGTCGGCCTTACGCGGGTCGACACCCAGACGGAAGGCGACCTCGACGGTGCCGTCGAACTTGGTCGTGGAGGTCTCCTTGGCGAGACGGACGGCCTCGAGCGGGGCGTACAGCTTCTCCCGGTCGATCTTGGCGTCCGCAGCGCGGAGAGCCTTGCTGCGCTTGCTCACAACTTGCTCCTGTGTGTTCTGAAGGAGTCGTGGTCTCCGGGCCGAGCAGGCCCTGCCACGTGCGACCGGCTACGGCCGCATTACCTGCTGGTGGTGGTCAGCCCTCGACCGTGACGCCCATGGAGCGCGCGGTGCCGGCGATGATCTTCGCCGCGGCGTCCAGGTCGTTCGCGTTCAGGTCGGGCATCTTGGTCGTGGCGATCTCGCGGACCTGCGCCTCGGTGATCTTGGCGACCTTGGTCTTGTGCGGCTCGCCGGAGCCCTTCTCCACACCCGCGGCCTTGAGGATCATCTTGGCGGCCGGCGGCGTCTTGGTGACGAAGGTGAAGGAGCGGTCCTCGTAGACCGTGATCTCCACCGGGATGACCCAGCCACGCTGCGACTCGGTCGCGGCGTTGTAGGCCTTGCAGAACTCCATGATGTTGACGCCGTGCTGACCCAGCGCCGGGCCGACCGGCGGAGCCGGGTTCGCGGCACCGGCCTGGATCTGGAGCTTGATGAGCCCCGTGACCTTCTTCTTCTTGGGAGGCATAGCTCTCCGGGTCCTTTCGATTCGGGTCCTGCCCGCTCCCGGGGACAACCCGGACGCAGGCATACCGCACAACGATAACGGGTATAGATGCGCGGCCAAAAACCGAGCAGGTCAGACGGGCTGTAGTCAGCCTGTCCGACCTGTTCGGAAGCAGTGGTCCAGAAGGGACTGGTGCCGGACTAGTTCTTCTGGATCTGGTCGAAGGAGAGCTCGACCGGCGTCTCGCGGCCGAAGATCTCCACCAGGCCCTTGACCTTCTTGGAGTCGGCGTTGATCTCGTTGATCGTCGCCTGGAGGGTGGCGAAGGGGCCGTCGGTGACGGTGACCGAGTCGCCGACCTCGAAGTCCAGCACCTGGACCTCGACCTTGCGCTGCGGCGCGGGCTTGCCCTCGGCCTCGGCGGCCTCGCGGGCGGCCTTCTCCTCGGCCTCCGGGGCGAGCATCTTGACGATCTCGTCCAGGGTCAGCGGGTACGGGTCGTACGCGTTGCCCACGAAGCCGGTGACGCCCGGCGTGTTGCGGACGACGCCCCAGGACTCGTTGGTCAGGTCCATGCGGACCAGGACGTAACCCGGCAGCTTGTTCTGCTTGATCGTCTTGCGGTCGCCGTTCTTGATCTGGACGACCTCTTCCTGCGGCACCTCGGCCTGGAAGATGTAGTCCTCGACGTTCAGCGAGACGGCGCGCTGCTCCAGGTTGGTCTTCACGCGGTTCTCGTAGCCGGCGTACGTGTGGATGACGTACCACTCGCCGGGCAGGGTGCGCAGTTCCTCGCGCAGGGCCTGGACGGGGTCGACCGGCTCGGCCGGCTCCTCCTCGACGGCCTCGGCGGCGGCGTCCTCGTCGCCCTCCTCGGCGGTCTCGTCCTCGTCCGCGTCCTCGGCGTCGTCGGCGGCCTCGGGGGCCTCCTCGTCGTCCGCGTCCTCGGTGTGCAGCGCGGCCTCCTCGGCCGGCTCGCCCGCCTCGGCCTCGGCAGCCTCGAACTCGTCCTGCTCGTCCGCGCCCTCGACGATGTCGAGCTCGTCGTCCACCATCTCGGCAGCGTTCCCGCGAGGCTCGGTGGCGTCGTCGTTCAGGTTCGGGTCAGACACGATGGCTGCTTCTTCCTGGTTACATAGGGGTGGAACATGCGAAAACGGGCGCCGGTGCCACGGCGCCCTTCGCTCTTGGCTCAGCCGAAGACGTACTTGGCCGCGTGGTTGAGCCCATAGTCAATCACGGTCACCAGCGCGATCATGATGGCGACGAAGAAGATCACCACGGTGGTGTACGACGTCAGCTGGTTGCGCGAGGGCCAGACGACCTTGCGGAGTTCCGCGATGATCTGGCGGTAGAAGGTCGCCAGACGCTTCAGCGGACCCTTCTTGGCGCGCTTGCCGCCCTTGCGGGCCTTCTTGGCCTCAGGCACTTCGTCCTGGGCATCAGGCGTATCGATGGAGCCCACGGCGTCCGTCATAAACCTCACCTGATCCCGGGTCGTGGCCGTGCCGCGCCCGGTTACTGAGCCGCACGGCGGTGCATTGCTGTACGTACAAGCGCACACATCCTGGCGGTGTGTGTAGCAGGGCCGGAGGGACTTGAACCCCCAACCGCCGGTTTTGGAGACCGGTGCTCTACCAATTGAGCTACGACCCTTTGTGTGTCCCCAACGTACCGCATCCGACCGAGTGCTCGGTGGCACCGATCATGGCGGGCTGCTGGAGGCCAACGAGGTGAGAGTGTACGTGGTCCGGGGCCCGGCGTCGAACAGAAAGTGTCGGCCCGTGCTCCCCGGAGCGAAGATCGTCCAGGCCGGGGCGGATATTCGGATAGGTGTTCACGACTCGACCCGATGCCGTTCAGACTGTGAAACCCGTGTGCCCGGGACATTTCCGGTCTGGAAGCATGGGCTCCATGAGCGCTGCAACCCCTCCCACCGAGCGCCGGGTCTCCGCCCGAGTCGGCGCGATCTCCGAGTCCGCCACCCTCGCCGTGGACGCCAAGGCCAAGGCCCTGAAGGCCGCCGGGCGACCGGTGATCGGCTTCGGCGCCGGTGAGCCCGACTTCCCGACCCCGGACTACATCGTCGAGGCCGCGATCGAGGCCTGCAAGAACCCGAAGTTCCACCGCTACACGCCGGCCGGCGGACTGCCCGAGCTGAAGGCCGCGATCGCCGCGAAGACGCTGCGCGACTCCGGCTGGGAGCCCGACGTCTCCCAGGTCCTCGTCACCAACGGCGGCAAGCAGGCCATCTACGAGGCGTTCGCCGCGATCCTCGACCCGGGCGACGAGGTCATCGTCCCGGCGCCGTACTGGACCACCTACCCGGAGTCGATCCGCCTCGCGGGCGGTGTCCCGGTGGAGGTCGTGGCCGACGAGACCACCGGCTACCGGGTCTCCGTCGAGCAGCTGGAGGCCGCGCGCACGGAGAAGACGAAGGTCGTGCTCTTCGTCTCGCCGTCCAACCCGACCGGCGCGGTGTACTCCGAGGCCGAGACCGAGGCGATCGGCCGCTGGGCCCTTGAGCACGGCCTGTGGGTGCTCACCGACGAGATCTACGAGCACCTGGTCTACGGCGACGCGGTCTCCGTCTCGCTGCCCGCGCTGCTGCCCGAGCTGCGCGACAAGTGCATCGTGGTCAACGGTGTGGCGAAGACGTACGCCATGACCGGCTGGCGGGTGGGCTGGGTCATCGGCCCCAAGGATGTCGTCAAGGCCGCGACCAACCTCCAGTCGCACGCCACCTCGAACGTGTCCAATGTGGCGCAGGCCGCCGCCCTGGCCGCCGTCTCCGGTGACCTGACGGCCGTGGCGAAGATGCGCGAGGCCTTCGACCGGCGCCGCAAGACGATCGTGCGGATGCTGAACGAGATCGACGGCGTGCTCTGCCCGGAGCCCGAGGGCGCGTTCTACGCCTACCCCTCGGTCAAGGCCCTCCTCGGCAAGGAGATCCGCGGCAAGCGCCCGCAGAACTCGGTCGAGCTGGCCGCGCTGATCCTGGAGGAGGCCGAGGTCGCGGTCGTCCCGGGTGAGGCGTTCGGCACGCCGGGTTACCTGCGGCTGTCGTACGCGCTGGGTGACGAGGACCTGGTGGAGGGCGTGAGCCGGATCCAGAAGCTCTTGGCTGAGGCCCGCGACTGAAACACCGATCGCGTCCTGTCGGCGCCTCAAGCGACTCATGCGAGTCGCTTGAGGCGCCGTTCCTTTGTGCGAGCAAGACCTCGACCGGGGAAACGGCTACCGGGGAAGCGGGGGTGTGCGGCAGGATCTGGGAATGGAGCGTGTACGTGATCTCTCTGAGCTGCCGAAAGCCCATCTGCATCTGCACTTCACCGGTTCGATGCGGCCGAGCACCGTCCTGGAGCTGGCCGACAAGCACGGCGTACGCCTGCCGGAGATGCTGACGGGGGCCCTTACCAGCGGCGAGCCGCCGAAACTCAAGGCGACCGACGAACGGGGCTGGTTCCGCTTCCAGCGGCTGTACGACGCGGCGCGCTCCTGTGTGCGCGAGCCGGAGGACATCCGGCGGCTGGTGCGGGAGGCCGCGCTGGAGGATCTGCGCGACGGCTCGGGCTGGCTGGAGATCCAGGTGGACCCGACGTCGTACGCGCCCCGGCTCGGCGGTCTGATCCCGACGCTGGAGATCATTCTGGACGCGGTGGACAGCACCTCCAGGGAGACCGGACTCGGCATCCGGGTGCTGGTGGCCGCCAACCGTATGAAGCACCCGCTGGACGCCCGCACGCTGGCCCGGCTCGCGGTGCGCTACGCGGACCGGGGCGTGGTGGGCTTCGGCCTGTCGAACGACGAGCGGCGCGGCATGGCGCGGGATTTCGACCGGGCCTTCCACATCGCGCGCGAGGGCGGCCTGCTGTCGGCCCCGCACGGCGGCGAGCTGACCGGCCCGGCCTCGGTGCGGGACTGCCTGGACGATCTGCACGCGGGGCGGATCGGGCACGGGGTGCGCGCGGCGGAGGACCCCCGGCTGCTGAAGCGGCTGGCCGACCGCCAGGTGACGTGCGAGGTGTGCCCGGCGTCCAATGTGGCCCTCGGTGTCTACGAGAAGCCGGAGGACGTGCCGCTGCGCACCTTCTTCGACGCGGGCGTCCCGATGGCTCTGGGCGCCGACGACCCCCTGCTGTTCGGCTCCCGCCTGGCCGCCCAGTACGAGATCGCCCGCCATGTCCATGGCTTCACCGACCCCGAACTGGCCGAGCTGGCCCGCCAGTCCATCCGCGGCTCGGCGGCCCCGGAGGACGCCAAGGCGCGGCTGCTGGCGGGCGTGGACGCCTGGCTGACGTCCTAGCGGGGTTCCGGAGGTTTCAGAGAGCGACGCCCACCATGACGGGCTCGTTGACGAGGGTGATCCCGAAGGCCTCGCGCACCCCGGCGACGACCTCGCGGGCCAGGGCGAGGAGGTCCTCGGTGGTGGCCTCGCCGCGGTTGGTGAGGGCGAGGGTGTGCTTGGTGGAGATGCGGGCGGGGCCGGTGCCGTACCCCTTGGTGTAGCCGGCCTTGTCGATCAGCCAGGCGGCCGAGGTCTTCCTACAGCCCTCACCCGCCGGGTACGCGGGCGGCTCGACGCCCTCCCCCAGCCGCTCGCGCACGCGCTCCTGGAACGCGGCGAACTGCTCCTCGGTGAGGATCGGGTTGGTGAAGAAGGAGCCGGCCGACCAGGTGTCGTGATCGTCGGCGTCGAGCACCATGCCCTTGCCGGCCCGCAGCTTCAGCACGGTCTCGCGGGCCCGGTCCAGCGGCACGCGGTCGCCCGGCTCGACACCGAGCGCGCGGGCCGTCTCGGCGTACTTGATCGGCGCGGACATCCCGCCCGCGTCCGCCAGCTCGAACCGGACGCGCAGCACGACGTACCGCTCCGGGTCGGCCTTGAAGCGGCTGTGCCGGTACGAGAAGTCGCACTCCTCATTGCTCAGCGTGACCGTCTCCCCGGCGCGCCGGTCGTAGGCGATCACCTCGGAGATGGTGGCCGAGACCTCCTGCCCGTACGCCCCCACGTTCTGGATCGGCGTGGCCCCCGCGGACCCGGGGATCCCGGCGAGGCACTCGATCCCGGCGAGCCCGGCCTCGACGCTGCGCGCGACGGCGTCGCTCCACACCTCCCCCGCCGCGAGCTCCAGGGTGGTCCCCCGCAGCTCGACCCCCCGGGTGGCGATCCGCAGCGCGGTCCCCTGGAATCCCTTGTCCCCGATGACGAGGTTCGACCCGCCGCCGACGACCAACAGCGGGGTCCCGCTGTCGTCCGCCTCCCGGACGGCATCGATCACCTCGGCATCCGTCTCTGCGGTCACCAACCGCAGCGCGGGCCCGCCCAGGCGGAACGTGGTCAGCGGGGCGAGGGGGGCGTCGTGGAGTAGGTGCACGGGGGAAAGCCTACGAGAAGGGCCGGGCGGGGCCGTACCGATGGCCGGACCGGGATCACTGGCCGGCGTCGTCGTGCGGTGCTCGTCGTACGACGCTCTCCCGTAGCCGTACGGCCCGCGGGTCGGTGCAGGCGGTGAGCAGGCCGAGCGCGTCGGACCGTGCGTCCTCGGCCTCCTGCGGCTCGGGGACGCTGTCCAGGGCGACCGCCAGGTGGGCGAGTGCCTGCGCGGTCTCCCACTCCAGCCGGAGGTCCCGGTAGGTCCCCACGGCCCGGCGGTGGCAGTCCGCGGCTTCCCGGGCCCGGCCGAGTTGCAGACACGCCTGTCCCAGGCCGTCCCAGGCGGCGGCTTCGCGGGCGGGGTCGCCGAGATCCTTCTGGAGTGCGGCGGCGCGCCGGTAGGAGGCCTCTGCCTGGGCGGGCTGTCCGGTGGCGCGCCGGGCGTCGCCCAGCGTCAGGAGCCAGTAGGCCTCGGCGGCGGAGCTGCGGATGCCGGTGGCGATGGCCACGGCCTGCTCGGCGTGTGCCAGCGCGGCGTCCGCGTCACCGCTGTCCAGTTCCGCGGTGGCGAGGAGCCGCAGGGCGTTGCCCTCGGCGCGGCGGTCGCCGTGGTCCCGGAACGCCTCGATCCCGCGGTGCAGTCGGCCCAACGCGTTCTCGGGGTGACCCAGTTCCAGTTCCACTTGCGCGAGGTTGACCGCCGTACGCGGCTCCCAGAAGTCGTCGTTCCGGGCTGCGAACAGCGCCCTGCTGCCCTCGAAGGCCGCTTGCGCACGCGCGAGGTTGCGGCGGCGCAGTTCCAGCAGGCCGAGGCCGTTGAGCGTCAGGGCCTCGCCGAAGGTGTCGTGCAGTTCCCGGCGCAGGGCCAGCGCCGCTTCGTAGTGGGCCGCCGCGGATTCCAGGTTCTGGGACTGGACGTACGCCATGCCGAGGCTCTCCTGGAGTTCGGCCTCGGCGCCTCGGTCACCGTCACGCCGGGCGGCCTCCAGACCCGTCCGGGAGGTGGTGAGCCACTCCTGGATCGGGTGGTCGGTCATGTAGACGGAGCGCAGGACCACCGCCAGCTGCCAGGCGAGCCGGTCCTGCCCGGCGCTCGCGGCCGCGCGCACGGCGGCCACGAGATTGTCCCGTTCGGCCTCGTACCAGCGCATCGCCTGCGCCTCGTCGGTGAACCGCGGTTCGGGCGGTCTTCCCTCCGCGGGTACCAGCGCCACGCGCGGCTCCTGCGGGGCGACCCTGGCCTGGACCGCGTCCGCGGTGTACAGGTACCAGGTCAACACCCGGCGCAGCGCCGTTTCGCGCTCCTGCCGGGTCTGTTCCAGCCGTGCCTGGTCGGCCGCGTAGGCGCGCAGCAGGTCGTGCAGTCGGAAGCGGTCGGCGGCGGTCTGTTCGACCATGTGCGCGGCCGCAAGGACGTCGAGCAGGCGCCGGGCGGTGCGCGCGTCGACATCCGCGAGCGCCGCCGCGGCCGTATCGCTGAAGTCCGGCCCGGGGTGCAGCCCGAGCAGCCGGAAGAGCCGGGCGGCATCCGGAGGCAGCGCCCGGTAGGACCATGTGAACACGGAACGCACCGCCTCGGATTCGTCGCCGTCGTGTGCTGTCAGCGCTTCCCACCGGCCGGAATCGTCACGCAACTCGCCGATCAGATCCGTCAGGGGCATCAGGGGTTGTCCGGCGGCGCGCTCGGCGGCGATTCTGAGCGCCAGTGGCAGGCGCGCGCACAGGGTGGCGAGTTCCGCCACCAGCGCGGGATCGTCTCCGTCCCGGTACCCCGCGATGACGCCGCACAGCAGAGCGACCGAGCCGTCCTGGCCGAGCACGTCCAGGGTGAGGCGCCGGGCTCCCTCCCGGATGGTCAGCCCGGGCAGCCGGTGTCTGCTGGTCACGATGACCAGGCATCCCGGCGCCGCGGGCAGCAACGGTCTGACCTGGGACGCACCGACGGCGTTGTCGAGGACGAGCAGGAGCCTGCGGTCGGCGAGCCGTGACCGGAAGGCCGCGGCCATGTGCTCGCCGTCGTCGCGCACCGCGTCCGCGGGAGCACCGAGGGCCTTCAGGAAGCGCTCGAGAACCCGCTCGTACGTGATCGGGGCCTGCGGATCGTAGCCGTGCAGATCGGCGTACAGCTGCCCGTCCGGGAAACGGTCGCGGACCATGTGTGCCCAGTTCAGCACCAGAGACGTCTTGCCGACTCCCGCGGTACCGGTGACGACCAGCACGCGCGCGGCGGGGCCGTCGTCGAGCAGCCGGTCCAGCGTGGCGCGTTCGGCACATCGGTCGACGAAGCCGCGTCCGGCGAGCGGGAGTTGGTACGGCACCGGCGCTCGCGCCAGCTCGGCGGCCGGGGTGTGGAAATGGATCCCGCCGTGCACATCGCGGGCCTGTACTACCTCATGGGCCGTGCCGGAGAACGAGGAGGTGACCTCCCCGCGCGGCTCAGTCACCTGCCGGCGGTTCGAGAGGGGCCACTTCACGGTCGAAGAACGTGCCGACGTCCTTCCCCAGCCCGTACAGCTTCTCGATCCATGCCGCGACCCGGTCCCGCGTGCGCGTATCGAGGTAACGCACGGCGCCTTCCAGCACACCTTCGGCGTCATAGCTGATCTCGTACACGGTGTCGTCGTTCAGCGTGATCAACTCCGGTACCGGCGCCTCGGCCTCGTACGCCGCGAGGGGCTCCGGTCCGATTACACGAATCAGCTCACCGCACTCGGCCCGCACGCGCAGCAGGTGCAGTTCCCATTGGAGGTACGGCGTGAGCGGCGTCTCCACGACGCGGACCCGCAGCAGGCGGCAGCGGTGACGCGCGGCCAGCCGGGACAGGTCCGACAGTCCGGAACGCTGTGCCTCGATCAGCCTCAGCGCCTCCCGCCAGTCACCCCGCACGAAGGCTTCCCAGCTCGCGTCGCCCGGCTCGCGGAAGTGCTGGCGGCGCTCCAGCTTCCATGAGTCGTATCCGTCCACGGCGAAATCCCTGCGGCGGAAGTCCTCGCGGTACGCGTCCAGTTCCAGCGGTTCGCCGGGAGCGGCGCCAAGGAGGTCACGCATCCGGGATATGGGCCTTGGCGGCGAGCAGCGTGAGCCGCGGAATGACCACGAGGCGCTCCCCGGCGCCGATCAGCGCGTCTTCGGGCAGGCCCTCGGAGTAGGCCTGCGTGAGATCACGCCCGATGACCGCGAAGTCGCCGTTGTCCAGCTCCCAGATGTCCGGGCAGCCGTCCCGGCCCCCGGTCGTCCCCAGTTCCGCCGGCGCGACACCGATACGCCGGACCAACCGTGCCTGCGGATCCGCGTCCCATGTGTGCCCCATGCCCCGCCCCCTGTGTCGCCGACCCGGACAGCGCCAGCCTACTCAGCGTACGGGTACGGCGACAGTCCGTTCACGGTCATGGGTGTACACCTCGCCACCGGCGACCTACAGGGGGCGGACGAAGTTGCGGCTGCCGTTGTGGTGGAACACGGTGAGCCCGGCCTGTGAGGAGCCCTCGGGGCGGGCGGCCCAGCGTTCGACGCGGGCGATCTCGGGGCACTCGGCGACGCCGATCGCTCCGGCGAGCCAGACATCCGCCGCGTCACCGGGCTCCGGGGCGGGGGTCGAGAACGGGGTGTCCGTGGTCGGCTGCTCCGCGTGCTCGTGTTTCTCCCCGTCGGCGAGCTGATGCGTGATCTGCCACCGCTCCTCGCGGTCTCCGCGGGTGAGGACGACGCCGAAAGGGAGCTTGGCCTCGCCGGCCTCCGCACAGGACTGGACGCGGCTCACGCCGGGGGTGTTCTTCGTAGTGTCGATCAGCCAGTCCTGGAAGCGTTCCGGACGCATGTGACGCAGTCCCTCTGTCGGCGGCGGGGCCCGCCAGAGTAGGAGTGCGACCGGAACGGCATGCCGTGAAACGGGGCTGCCTCACACCATCGTGTTAATTGCCGCCCGCCCCCGGTGGTGAGCGGGGCAGGCGGCGTGTGACGGGGAGGTCAGGCGTACGAGGCGTACGGCACGAACTCCGCCCAGGCCTCCGGCGTGAGCGTGAGGCGGGGGCCGTCGGTGTTCTTGGAGTCGCGGACGTGGATCGTGTCGGGGGTGACGGCGAGTTCGACGCAGGACTCGCCGTCGTTGCCGCCGCTGTAGCTGCTCTTGAACCACGTCAGCATGTTCGTCAGACCTCCGAGGCGTATGGCACGAAGTTCGCCCACGCGCTGGGGTTGAGCGCCAGCCGGGGGCCCTCGATGTTCTTGGAGTCACGGACGTGGACAGTGCCGGGGGTGACGGCAAGCTCGACGCAGGACTCGCCGTCAGTGCCGCTGCTGTAGCTGCTCTTGAACCACGCCAGCTCGGAGGCGTCCCCGGCAGTGGTCTTGCGGATCATGTTTCTCCCAGCAGTTGCTCGATGAAGGCCAGCGACGCCCTTGGAGTGAGCGCCTGAGCCCGGATAGTGCCATACCGCAGCTCAAGGATGCGCAGATGTTTGGGTTCGGAGATTGGTCGGCCGTTGAAGGCCCCATCGGACCGACCCACCGCCGTACCATCCGGGAACTTCAGCAGTTCGATCCTGCCGTCCAGCCCTGGATGAGGCTCAGTGTTCGTCGGCATGACCTGAAGCGCGACGTTGTGCAACTGCCCCACCTCCAGCAGACGTTCGAGCTGCCGTCGCCACACCATTGTGCCCCCAACCTGCCGATGCAGTGGGGCCTCTTCCAGCACGAAGTGAAGCGACGGAGACGGATCCCGCTCGAAGACCGACTGTCGGGCCAGACGAGCCGCCACCATGCGCTCCAGGTCGTCCGGCGAGTACGGGGGTTGCCGAGCCTGAATCAGAGCCCGCGCGTGCTCAGGAATCTGCAGCAAGCCGTTGATGCTCTGGCACTCGTACACCCCGATCTCGACCGCCTTGGCCTCCAACTTCCCCAGATCCCGAATCTTTTTCGGATACCGGATCCTCTTGATGTCCTCCCACGTCGCCTCGATGACCCCGTTCGCGTTCAACACCCGGTCCGCGTCGACCAGATACTCCCGCCGCGGGATCCGCTTGCCCGCCTCGACCTTGTAGACCAGGTCCTCGCCGTACCCCACCAGCGCCCCGAACTCCGCGGCGCGCAACCCCGCCGCCTCGCGCAGCAGTTTCAGCTGCCGGCCCACCATCGTGATCACGGCGACACCCCACTCGTCGTCCGGATCGACCTCCCAGCCCGGCTCGTCCACCTCGCCGTCGGGCCCTACCGCCTCGCCGTCCACCGACATCCCGAACCCCTCCGTCGTCCCGCGCGCGTACCGCGTCGCACTACCCGGAGCAACGATCCCGACAGCCTGGACAGCACCGGACAACCAGCCGACAGTCACTGCACGCAACCGCTCGATCACTCCTCACGGTAGGCATTTCCGGCCACGCTGAGAGGCATGAACCAGGAAATCGTCGAGGCCGCGGCCCAACCCCCCACGCCGTCACCGGATTTCAGCCTGCTGTTGTCGTCCACCCGCCGAGGGGCCCGGCTGGCCCGGTTGCTCACGGAGGCGCAGTTGCGGCGCTGGGGGCTGCCCACCCGGACCGCGAGTCATCTCGTGGCCGAGCTGGCGGCCAACGCCGTGACGCACGGGCGCGTTCCGGGGCGGGACTTCCGGCTGACGCTGCGCCTCGTCGGCGAGACGCTGCGGATCGAGGTCACGGACACCCGCGGTGAACGGCTCCCCGCACGCCAACGGCCCGCCGAGGACGCGGAGTCGGGCCGTGGCCTGCTCCTCGTGGACGCTCTGGCGGACCGCTGGGGTGTGCGGGAGGACCGGTTTCCGTGCAAGACGGTGTGGGCGGAGTGCTCGCTCGGCTGATCAGCCGGACGTGGGCTCCAGGGCCGGTGCGGAGGCGGTCTCGGGCAGGGGCCTCGGGCCGCCGGTGCGGCCGCGGCCCGGGATGGCCAGGCTCGCCAGGGCCGCGAGGGCGACCACGGCGGCGCCGGTGACCAGGGCGGGGCGCAGACCGTCCACGAAGGACTGGGCGGAGGTGTAGCCGCCGTACGCGGAGAAGATCGAGGACATGACCGCGACACCGAGCGCGCCGCCGACCTCGCGCAGGGCGTTGTTCGCGCCGGAGGCGATGCCCTGCTCATGCGGGCGGACGCTGGACATCACGAGGTTGGCGGCCGGGGCGAAGTAGAGGGCCATGCCGATGCCACTGAGTATCAGGGCGGGCAGCTGGACCCCGTAGGAGGCGTGGGCGGTGACCACGTAGGCCATGTAGCCGAGACCGGCGGCCTGGAAGAACAGGCCGGCCGCGACGACCGGTCGGCCGCCCACCCGGTCGGAGAGGACTCCCGCTATGGGCGCGACGAGCATCGGCATACCCGTCCACGGCAGCATCCGCAGCCCCGCCTCGGTGGGCGAGTAGCCGAGGACGCCCTGCATGTACTGGCTGAGCAGGAAGATCGAGCCGAACATACCGACGAACATCAGCATGCTCGCCGCGTTGATCCCGGAGAAGGCGCGGGAGCGGAACAGCCGCATCGGCAGCATGGGGTTGGCGGCGCGGGAGCCGTAGACCACGAAGGCGAGCAGGAGCGCGCCGCCGGCCGACAGGGCGGTCAGGACCACCGGGTCCGTCCAGCCGTCGGAGGGGCCCCGGACCAGGCCGTAGACGATCCCGAAGAGGCCGCCGCTGGCGAGCAGGGTGCCGGGGACGTCCAGGCGGGCGCCGGAGCCGCGGGACTCGGCGAGGCGCAGCCGGGCGAAGGGCAGCGTGATCAGGCCGAGCGGAACGTTCAGCCAGAAGATCCAGTGCCAGGACACATGTTCGGTGAGGCTGCCGCCGATGAGCGGCCCCGAGGCGACGGCCAGGCCGTTGACGGCGCCCCAGATGCCGTACACGGTCCCCCGTTTGGCGGCGGGCACGGCCGCCGTCAGCAGGGTCAGCGTCAGCGGCATCATCACGGCCGCGCCGACGCCCTGCACCGCGCGGGCGGCGATCAGGGAGTCGATACCGGGGGCCATCGCCGCGGCGGCGGAGGCGCCGGTGAAGACCGTGAGCCCGGCGGTGAACAGCCGCCTGCGGCCGAACCGGTCGCCGAGCGCGGCGCCGAACATCAGCAGGCAGGCGAAGGTGAGCGTGTACGCGCTCACGGTCCACTCCAGGTCGTCCAGCGCCCCGCCGAGGTCCTTGCGGATGGCGGGCAGGGCGGTGGTGACGACGAGGTTGTCCAGGGCCGCCATGAATCCGGCGACGCTGGTGACGAGGAGGGCCCAGACGGCGCTCCGGCGAGTCTGCCGGGCCTCATGGGCCTGTTCGGTCTGCTGTGACATCGCTTGTGACATCGCTCCCCCGGGGACATGAGTTCCCAGTGTCTGGTTCGAGTTTGGTTAGTAATCGATGACTAACTTTTGCGGACACACGTTCACCCATAGGTGCGCCCCGCCGTGCCCGCGGGCCGCGACTACGCGTCCGGCTCGCCCGTCTCCCGTTCGAACGGGAGCGTGTCCAGGCCCTCCCACACACGGTGCCCGCGCGGGAAGCCCATGGCCACCAGGGTGTTGATGAGCATTCCGTAGGCCATGAACTCGGTCGTGTTCTTCACGCAGGTACCGAGCGGCAGATCGACCGTGTCCCACAGCCGCATCCAGCCGGCCCGTACGGTCTCGCCGAACTCCCGGTCGCCCTCCTCCTCGGCGGCGGCGACGGCCAGGAACATCTGCATCTGCATCATCAGCCGCGAGGGCTGCTCGACGATCGCCGTGGTGTAGGCCTCGGCCATGGCGTCCAGGGCCGCTTCCCCCTCCAGCCCCTCGGTCGCCTCGGCGAACATATGGATGGTTTCCTCCACGCAGCGTTCGGCCGCCGCGAGGAAGATCGCCCGCTTGCCCGGGAAGAGCCGGAAGAGGTACGGCTGCGACACGCCGACCCGCTTGGCGATGGCCTCGGTGGAGGTGCCGTAGTAGCCACCCCTGCCGAACTCCTCCATCGCCGCACGGACGACACTCTCGCGCCGCTCTTCTGCGCTCATCCTGACCATGGGCAGTAAGTTAGTACTCAATTACTACTTTGCGCAAGAAGCCCCGGGCGCGCGTAAGGGGCGCCTCGCCATGGAGGACGCCCCTTACACACCGTCAAGCGAGCCACACGCCGTCAAGCGAGCCGTACGACCGCTCGCGACATCCCCAGCACCTTCTGCCCGGCGCTGGTCGCGGTGAGGTCCACGCGGACCGTGTTGTCGTCCAGCTTGGCCGCGACCTTGGCACTGACCTCGATCAGGGCGCCCTGGTCGTCGTTGGGCACGACGACCGGCTTGGTGAAGCGGACGCCGTACTCCACGACCGCGCCCGGGTCGCCGAGCCAGTCGGTGACCACGCGGATCGCCTCGGCCATGGTGAACATGCCGTGCGCGATGACGTCCGGCAGGCCCACCTCCTTGGCGAACTTCTCGTTCCAGTGGATGGGGTTGAAGTCACCGGAGGCACCCGCGTAGCGCACCAGCGTGGCGCGCGTCACGGGGAAGGTCTGCGCCGGGAGTTCGGTGCCGACCTCGACATCGTCGTAGCCGATCTTCGCCGTCATCAGCTGCTCAAACCTCCTCGGCCGCGCGGGCCACGAGCTTCGTCCAGGCGGTCACGACGTGGTCGCCCGCCTCGTCGTGCACCTCACCGCGGATGTCCACGATGTCGTTGCCCGCGAGGGACTTGATCGCCTCGATGGTGGAGGTGACCGTGAGCCGGTCGCCGGCGCGGACCGGGCGGCGGTAGGCGAACTTCTGGTCGCCGTGCACGACCCGGTCGTAGTCCAGGCCGAGCTGCGGGTCCTCGATCACCTGCCCGGCGGCGCGGAAAGTGATCGAGAACACGAAGGTCGGGGGGGCGATCACATCGGAGTGCCCGAACGCCTTGGCGGCCTCGGGGTCCGTGAACACCGGGTTGGTCTCCCCCACGGCCTCGGCGAACTCGCGGATCTTCTCCCGGCCCACCTCGTAGGGCGCGGTGGGCGGGTAGGTCCGTCCCACGAAGGACTGGTCGAGCGCCATGGCCCGGCACCTCCTGATGTCTGGATGTGAGGGTCCCAAACTAGCCGGGGCCCGGAACCGGCCGAAGGCCCGACCGTGAAAACGCCGCAAGGCCGCCCCCTCGAAAGGGGACGGCCTCGCGAACGAGCCTATTTATCGCGTTTCGCGATGCGCGGTGTGCGCATTGCAACGCGGGCAGTGCTTCTTCATCTCCATTCGATCCGGGTTGTTACGCCGGTTCTTCTTGGTGATGTAGTTCCGCTCCTTGCACTCCACGCAGGCCAGCGTGATCTTCGGGCGGACGTCGGTGGCAGCCACGTGAGTGCTCCTAAGACGAACGGATGGGCTTATTCAACGCAAGAAAGAGTAGCCGATTGAAGGACCGACCCCACAATCGGCTACTGTCAGTAGCGGTGACCGGACTTGAACCGGTGACACAGCGATTATGAGCCGCTTGCTCTACCGACTGAGCTACACCGCTTTGATGAGATCAGAACCCGTCTTGCGACGGGAACCTCTCACACCAGAGCCCCAAAACGGAATCGAACCGTTGACCTTCTCCTTACCATGGAGACGCTCTGCCGACTGAGCTATTGGGGCGAGCGATGAAGACATTACACGGTCCGCCGCCGTTCACCCAAATCCATATCCACGCTGGGCCGGGACGCCTGTCGACGGGCCTGACGGGTGGGACTTCGGGGGCCGCGCGGGGCGGCTGTGAGGGGCTTCGGCGGGGGCCGCGGGGGGCTTCGCGCGGGGTCGGGGCGGGGTGGACCGGTGGAGCCGGGCGGGGTGCCGTCGGCGGGGCCGTCCGGGCGGCGTGATGTCGACCCCGGTGGGCGCGCGCCGGGGTCCGGGCGAGTGCGGCGGTACGGCGAAAGCGGAACGAGCCGCTGGCTCGGGCGGGCGGATCGGGCCGGGCGGATCGTCACGGAAAGTAGCCGTCGTGGGGGCTCGGTGCCGTGGGTGGGCGTGGGTGGGCGTGGGTAGGTGGGCCGCGTCGGTGCCGGACGGCGGGGCGCGTCCGGCGGGTTGGGCGGGCCGCATCGGTGCGGCCGTTCAGGCCGCGCCCAGAGGCCGATGGGGACCGTGGGCGCGCCCGGAGCGCACCCGGGGGGCCGGGTGGGGCCGTACGGCCCCACCCTGCGGGCTTCCAGGGGCACACGGGCGTCTCCGGGGGCCCGCGCGGAACATGTCGCCACGTCAGGCGGGCGCGCGACCGCTCCCGCACGGCCGCGCGGGGTCGGCCGGGGCCCGAATCCGCTCGGGAATCGGACCCTGGTCTCCCGTACGGCCGCGCGGGGCCGGCCTGTTGACGCCGCGGGCGGGTATGGCTGCGCGACGCGCGTCGACGAGCCCGGTGTGCGCCCCGGCGCGTCCGCGTCGCACTGCCGATCGGCCGGGCGGGCGGGCCGCGCCACAGCGGCTCCGGGGACGCCCGGGAGGCCGAAGGCCCCCTGTAGGCCGCGCCTGGACCACGCCGGTACGACTATTTCGCTCCTGCGCGACCTGTGCCGTTCGTCACCCTAGGCTCGACACGCCCGGTGTGATCTTGGGTGCCCCGAGCCCCGGTCGCCGGTCACACCGCGTCACAGGCCGCCCTCAGGCCCTGCCCGAACTCCCCGACCTTGGAGCGCGATGCCCGACAGCCAGCCGCAGCCGCACCTGCCGTCGAACTCGTCGAATCCGTCGGGCGGTCTACTGCTGTGCGGGGCGCGGCTGACCGACGGCCGGACCGTGGACGTACGGCTGGGCGGCGGGCGGATCGAGGCCGTGGGCACCGCGGGCAGCCTGGCGCAGGGACCGGCCCGCGCGGGCGCCCAGCGGGTGGACCTCACCGGCTACCTGCTGCTGCCCGCCCCGGCGGAGCCGCACGCGCACGGCGACACCGCCCTGTCCGCCGAGCGGCCCGGCCCGGCCTCCTGCGACCCCGAGGACGTCCAGCGCCGGGCCACGGAGGCGACGCTGCTCCAGCTGGGGCACGGGGCGACCGCCGTACGGGCGCATGTGCGCGTGGGCGACGTACAGGGCCTCGGCGCGCTGAACGCCGTACTCCGGGCCCGGCGGGCGCTGCGCGGGCTCGCGGAGCTGACCGCGGTGGCGATGCCCCGGCTGCTGACGGGGGTGGCCGGGGCGGACGGGCTGGCGATGCTGCGGGACGCGGCGAAGATGGGCGCCGCGGCGGTGGGCGGCTGCCCGGACCTGGACCCGGATCCCACGGGGTACGTGGAGGCGGTCCTGGAGGTGGCCGCGGAGCACGGCCTGCCGGTGGACCTGCACACGGACGCCGCCGACCCGGCCCGGCTGTCCCGGCTCGCGGCGATGGCGGGTGGTCTGCGCCCCGGCGTGACGATCGGCCCGTGCGCCGGTCTCACGCGCCTGCCCGCCGAGGCCGCCTCCCGCGCCGCGGACCAGCTGGCGGCGGCCGGGGTGACGGTCGTATGCCTGCCCCAGGGCGGCTGCGGCGGCACCGACCGGCGGGGGACGGCTCCGGTACGGCTGCTGCGCGCGGCCGGGGTGCGGACGGCGGCCGGCAGCGGCGCGCTGCGGGACGTGTCGAACCCCGTGGGCCGCGGCGACCCCCTGGAGGCGGCCTATCTGCTCGCCTCCGCCCACGGATTGCGCCCCGAGGACGCGTACGACGCCGTGAGCGCGACGGCCCGCGCCACGCTGGGCCTGCCCCGGGTCCGGGTGGAGGCGGGGTTCCCGGCCGAGCTCCTGGCCGTGCGCGGCGACCATCTGCCGGGCGCGCTCTCCCTGGCGTACAGCCGGATCGTGATCCATCGCGCCCGGGTGGTGGCCCGTACGAGCGCGGTCCGGGAGTACTGCAACTCGGCGGCGGTCTCGGAACCGGGGCTGCCGAGGCAGGGGCGGGGCGAGGTGTCGTAGCACCGCCCGGGGCGTACGGTCTGAAGCATGCGCATTGTCATCGCTGGTGGTCACGGTCAGATCGCGCTGCGGCTGGAACGGCTGCTCGCCGCGCGTGGGTACGAGGTCGCGGGGATCATCCGCAAGCCGCAGCAGAGCGAGGACCTGCGGTCGGCGGGGGCCGAGCCGGTGGTGCTCGATCTGGAGTCCGCCTCGGTGGAGGACGTCACGGAGCTGCTGCGGGGCGCGGACGCGGCGGTGTTCGCGGCGGGCGCGGGTCCGGGCAGCGGTACGGACCGCAAGGACACGGTGGACCGGGGCGCGGCGGTGCTGTTCGCGGACGCGGCGGTGCGCGCGGGCGTACGCCGGTTCGTGGTGGTGTCCTCGATGGGCGCGAATCCCGCGCACCAGGGCGACGAGGTGTTTGACGTCTATCTGCGCGCCAAGGGCGAGGCCGACGCGTACGTCACCCGTCAGAAGGACCTGGACTGGACGATCCTGCGGCCCGGTTCGCTGACCGACGACGCCGGGACCGGCCTGGTCCGCCTGGAGGCGCACACCGGGCGCGGCATGATCCCGCGCGATGACGTGGCCGCCGTACTCGCGGAGCTGGTGGACACCTCGGCGACGGCCGGTCTGACGCTGGAACTGACGGGCGGTTCGACGCCGGTGTCGGTCGCGGTGAAGTCGGTGGCCGGGAACTGATCCCCGGGCGGCGGGAGTTGAGGGCGCCTCAGAACAGCGGCAGCTGACCGGGGAACTCGGGTACGACGTATCCGTCCAACGTGGGCTGGGCGGCGCCCAGTTGGGCCTGCCGCCGGGAGCCCTCGCAGGAGACGAGCCGTACGTCCTCCCGGGCTCCGGGCGGATCGTGCCGCGCGAAGCGGCCCGCCACGACGGCGATCTCGCGGTGGCACACGGGGCAGGTTCTGCGGCGGGAGGACATACCGCCAGTGTGCCTGCTCAGGTGCGCCGACCGGTCACGCCCGCGTCAGGTGCCGGATCGTACGGCCTCAGGTGCGCGACTGCGCCTCCCAGCACTCGGGGCCGACCCCGCGCCAGTCGATCAGCGGCGAGTCCGCGACCTGCTCCGGCTCGATCTCCAGACCGGCCCGCCGCAGGAACTCCACCAGGTCCCGCACATTGTGCGCGAGCCCCAGGATCTCCCCGTCCACCCGGACCCGCCGCCCACCGCTCGGCGAGGGCAGCTGGACGACGATGGGTCGTTTCCCGGCCATGCCTCCAGCATCGTCCGGACCGGGTGCGGTCGCACCCGCACCGGGTTCTGGCTCTGGTTCCGACTCCGGGCCGGGTTCCGCCGATCGATATTCGCTCACTCGTTCGATTCTAGTGCCAATTCCGTGGACCGCGCCGCGAAGTGATGCCGGTGGCGTGCAACCTGCCGGGCGTGTTCGGGAGTACCTACGGGCGGATGTCCGAGCGGCCGCCGTTCCCGGTGGCCGCCGTAGGCCGGCGCGCGGGCCCAGCGCGGTGGCCGTCGAGGACCGCCCGGCACGGCGCCGGGCGGCGGCTTTGAAGGAGAAATGCTCCGTGGCTCTCAGTTCTGCCAGGAAGGCAGCCATGGCGGCCGTCGCGGTCGCCGCGCTCGGTGGGGTCTCGTTCTTCGGCGCGTCCGCGAGCGAGGCGGCCCCGGGCCCGGCCGCCCACACGGCGTCCGCATCCGCGTCCGCATCCGCGTCCGCATCCGCGTCCGCGTCCGCCGTCGCCAAGCGGTCCGTTTCCGCTCACCGGCAGGCGCCGCCGGTGGTCACACGGGTGATCGGCAAGGGACGGGTGGACGGGCACCGTTGGTCGGTGGCACTGGAGTTCCACCGGACCCTGCCCAAGGGCTACACCCTGCCCACCCTCCCGGACGGCGCGTCGGCGCCCGGTACCTCCCTGCTGTGCCAGCGCATGTACATCGGCGGCGTCCGCATCGACCACCAGGGCGGCCCCTGGTCCGATTGCCAGCCCGTCACCGGCACCAACGACCCCGCTCCGGCGGGCGAGATGGGCCTGTGGGGCCTGCACGACAAGGGACTCGACGGCAGCCGCCTCATGGTCGCCAACCCCGAACCCGACGTCGCCTACGGCGTGATCACCCTCGCCGACGGCCACCGGGTCAAGGCCGACACCGTCACCGTCCCCGGCACCACCTACCGCGCCTGGGCCGCACCCATCCCCGACGGGCAGACCATCACCGCCGTCGACCAGTACGACAACCACCACAACCAGCTCACCCACGACACCAACTGGCGCTGACCAGCCGGAAGAAGGACGGGCACCTCCTGCTGTGCAGCCAACCGACCGCAAGGCCGCGGACAGCGGACCGGACGGGGAGTTCACCCGGTTCGTCGCCGCCCGTTGGCGTGCCCTGACCCATACCGCGTACCTGCTCACCGGCGACTTCCATGAGGCGGAGGACCTG
This sequence comes from Streptomyces sp. NPDC093018, assembly GCF_040684035.1. Classification (NCBI taxonomy): domain Bacteria; kingdom Bacillati; phylum Actinomycetota; class Actinomycetes; order Kitasatosporales; family Streptomycetaceae; genus Streptomyces; species Streptomyces sp. NPDC093018. Next base: position 336,296 of record NZ_JBFBFF010000008.1, read on the forward strand.
GTGCAGACGACGCTGGCGAAGGTGTACCCGCACTGGCGGCGACTGGACCCGGAGCGCGCCGAACACTATGTGCGCCGCGCTCTGGTGAACACCAACCGCAGCCGGTACCGCCGTCGCAGGATCACCCATCTCCTTCTTCCGTCGCTGCCCGACACCGGTCCCGTCCACGACGACGGGGCCGGTGCGGGCGGCGTGGACGTGTACGACGCCCTGGCGCGCGAACTCGCCGACCTGCCCGAGCGGCAGCGCGCGGTCGTGGTGCTGCGCTATTGCGAGGACCTGTCCGTCGAGGAAGTGGCGGACGTCCTCGGCTGTTCGGTCGGCACGGTGAAGAGCCAGGCGTCCCGGGCGCTGGCCAAGCTGCGCAGCCGGTCGTCCCTCACCCGCACCTACCCGGCCGGCCGCCCCGCAGAGGCACGATGACTCCAGACCACGGCCAAGAAGACTGGGTACGGGCGGCCTTCGCCCGCTCGCGCGAGGCGTACCCCTCGTCCCCGGCACCCGTCGACCGGATCCTGACCGCGGCCCGCGCCCGCCGCAAGCGCCGCCGTACCGCGGCCGCCGTAGCCGCCGTGGCGAGTGCCGCCTGCGTCGTCGGCATCGGCCTGTCGACCACGTTCCTCGGGCCGCGGCCTGATTCCGTCGCCCCCGCGCGCCTGCCCGCGCCCCCCGCGAGCTCCCCCTACACCCCGGCTCCGAGCAACACCCCGGCTCCGAGCACGGTCACCGTCCGGGTGGCGGACGGGACGACGGACGGAAAGCGCTGGTCGGTGGCGCTGGAGTTCCACCCGGCGCTGCCCAAGGGCTACGCCCCGCCCCCGCACGGCGGCCTCGGTACGTCCCTGCTGTGCCAGCGCATGTACATCGACGGCGTCCGCATCGACCACCAGGGCGGCCCCTGGTCCGACTGCCAGCCCGTCACCGGCACCAACGACCCCGGCCCGGCGGGCGAGATGGGCCTCTGGAGCCTCCACGACAAGGGCGCCAGCGGCACCCGCCTCATGGTCGCCAACCCCGAACCCGACGTCGCCTACGGCGTGATCACCCTCACCGACGGCCACCAGATCAGAGCCACGACGGTCACCGTCCCCGGCACCGGCTACCGCGCCTGGGCCGCGCCCGTCCCCGACGGCCGGACCATTGCGGCGGTCGACCAGTACGACCGCCACCACCACCGGCTCACCCACGACACCAACTGGCACTGACCGCACAGGCGACTCAGGGGGCCGGGACCGGTCGGGGGGCGGTCGGGGGGCGCCGGCCCCCGGGCGTCCCAAATCGTTCGGTTGGGATCCGATAAACGAGAAACCCCCTCTGATCAGCTGTATCGGCTGATCAGAGGGGGTTTCCCTACTGTGGCGGCGCCAGGATTCGAACCTGGGAAGGCTGAGCCGGCAGATTTACAGTCTGCTCCCTTTGGCCGCTCGGGCACACCGCCAAGTTTGCTGCCAATCGAACCCGCTTTCGGCGGTGTTCCCCGGCAACGACGTAAACAATACCTGATCCACGGGGGTGCTTCGCCACCCGGTTGATCTCCAGCTCTCGGGTCCCGGGGTGGCTAGGCTGGTGCGGATGCGGCCCGGCAGGACGCCGGGCCCGGCGGCCGCCGCCGCGCACGCCGGCACGCACCGACACGCACCCCGATACAAGGAGCCACAGGACATGGCCGACTCCAGTTTCGACATCGTCTCGAAGGTCGAGCGGCAGGAGGTCGACAACGCCCTCAACCAGGCCGCCAAGGAGATCTCCCAGCGCTACGACTTCAAGGGCGTCGGCGCCTCGATCGCGTGGTCCGGGGAGAAGATCCTCATGGAGGCGAACTCCGAGGAGCGGGTGAAGGCCGTCCTCGACGTCTTCCAGTCCAAGCTGATCAAGCGGGGCATCTCGCTGAAGGCACTGGACGCGGGCGAGCCCCAGCTGTCCGGCAAGGAGTACAAGATCTTCGCCTCCATCGAGGAGGGCATCTCCCAGGACAACGCCAAGAAGGTGGCGAAGATCATCCGCGATGAGGGCCCCAAGGGCATCAAGGCTCAGGTCCAGGGCGACGAGCTGCGCGTCAGCTCCAAGAGCCGCGACGACCTCCAGGCCGTGATCGCCCTCCTGAAGGGCAAGGACTTCGACTTCGCGCTCCAGTTCGTGAACTACCGGTAGGAACCGGGAGCGGAGCGGAGAGAAGGGTGGGGCCCTTGCGGGCGCCCACCCTTCCGTGCTGTCGGGGCGGTGCTCAGCTGCGGCGGGAGTTGCCGAAGACCAGCCGGTAGGCGATCAGCAGCACCAGCGAACCGCCGATGGCCGCGACCCAGGTGGCACCGTCGAAGAAGTGCTTGCTGACCGGGTGGTCGAGCCAACGGGACGAGATCCAGCCGCCGACGAACGCGCCCAGGATGCCGATGACGGTCGTACCCAGCAGGCCGCCGGGGTCGCGCCCCGGCAGCAGGAACTTGGCTATGGCTCCGGCCAGCAGCCCCAGAATGATCCAAGCGATGATGCCCATAGCGCCAACCCTGCCCTTTCGCGCCCGGTGCGCACAGCCCCGCTCGTGAGATCTTGGTGAGGATCAACGGTTCGCCGTGCGCGCGTTCGTGCCGTCTTGGTGAACAGGACGCCGGTAAACCTCCACCTGGTTGCCGTCGCAGGTCGAAGCTTCGTCCCGGATCGTTCCGGATCCCGTCACAGGGGCGCTCCGGCGCTGCTCGAAAGGTGTGACCGGCTGATACTTGTGGCAGCAGCAAAGCCCGGCGCAGTGACCCCGAGAGGTGCCGATCATGAAGGTGTTCAACCTGCTGCTCAACATCCTGTGGCTGCTCTTCTGCGGCATCTGGCTGTCGATCGGCTATCTGATCGCCGCGCTGATCTGTTTCATCCTGATCATCACGATCCCGTTCGGCATCGCCTCGCTGCGCATCGCCGGGTTCGTGCTGTGGCCGTTCGGCCGGACCGCCGTGGAGCGGCCGGGCGCCGGTGCCGGATCGGTCGTCGGCAATGTCATCTGGGTGATCTTCGCGGGCTGGTGGCTCGCCCTGGAGCACCTGATCACCAGCATCCCGCTGTTCCTGTCGATCATCGGGATCCCCTTCGGCTGGGCCAACCTGAAGCTCATCCCGATCTCGCTGATGCCGCTGGGCCGCGAGATCGTCCGCACGGACCAGGGGTTCGGCAGCCGCTGATCGATGTGCGGGGGCGCCGTACCTCCGGAATCATCGCTACAGGGGCGGTGACGACGGGGGCGCAGACGCCTGTCCAGGCCTGGGGGAAGCGCACATACCGGCATCCGTACGGAGTTCTCAGATGCCCAGGAACCACATCGGCCCGACGACCGCCACCGCACCGTCGGCCACCCGGCAGGGGACCGGCCATGTGGGGGTGAGCGCAGCGGACTGCGGGCTGCTGCTGCTCCGGCTGACCTTCGGACTGTTTCTCGCGGGGCACGGGTCCCAGAAGCTCTTCGGGCTGTTCGGCGGGCAGGGGCTCGCGGCCACCGGCAAGGGGTTCGAGTCGCTCGGCTACCGCCCCGGCAAGCTCTTCGCCGCGATCGGCGGCCTCTCCGAGTTCCTCGGCGGCCTCGGCCTCGCCGCCGGGCTGCTCGTACCGCTCGCGGCCGCCGCGATCGTGGGCGTGATGATCAACGCCATGGTCACCGTGAGCGCCGCCCACGGGGTGTGGGTGGACAAGGGCGGGGTGGAGTACAACGTCGGCATCGCCGTCGTCGCGCTCGCCGTCGCGGCCATCGGGCCCGGCCGGCTCGCCCTGGACCGCTTCTTCCGGTGGGGCGACGGCGGCTGGCCTCAGGCGGCCTTCGCCCTGGTGCTCGGCGGCTTGGGAGCGGCGCTCGCGCTGGCCCTGTGACTCGCACCGGCTCTGTGGCTCGCGTCGGCTCTGTGGCTCGCACCGGCTCTGCGAGGGGCGTCGGGTGACGGCCGTACCACCGGCCTCACGGCCTGCGGCCCGCCATGCCCTCCAGGCGCTGGATCCGCTCCGCCATCGGCGGGTGCGTGGAGAACATCTTCGACAGCCCCTGCCCCGGGCGGAACGGGTTCGCGATCATCATGTGGCTGGCGGTCTCGATCCGCGGCTCGGGCGGCAGCGGCAGCTGCTGGGTGCCGATCTCCAGTTTGCGCAGGGCGCTCGCGAGGGCCAGCGGGTCGCCGGTGAGCTGGGCGCCCGAGGCATCCGCCTCGTACTCCCGGGAGCGGCTGATGGCCAGCTGGATCAGCGTGGCGGCGAGCGGGCCGAGGATCATGATCAGGAGCATGCCGAGCAGGCCGGGGCCCTCGTCGTCGTCCGAACGGCCGATCGGGATCAGCCAGGCGAAGTTCACCAGGAACATGATCACCGAGGCGAGCGCGCCGGCCACCGAGGAGATGAGGATGTCCCGGTTGTAGACATGGCTCAGTTCGTGCCCGATGACGCCGCGCAGCTCGCGCTCGTCCAGCAGGCGCATGATGCCCTCGGTGCAGCACACCGCCGCATTGCGCGGATTGCGGCCCGTGGCGAAGGCGTTCGGGGCCTCGGTCGGGGAGATGTAGAGCCGGGGCATGGGCTGGCGGGCCTGTGTGGAGAGCTCGCGGACCATGCGGTACAGCGCCGGGGCCTCGAACTCGCTCACCGGGCGGGCCCGCATCGCGCGCAGGGCCAGCTTGTCGCTGTTCCAGTACGCGTACGCGTTCGTGCCGAGGGCGATCAGGACCGCCACGATCAGCCCGGTGCGGCCGAAGAAGCTGCCGATGACGATGATGAGCGCCGACAGTCCCCCGAGGAGTACTGCGGTCCTGAGCCCGTTGTGCCGGCGGTGCACGGTACGCCCTCCAAGTGGTACAGCAGGGACCCTTCGGTCCAGTGGACCCTCCCGCACTGGTCAACGCCAGGCGGCGGTCACAAGTTCCCAGGTGGGCGGGGGCGGGCGCGGCGGCTGTACGAGTGAAGGGGGTCCGGCCGTACGGGTGAAGGGGGTTCCGCGGGGCCCGTCGGTCCTCCTCAGAAGAGCCCGGTGGCCGCGAAGCGCAGCACCAGTTGAGGTGCTCCGGACAGGGCGACGCCCGCCACCCCGGAGAGGGCGATCGCGGCCGTGAGCGGAGCCGGGATCCGGTGCCGGACGGTCTCGCCCTCCGGGGCGCGGAACAGCAGGGCCGTCCACTGGAGGTAGTAGAAGAGGGCGATCACCACGTTGACGGCCATGACGACCGCGAGCCAGCCGAGGCCCGCGCCGACGGCCGCCGAGAACACGGTGACCTTGGCGAACAGGCCGATGATCCCCGGCGGCAGGCCCGCCAGGCAGAGCAGGAAGAAGGCCATCAGGAGGGCCGTCACCGGGTTGGTGGCGTACAGGCCCCGGTAGTCGGAGATCCGGTTCCCGGCCCGGCCGCGGCCCACCACGGCGGCGACCGCGAACGCGCCGAGGTTCACGGCGGCGTACATGAGGGCGTACGCGACGGTCGAACCGATCGCCTTCTGCGCGTCCTTGGCGTACCCGGCCGCCGCGATCGGTACGAGGAGATAGCCGGCCTGGCCGACGGAGGACCAGGCGAGCAGGCGTACGGCACTGCGGGCGCGGGTGGCCCGCTGGCGCAGCGCGCCGACATTGCCGACGGTCATGGTGAGGGCGGCCAGGACGGCGAGCGCGGGCGCCCAGACGTCGGCGTACGACGGGAACGCCACCACGGTGACGAGGATGAGGCCGGAGAAGCCGACCGCCTTGCCGACGACCGACAGGTAGGCGGCGACGGGCAGCGGCGCGCCCACATAGGTGTCGGGCACCCAGAAGTGGAAGGGCACGGCGGCCGTCTTGAAGGCGAAGCCGATCAGGGTGAGGACGACGCCCGTCTGGGCCAGGGTGTGCAGCTGGCCGGGGGTGTCCGGAAGTCGTTGCGCCACCTGGGTGAGGTAGAGGGTTCCGGTGGAGGCGTAGACGAAGCTGACGCCCATCAGGCTGACCGCGGTGGCGGTGACCGAGGACAGGAAGAACTTCAGCGCGGCCTCGGCGGACCGCCGGTCGCCGTACCGGATGCCGACAAGGGCGAAGGCGGGCAGGGAGGCGACCTCCAGGGCCACGATCAGGGTGGCCAGGTCGCGGGCGGCGGGCAGCAGGGCGGCACCCGCCGTGGCGGACAGCAGCAGGAACCAGAACTCGCCGGGCGGGACGCGCCGCCGGTCGTCGTCCAGGGTGGTGATCGACAGCAGGGCCGCGAGCAGGGCGCCGCCGAGGACCAGGAGCTGGATGACGAGGGTGAAGTGGTCGGCGGTGTAACTGCACGCGCGCGGGGCGCCGGTGACGGCTCCGGGACCCGCACCGGTGCCGGTGCCGGTTCCAATTCCGTTGCCGGTCAGGCAGAAGGTGGCGCGGTCGCCGTCCAGGAGCGGCAGCAGCATCAGCGCGGCGGCGGCGAGTCCGGCGACCGAGATCCAGCCGAGGACGTTCTTGCGGGCCTCGGGCAGGAAGAGGTCGGCGACGAGCACGCCGAGCGCCACGACGGCGGCGATCAGGGGCGGGGCGACGGCGAGCCAGTCGACGGACTGGACCAGCGAGGCGGCGGACGCGGCCAGGGGATGGCCGAGCGGCTGGGCGAGGTGGTGGACCAGCGGCGCGGCGGAGGTGGCGGTCTCGGCGAGCGGCTGGGCGAGGGGCTGGGCGCTCATCGGGTGCCTCCTGCGAGCAGCTGGTGCACGGCCGGGTCGGTCAGGCCGAGCAGGGCCCGCGGCCAGAGTCCGGCGACGACGGTCAGGGCGACGAGCGGAGTCCAGGCGGCGAACTCGTAAGCCTGGACGTCGGCGAGCTTCGGGACCTCGCGCTCGGCGCCGCCCATGCAGACCCGGCGGACCACGATCAGCATGTACGCGGCCGTCAGCAGGGTGCCGAACGCGCCGATCGCCATGAAGGTGAGGAAGGCGGGGCGACTGAGGTCCGCCGCGGGTTTGAACGCGCCGAACAGAGAGAGCATCTCGCCCCAGAACCCGGCGAGTCCGGGCAGCCCGAGGGAGGCCACGGCACCGAAGGCGAGCAGCCCGCCGAGGCGGGGCGCCTTGCCGTACAGGGCGAGGCCGGTCTCCTCGGCGAGCGTGTCGAGGTCGGTGCTGCCGGTGCGGTCCTTGAGGGCGCCGACCAGGAAGAACAGCAGGCCGGTGATGAGGCCGTGGGCGATGTTGGCGAACAGGGCGCCGTTCACGCCGGTCGGGGTCATGGTGGCGATGCCGAGGAGGACGAAGCCCATGTGGCCGACGGAGGAATAGGCGATCAGCCGCTTGAGGTCGCCCTTCGCGCCCCGCCTGGCCAGCGCCAGACAGGCCAGGGACCCGTAGATGATCCCGACCACGGCGAAGGCGGCGAGGTACGGCGCGAAGGTGCGGAAGCCGTGCGGCGCGACCGGCAGCAGGATCCGGACGAACCCGTACGTACCCATCTTCAGCAGGACACCGGCCAGCAGCACCGAGCCGGTGGTCGGCGCGGCGGTGTGGGCGTCGGGCAGCCAGCTGTGCAGCGGCCACATCGGGGTCTTGACCGCGAGCCCGAGACCGACCGCCAGAACGGCGATGACCTGCACGGACGCGGTCAGGGACCGGCCGTTGTCAGTGGCGAGTGCCACCATGTCGAAGGTGCCCGCCTTGATTCCGATCAGGAGCAGGCCGAGCAGCATGACGACGGAGCCGAGCAGCGTGAACAGGATGAACTTCCACGCGGCCCGGGTCCGCCCCTCGCCGCCCCAGCGGGCGATGAGGAAGTACATCGGGATCAGCACGGTCTCGAACGCGAGGAAGAACAGCAGCAGATCGAGCACGGCGAAGGTCGCGAGCGTGCCGGTCTCCAGCAGGAGCAGCAGGGCGACGAACGCCTTCGGGGACGGGCCCGTGGGCGGCTTGAAGTAGGAGTACAGCGCGCACAGGAAGGTCAGCAGCGCGGTCAGTACGACGAGGGGGAGCGAGATGCCGTCGATGCCGAGGTGGATCCGCACATCGAGCGCGGGGATCCAGCTGATGTCGGTCGTGGCCTGCATCCTCGACGGATGGTGGTGGTCGAAGCCGAGCGCGAGCAGGATCGCGGCGGCGAGGATCACCCCGGTCACGGTGACGCCGTGCCGCAGCACGGACTGCTCGGGCGACTTCCCCTTCAGTCCGGGCGGGGCCGGCAGGAGGGCGGCGACGGCACCGATGAGCGGGCCGACGACGATCAATGCGAGAAGGACCCGCATCACGGACTCGTTGATATCGATCACGCCTGCTCACGCTCCCGTGGCGACGAGGACGACGGCGACCGCCAGGACGACGGTGCCGGCGAGCAGCGCGCTCACATAGGTCTGCACATTGCCGGTCTGGGCGCGGCGTACGGCGGCCCCGAGCAACCGGGGCAGCGCGCCGGCGGCGCCGACGTAGGTGTCCACGACCTCGCGGTCGAGGAAGCGGACGAGGCTCGCCGCGGCCAGCACCGGGCGGACGAACAGCGCCGCGTAGACGGCGTCGAGGTGGAAGCCGACGGCCGCGTGCCGGTGCAGCGGGCCGAGCAGCGCCCGTCCGGGGTCCGCCGGGTCGGGGGCGTAGGCGATGTCGCCGTAGGCCGGGGTGTGGCTGGCGATGGCCTCGGCCTCGACCCGTCCCGCGTCGCCCTCGGGGTGGGCGGCGACCGCGCCGAGCGGAGGGCTGACGAGGCTTCGGGTGGTGCGCTGCCAGACGCCGTAGGTGAGGAGGCCGCCGGCCACGGCGAGACCCGTGCCGAGGATGGAGGTGAGCGGGGTCGGGGTCAGGGAGGTGCCGTCGAACCAGCCGGGCAGCGCGCGGTAGGCGAGCCCGCCGAAGGCCAGGGAGGGCACCGCGAGGACCCAGAGGACCGCGGTCATGGTCAGCGGCTGGCGGCCGTGGTCGGGGGCCTCGGCGCCCCGGCCGTGGAAGGCCAGCAGCCACAGCCGGGTGGCGTAGGCGGCGGTCAGTACGGCGGTCAGCAGACCGGCGACGAGGACCAGCCAGCCTGCCGCCCCGGGCACGTGCGCGGTGTCCCCGTGGGCCGCGTGTTCGGCGGCGCCGAGGACGGACTCCTTGGAGAAGAAGCCGCTGAACGGCGGGATCGCGGCCAGCGTGAGCAGGGCCACGGTCATCGTCCAGTAGGCGTCCGGGACCCGCTCGCGCAGGCCGCGCATGCGGGACATCGCGGCCAGCGAGTTGGTGCCGGCGGCGTGGATGATCACACCGGCGGCGAGGAACAGCAGCGCCTTGAAGGCGCCGTGGGACAGGAGGTGGAAGACGGCGGCACCGCGGTCGCCGACGGCGAGGGCACCGGTCATGTAGCCGAGCTGGCCGATGGTCGAGTAGGCGAGGACGCGTTTGATGTCGTCCTGGGCGAGCGCGGCGAGGCCGGAGCCGGTCATGGTGACGGCGGCCATCACGGCCAGGACCAGCATCGCGGCCCCGGATGCCTCGAACACCGGGAGGAGACGGGCGACGAAGTAGACACCGGCGGCGACCATCGTGGCGGCGTGGATCAGCGCCGAGACCGGCGTCGGACCGGCCATGGCGTCCGGGAGCCAGGTGTGCAGCGGGAACTGCGCCGACTTTCCGGCCACGCCCGCGAGCAGCAGCAGGGCGACGAGGGTCGGATGGTGCAGGCCGCCGCTCGCGACCGTGCCGAGGACGCGTGTGATGCGGAAGGAGCCGGCGTCGGTGGCGAGCGCGAACAGGCCGATCAGGAACGGCACATCGCCGAGCTTGGTGACCAGAAAGGCCTTGAGGGAGGCGGCGCGGGCCTCGGGGGTCTCCCAGTAGTGGCCGACCAGGAAGTAGGAGCAGATGCCCATGACCTCCCAGCCGACCAGCAGCACGATCAGGTCGCCGGAGTAGACGACGAGCAGCATCGCGGAGGTGAACAGGGAGACGAGAGCGGCGTACGAGGGGTAGCGCGGGTCGTCGCGCAGATAGCCGGTGGAGTAGATCTGCACGCAGGTCGCGACGAAGGCGACCAGGATCGCGACGAGCGCGGCGAAGCCGTCGATGTGCAGGGCCAGTTCGACGGGGACCGAGCCGGTGGGGGTCAGCTCCGTGTGCGCGTCCACGGCCGGCCCGCCGCCCTGGCGGACGGCGACCAGCGCGGCCAGCGCCAGTGCGGCCAGCGGTGGCAGCACGGCGAGCGGGCGCACGAAGCCGGGCGCGGTGCGGCCGAGCAGCAGTCCGGCCGCGGCGCCGAGGAACGGCAGCAGGGGGACGAGTACGGCGAGGGTGGTCGTGGTCACGCGGTGGCCTCGGTCTTCTGTGCCGCGACGGCACCCGGTTCCGCGTCGCCCCGGCCTTCGGCGGTGTCGCGGAGCTTGTCGATGTCGGAGGTGCCGCGGTTGCGGTACACGGCGAGCACGATCGCCAGGCCGATGCCGATCTCGGCGGCGGCGACCGTAATGGTGAACAGGGTCAGCGCCTGGCCGGAGTGCAGGGTGTCGCGGGCGGCGCGGCTGAGCCAGACGTCGAAGGCGACCAGGTTGAGGTTGACGGCGTTGAGCATCAGCTCGACCGACATCAGGACCAGGATCGCGTTGCGGCGGGCGAGGACGCCGTACAGGCCGGTGCAGAAGAGGAGGGCGGAGAGGACGGCGGGGTAGACGAGGTGCATCAGCGGGCGCCGTCCTTCTGGGCGGGGACGGGGGCCGGCGTACGGGCTGCCGGCTCGTCACCGGCGTCGCCATCGCCACCGCCATCTGCATCGGTCTTGGCCTTGGCCTTGCGGGACAGGACGATCGCGCCGACCAGGGCCGCGAGGAGCAGCACGGACAGGGCCTCGAAGGGCAGCACCCAGTACCGGAACAGGCTCGCACCGGTGACACGGGTGGTGCCGGCGGCCGGTCCGGTCAGGTCGATCCACGTCGTACGGAAGGCGTCGGTGACCACCCACACCAGGGCGACGGCGGCGGCGATCGCGACGGCCAGGGCGGCCCAGCGGTTACCTGAGTCGGCGTCCGGGGAGCGGCCGATGGGGGCCCTGGTGAGCATCAGCCCGAACAGGAGGAGTACGACGACGGAGCCGACGTAGATCAGGACCTGCACCCAGGCGATGAACTCGGCCGTGAGCAGCAGGTACTCCACGGCGAGGCCGCCGAGCGCGACCACCAGCCACAGGGCGGCGTGCACCAGTTGGCGGGTGGTGACGGTGATCAGCGCGGCGCCGAAGGTGACGAGGCCCAAGAGGAGGAAGGCGATCTCGACGCCGGTCGGGGAGAGGAAGCCGTGCGGGGCCGCGGCGAGGGTCCCGTGCGGGGCGGCGGCGAGGCTCAGGACGGGAGCGGGGGCGGGGCTCATGCGTCGCCCTCCTCGGATTCGGTCCGCGCGGCCTCGGCCTGTGCGGCGGCGGCCTGCTTCTCGGCGCTCTTGCGGGCGGCGGCGATCTCCTTCGGCTCCTCCGCGCCCGCGTCGAGCGCGGGCGGGGCCGGCACGGTCCACATCCACTCGCGGAGCTTGTCGCGCTCGTGGGTGAGTTCGTGGATGTCGGTCTCGGCGTACTCGAACTCCGGGGACCAGAACAGCGCGTCGAAGGGGCAGACCTCGATGCAGATACCGCAGTACATGCACAGCGAGAAGTCGATGGCGAACCGGTCGAGGACATTGCGGCTGCGCTCGCGGCCGCCGGGGGCGGCGGGCGGGACCGTCTCCTTGTGGGAGTCGATGTAGATGCACCAGTCGGGGCATTCACGGGCGCACAGCATGCAGACCGTGCAGTTCTCCTCGAACAGGCCGATCACGCCCCGGGTGCGGGGCGGCAGTTCGGGCAGGGTGTCCGGGTACTGCTCGGTGCCGTGCTTGCGCGTCATCGTGCGCAGGGTGACGGCGAGGCCCTTGGCGAGGCCGGCGCCGGGGATGCGGGGCTGGGTGGGCGGGCGCGACGCAGCCATCAGGAGATCACCACCTTGACGATGCCGGTGAGGGCGATCTGGGCGAGGGAGAGGGGGACGAGGAGGGTCCAGGACAGCTTCTGGAGCTGGTCCTCGCGCAGCCGCGGGTAGGTGACGCGGAGCCAGATGACGATGAAGGCGAGGATCGCGGCCTTCAGGAGCGTCCAGACCCAGCCGAGCCCGTCGGCGCCCCAGGGGCCGTGCCAGCCGCCCAGGAAGAGCACGGTGGTCAGACCGCACAGCACGACGATGCCGGCGTACTCGGCGAGCAGGAACAGGGCGAAGCGCAGCCCGGTGTACTCGGTGTACGCGCCGAAGATGATCTCCGAGTCGGCGACCGGCATGTCGAACGGCGGGCGTTGCAGCTCGGCGAGCCCGGCGACGAAGAAGACGACCGCGCCGATGAGCTGCCAGGGCAGCCACCACCAGTGGAAGGCGTGCAGGATGCCCGGCAGCGAGACGGTGCCGGCCGCCATCGCGACGGAGGCCGCGGCGAGCAGCATCGGCAGTTCGTAGGCCAGCAGTTGGGCGGCGGTGCGCAGGCCGCCCAGCAGGGAGAACTTGTTGGCGCTGGCCCAGCCCGCCATCAGCGAGCCGAGCACGCCGACGCCCATCACCGCGAGCGCGAAGAACACGCCCGCGTCCAGGGCCTGTCCGACGGCGCCCTCGCCCGGTCCGACCGGGATGACGAGCAGGACGAGCAGGTACGGCAGCAGGGCGACGGCCGGTGCGAGCTGGAAGACCCGGCGGTCGGCCTGCGCCGGGACCACGTCCTCCTTCTGGGCGAACTTCACGCCGTCGGCGACCAGCTGGGCCCACCCGTGGAACCCGCCCGCGTACATCGGCCCGAGCCGCCCCTGCATATGGGCCATCACCTTGTGCTCGGTCTGTCCCACGACGAGCGGGAAGACGAGGAAGACGACGAACACGGCCACGAGCCGCAGGGCGACGTCGAGTGCGCCGTTCACTGCGGGCCTCCTGGGGGGTCGGTCGGGGAGGATTCGGGGTCGGCGGAGGGTTGACCGGGCGCGGTCTGCGAATCGGCCGGTTCCGAGGGGGTGGCGGGCTCGGCCGGTTCCGAAGGTTCGGCGGGCTCCGCGGACTCAACCGGCTCCGAAGGCTCAGCCGGTTCTGAAGGCTCAGCTGGTTCTGAAGGCTCGGTCGGCTCCGGAGGCTCGGCAGGTCGTGGCGGCTCGGGTGCGGGCTGCGGCTCGGTGGGGTCGGCGGCCCGCGGTCCGGCCGGCTCCTGCGGTCGTACGGCTCCTCGCGCGTCCCCGTTCCCGGGCTCCGCCTCGACGGGCTCCGTCTCGGCGGACCGGCCGGACTCGTCGAACGCCGGGCGGGCATGGTGCCACGGGGCGTCCGAGCTGCGCGGTGCCGTACGGCCGGGCGGCCTGTCGGCGTCGCCGGGACTCGCGGGCGCCGCCGACGATTCGGTCGCCGAGGCCGGGGGCTCCGGAGCGCGCTGGGAGGCGGAACCCCCCGACGCGCTGCGGGCACGACGGGGGCGGCCCGGTGCCGGGGCGGGCCCGGACACCGCCGGACCCTCCACCTCGGTCCCCGCGGTTTCGCCCTCCGCCGCGGGCCGGGCGGTACCGCCCTGCGGTGCCTGGCTCACCGAGCCCTCGCTCGCACTGCGCACGCGCCGTGGCCGAGCCGTACCACCGGCGGCACCCGGCTCGGCACCGGCAACGCCGTCCTCGGCCCCCGAATCCTTCGGCTCCCCCGCCACCTGACTCGCCGAGCCCTCGCTCGCGCTCCGCGTCCGCCGCGGCCGAACCGGAGCACCGGCCGCGCTGTCCTCCACCGCCTGGCTCGCGGAACCCTCGCTCGCGCTCCGGGTCCGCCGGGGACGGGCCGGAGCGGCGGCCTCGGTCGGACCCTGCTGACCGGTCGAACCCTCCGCGGCCGTACGGGTGCGTCGTACCGGACGGTCTCCCGCGGCGCGGGCCGGGCGGGCCGGGGCGGCGGGGAGCTGGCCCTTGAGGGGGCCCCACTCGTTGGGGTCGGGGACGCCGGGCGGAAGCATCTGGCGGCGCTTGGGGCCGCCGTGCTCGGACTCGCCGGGCTCCTTCGCGCCGGGCCACGCCTTGGCGACACGGGCGGCGAGGACGAAGTCCTTGCGCAGCGGATGGCCCTCGAAGTTCTCGGGGAGGAGCAGGTGTTCAAGCGCCGGGTGGCCCTCGAAGGTCACCCCGAACATTTCGTACGTCTCGCGTTCGTGCCAGGCCGCGCCGGCGTACACCCCGACGGCGGTCGGCAGTACCGGCGCCGAGTGCGGCACCGTCGTACGCAGAAGGAGGCGGCGGACCGGGTTCAGGGCCACGACGTGGGCGGACACGCGAAAGCCGGTGCCCGGTTCGTCGACCGCGCTGAGCCAGTCGAAATAGGTGCAGGTCAGCGTCGTACGGGCGGTCTCGAGCGCGGTGAGCCAGGCGGACGGCGGGACGTCCACCGTCAGGACCTCGTACGACTCCTCGGCCACCGCCTCCGCGCCGAACAGCTCTTCGACGGGGGTGGGCAGCCAGCCGGCCGTGCTCATCGCGCGCCCTCCTCGCCGGACGGGGCGGGCGGCCGTACCAGACCGCTCTGGAGCGCGGCCGCGGACGGCCGGGCGCCGCCGTGGCCGTAGCGCTCCCCCAGCGACTCGGCGGCGATCTTCTCCTGGAGCTTGAGGATGCCCTGGAGCAGCGCCTCGGGGCGCGGCGGGCAGCCGGGCACGTAGACGTCCACGGGGATGATCTGGTCGACGCCCTTGGTGACGGAGTACGAGTCCCAGTAGGGGCCGCCGCAGTTGGAGCAGGCGCCGAAGGAGATGACGTACTTCGGCTCGGGCATCTGTTCGTACAGTCGCTTGACGGCGGGGGCCATCTTGTCCGTGACGGTGCCCGAGACCACCATCAGGTCGGCCTGGCGGGGGCCCGGCGCGAACGGGATGACGCCGAGCCGGATGAAGTCGTGCCGGGCCATCGACGCGGCGATGAACTCGATCGCGCAGCAGGCGAGGCCGAAGTTGAAGACCCAGAGCGAGTAGCGGCGGCCCCAGTTGAGGACCACCTTCATGGGCTCGGGCGCCAGCCTGGCCAGCGCGCCCAGCCGCTTGGGCTCGGGGAGGAGTACGGGGTCCGGGGTCACGTCCATGCCAGGACGCCCTTCTTGTATGCGTACAGCAGGCCGACGGCGAGGAAGCCGAGGAAGACGAACATCTCCACGAGGGTCGTCGCGCCGAAGCCGGGGGCGGCGAAGACCGTCGCCCAGGGGAACAGGAAGACGGAGTCGACCGCGAAGATCACGTACAGGAAGGCGTAGACGTAGTAGCGGACCTGGGTGTGGGCCCAGCCCTCGCCGACGGGGTCGACGCCACACTCGTAGGTCAGGAGTTTTTCCGGGGTGGGCACTACGGGGCGCAGCAGCCGTCCGGCGCCGAACGCGACCGCGACGAACAGCACGCCGACGACGGCGAGCAGCCCCACGGCCGAGTAGGACCGGAAATAACCGGCACCGGTGACGACATGTCCGGCCGCGGTGACGACGTGCGTCGCGGCGATGGTCGGGTCCCCCAGCGTCTCCCGCACCGTCCGTCCCTCACTCCCTGACCTCGTGACCTGTACGCACGGGAGTCTAGGCCCTGATAAAGAAGCGGTAAGCAGGCAGTCACACCCCGAGACGCCCCCGGAAGGCCGGGGACGGGGCAGGGGCGGGGCCGGGGGTGGGGTTTTCCCCCGTGAGCGGAGGGCGGTGTACCGCATGGCGCGGAAGGTGCCGCATTCGGCAGGCTGTCCGGTATGACCGCTCCCAGCTCCGCCGCCGGCCGGCCCGACGGCACCGATCGGCACGACGGCCCCGACCGGCCCGGCATATCCGGTCGGCCCGACGGCACCGACGGCTTCCCGCCTCCGAGGCCGGCCTACGACATCCACACCTGGAAGGAGATCGCGCACCTCCTGCTGAACCTGCCGACCACGGTGTTCGGCTTCGTCTACGCGATCACCGTGCTGTCCGTCGGCGGCGGCCTCGCCGTCACCGTGATCGGCCTGCCGCTGCTGGCGCTGTCCCTGCTGGGCGCCCGGCAGCTGGGGAAGCTGGAGCGGGCGCGGGCCAGGGCGCTGCTCGGGGTCCGGGTGGAGGAGCCGTCGCCGCTGCCGCTCGCCCGCGGCGGGGGCCTGCTCCAGCGGGCGTGGATGGCGCTGAAGGACCCGGTGGGCTGGCGCACTCTGCTGTACGACGTGATCCGGCTGCCCTGGGGCATCCTCACCTTCTGTACGGTGCTGACCTCGCTGTTCGTGCTCTGGCCCGTGCTGCCCTACCTCGCTCGGGGGCTGGCGAACGCGGACCGGGCGATGGTGCGCGCCCTGCTCTCCCCCTCGGACGAACTGGAGCGCCGGATAGCGGAGCTGGAGTCGGACCGCGGTGTGGTGGTGGACACGGCCGCCGCCGACCTGCGCCGCATCGAGCGCGATCTGCACGACGGCGCGCAGGCCCGGCTGGTGAATCTGGCCATGGGCCTCGGTCTGGCCAAGGAGAAGCTGCTGGAGGACCCGGACACGGCGGCGGAGATGGTGGCGGAGGCGCACGGCGAGGTGAAGCTGGCCCTCCAGGAGCTGCGCGATCTGGCCCGGGGCATCCATCCGGCGGTGCTCACGGACCGCGGCCTGGACGCCGCCCTGTCCTCGGTCGCCGCCCGCTGCACGGTTCCGGTCAAGGTGACCGTCGACCTCGCGGACCGCCCCGCCGCGGCCATCGAGGGCATCGCCTACTTCACCGTCTCCGAGCTGCTTCAGAACGTCAGCAAGCACAGCGCGGCCCGCTCCGCGTCGGTGGACGTGTGGCGGACCGCGGACCGGCTGCTGATCCAGGTCCACGACGACGGCCGGGGCGGCGCCGCCCTGGACGGCGGCACCGGGATGCGGGGTCTCGCGGACCGGCTGGGCGCGGTGGACGGCCTGTTCGTGGTCGACTCCCCGGTCGGCGGCCCGACGGAGGTCACGGCCGAACTGCCGTGGCGGGACCGGGAGAAGTAGCCGCCCGGGACGGGCCGGTGGCACCCGCCGGGCCGAGCGGGGGTGGGGAAAACCCCCCGTCCGGGACGCCGACGGACTCCATGGTCCCGAGGGCTCCGGCACACGACTCTTGAGGTACGGCTGAACCGCCGCCTGGACGAGGAGAACGGGACGACATCGATGGCCACTCAGTACGGACACGGCGGGTACGGCCAGGGTTACGACACCGACGACAAGGGGCGGTACGGATACGGCCCGCGCCCCGGCCGCCGCCCCCGGCTCCCCGCCGCGCTGCGGGCGCCGTTCGAGGGCCGTACCTGGCGGGAGCTGGGGTATGTCCTGCTCAGCCTGCCGATCTCAATCGTGCTGTTCACCTGGACGGTGACGATGGTGTCGCTGGGCGCGGGCCTGCTGGTGACCTTCCTCGGCGTTCCCGTCCTCGCGGCGGCGCTGGCCGGGTCCCGGGGCTTCGGCGCGCTGGAGCGGGTGCGGGCGCGGGCGCTGCTGGGCGTGGACGTGCCCGGCCCGGAGCCGCTGCGGGTGACGAAGCCGGGCGCGCTGGCCTGGATGGGCGCGGTCCTCAAGAGCGGCGCCTCCTGGCGGAGCCTGCTGTACTCCCTGGTCCAGTTCCCCTGGGCGGTCTTCACCTTCACGGTCTCGGTGACCCTGTGGACGCTGAGCCTGACCCTGCTGACCTATCCGCTGTGGTTCTGGGTCTTCCCGGCGTACGCGGGTGAGAGCGGCCTTCAGCTGTACGGCGACGAGCACCACCGCATCTATCTGGACAACCCCTTCGAGATCACCGTGACCGCACTGGTCGGGCTGCTGTTCACGCTGGCCACGCCCTGGCTGGTGCGCGCCCTGACGACGGTGGACGGGCTGCTGGTGCGCGGGCTGCTCGGCCCCTCCCTGCTGTCGGAGCGGGTCGTGGAGCTGGAGTCGGACCGGGGCGTCGTGGTGGACACGGCCGCCGCCGACCTGCGCCGCATCGAGCGCGATCTGCATGACGGGGCGCAGGCCCGGCTGGTCGGTCTGGCGATGGACCTGGGGCTGGCGAAGGAGAAGATGCGGGAGGACCCGCAGGCGGCGGCGCGCATGGTGGAGGACGCGCACGGCGAGGTGAAGACGGCGCTCCAGGAACTGCGCGATCTGGCCCGGGGCATCCACCCGGCGGTGCTGACCGACCGGGGCCTGGACGCGGCGCTCTCGGCGGTGGCGGCCCGGTGCACGGTGCCGGTCCGGGTGGAGGTCGACCTGCCGTCCCGTCCGGCGCCGGCCATCGAGGGCATCGCCTACTTCACGGTCTGCGAGCTGCTCCAGAACGTCGCCAAGCACAGCCGGGCACGCTCCGCCGCGGTCGATGTGTGGCGCTCGGAGGACCGGCTGATGCTCCAGGTGACCGACGACGGCGTGGGCGGCGCGGACGCCTCCGCCGGCTCGGGCCTCGCGGGCCTCAGGGGCCGGCTGGACGCGGTGGACGGCATCCTGCTGGTGGACTCCCCCGCGGGCGGTCCGACCCGGGTGATAGCGGAACTTCCCTGGCGCGGCTGACCGACGGCGGCCCGGCCCCTGCGGCCGGGTCGGCCGACCAACCGCCAACTAGCGTCTGACCAGCGGATATACCGGTACTCGACCCAGTTATCCACAGGGCATCACACGCTGTGTGCCGATTCCTGGAATGCTTGGTCCTCGTACGAAGGCGCGTCCCTGATGGGCGTCGCCATGGGACCGCGCATGACGGGGGCGAAGGATCGTGGAGGACAGGGTGCGGGTGGTCATCGCCGAGGACTCGGTGCTGCTCCGGGAGGGTCTGACCCGGCTGCTGACCGACCGGGGACACGAGGTGGTGGCCGGGGTCGGTGACGCGGAGGCGCTGATGAAGACCATCGCCGATCTGGCCGGTACGGGCGCGCTGCCCGATGTGGTGGTGGCGGACGTGCGGATGCCGCCGACGCACACCGACGAGGGGGTGCGGGCGGCCGTGTCCCTGCGCAAGGCGCATCCCGGGCTCGGGGTGCTGGTGCTGTCGCAGTACGTGGAGGAGCGGTACGCGACCGAGCTGCTGGCCGGTTCCACCCGGGGCGTGGGCTATCTGCTCAAGGACCGGGTGGCGGACGTCCGGGAGTTCGTGGACGCGGTGGTGCGGGTCGCCGAGGGCGGTACGGCGCTGGACCCGGAGGTGGTCACGCAGCTGCTGGGCCGCAGCCGCAAGCAGGACGTGCTGGCCCGGCTCACCCCGCGCGAGCGCGAGGTGCTGGCACTGATGGCGGAGGGGCGGACGAACTCGGCGATCGCCCGGCAACTGGTCGTCAGTGACGGCGCGGTGGAGAAGCACGTCAGCAACATCTTCCTCAAGCTCGGGCTGTCGCCGAGCGACGGGGACCACCGGCGGGTGCTCGCGGTGCTGACCTATCTGAACTCCTGACCGGACGGCTTCGAGAGGCTGCGGGCGGGCCTCCGCGTCAGGGGTGTGTCAGAGGATGCGGCTTCCGTGGGAATGAGGGGTGCCCGGCAGGAGAGCGGAGGGGCCAACCGGGGAAGGAAGCCCTGACATGTCAGCGCTACACGCCGTCTCGAAACGTCATCCGAATCTCCGGATGACCACGGGAAGGCGACCCTAACCGACGTAGGGTTGATCCTGGGATGGTCCGTGGGACGACCACGCCCCGGACAGCCGCCTCGAAGGAGGTCCAGTTCAGTGACCAGCCAGGTCAGCAGCCCAACGGAGCAGGCCGACGGATCAGCCGTCGGGGAGCAGCGCAAACCGGGCGGCACGAAGGACGTGCGCCGCCTGGACCGGGTGATCATCCGGTTCGCGGGGGACTCGGGTGACGGCATGCAGCTCACCGGGGACCGGTTCACCTCGGAGACCGCTTCCTTCGGCAACGACCTCTCCACCCTGCCGAACTTCCCCGCCGAGATCCGCGCCCCCGCAGGCACCCTGCCCGGTGTCTCCTCGTTCCAGCTGCACTTCGCCGACCACGACATCCTCACCCCGGGCGACGCGCCGAACGTCCTGGTCGCGATGAACCCGGCGGCCCTGAAGGCCAACATCGGCGATCTGCCGCGCGGCGCCGAGATCATCGTGAACACGGACGAGTTCACCAAGCGGGCCCTTCAGAAGGTGGGCTACGACGCCTCGCCGCTGGAGGACGGCTCGCTCGACGCCTACGGCCTCCACCCGGTGCCACTGACCACCCTGACGGTGGAAGCCCTCAAGGAGTTCGACCTCTCCCGCAAGGAGGCCGAGCGCAGCAAGAACATGTTCGCCCTCGGGCTTTTGAGCTGGATGTACCACCGGCCCACGGAGGGCACGGAGAAGTTCCTGAAGTCGAAGTTCGCCAAGAAGCCGGAGATCATGGCGGCGAACATCGCCGCGTTCCGGGCGGGCTGGAACTTCGGTGAGACCACCGAGGACTTCGCGGTCTCCTACGAGGTCGCCCCGGCCGCCAAGGCTTTCCCGACGGGCACTTACCGCAACATCTCCGGCAACCTCGCCCTGGCCTACGGTCTGATCAGCGCCTCCCGGCAGGCGGACCTGCCGCTGTTCCTCGGCTCGTACCCCATCACGCCGGCCTCGGACATCCTGCACGAACTGAGCAGGCACAAGAACTTCGGGGTGCGGACCTTCCAGGCGGAGGACGAGATCGCGGGCATCGGCGCGGCGCTGGGCGCGGCCTTCGGCGGTTCGCTCGCCGTGACGACCACCTCCGGGCCCGGCGTCGCCCTCAAGAGCGAGACCGTCGGCCTGGCGGTCTCTCTGGAGCTGCCGCTGCTGGTGGTGGACATCCAGCGGGGTGGCCCGTCCACCGGGCTGCCGACGAAGACCGAGCAGGCGGATCTGCTCCAGGCGATGTACGGGCGCAACGGGGAGGCGCCGGTGCCGATCGTCGCGCCGAGGACCCCGGCCGACTGCTTCGACGCGGCCCTGGAAGCGGCCCGCATCGCCCTGACGTACCGCACCCCGGTGATGCTGCTGTCGGACGGCTATCTGGCCAACGGCTCCGAGCCCTGGCGCATCCCGGACCTGGAGGAACTGCCGGACCTCAGAGTCCAGTTCGCCTCCGGCCCGAACCACACCCTGGCGGACGGCACCGAGGTGTTCTGGCCGTACCAGCGTGACCCGGAGACCCTGGCCCGGCCGTGGGCGGTGCCGGGTACTCCCGGTCTGGAGCACCGGATCGGTGGCATCGAGAAGCAGGACGGCACGGGCAACATCTCCTACGACCCGGCCAACCACGACTTCATGGTCCGTACCCGGCAGGCCAAGATCGACGGCATCGAGGTCCCCGACCTGGAGGTCGACGACCCGCACGGCGCCGCCACTGTGGTGCTCGGCTGGGGTTCGACGTACGGCCCGATCACCGCGGCCGTACGACGGCTGCGCGCGGCCGGCGACGCGATCGCCCAGGCCCATCTGCGCCACCTCAACCCCTTCCC
>NZ_JBFBFF010000009.1:0-355672 GCF_040684035.1 Streptomyces sp. NPDC093018
AGCACCGGCACCGTCACGGCCCCGTCCAGGCACCCCTGCGCCATACCGCTCAGGACACCGCCAGGGCCGATCTCCACGAACGTGGTCACCCCCAGGTCGTGGAGGGTCCGGACACCGTCGGCGAAGCGCACCGCCTCGCGGACGTGCCGTACCCAGTACTCCGGGGTGTAGGGCTCGGCCAGGCGACCGGTGAGGTTCGAAACGACCGGTATACGCGGCTCGTTGAAGGTCAGGTCGCTGATGGCCTGTGCGAAGTCGTCCAGCATCGGATCCATCAGGGGCGAGTGGAACGCGTGGCTGACCTTCAGGCGGGAGGTCTTGCGACCCTGAGCGGCGAACGCCTCGGCGACCGCCAGGACTGCCTCCTCCGCGCCCGAAATCACGACCGACCGAGGCCCGTTGATCGCCGCGACACCGACACCGACGCCGTCGGTCAGCCGGGGCAGCACCTCGTCCTCGGTGGCCTGTACGGCGACCATCGCACCGCCCGCGGGCAACGCCTGCATCAGCGCGGCACGCGCCGACACCAACTTCACCGCGTCGTCCAGCGACAACACCCCAGCCACATGCGCGGCCGCGATCTCACCCACCGAGTGACCGGCCACATAATCCGGCCGCACACCCCACGATTCGAGAAGCCGGAACAACGCCACCTCGACCGCGAACAACGCGGGCTGCGTGCACCCGGTCTGGTCCAGAGACTCGGCGTCGACATCGAACGGCACATCCAGCCGCGCGCACACCTCGTCGTACGCATCGGCGAACACGGGGAACGCCCCGTACAAGTCACGCCCCATGCCCAGACGTTGCGAGCCTTGACCGGAGAACAGGAATCCGACCTTGCCTCCCGGTCGGCCCTGGACGACTCCGGGTGAGGGGGTGCCGGCGGCCAGCAGGCCCAGTTCTCGGCGGAGTTCGGCGTTGGTCTCGCCGATGACGGCCGCCCGGTGGCGCAGGGCGCTGCGGGTGGTGGCCAGGGAGAAGCCGACGTCGGCGGGTGAGGTGTCGTCCTGTACATGGGCCAGCAGCCGTCGTGCCTGGTCGCGCAGTGCGGCGCCGCTCTTGGCGGAGAGCAGCCAGGGCAGGAGTACCGGGCCGGTGCTCGGCTCCTCGGCTTCGACGGGCGGGGCCTGTTCGATGATGGTGTGGGCGTTGGTGCCGCTCACACCGAACGACGAGATCGCGGCCCGGCGCGGGCGGTCCGTCTCCGGCCAGTCCACGGCATCCGTCAGCAGCCGCACCGCACCCGCCGACCAGTCCACATGCGGTGTCGGCTCGTCCACATGGAGGGTCCGGGGCAGGACGCCATGGCGCATCGCCATGACCATCTTGATGACGCCGGCCACACCGGACGCCGCCTGGGCATGACCGATGTTCGACTTCAACGAGCCCAGCAGAAGCGGCCGTTCACGATCCTGCCCGTAGGTCGCGAGCAGCGCCTGCGCCTCGATCGGGTCACCGAGTGTCGTCCCCGTACCGTGCGCCTCCACCGCGTCCACATCGGCGGGAGTGAGTCCGGCGGAGGCGAGGGCCTGTCGGATGACGCGCTGCTGCGCCGGACCGTTGGGCGCGGTCAGACCGTTCGACGCGCCGTCCTGGTTGACCGCGCTGCCCCGAACGACGGCCAGCACCTGGTGCCCGTTGCGGCGGGCGTCGGACAGCCGCTCCACCAGCAGCATGCCGACACCCTCGGCCCACCCGGTGCCGTCCGCACCGGCACCGAACGCCTTGCAGCGGCCGTCGGGGGCCAGCCCGCGCTGGCGGCTGAACTCCACGAAGGCGCGCGGGGTGGACATGACCATCACACCGCCGGCCAGTGCCATGGAGCACTCGCCGCCGCGCAGCGCCTGGACCGCCCAGTGCAGGGCGACCAGGGAGGAGGAGCAGGCCGTGTCGACGGTGACGGCCGGTCCTTCCAGGCCGAGGGTGTAGGCGATGCGGCCGGACATGATGCTGGCGGAGTTGCCGGTGCCGAAGAAGCCCTCGGAGTCGTCGATCGCGTGGAAGGCCTGGGCGGCGTAGTCCTGGTAGCCGGAGCCGACGAAGACTCCGGTACGGCTGCCGCGCACCGACTCCGCGTCGATACCGGCACGCTCGAACGTCTCCCACGTCGTCTCCAGCAGCAACCGCTGCTGCGGATCCATCGCCACGGCCTCACGCGGCGAGATCCCGAAGAACCCCGGATCGAACTCCCCCGCGTCGTAAAGGAATCCACCGTGCCGCGTGTACGTCTTGCCGGAGGCGTCCGGGTCCGGGTCGTAGATGCCGTCCACGTCCCAGCCGCGGTTCTCCGGGAACTCGCCGACCGCGTCACCACCGGAGGCCACCAGCCGCCACAGATCCTCGGGCGAACGCACCCCGCCCGGATACCGGCACGCCATGCCGACGATCGCGATGGGTTCGTCGTCCGCGGCGGGTGCGGTGCCCGGCTCCGGGGCGGCCGCCGGGGTGCGGCCGGTGAGCTCGGTGCGCAACTGCCGTGCGATCGCCTGGGCGTTGGGGTGGTCGAAGACCAGGGTGGTGGGCAGGGTGAGGCCGGTCTCGGTGGTGAGCCTGTTGCGCAGTTCGACGGCGGTCAGGGAGTCGAAGCCGAGGTCCTTGAAGGCCCGGTCGGCCTCGACCTCGCCGATGCCGCTGTGGCCGAGGACGGCCGCCGCGTGGGTGCGGACGAGGTCGACCAGCAGGGTGTGCTGTTCGGTCTCGGACACCTTGGTGAGGCGGTCGGCCAGGGGCGAGGCGGTGGCCGTGCCGGGTTCGCCCGCCGCGCTGTGCGCGGTGCGGATCGGCTCGGCCTGCGGGAGGTCGCCGAACAGGGCGCTCGGGCGGCCCATGGTGAACGGGGGCAGGAACCGTGCCCAGTCGATGTCGGCCACCGTGGTGGTCGCCGCGCCGGAGTCCAGCGCCCGTGCGAGTGCGGCCACGGCGAGCGCGGCGGGCATCGGGAGCAGGCCGCGGCGGCGCAGCCGTTCGTCCGCGCCGTCGCCCTCGGCCATGCCGCCGCCCGCCCAGGGGCCCCAGGCCACGGCGGTCGCCGGCAGTCCTCGGGCGCGGCGGCGTTCGGCGAGTCCGTCGAGCAGGGCGTTGGCCGCCGCGTAGGCGGCCTGGTGGCCGCTGCCCCACACACCGGCGATGGACGAGAAGAGCACGAAGGCGTCGAGCTCCCGGCCGTCGAAAAGCGCGTCGAGGTGCAGGGCGCCCGCCGCCTTGGCGGAGAGCACGTCGGCGAAGGCGCCCGGCGTCATGGTGTCCAGCGGGTCCAGGTGGTCCACTCCCGCGGTGTGGACGACGGCGTTCACCGGGTGCGCGGCGAGCAGCGCGGCCAGCGCCGCACGGTCGGCGACATCACACGCGGCGACGGTCACCCGTACGCCCGACTCCTCCAACTCCGCCTTCAGAGCGGCGGCACCGGGCGCGTCGAGACCCCGACGGCTGGTCAGCACCAGATGCTCGGCACCCGCACCGGCGAGCCAGCGCGCCACATGCCCGCCCAGCGCACCCGTACCACCCGTGATCAGCACCGTGCCGCGCGGCGACCACCCGTAAGGGGTACCGGTGTCGCGGCGGGCGGGTGCCTGGGTGAGCCTGCGACCGAAGACACCTCGGGCGCGGATGGCGACCTGGTCCTCCGCCGACTGGGTGAGGACCGCGGCGAGACGGTCGGTGACCCGGTCGTCGATCGTGTCCGGGAGGTCGATCAACCCGCCCCAGCGCCGAGCGTGTTCCAGCGCGGCGACCCGGCCCAGACCCCAGACGGCGTGCTGGGCGGCGCTCGGCGCCGGGTCCGCGCGGCCGGTGGACATGGCGGACCTGGTCAGTGCCCACAGCGGGGCGGCAATGCCCGCGTCGCCCAGGGCCTGGACGAGCGCGAGGGTCAGCGCGGTGCCGACGGAGATGTCCGGGTGGGCGGCATGGGGGCTCTCCTCGGTGCCGAGGAGGGAGATCACCCCGTCGACCGTGACGTCCCTTACCGTGTCGGTGAGTTGGCGCAGCAGTGTGTCCCGGTCGGCGGCGGGGTCGACGGTGACCCGGATCAGCCGGGCGCCACGGGCGGCGAGCCCGTCGGCGACGGCGGACGTCCACGCGGCCTCGGCCGGCCGATCCTCGGCGGCCGTCGCATCGTCCGTGCCGGTCGGCTCCTGGGTGGTCAAGAACAGCCAGTCACCCGGCAGTTCACGGGTCCGCAGACCGCTGAGCGGCTTCCAGCCCGTGCGGTAGGACCAGCCTTCCACGGCCGATTCCTGGCGCCGCTTCCGGCGCCACGCGGACAACCGGGGCAGCACCGCGTCCAGTTGCTCGGCGGGCAGGTCGAGGGTGGCGGCGAGGGACTGGGTGTCCTCGCGCTCCACGGTCTCCCAGAACCCGGCCTCCACGGCGTCGGTCGCCGCGGCGGCGCCTGTGGGCGCGGTGGTCCGGAGCCAGTACCGCTGGTGCTGGAAGGCATAGGTGGGCAGTTCGGCGCGCCGGGCGCCGCGCCCGGCGAAGAACGCCGCCCAGTCGGCGGGGACGCCGAGCACATGCAGGCGCGCGACCGCGCCGGTGATCGCCTCGGGCTCGGGGCCGGCGGACCGTGTGGAGGGCACGGTGACCGCGCCGTCCAGGCAGCCCTGGGCCATGGCGCTCAGCACCCCGCCGGGGCCGGTCTCCACGAATGTGGTGACGCCCAGCTCGCCCAGGGTGCGGATGCCGTCGGCGAAGCGCACGGCCTCGCGGACGTGCCGGACCCAGTAGTCCGGGGTGTACGCGTCGACGAGTTCGCCGGTGAGGTTCGAGACGACGGGTGTCCGGGGCGTCTCGAAGCGCAGTCCGCCGACGACGCGGGCGAAGTCCTCCAGTACGGGGTCCATCAGGGGCGAGTGGAAGGCGTGGCTCACCGTGAGCCGGGACGTCTTGCGGCCCTGGCGGGTGAAGACCTCCGCGATCTCCAGCACGGCGTCCTCGGCTCCGGAGACCACGACGGACTCGGGGCCGTTGACCGCCGCGATGTCGGTGTCGTCGGTGAGATGCGGCCGGATCTCGTCCTCGGTGGCCTGTACGGCGATCATCGCGCCGTCGGCGGGCAGGGCCTGCATCAGCGCGGCACGGGCGGTCACGAGTGTGGCCGCGTCCTCCAGTGAGAGGGCCCCGGCGACGTGCGCGGCGGCGATCTCGCCCACGGAGTGTCCGGCCAGGTAGTCCGGTCGTACACCCCAGGACTCCAGCAGGCGGTGGACGGCGACCTCGTGCGCGAACAGGGCGGGCTGGGTGAAGGCGGTGCGGTTCAGGTGCGCGCCATCGCCGTGGCCGTTCTCGCCGAAGGCCACCTCCCGCAGCGGCCGGTCGAGGTGCCGGTCGAGATGGGCGCACGCCTCGTCGTAGGCCGCCGCGAAGACCGGGAAGGCGTCGTACAGTTCACGTCCCATGCCGACGCGCTGGGAGCCCTGGCCGGAGAACAGGAATCCGACCTGGCCGGTGTCGGCGCGGCCGAGGGCGACGCCGGGGGCGGGCGCCGCGGAGGCCAGGGCGCGCAGGCCCTCGGCGATCCGGTCGTGATCGGTGCCGACCACGGCGGCACGGTGCTCCAGGGCGGCCCGTGTGGTGGCCAGCGAGAACCCGATGTCGGTGAGGGAGGGTTCGGCGCCGTCGGCGACCAGGGCGAGCAGGCGTTCGGCCTGGGCGCGCAGTGCGGCCTCGGTCTTGCCGGACAGCACCCAGGGCACGGCCGGGGAGGTGACCTCGGCCGGTGCGACGACGGCCGGTTCGGCCATCGTCGCCTGTTCGATGATGGTGTGGGCGTTGGTGCCGCTCACACCGAAGGACGAGATCGCCGCGCGGCGCGGGCGGTCCGTCTGCGGCCAGTCCACGGCATCCGTCAGCAGCTGCACCGCACCCGCCGACCAGTCCACGTGCGGCGTCGGCTCATCGACGTGCAGCGTCCGGGGCAGCACGCCGTGACGCATCGCCATGACCATCTTGATGACGCCGGCCACACCGGATGCCGCCTGGGCATGACCGATGTTCGACTTCAACGAGCCCAGCAGAAGCGGCCGTTCACGATCCTGTCCATAGGTCGCGAGCAGCGCCTGCGCCTCGATCGGGTCGCCCAGCTTCGTCCCCGTACCGTGCGCCTCCACCGCGTCCACATCGGCCGGGGTGAGCCCGGCGGAGGCGAGGGCCTGCCGGATCACCCGCTGCTGAGCCGGACCGTTGGGCGCGGTCAGACCGTTGGACGCGCCGTCCTGGTTGACCGCGCTCCCCCGGACCACCGCAAGCACCTCATGACCGTTGCGGACGGCGTCGGACAGGCGCTCCACGAGCACCACGCCCACGCCCTCCGCCCAGCCGGTGCCGTCCGCACCGGCGCCGAACGCCTTGCAGCGGCCGTCGGCGGACAGCCCGCGCTGGCGGCTGAACTCGACGAACGCGGCCGGTACGGCCATGACGTTGACGCCGCCCGCGACGGCCATGGTGCTCTCGCCGCTCCGCAGCGACTGCATGGCCAGGTGCAGGGCGACCAGCGACGACGAGCAGGCCGTGTCGACGGTGACGGCCGGGCCCTCCAGGCCGAACGAGTAGGCCACGCGCCCGGAGACGACGCTGGCGGCGCTGCCGGTGAGCAGATGCCCCTCGACGCCCTCGGGGACCTCCGGGAGGCCGGCGCCGTAGCCCTGGTAGGACATGCCGACGAACACACCCGTGCGGCTGCCCTGCATGGCGGCCGGGTCGATGCCGGCCCGCTCGAAGGCCTCCCAGGTGGCTTCGAGGAGCAGCCGCTGCTGGGGGTCCATCGCGAGCGCCTCGCGCGGCGAGATGCCGAACAGCGTGGCGTCGAAGTCACCCGCGTCGTGGAGGAAACCGCCGTCGCGCGCGTACGTCTTGCCCGGGGTGCCCGGGTCGGGGTCGTAGAGGCCCTCGATGTCCCAGCCGCGGTCCTCGGGGAAGCCGGAGATCGCGTCGCCGCCGGACGTCACGAGCCGCCACAGGTCCTCGGGGGAGCCGACGCCGCCGGGGAGGCGGCAGCTCATGGCCACGATGGCGACGGGTTCGTCGCCGTCGGCGGGCACCTGCCGCTCCGGCCCTGCGTCGTCCTGCGCCCCGAGGAGTTCGGCGCGCAGGAAGTGGGCCAGGGCGGTGGCGTTGGGGTAGTCGAAGACCAGGGTGGTGGGCAGTTTCAGGCCGGTGTCGGCCGTGAGCTTGTTCCGCAGTTCGACGGCGGTCAGGGAGTCGAAGCCGAGGTCGTTGAACGCCCGGCCCGGTTCCACGGCCGCGCTGCCTTCGTGGCCGAGCACGGCGGCGGCGTGGGCGCGGACGAGGTCCACCAGGGTGCGGTCCCGCTCGCCCGCCGACAGTCCGGCCAGTCGTGCGGCGAGCGCGTTGCCCGCCTCGGCGCCACCGGCGGCCGGGCCCTCCAGGGCGCGGGCCGCCTCGGGCACGTCGGCGAACAGGGCGCTGGGCCGGGTGACGGTGAAGGGGCCGATGAACCGCTGCCAGTCGAAGTCCGCGACGGTGAGCGCGGTGTCGTCGTCGGCCAGCGCCTGTTGGAGCGCGGAGAGCGCGAGGGCGGGGCGCATCGGGGGCAGGCCGCGGCGCAGCAGCATCTGCTCGCCGTCGCCGACCCCGGCCATGCCGCCGTCGGCCCAGCCGCCCCAGGAGACGGCGAGCGCGGTGCGTCCGCGTGCCCGCCGGTGCTCGGCGAGGGCGTCCAGGTAGGCGTTGGCCGCGGCGTAGGCGGCCTGGCTGGCGCCGCCCCAGATGCCGGCGCCCGAGGAGAACAGGACGAACGCGTCGAGTTCCTGATCGGCCAGCAGTTCGTCCAGGTGAGTGGCGCCCGCGGCCTTCGCGGACACCGTACGGGCGAACCCGGCCGGGTCGCTGTCCTCGATCATGGTGTGGTCGCCGACGCCCGCGGCATGGACGACGGCGTTCACCGGGTGCTCGGCGAGCAGCGCGGCCAGCGCCGCACGGTCGGCGACATCACACGCGGCGACGGTCACCCGTACGCCCGACTCCTCCAACTCCGCCTTCAGAGCGGCGGCACCGGGCGCGTCGAGGCCCCGACGGCTGGTCAGCACCAGATGCTCGGCACCCGCACCGGCGAGCCAGCGCGCCACATGCCCGCCCAGCGCACCCGTACCACCCGTGATCAGCACCGTGCCGCGCGGCGACCACTCCCGTGCGGGATCGGTGGCGCGGGTGGCCCGGACGAGTCGGCGCCCGTGGACGCCGGAGGGGCGGATCGCCACCTGGTCCTCGGCCCGCTGGCCGAGGACGGCGGTCAGGCGGGCCGCGGTACGGGGGTCCAGCGGGTCGGGCAGATCGAGCAACCCGCCCCAGCGCCCCGGGTGTTCGAGCGCCGCGGCCCGGCCGAAGCCCCACAGCTGGGACTGGAGCGGGTGGTCGACGCGGTCGGAGCGGCCGGTGGCCACCGCGCCGCGCGTGGCGCACCACAGCGGGGCGTCCACGCCCGCGTCGCCGAGTGCCTGCGTCAGGCAGAGGGTCGCCGCGAGGCCGTACGACAGACCGGGCTGCCCGGCCGAGGCAGTTTCCCCCTCGCCCATGGCCTCTCCCTTGGCCTGGCCCTCGGCCTGGTCCTCGGCCTGGTCCTCGGCCTCGGCGAGCAGGGAGAGTACGCCGGTCACCGGGCCGATGCCGGCCAGTTCGCGGGCCAGGGTGCGGCGGTCGGTGTCGGGTCCGGTGACGAGCGTGACCGTTGCCGCGCCGTGGTCGGTGAGGGCGGCGCGGATCGATGCGGTCCACTCGCTCTCCTCGGCCATCACGAGCAGCCAGGTTCCGGCCGCGTCGGGTTGCGGGAGCGCGCCGAGCGGCTTCCAGGTGACGCGATAGCGCCAGCCGTCGACCACGGACCGCTCGCGGCGCTGCCTGCGCCACGCGGACAGCCGGGGCAGGAGCGCGGTCAGCGAGGCGTCCGCGCTCAGGCCCAGGGTCGCGGCGAGAGAGTCGGCGTCCTCGCGCTCGACGCTGTCCCAGAAACCGGAGTCCGCCGGGTCGGCCGGGGCGCTGATGGCGGCCGGGTCCTCGTCGCCCTCCAGCCAGTAGCGCTCGCGCTGGAAGGCGTAGGTGGGCAGGGTGACGCGGTGGGCGCCGGGGATGAGGGACTGCCAGTCGGGGCTCTCGCCGCGCACGTACAGTTCGGCGAGCGCGGAGACAACGGCGTGCCGTTCGGAACGGTCGCCGCGCAGGACGGGCACGGCCACAGTGTCGTCCAGGCAGCCCTGCGCCAGGGCGGTGAGGACACCACCGGGGCCGACCTCCACGAAGGTGGTCACGCCCGACTCGTGCAGGGTGTGCACACCGTCGGCGAAGCGGACCGCCTCGCGGACGTGTCGTACCCAGTACTCGGGGGTGTAGGGCTCGGCCAGGCGACCGGTCAGGTTCGAAACGACGGGAATTCGCGGCTCGTTGAAGGTCAGGTCGCCGATGGCCTGTGCGAACTCGTCCAGCATCGGGTCCATCAGGGGCGAGTGGAAAGCGTGGCTGACCTTCAGGCGGGAGGTCTTGCGACCCTGGCGGGCGAAGACCTCCGCGATCTCCAGCACGGCGTCCTCGGCTCCGGAAAGCACCACGGAACGCGGCCCGTTGACCGCCGCGACACCGACGCCGTCGGTCAGGTACGGCAGCACCTCGTCCTCGGTAGCCTGTACGGCGACCATCGCACCGCCCGCGGGCAACGCCTGCATCAGCGCGGCACGCGCCGACACCAACTTCACCGCGTCGTCCAGGGACAGCACACCCGCCACATGGGCGGCGGCGATCTCACCCACCGAGTGACCGGCCACGTAATCCGGCCGCACACCCCACGATTCGAGAAGCCGGAACAACGCCACCTCGACCGCGAACAACGCCGGTTGGGCGTTCCCGGTCTGGTGCAGGGACTCGGCGTCGACATCGAACGGCACGTCCAGCCGCGCGCACACCTCGTCGTACGCATCGGCGAACACGGGGAACGCCTCGTACAACTCACGCCCCATGCCCAGACGTTGCGAGCCCTGTCCCGAGAACAGGAATCCGACCTTGCCCGTCGGGTGGGCGCGCCCGGTGACGACGTTCGCGGCCGGTTCGCCGGTGGCGAGGGCGGTGAGGGCGTGGCGGAGTTCGTCGGGGTTCTGGGCCAGGAGTACGGCGCGGTCCTCGAAGGTCTCGCGGGTGGCCAGGGAGTAGCCGATGTCGGGGGCCGTCCAGCCGTCCGTCGCGTCGAGGTGGCCGGCGAGGCGGGCCGCCTGTGCGCGCAGCGCGGGCTCGCCCTTGCCGGACAGGACCCACGGCACGGGCGCGCCGGAGTCCGGGGTCGGGGACAACTCCGCTGTGGTGGGGGCCTGTTCGATGATGGTGTGGGCGTTGGTGCCGCTCACTCCGAAGGACGAGATCGCGGCGCGGCGCGGGCGGTCCGACGTGGGCCAGTCGACGGCCTCGGTCAGCAGCCGGACGGCACCGGCCGACCAGTCCACATGCGGTGTCGGCTCATCGGCGTGCAGGGTGCGCGGGAGCACGCCGTGGCGCATCGCCATGACCATCTTGATCACACCGGCGACGCCCGCGGCGGCCTGGGTGTGGCCGATGTTGGACTTCAACGAGCCCAGCAGGAGCGGCCGTTCGCGCTCCTGTCCGTAGGTGGCGAGCAGCGCCTGCGCCTCGATCGGGTCGCCGAGTGTCGTGCCCGTACCGTGTGCCTCGACGGCGTCCACGTCGCCCGGGGTGAGTCCGGCGGAGGCGAGGGCCTGGCGGATGACGCGCTGCTGCGCCGGACCGTTGGGCGCGGTCAGACCGTTGGACGCGCCGTCCTGGTTCACGGCGCTCCCCCGCACCACCGCGAGGACCTCATGGCCGTTGCGGACGGCGTCGGACAGGCGCTCCACGAGCAGCACGCCCACGCCCTCGGACCAGCCGGTGCCATCCGCGTCCGCGCCGAAGGCCCGGCAGCGGCCGTCGGGTGACAGGCCGCGCTGGCGGCTGAACTCCACGAAGACGTTCGGGCTGGCCATGACGGTGACGCCGCCGGCCAGGGCCATCGTGCACTCGCCGCCCCGCAGCGACTGCATGGCCAGGTGCAGGGCGACCAGGGAGGAGGAGCAGGCGGTGTCGATGGTGACGGCGGGGCCTTCGAGACCGAAGGTGTAGGAGATCCGACCGGAGACGACGCTGGAGGCGCCGCCGACGAGCCGGTGTCCCTCGACGCCTTCGGGCGTGCGGTGCACATCGGCGCCGTAGCCCTGGTAGGCCATGCCGACGAAGACGCCGGTCCGGCTGCCGCGCAGCTGTCCGGGGGTGATCCCGGCGCGTTCGAAGGCCTCCCACGAGGTCTCCAGGAGCAGGCGCTGCTGGGGGTCCATGGCCAGGGCCTCGCGCGGGGAGATCCCGAAGAAGCCCGCGTCGAAGCCGGTGGCGTCGTAGAGGAATCCGCCGTCGCGGGCGTAGGTCTTGCCGGGGCGTTCGGGGTCGGGGTCGTAGAGCGCGTCGACGTCCCAGCCGCGGTCGGCCGGGAACCCCGCGATGGCGTCGCCGCCGGACGCCACCAGGTCCCACAGGGCCTCGGGCGAGTCGACGCCGCCGGGCAGGTGGCAGCTCATCGCGACGATGGCGATGGGCTCGTCGTCGGCGGCGGCCGGGTGCCGGTCCTGCGGTACGGCGCGCTGCGCGCCGAGGAGTTCGCTCTTGCCGAGGAGTTCGCTCTCCAGGAAGCGGGCGAGCGCGGTGGCGCTGGGGTGATCGAAGACCAGGGTGGGCGGCAGCGCGAGACCGGTCGCCGCGTTGATCTTGTCGCGGAGCTCGACGGCGGTCAGGGAGTCGAAGCCGAGGTCCTTGAAGGCCCGGTCGGGCTCGATCTCGCCGGTGCCGCTGTGGCCGAGGACGGCCGCGACATGCGCGCGGACCAGGTCGAGCAGGTCCCGGGTGCGCTCGGCCTCGGGCAGTGCGGCGAGCCGGGCCGCCAGGGGCGCGGTGCCGGTCCCGGCGTCGGCGGGCGCCGCGGCGGTGCGGGCGCGGCGCACCTCGGGCAGCTCGGACAGCAGGGCGCTGGGGCGGCCGAGGGTGAACGGTCCGATGAACCGTTCCCATGCGATGTCGGCCACGACGACCGCGGTGTCGTCGCAGTCCAGGGCGCGCTGGACCGCGGTCACGGCGAGCGCGGCGGGCAGGGTGACGACGCCGCGGCGGCGCAGGTGTTCCTCGTCGGCGTCGGTGACCATGCCGCCGTCGGCCCAGGGGCCCCAGGCGATCGCGGTGGCGGTCAGGCCCCGGGCCCGGCGCCGGGCGGCGAGCCCGTCGAGGTGGGCGTTGGCGGCGGCGTAGGCGGTCTGCCCGCCGCTGCCCCACACGCCGGCGATCGAGGAGAAGAGCACGAAGGCGTCCAGCTCGCGGTCGCCGAGCAGTTCGTCCAGATGGGTGGCGCCGTGGGCCTTCGCCGCGAGGGTGTGGGCGAAGTCGGCCGGTGTCAGTTCGCCGAAGGGGGTGAACTGGGGGACGCCCGCGGCGTGGAAGACGGCGGTGAAGCGGTGTTCGGCGAGCAGGGCCGCGACCGCGTCGCGGTCGGCGACGTCGCAGGCGGCGAGGGTGACGCGGGCGCCCAGTTCCTCCAGTTCGGTCCTGAGCGCGGGCGCGCCGGGGGCGTCGGCGCCCTGGCGGCTGGTGAGCACCAGGTGCTCGGCGCCCGCACCGGCGAGCCAGCGGGCGATGTGCCCGCCGAGGGCGCCCGTGCCGCCGGTGATCAGGACGGTGCCGCGCGGCGACCACGTCCGGGCGGTGGCGCCGCGGGCGTGGTCGAGCCGGGCGGTGAACACACCAGAGGCGCGGACGGCGACCTGGTCATCCCACTCCCCCGCACCGGCGCCCTGGGCGAGTACGGCGGCGACCCGCCCGGCGGCGCGCTCGTCGACGGTGGCGGGCAGGTCGATCAGGCCGCCCCAGCGGCGGGGGTGCTCCAGTGCCAGGGTGCGGCCGAGGCCCCACACCTGGTGCTGTACGGCACTGAGCGGGGCGTCGTCGAAGCGGCCGGTGGCGGCCGCGCCCCGGGTGGCGCACCACAGCGGGGCGTCGATGTCCGCGTCGCCCAGCGCCTGCGCCAGGGCCACGGTCTGTGCGAGTCCCTGGGTGAGCGCGGGGTGCTCGGGCGTGGCGGTCTCGTCGGTGGCGAGCAACGACAGGACGCCGTCGAGCGGTCCTGCGTCCGCCACGGCCCGGCTCAGCTCATCGGCGAGCCGGGCGCGGTCGGCACTCGCGCCGATCGTCAGCGGGACCAGTCGCGCGCCGCGTCCGGCGAGCGCCGTGCGCACCGTCTCGGCCCACTCGTCGCCCCCGGGCGCGGCGAACAGCCAGGTGCGGTCGGAGAGATCGCCCCCGGACAGGCCGCTGAGCGGCTGCCAGGTCAGCTGGTAGCGCCGGCCGTCCACGGCGGACTGCTCGCGTCGTCGGCGCCGCCAGGCGGACAACTTCGGTACGACGACGTCCAGTTCGCCTGGGCTCAGCTCCAGCGTCGCGGCGAGGGATTCGGCGTCCTCGCGTTCGACGCTCGCCCAGAAGTCGGCGTCGACCGCGTCCACGGCGGCCGTCTCGGCCTCGGGGGTCTCCAGCCAGTAGCGCTGCTGCTGGAAGGCGTAGGTGGGCAGGTCGACACGGCGGGCGCCCGGGAAGAGGGCCTCCCAGTCGGGGGATGCGCCGTGCGTGTGCAGTTCGGCGAGCGCGGTGATGACGGCTCGGGGTTCGGGTCGGTCGGCGCGCAGTACGGGGATGGTGACGATGCCGTCCGCACAGCCCTGCGCCATGCCGCTGAGGACACCGCCGGGACCGATCTCCACGAAGGTGGTCACGCCCAACTCGTGCAGGGTCCGGACACCGTCGGCGAAGCGGACCGCCTCGCGGACATGCCGGACCCAGTATTCGGGGGTGTACGGCTCGGCGAGCCGACCGGTGAGGTTCGAAACGACGGGAATCCGCGGCTCGTTGAAGGTCAGTCCACCGATCGCCCGCGCGAACTCCTCCAGCATCGGATCCATCAGCGGCGAGTGGAACGCGTGGCTGACCTTCAGCCGGGACGTCTTACGCCCCTGGCCGGCGAACAGCTCCGCGACGGCGAGGACGGCGTCCTCGGTGCCCGAAACCACCACCGAACGGGGGCCGTTGACCGCCGCGACACCGACCTCGTCGGTGAGATGCGGCAGTATCTCGTCCTCTGTCGCCGCTACGGCGGCCATCGCGCCGCCCTCGGGGAGCGCCTGCATCAGCGCGGCGCGCGCCGACACCAGCTTCGCGGCGTCCTGAAGGGACAGCACACCCGCCACATGCGCGGCGGCGATCTCACCGACCGAGTGACCGGCGACGTAGTCCGGCCGGACACCCCACGACTCCAGCAGCCGGAACAGCGCCACTTCGAGGGCGAACAGCGCCGGCTGGGTGTGCCCGGTCCGGTTCAGCCGCTCCGCGTCCGTGTCGAGTGTGACATCGAGGTGGGCGCGGATCTCGTCGTAGGCGGCGGCGAACGCGGGGAAGGCGTCGTAGAGTTCACGGCCCATGCCGAACCGCTGCGAGCCCTGACCGGAGAAGAGGAAACCGGTCCGGTCGCCGAGGCGGCCCGTGTTCTGCACGACGGCCGCGGAGGGGACCCCTGAGGCCAACGCCCGTACGCCCTCGGTGAGTTCTTCCAGGCTTTCACCGACGACGGCCGCCCTGCGGTCCCAGGCGGTGCGGGTCGTGGCGAGGGAGAAGCCGATGTCGGCCGGTGCGCAGCCGGGGCCGCGGTCATCCAGGAAGGCGAGCAGGCGCTGGGCCTGGGCGCGCAGCGCCGCCTCGCTCCTCGCCGAGAGGACCCACGGCCGTACGCCGGTGGCGGGGGTCTCGGCCGGTTCGGTGGCGGGCTCCTCGTCGAGGGCCGGAGCCTGCTCGATGATCGTGTGCACATTGGTGCCGCTGACGCCGAAGGACGAGACGGCGGCGCGGCGGGGGTGGTCGGTCTCGGGCCAGTCGACGGCCTCGGTGAGCAGTCGTACGCCGCCCGCCGTCCAGTCGACCTGGTCGGTCGGCTCGGCCACGTGCAGCGTCTGCGGCAGGACGCCGTTGCGGATGGCCATCACCATCTTGATGACCCCGGCGACGCCGGAAGCCGCCTGGGTGTGCCCGATGTTGGACTTGACGGAGCCGAGCCACAGCGGCCGGTCCTCCGGGTGCTCCTGGCCGTATGTGGCGAGCAGCGCCTCCGCCTCGATCGGGTCGCCGAGGGTGGTGGCCGTGCCGTGTGCCTCGACGGCGTCGACCTGGGAGGCGGTCAGGCGCGCGTTCTCCAGCGCCTGCCGGATCACCCGTTCCTGCGACGGGCCGTTCGGGGCGGTGAGGCCGTTGGAGGCGCCGTCCTGGTTGACGGCGCTGCCTCGGATGACGGCGAGCACGTCATGGCCGAGCCGGCGGGCGTCGGACAGCCGCTCCAGCAGCAGGACGCCGACGCCCTCGGACATGCCGGTGCCGTCGGCGGTGGCGGAGAACGCGCGGCAGCGGCCGTCGGGCGACAGGCCGCGCTGGGCGCTGAACGCGACGAAGGTGTTCGGGGTGGCCATCACGGTGGCACCGCCCGCAAGGGCGAGCGAGCACTCGCCGCGGCGCAGCGCCTGGGCGGCCAGGTGGAGCGCGACCAGTGAGGACGAGCAGGCCGTGTCGACGGTGACCGCGGGGCCTTCGAGGCCGAGGGCGTAGGAGATACGGCCGGAGACCACGGCGGCGGTGTTCGCGGTGACGAGGTGGGCCTCGATGTCGCTGTCGCCCGGCCGCTGGAGGTAGGCGTGGTCCTGTCCGTTGGTGCCGACGAACACACCGGCCCGGGTGCCGCGCGCGGTGGCGGGGTCGATGCCCGCGCGTTCGAAGGCCTCCCAGGAGGTCTCCAGGAGCAGCCGCTGCTGCGGGTCCATGACCAGGGCCTCGCGCGGCGAGATCCCGAAGAACGCGGGGTCGAACTCCCCGGCGTCGTACAGGAATCCGCCCTCG
Organism: Streptomyces sp. NPDC093018; assembly: GCF_040684035.1. NCBI lineage: Bacteria > Bacillati > Actinomycetota > Actinomycetes > Kitasatosporales > Streptomycetaceae > Streptomyces > Streptomyces sp. NPDC093018. Next base: position 15,958 of record NZ_JBFBFF010000009.1, read on the forward strand.
CGGACATAGCTGCGGCCGGTCCGTCCGGGCTCGGGGTCGTAGAGCGCGTCGAGGTCCCAGCCCCGGTCGGTGGGGAATCCGGAGACGCCGTCGCCGGCCGAGGCGACCAGGCGCCACAGGTCCTCGGGGGAGGCGACGCCGCCCGGGTAGCGGCAGGCCATACCGACGATGGCGACGGGCTCGGTGTCCTTCGCCTCCAGCTCACCCAGCTGCCTGCGGGTCTGGCGCAGGTCCACCATCACGCGCTTGAGGTAGTCCCTGAGCTTGTCGTCGTTCGACATGTTTTACGTCCTCGGTAGCAGTGCGTGAGAGAGGTTCAGAGAGACCCGAGCTCTTGGTCGATGAGGTCGAACATCTCGTCGTCGGTGGCCGCGTCGATCCGGTCGAGGTCGAGTTCGCGGTCGGCGCCGGTGCCGGTGTCGGCGGTGTTCGACGCGGTGCCCTGGGTGTCGGTCCACTTCCAGAGCAGCGCCTTCAGGCGGGCGGTGACCTTGTCCCGTACCGCGTCCTGCGGGGCGAGCGCCGCGAGCAGCGTCTCCAGCCGGTCGAGTTCGCCGAGCACGGGCGGGATCTCGGCGGCCGACTCGCGTACGAGGTTCTTGTGCAGGAGCCGGGCGACGGCGACGGGGCTCGGGTGGTCGAAGACGAGGGTGGGCTTGAGCCGGAGCCCGGTCGCGGCCTTGAGCCGGTTGCGCAGTTCCACGGCGGTCAGGGAGTCGAAGCCGATGTCCCGGAAGGCGGTGGTGGGTTCGACGCGGGCGGCGGTGGCGTGGCCGAGGGCGGCCGCCGCCTGGTTGCGCACCAGCTCCAGCAGGATCCTCTCCTGGTCGGCCTCCGGCATCCCGGTGAGACGGCGGGCCAGGGCCGGGGTTCCCGAGGCCGTGGTCTCGCCGGACGCGGCGCCGGCGCTGCCGACGAGGCCGCGCAGGACGGCGGGCAGCAGCCCGGTGCGGGCCATGGCGCGCAGCCCCGGCACGTCCAGCCGGACCGGCACGATCACCGGCCGGTCCACGGTGAGGGCGGCGTCGAACAGGGCCAGCCCCTCGGACGGGGTGAGCGGTACGACTCCGGCGCGTCCCATCCGGTTGCGGTCGGCGTCGGTGATCCGGTCGCCCATGCCGCCGTTGTCCGTCCACAGGCCCCAGGCCAGCGAGGTGCCGGGCAGGCCCGCGGCCCGGCGCCGCAGCGCCAGCCCGTCCAGGAAGGCGTTCGCGGCGGCGTAGCTCGCGGCGCCCGCGCTGCCCAGGACTCCGGCCAGGGAGGAGAAGAGCACGAATGCGGAGAGGTCCAGGCCCTGGGTCAGTTCGTGCAGGTTCAGTGCTCCGTCGGCCTTCGGCCGCAGCACGGTGTCCAGGCGCTCCGGGGTCAGGGCGGTGATCACACCGTCGTCCAGGACCGCGGCCGCGTGCACCACGGCCGTGAGCGGGTGCTCGGCCGGGACCGAGGCCAGCAGCGCGGCGAGGGCGTCCCGGTCCGCGATGTCGCAGGCGGCCACATCGACATGTGCGCCCAACTCGGAAAGTTCTGCCACGAGTTCGCCGATGCCTTCGGCCGCGGGGCCCCGGCGGCCGGCCAGCAGCAGCCTGCGGGCGCCGCGTTCGGCGACGAGATGGCGGGCGAGGGACCGGCCGAGGCCACCGGTCGCGCCGGTGAGCAGCACGGTCCCCTCGGGGTCCCAGGCGGGCCCGGCGGGCTCCTCGGGCGGGGTGATCCGGGCGAGGCGCGGCACATAGATCTTTCCGTCGCGCACCGCGGCCTGCGGCTCGTCCAGGGCGGCGAGCGCGGCGACCAGCGCGGGGTCGGTGGCGATAGCCGCGACCGGGTCGTCCACGTCCACGTCGACGTCCACGAGCAGGATCCGGTCCGGATGCTCGGCCTGGGCCGACTTCACCAGCCCGGCGACCCCGGCATGCGCCGCGTCGGCCTCCGGGCCGTCCAGTTCGACGGCTCCCCGGGTCAGCACCACGAGTCGCGCGTCGGAGAACCGCTCGTCCGCGACCCACTCCCGGACGACCGACAGCACACCCGCCAGCGCGGCACGCGTCGCCGTGGCGAGGTCGCCCCGGCCCGGGGCGCAGGGCAGCAGGACGTGCGCGGGCACGGCCGTACCGTCGTCCACGGCGCGGCGGAGCGCGTCAAGGCCGGAGAAGGCGCCCCCGTCGCCGAGGACCGCCCACCCCGTTTCGGCACCGGTGGCGGGAGCGGACGTCGTGGCGTGCTCGACCCACTCGACGCCGAACATCCAGTCCCGGTGCGCCACTCGCGAGGCCAGTACCTGCTGCGCGGACATGGTCCGGGTCCGCACGGAGGCGGCCGAGGCGACGGGAGAGCCGTCGGCGCCGGCCAGTTCGATCGCCACCGCGTCGTCGCCGACAGGCCGGACACGGACGCGTACGGCGCCGGAACCCGGCGTGTGCACGGACAGACCGCTCCAGGAGTACGGCATGCGCACCCCGGCCGATTCCTCGGCGCGCGGCAGGCCGAGGGCGGCGGCCAGCAGTACGGGGTGCAGCGCGTGGCGGCCCGCCCGGCCCTGCTCGGTGGCGGGCAGGACGGCCTCGGCGTACAGCTCCTCCCCCGCGCGCCAGGCGGCGCGCAGATACGGGCGGTCCTCGACGTCCAGGGGTTCGGCGTCCGTCGGCGGCCAGAGCAGCAGGTCGAAGTCCGGCGCCGGAGCGTTCCGGGTCAGTTCCCCGGTGGCGTGCCGGACCCAGGGCTCGTCGGCGCCGACCGCGGCGGACCGGCTGAAGACGCGTACCGGGCGCCGGTCGGGGTCGTCGCCCGCGCCGATCTGCACCTGCACGCGGACGGCGCCCTGTTCCGCGAGGACCAGCGGGGCGTCCAGGTCCAGCTGGTCCAGGTGCGGGAACCCGGCCCGCCGTCCGGCGGACAGCGCGAGGTCCACGAACGCGGCGACCGGGAGCACCGGCACCCCGCCGACGGTGTGCTCCGCGATCCAGGGCAGGTCGGCCGGGGACAGCCGCCCGGTGAACAGCAGGTCCGGTGTCCCGGCGGTCTCCACCATCGCGCCGAGCAGGGCGTGGCCCGCCGGGTCCAGTCCCGCCGAGGAGACGTCGGGCGCGGCCGTGCCTTCGAGCCAGTAGCGTTCGCGCTGGAAGGCGTAGGTGGGCAGGTCGATCCGCCGGGCGCCGGGGAACAGCGCGCCCCAGTCGGGGGAGACGCCGTGCGCGTGCAGCTGCCCGAGGGCGAGGGTGAGCGCCTGTGGTTCGGGCCGGTCGGTGCGCAGGGCGGGGACGGTGACGATGTCCGTGTCGTCCAGGCAGCCCTGGGCGAGAGCGCTGAGGACGCCACCCGGGCCGATCTCCACGAACGTGGTCACCCCCAGGCCGCCGAGGGTCTTGACACCGTCGGCGAAACGGACCGCCTCGCGGACATGCCGGACCCAGTATTCGGGGGTGTACGGCTCGGCCAGCCGCCCGGTGAGGTTCGAAACGACGGGAATCGTCGGCTCGTTGAAGGCCAGTCCGCCGACCGCTCGCGCGAACTCCTCCAGCATCGGATCCATCAGCGGCGAGTGGAACGCGTGACTGACCTTCAGCCGGGAGGTCTTACGGCCCCGGCGGCCGAACTCCTCCGCGATCTCCAGCACCGCGTCCTCGGCACCGGAGACCACGACGGACTGCGGCCCGTTGACCGCCGCGATACCGACCCCGTCGGTCAGGTGCGGAAGGACTTCGTCCTCGGTGGCCTGTACGGCGACCATCGCACCGCCGCCCGGCAACGCCTGCATCAGACGGGCACGGGCCGACACCAGCTTGACGGCGTCCTCAAGGGACAGCACGCCCGCCACATGCGCGGCGGCGATCTCACCGACCGAGTGACCGGCCACGTAGTCCGGCCGCACCCCCCACGACTCCAGCAGCCGGAACAGCGCCACCTCGACGGCGAACAGCGCGGGCTGTGCCGAACCCGTCCGGTGCAACTCCTCCGAGTTTACGTCGACCGGCGTGCCCAGGAGCGCGCACACCTCGTCGTGGGCGGCGGCGAACACGGGGTAAGCCTCGTACAACTCACGGCCCATGCCGAGGCGTTGGGAGCCCTGCCCGGAGAACAGGAAGGCGGTCCTGCCCCGGTCGGCGCCGGCCCGGCCGGTCACCAGCTGGGCCGCGGGCTCGCCCGCCGCGAGAGCGGTCAGTCCCGCGCGCAGCTCTTCGCCGTCGGCGCCGACGACCACGGCCCGGTGTTCCAGCGCCGAGCGGGTGGCCGCCAGCGAGAAGCCCACGTCGGCCGGGGACGCGGCCGCGAGGTCGGCGCAGGACAGCAGTCGTCGGGCCTGTTCCCGCAGTGCCTGCCCGCTCTTCGCGGAGAGCACCCACGGCACCACGGCGGTCCGGGCCCGCGCCGGTCCCTCGGCCGGGGCCTCCTCCTCGGGCTCGGGCGCCGGTTCCTCGGGGGCCGCTTCGAGAATGATGTGCGCGTTGGTGCCGCTGATCCCGAACGAGGAGATCCCGGCCCGGCGGGGGTGGTCGGTCTCCGGCCACGCGGTCGCCTCGGTCAGCAGCTCGACCGACCCGGCCGACCAGTCGACCCGCGGGGTGGGCCGGTCCACGTGCAGCGTCTTCGGCAGTACGCCGTGCCGCATCGCCAGCACCATCTTCATCACTCCGGCGACCCCGGCCGCGGCCTGCGCATGTCCGATGTTGGACTTCAACGAGCCGATCAGCAGCGGACGTCGACGCCCCTGCCCATAGGTCGCCAGCAGCGCCTGCGCCTCGATCGGGTCGCCGAGGTCGGTGCCCGTGCCGTGCGCCTCCACGGCGTCGATCTCCTCGGCGGACAGCCCGGCGCCGGCCAGCGCTTCGAGGATCACCCGCTGCTGCGAGGGGCCGTTGGGCGCGGTCAGACCGTTGGAGGCGCCGTCCTGGTTGACGGCGCTGCCACGGACGACCGCGAGCACCCGGTGGCCGAGCCGCCTGGCATCCCGCAGCCGCTCCACCAGCAGCAGTCCGGCGCCCTCGGACCAGGACGCGCCATCCGCCGCCGCCGCGAAGGACTTGCAGCGGCCGTCGGGTGCGAGGCCGCGCTGACGACTGAACTCCACGAAGGCGGACGGGCCCGCCATGACCGTCACTCCCCCGGCGAGCGCCATCGTGCACTCACCGGCCCGCAGGGCCCGCACGGCGAGGTGCAGGGCGACGAGCGAGGACGAGCAGGCGGTGTCCACGGTGACCGCGGGGCCCTCGAAACCGAAGGTGTAGGCGATGCGTCCGGAGGCGACGCTGCCGGAGTTGCCGGTGCTCATCAGCCCCTCGACCCCTTCGGGGAGGTCGCCGGGCAGGAAGCCGTAGTCGTGGTACATCAGACCGGCGAAGACGCCGGTGCGGCTGCCCTTGAGGGCGGCGGGGTCGATGCCCGCGTGTTCGAAGGCCTCCCAGGCGGTCTCCAGCAGCAGCCGCTGCTGGGGGTCCATGGCCAGGGCCTCGCGCGGCGAGATCCCGAAGAAGTCCGCGTCGAAGTCCGCCGCGTCGCGCAGGAAGCCGCCCTGCCGGGTGTAGACCTTGCCGGGCCGCTCGGGGTCGGGGTCGTAGAGTCCGTCGACGTCCCAGCCGCGGTCCTCGGGGAACCCCGAGACGGCGTCCGTGCCCTCGGCCAGCAGCCGCCACAGTTCCTCGGGGGTGCCGACGCCGCCGGGGAACCGGCAGCTCATGCCCACGATGGCGATGGGCTCCTGGTCGCGGGTCTCCAGCTCGCGTACGCGTCGCCGGGCCTGGCGCAGGTCGGTGGTGGCCCGCTTGAGGTAGTCCCGGAGCTTGTCTTCGTTCATCATCGGTGTTGCCCGCCCCTTTTGGCCTGCGCGGTTCAGGAGTTGCCGAGTTCGTCGTCGAGGAGGTCGTACAGCTCCTCGTCGCTGGCCGAGCTGAGGTCGTCGTCGGTCTCGGCTCCGCCCGTGTCTCCGGTTTCGGCCGGCTCGTTCCCGTTCCAGCGGGCGAGCAGGGCCTGGAGACGCATGTTGATCCTGGTCCGGGTGACGTTGTCGAGACCGTCCGTTCCCGCGCCGTCCAGGGCGGCGGCGAGGCGGTCCAGCTCGTCGAAGACCGGTGCCGTCCCCGCCGTACCGCCGGGGAGGTCCTTCAGTACCCGCTGGGCGAGCGCCGCGGGCGTCGGATGGTCGAAGACCAGCGTCGCGGGCAGGCGCAGGCCGGTGGCCCGGTTCAGCCGGTTGCGCAGCTCCACCGCGGTCAGCGAGTCGAAGCCGAGGTCGCCGAAGGCCTGGTCGGGCTGGACGGCCTTGGCCGAGCTGTGTCCGAGGACGGCTGCGGCCTCGGACCGTACGAGGACGAGTACGACGTCCGCGCGCTCGCTCTCGGGCAGCCCCGCGATCCGCTGGGCCAGCGGTACGGCGGACGCGCGGTCGGTACGGCGCGGCCGGCCGCCGACCAGTGCCTTGAGCAGCGGCGGCACCGGCGCGGTCGCGTTGCGCAGCGCGGCCAGGTCCAGCCGGGCCGGCACCACCACGGGCTCGCCCAACGACAGTGCAGCGTCGAGGAGTTCAAGGCCGTCCTCGTCGGACAGCGGCAGTACGCCGCCACGGGCGAGTCGGCCGCGGTCGGCGCCGCCGAGGTCCTCGGTCATGGCGCCGGTGCGCTGCCACAGTCCCCACGGCAGGGACAGCGCGGGCAGCCCCTGTCCCCTGCGGTACCCGGCGAAGGCGTCCAGGTAGGCGTTGGCCGCCGCGTAGTTGGCCTGGCCCGGGGTGCCGAGGGTGCCCGCGAGGGAGGAGAAGACCACGAACGCCGAGACATCGCCGACCAGTTCGTGCAGGTTGAGTACGGCGTCCACCTTGGGGCGCAGCACCGCGTCCAAGCGCTCGGGGGTGAGCGCGGGCAGCACCCCGTCGTCGAGGACACCGGCCGTGTGCACCACGGCCGTCACCGGTGTGCCGGACAGCACCTCGGCGAGGGCGTCCCGGTCGGCCACATCGCAGGCGGCCCAGCGCACTTCGGCACCGGCCGCGGTCAGTTCGTCCCGGAGTTCCGCCGCGCCCTCGGCGTCCGCCCCGCGCCGGCTCATCAGCAGCAGGCGGCGCACGCCGTGTTCGGCGACCAGGTGCCGGGCGACGAGTCCGCCCAGGGCGCCGGACGCGCCGGTCAGCAGGACGGGGCCCGGCCCGAAGTCCACGGTGGCCCGCGGGGCTTCGGCGGCGGTCCTGGTGAGCCGGGGCAGCAGGAGTGTGTCACCGCGCAGCGCGGCCTGCGGCTCCTCGAAGGCGAGGAGCCGGGGGACGACGGTCGCCGCGATCCGCTCCACGTCGGTGCTCCCGTCGCCGTCGGCCGCGCTCACCGCGTCCGGGTGCGCGTCGGCGTCGGCGTCGGCGTCGATGAGGACGATGCGGTCCGGGTTCTCGGACTGCGCCGAGCGGATCAGGCCCCACACGGCGGCCTGCACCGGGTCGGCTCCCGCTTCCTGGCCGGCTCCCGCTTCCGGACCGTCCCCGGTGGCGACCGCGCCCCTGGTCACCAGCACCAGGCGGGCCACCCGGTCCTCGGCCAGCCACCACTGCACCAGCCCGAGCACCTTGCGCAGGACGTCCCGGACGCGTTCGGCGCCGGTGCCCGACCCGACCGGGCAGGGCACGACCACGGCGTCCGCGTACGCCCGTACCCCGGTCTCCGTCGCGGGGGCGGCGAGGAGGGCGGAGATGTCGTCGTAGGCCCGTACGACCGTGGTGTGCCCGTCGGCCTGTGCGGTGAGCGGTGCCCACTCCACGGTGAACAGGGAGTCCCGGGCGTTCGTGCGCAGTTGCTCGGCCGACACCGGGCGCAGCGTCAGCGACTCCACCGAGACGACGGGACGGCCCGTGCCGTCGGCGGCCTCCAGCCGTACGGTGTCCCCGCCGGCCGGGGAGAGCCGCACCCGCAGGGCGGCCGCTCCGGTGCCGTGCAGGGTGACGCGGGACCATGCGAAGGGCAGCAGGGGCCCGTCGGCGGCCGGTACCAGGCCGCCCGCGCCCAGTGCGTGCAGCGCCGCGTCGAGCAGGGCCGGGTGCAGGCCGAACGTGTCCGTGCGCGCCTCGTCGGTGACGGCGAGTTCGGCGTAGACCGCGTCATGGCCGCGCCAGGCGGCACGCAGCCCCTGGAAGACCGGGCCGTAGCTCAGGCCGAGGTCCGCCAGCCGGTCGTAGAAGCCGTCCAGGTCCACCGGCCGGGCGTCCGCCGGGGGCCAGCTGCGCAGGTCGGTGCCGGACGGGGTGGCGCCCGTGGTGAGGACCCCGGTGGCATTGCGGACCCAGGATCCGGCACCGGCGCGCGAGTGCACGCCCAGCGGGCGGCGGCCGGACTCGTCCTGGGCGCCCACCAGCACCTGGAGCGCGACGCCGCCCTCCTCGGGCAGGATCAGCGGTGCGTGCAGGGTGAGTTCTTCCACCAGGTCGCAGCCGGTCTCGGCGGCGGCGTGGGCGGCCAGTTCCACGAAGGCCGTGCCCGGCAGCAGGACCGTACCGAGCACCGCGTGGTCGGCCAGCCAGGGCTGGGCCCGCAGGGACAGCATCCCGGTGAGCAGATGGCCGCCGGCGTCGGGCAGTTCCACCGCCGCGCCCAGGAACGGGTGGTCGGTGGCGTCGAGACCGGCCGCCCGTACGTCACCGGCCGGGGCGCCCGCCGTCAGCCAGTACCGCTCGTGCTGGAACGCGTAGGTCGGCAGGTCGGTGCGGCGCGCGCCCGGCAGGACGGCGTCCCAGTCGATGCCGACGCCGTGCGTGTGCGCCTGGGCCAGGGAGAGCATCAGCCGGTCGCGTCCGCCGTCGCGGCGGCGCAGCGTGGGTACGACCGCGGCGTCGGCCCCGGCGGCCTCGATGGCGTCCTGGATACCGGCCAACTGGACCGGGTGCGGGCTGACTTCGACGAAGACGTCGTATCCGTCGGTCAGCGCGGCCCGGATCGCGTCGTGGAAGCGGACCGTCCGGCGCATGTTGCGGTACCAGTAGCCGGAATCCAGCTCGCCCGTGTCCAGTTTCCCGCCGGTCACCGTGGAGTAGAAGGGCACGGCGCCGGGGAGCGGGCCGACACCGGCGAATCCCTCGGCGGCCTGGGCCTGGACGCGTTCGATCTGCGGTGAGTGCGCGGCGTAGTCGACGGCGACGCGGCGGGCCTGGACGCCCTCCCGCTGGCAGTGCGCGAGGAGTTCGTCCACGGCGTCGGTGTCACCGGAGACCACGGCGGTTGCGGGGCCGTTCACGGCGGCGACGCCGAGCCGGCCGTCCCAGCGGGCGACCAGTTCCCGCACCTCCTCGTCCGGGAGCGGCACCGAGGCCATGGCGCCGAGCCCCTGGAGTTCGCGTACCGCGAGGCTGCGCCGCACCACGACGCGGGCCCCGTCCTCCAGGGAGAGGGCACCGGCGATCACCGCGGCGGAGACCTCGCCCTGGGAGTGCCCGACGACCGCGTCGGGGGTCACTCCGAAGGAGCGCCACACCTCGGCGAGGGCGACGGTCATCGCCCAGAGCACGGGTTGCAGCACGTCGACCCGGTCCTGTTCGACGTCGGACGTGCCGCGCAGCACCGCGGTGAGGGACCAGTCGACGTGCGGTGCCAGCGCGCGTTCGCAGGCGTCGACGCGGTCGCGGAAGACCGGGTCGGTATCCAGCAGTTCGGCGGCCATGCCGACCCACTGCGAGCCCTGTCCGGGGAAGACGAAGACGGTCCTGCCGCCGCGTGCGCTGCCGGTCACCGCGCCGGGCGGGGTGGCGCCGGCCGCGACACCGGCCAGCTGCCGTCGAAGTTCCCGGAGGGTCGGCCCGACGACCACGGCGCGGTGTTCGAAGGCCGCCCGGGTCGTAGCCAGCGAGTGCGCCACGTCGGTCAGGAACGCCGCCTCGCCGTCGCCATCGTCGCTGCCGTCGCTCTTCTCCAAGAAGGAGGCGAGGCGGGCGGCCTGAGCCCGCAGTGCCGCCTCGGTCCTGCCGGACAGCACCCACGGCACGACCGCGCCGGACCCGGACGCCGGTTCGTCGTCCGTGCGGGTCTGCTCGGCGACGTTCGCGGGGGCCTGCTCGATGATGGTGTGGGCGTTGGTGCCGCTGACCCCGAAGGAGGACACGGCGGCCCGGCGGGGGCGGTCCGTCTCCGGCCAGTCCACGGACTCGGTCAGCAGCCGTACCTCGCCCGCCGACCAGTCCACATGGGGCGTCGGCTCGTCCACGTGCAGGGTCCGCGGGAGCACGCCGTGCCGCATCGCCATGACCATCTTGATCACTCCGGCGACACCCGCGGCGGCCTGCGTGTGGCCGATGTTGGACTTCAGCGAGCCCAGCCACAGCGGCTGTCCTCCGGGCCGCTCCCGCCCATAGGTGGCGAGCAGCGCCTGTGCCTCGATCGGGTCGCCGAGCTTCGTCCCCGTACCGTGCGCCTCCACGGCGTCCACATCGGCCGGGCTGAGTCCGGCGGATGCCAGCGCCTGCCGGATCACCCGCTGCTGGGAGGGGCCGTTGGGCGCGGTCAGGCCGTTGGACGCGCCGTCCTGGTTGACGGCGCTCCCCCGGACGACGGCCAGCACCCGGTGCCCGTGGCGTTCGGCGTCGGACAGCCGCTCCACGAGGAGCATGCCGACGCCCTCGCCCCAGCCCGTGCCGTCGGCACCGGCGGCGAACGCCTTGCACCGGCCGTCGGGGGCCAGTCCGCGCTGGCGGCTGAACTCCACGAAGACGGTCGGGCTCGCCATGACGGTGACACCGCCGGCCAGCGCCATCGTGCACTCGCCGCTTCGCAGGGCCTGGACGGCGAGGTGCAGGGCGACGAGCGAGGAGGAGCAGGCCGTGTCGATCGTGACGGCGGGCCCTTCCAGGCCGAAGGTGTAGGAGACGCGCCCGGAGGCGACGCTGCCGGAGCCGCCGGTGGTGAGCAATCCCTCGACGCCTTCGGGCAGTTCGCGCGGTCCCTGCCCGTAGTCGTGGTACATCAGGCCGGTGAAGACGCCGGTACGGCTGCCCCGCAGCGCCGCCGGGTCGATCCCGGCGCCCTCGAACGCCTCCCAGGACGCCTCAAGGAGGAGCCGCTGCTGGGGGTCCATGGCCAGCGCCTCGCGCGGCGAGATCCCGAAGAACCCGGCGTCGAACTCGGCCGCCTCGTGCAGGAATCCGCCGTCGCGCGCGTAGGTCTTGCCGAGGCGCTCCGGGTCGGGGTCGTACAGCCCCTCGATGTCCCAGCCGCGGTCCTCGGGGAACCGGGAGATGCCGTCGCGGCCCGCGGCCACCAGCCGCCACAGGTCCTCCGGGGAGCGCACGCCGCCCGGGAGGCGGCAGCTCATGCCGACGATGGCGATCGGCTCGTCCGTGTCGGCGACGGTCCGCCGTGCCGTGGGCCGGGCCGTGGCGGCCGGGGACGCGTCGAGGAGTTCGTCGCCGATGTGCCGGGCGAGGGCGGTAGGGGTGGGGTGGTCGAAGACCAGGGTGGCGGGCAGCCGCAGGCCGGTGGCGCCGGTGAGACGGTTGCGCAGTTCGACGGCGGTCAGCGAGTCGAAGCCCAGGTCCTGGAAGGCGTGCGTGGGCTGGACGGCCCGGGGCGAGGGGTGCCCGAGCACGGCGGCGACCTCGCTCCGGACCAGTTCGAGGAGCGCCTCCGCGCGCTCGTCGCCGGTCAGCCCGGCGAGGCGGTCGGCCAGGGATCCGGTGGCCGCGCGCTGGGCGGTGCCGCGCAGGGCGCCACGGACGAGCCCGCGCAGCGGGGCCGGTACGGTCTCCGCCGCGCGGTCGCGCAGGGCGGTGGTGTCGAGGCGGATCGGTACGAGCACGGGCTCGCCGGCGGTGAGCGCCGCGTCGAACAGCCGTAGGCCGTCCTCGGTGGTCAGCGCCAGGACTCCGGAGCGTGCCAGCCGCGACCTGCCCGTCGCGTCCAGGGCGTCGGCCATGGCGCCTTCCTGCTCCCACAGGCCCCAGGCGAGGGAGACCGTGGGGCGGCCCTGGGCGCGGCGGTGCCGGGCGAAGGCGTCGAGGAAGGCGTTGGCGGCGGCGTAGTTGCCCTGGCCGGGGTTGCCGAAGACGCCCGCGGCGGAGGAGAACAGCACGAACGTCGTGCTGTCGGCGGTGAGTTCGTCCAGGTGGAGCACGGCGTCGGCCTTGGGCGCGAGGACGGCGCCCACGCGCTGCGGGGTGAGTGCGGCGATCACGCCGTCGTCCAGGACTCCGGCGGTGTGTACGACGGAGTCGACCGGGTGGGCGGCGAGCAGCCGGGCGACGGCGGCGCGGTCGGCGAGGTCGCAGGCGGCCCAGGTCGCTTCGGCGCCGAGCGCCGCGAGTTCGGCCGCCAGGTCCGTGGCGCCCGGCGCGTCCGCGCCCCGTCGGCTGACGAGCAGCAGCCGCCGTACGCCGTGTTCGGTCACCAGGTGCCGGGCGAGGGTGCCGCCCAGCGCGCCGGAGGCGCCGGTGAGGAGCACGGTGCCGAGGCCGGTGGGGGCGGGGGCGCTGCCGACCGCCTCGTCCGCGGTCCCGATGACCGTGTCGTCCGTCTCGTCCGCGGTCCCGGTGACCGTGTCGTCCGTCCTGTCCGCGCTTCCGGTGACCGCGTCCTCCGTCGTCCGGGCGGCGGCGGCACGGACCAGGCGCGGTACGCCGGCTTCCCGCTCGCGGACGACGACATGGGGCTCGCCGGTCCGTACGACGCCGGGCACGAGCGTGGCCGCCTCGTCCGGGCGGTCGGTTTCGAGGAGCACGATCCGGCCGGGGTTCTCCGCCTGGGCCGAGCGCACCAGTCCGGCCGCGGCGGCGTGCGCGAGGTCGTCGCAGCGCGCCACCAGGACAAGGCGCGCCGTGCGGTCCTCCGCGAGCCAGCGCTGGACGAGTCGTAACACCTCGGTGGTGACCGCGCGGACCCGCTCGGCCCCGCTCACCCCTTCCGGCCCGTCGGGGCACGGCACCACGACCACGTCCGGCTGTGCCGACCCGTCGGTCTCGGCCGGTGCGTCGAGGTCCGGAACGTATGCGACGACCGTCCCGTCCGTGTCGTCGGCGGCCAGGCTCAACGGCGTCCGCTCGACGGTGAACAGCGCGTCGGCGGAACGCCTGCGGAGCTGCTCGGTCGACACGGGGCGGAGGGTCAGCGACTCGACGGACGCCACCGGCTGACCGGCGCCGTCGGCCACCGTCAGGGACACCGTGTCCGTACCGGCCGCCGCCAGCCGCACGCGTACGGTGGACGCGCCCGTGGCGTGCACGGACACCCCGGACCAGGCGAACGGCAGGAGCGGCCCGTCGGCCTCGGGGACCAGCCCGCCCGCGCCGATCGCATGCAGGGCCGCGTCCAGCAGCGCCGGGTGCAGCAGGAAGGACCCGGTGTCCGTGCCGTCGGGGAGGGCGACCTCCGCGAAGATTTCGTCACCCGTGCGCCAGGCGCTCCGCAGTCCGCGGAACGCGGGCCCGTACGCCAGGCCGAGGGCGGCCGACCGGTCGTAGAGACCGTCGAGTTCGACCGGTTCGGAGCCCGCGGGCGGCCATGCGCCGAGTGCCCGGCCGACGGCCTTCTCCTCCTCGCCGCCCGCCGTGGCGCTCCCTTCGGTGACGAAGCCGGTCGCGTGGCGGACCCACGGCAGGTCGGTGTCGTCCTCAAGGCGCGCGTGCACGGTCAGCGGCCTGCGGCCGGAGCCGTCGGCCGCGCCGACCCATACCTGCACCGCGACACCGCCCTGCTCGGGCACCACCAGGGGCGCTTCGAGGGTGAGGTCCTCCAGCAGGTCGCAGCCGGCTTCGTCGGCGGCGCGCACGGCCAGTTCCACGAACGCGGTGCCGGGCAGCAGCACGGTCCCGAGCACGGTGTGGTCGCTCAGCCAGGGATGGGTGCGCAGGGACAGCCTGCCGGTCAGCAGTCGCTCGTCGCCGCCGGCCAGGGAGACGGCGGCGCCCAGCAGCGGATGGTCGGCCGCACCGAGACCGGCGGCGCGGACGTCGCCGCGCGTGGCCGCCGCGGTGTCGAGCCAGTAGCGCTCGTACTGGAAGGCGTAGGTGGGCAGTTCGACCCGTCGGGCACCCGGGAAGAAGGCGTGCCAGTCCGGCGAGACGCCGTGTACGTGCAGTTCGGCCACGGCGGCGACGAGCGCGGCCCGCTCGGGGCGGTCGGCGCGCAACGCGGGCACGGTGACCACGTCGTCGTCCAGGCAGCCCTGGGCGAGGGCGCTGAGCACCCCGCCCGGACCGATCTCCACGAACGTGGTCACCCCCAGGTCGCCGAGCGTCTTCACGCCGTCGGCGAACCGCACCGCCTCCCGCACATGGCGGACCCAGTACTCGGGGGTGTACGGCTCGGCCAGCCGCCCGGTGAGGTTGGAGACCACCGGGATCCTCGGCTTCGCGAACACCAACGCGCCCACGACCTCGGCGAATTGCTCCAGCATCGGGTCCATCAGGGGCGAGTGGAAGGCGTGGCTGACCTTCAGCCGGGACGTCTTACGGCCCTGCTCCCGGAAGGACTCACCGATCGCGGCGACCGCGTCCTCGGCGCCCGAAACCACCACCGACCGGGGGCCGTTGATCGCCGCGATGCCCACGCCATCGGTCAGATGCGGCAGCACCTCGTCCTCGGTGGCCTGTACGGCGACCATCGCACCGCCACCCGGCAACGCCTGCATCAGACGCGCACGCGCCGACACCAGCTTGGCCGCGTCCTCAAGGGACAGCACACCCGCCACATGAGCAGCCGCGATCTCACCGACCGAGTGACCGGCCACATAGTCCGGCCGCACGCCCCACGACTCCAACAACCGGAACAACGCCACCTCGACCGCGAACAACGCGGGCTGCGTCGAACCCGTCTGGTTCAACTCCTCCGAGTCCACGTCCACGGGCGCGTCCAGAACCGCGCACACCTCGTCGTACGCCGCGGCGAACACGGGGTACGCCTCGTACAACTCGCGCCCCATGCCAAGGTGTTGTGAGCCCTGGCCGGAGAAGAGGAAGCCGACGCGGCCGCCGGTGCCGGAGAGGCCGCGGGCGATGCCCGGGGCCGGGGAGCCGGAGGCCACGGCACGCAGTCCTGCGGCGAGTTCGTCCGGCGTCCCGCCCTGGACCACCGCGCGGTGCTCCAGGGCGGTGCGCGTCGTGGCGAGCGAGAACGCGACGTCGTACAGGGGGACTTCGGCGTCCACGCGGGTCAACAGCCGTTCAGCCTGGGCGCGCAGGGCCTCCTCGGTCCGGCCCGAGAGCACCCACGGCACCGGTCCGACCTCGGCCGGGCGCAGGGCCTCCGGGGCGACGGCCTCGGTGCTCTCCGCGCCTTCCTCCGCAGCGTCCGGGTCCTCGGTGTCCGGCGCGAACGCCTCGGCGGACGGGGCCTCTTCGATGATCGTGTGCGCGTTGGTGCCGCTGATCCCGAAGGAGGAGACACCGGCCCGGCGCGGCTCGTCGGACGCGGGCCAGGGCCTGTTCTCGGTGAGCAGCCGTACGGCCCCCGTCGACCAGTCGACGTGCGGGGAGGGGGCGTCGATGTGCAGCGTGCGCGGCAGTTCGCCGTGGCGCAGGGCCATGACCATCTTGATGATGCCCGCGACACCGGCCGCGGCCTGGGTGTGCCCGATGTTGGACTTGATGGAGCCCAGCATCAGCGGCTTGTCGTCCGGGCGGCCCTGTCCGTAGGTGGCGAGGAGCGCCTGCGCCTCGATCGGGTCGCCGAGCCGGGTGCCCGTGCCGTGCGCCTCGACCGCGTCGATCTGTGCGGTGGTCAGCCGGGCGGCGGCCAGGGCCTGGCGGATCACCCGTTGCTGGGAGGGGCCGTTGGGGGCGGTCAGGCCGTTGGAGGCGCCGTCCTGGTTGACGGCGGAGCCGCGGACGACGGCGAGGATCTCGTGTCCGTTGCGCCGGGCGTCGGAGAGGCGTTCCACCAGCAGCAGGCCGGCGCCCTCGCCCCAGCCGGTGCCGTCGGCGCCGGCCGCGAACGCCTTGCAGCGGCCGTCGGGCGCCAGTCCGCGCTGGCGGCTGAAGCCGACGAAGGTGGCGGGGCCGACCATCGCGGTGACACCGCCCGCGACGGCCAGCGAGCACTCGCCGTTGCGCAGCGACTGGACGGCCAGGTGCAGGGCGACCAGGGACGAGGAGCATGCCGTGTCGACCGTGACCGCCGGGCCCTCAAGCCCGAAGGTGTACGAGAGCCGTCCGGAGGCGACACTGCCCGAGGTGCCCGTGCCCAGGTAGCCTTCCAGGTCCTCCGGGGAGTTCTGGAGGGCGGCGAGGAACTCGTGGTTCATCACGCCGGTGAACACACCGGTCCTGCTCCCCGCGAGCGAGGAGGCGTCGATGCCGGCCCGTTCGAAGAGTTCCCACGACGTCTCCAGCAGCAGCCGCTGCTGGGGATCCATGGCGAGGGCCTCCCGGGGGGAGATCCCGAAGAGACCGGCGTCGAACCGCGCGAGGTCGCTCAGGAACCCGCCCTCGCGGGCGTAGCTCGTGCCACGGGCTTCCGGATCCGGGTCGTAGAGCGCGTCCAGGTCCCAGCCGCGGTCGGCCGGGAACCCGGCGACGGCGTCACGGCCGCCCGCGACCAGCTCCCACAGGTCCTCGGGCGAGTCGACGCCTCCCGGATAGCGGCAGCTCATGCCGATGATGGCCACCGGCTCCCCGGCGGCGTCCTCGTAGTCACGAAGGCGCCGCCGGGTCTCCTGGAGGTCCGCGGTGACTCGCTTCAAGAAATAGCGGAGCTTGTCCTCGTTCGCCACCGAAATCGTCCCTCACCCCTGCGATGACTTACCGGAATTCGGCAAGGGATCACCGGGACGCGCCGGAGCGGTCAGGAAATCCCGAATTCCTTGCCGAGCAGATCGAATACTTCGTCGTCCGTGGCCGATTCCAGATCGCTGCCCCTCGAACCAGGCACTTCCTGGTCCGATGTCTTACCGGATTCACCGGCAATCAGCAGCACTTCCCGGAGCTTCGCCACGATCCGGTCGCGAGCTTCGCTCGCTGCCAACTTCGTGACCAATTCTTGTTCGACCTTGTCCAAGTCGGCAAGTAGGGAATCCACTAGGGCCGGTTCGGCGGCCCCCGCAATCTCCGTGAACACATGACGAGCCAGGAGGGCGGGTGTCGGGTGGTCGAACACCAGGGTCGCGGGAAGCCGCAACCCGGTGGTCCGGTTCAGCCGGTTGCGCAGTTCGACGGCCGTGAGGGAGTCGAAGCCCAGATCCTGGAAGGCGTGTTCCGGCCGGATCGTGCGGTCCGACGCATGCCCCAGGACCGCGGCCACCTCGGCCCGCACCAGATCCAGCACGGTCTTCTCCCCCTCGCCGTCAGGCAGTTCCGCCAGGCGCTCGGCCAGCGAGGGCCCCTGGGCGGAAGCGGAGGAGCCGGCTGAGGTGGCCGCCTGTACGGCCCTTCGGCCGGCCGGGGCCGGTGTCAGCGCGCGCAGCACCGGCGGCGCCTCACCGCCGCGCAGGGCGCCGGTGTCGATACGGACCGGGGCGAGCACCGCCGCGTCCGAGGCCAGCGCCGCGTCGAACAGCCGCAGCCCCTCCCCGGCCGGCAGCGGTAGCACCCCGCTGCGTGCCATCCGCGCCCGGTCGGCCGCGGCGAGACCGTCCGTCATCGCACCGGACTGCTCCCACACCCCCCACGCCAGCGAGGTGGCGGGCAGCCCAGCCCGGCGCCGGTGGGCGGAGAAGGCGTCGAGGAAGGAGTTCGCCGCCGCGTAACTCGCCTGGCCCGCGCTGCCGATCAGACCGGCGACGGACGAGAACACCACGAAGGCGGCCGGGCTCAGGCCCCGGGTGCACTCGTGCAGATTCAGCACGGCGTCCACCTTGGGGCGGAAGACCTCCCTCATCCGCTCCGGGGTGACCGAGCCGATCACACCGTCGTCCAGTACGCCCGCGGTGTGCACGACGGCCGACAGCGCATGCCCGCCGAGCCCGTCGAGCATCGCGGAGACGGCCTCCCGGTCCGCGATGTCGCAGGCCGCCCAGGTGATCTCGGCCCCCAGCGCGGCGAGTTCGGCCGCCAGCTCGGCGGCGCCCGGCGCGTCCGCGCCCCGGCGGCTCGCCAGCAGCAGCCGCCGTACCTTGTGTTCGGACACCAGGTGCCGGGCGACGAGCCCGCCCAGCGACCCGGAGGCACCGGTCACGAGCACCGTGCCGGCGGCGAGGTCCGGCACCTCGTCAAGGGCCCCGGTGGTCCTCACGAGACGCGGCACGCGCACCTCCCCGTCGTGGACCGCGAACTGCGGTTCACCGGCGGCGAGTACGGCGGGCAGCACACGGACCACGTCGTCGGTGTCCTCGGCCTCCGCCAGCACGAACCGGTCCGGGTTCTCCGACTGCGCGGACCGCACCAGCCCCCACACCGCCGCATGGGCCAGATCGCCCGGACGCGTCACCAGCACCAGCCGCCCCGCACGTTCCCGCGCCGACCACGACTGCACCAGTGCCAGAACCTCGCTCGCGATGGCGTGCACGCGGTCGGCGGTCGGGGTGCCGGGCGTGTCCGGGCACGGTACGACCGTGACAAGCTCGGTCCTACTTTGACTCGCGCTGTCGGCCTCGGCCTCGGGATCGAGTTCGGTTTCGGAAAGGGCAGCGGACAGGGCGGCCAGGTCCGGGTAGACCCGTACATCGAGTGGGGCGTCGTCCTCCACCGGGGCAAGGGGCTGCCAGGCCAGGCCGAACAGTGAGTCGTCGGCCCGCCCGTCGGAATCGCCGGCCGCGAGCAGCTGCTCGCGCGACACCGGCCGCAGCGACAGCGATCCGACCGTGGCGACCAGGCCACCCGAGGCGTCGGCCACGGTCAGCGACACCGCGTCCGTGCCCGTACGGGAGACCTTGACCCGCAGCGCCGCCGCGCCCGTGGCCCGCACCCCCACCTCGGACCAGGCGAACGGCAGCAGCGGCCCGTCGGCCACGGGGACCAGCCCGCCCGCGCCGATCGCGTGCAGCGCCGCGTCCAGCAGCGCCGGATGAACGGCGAACGCGTCCGCGTCCATGTCCTCGGGGAGGGCGACCTCGGCGAGGACGTCGTCCCCGGCGCGCCACACCGAGCGCAGCCCGCGGAAGACCGGGCCGTAGCTCAGGCCGAGCCCGTCCAGGCCCTCGTAGAACCCGCTCAGATCGACGGGCTCCGCAGCCGCCGGTGGCCACGCTCCGAGGTCCACGCCGTGTGGCGGGGCGGGCAGTTCGTCCGTCAGGTAGCCGACGGCATGCCGTGCCCACGGCGCGTCGTCCGGGGCGTCGTCCGGCCGCGAGTGCACGCTCAGCGCGCGCCGGCCGGACTCCTCCTCGGGCCCGACCCACACCTGCACGGCGACGCCGCCATGGTCCGGGACGATCAGCGGTGCTTCCAGTGTCAGATCCTCGACCTGTGCGCACCCGGCCTCGTCGCCCGCGCGCACCGCCAGCTCCACGAGTGCGGTACCCGGCAGCAGCACCCTGCCCATCACCGTGTGGTCGGCGAGCCAAGGGTGCGTCCTGAGCGACAGCCGCCCGGTGACCAGGAACCCACCGGCGCCGGGCAGCGCGACCACCGCACCGGCCAACGGGTGCTCCGCCGCGCCGAGTCCGAGCCCGGCGGCAGCGGCCTCACCGCTGAACTCCTCCGGTGCCTCCAGCCAGAAACGCTCGTACTGGAAGGCGTAGGTCGGCAGATCGACCCGCCGGGCACCCGGGAAGACCGCCCGCCAGTCCGGGGACACACCGTGCACATACAGCTCGGCGAGCGCGGTGACGACGGCCTGCGGCTCGGGACGGTCCGTCCGTACGACGGGGACGGTCACGATGTCGTCCACACAGCCCTGGACGAGGGCACTCAGCACACCGCCCGGACCGATCTCCACGAACGTGGTCACACCCAGCTCGTGCAGAGTCCGCACACCGTCCGCGAAACGAACCGCCTCACGGACGTGCCGGACCCAGTACGCGGGCGTGTACGGCTCGGCCAGCCGACCCGTGAGGTTCGAAACGACCGGAATCCGCGCCTCGTTGAAGGTCAGGTCGGCGATCGTCCGCCCGAACTCCTCCAGCATCGGATCCATCAACGGCGAGTGGAACGCGTGACTCACCTTCAACCGGGACGTCTTACGACCCTGCTTCTGGAAGACCTCGCCGATCGCCACGGCCGCGTCCTCCGCACCGGAAACCACCACCGACTGCGGTCCGTTGATCGCCGCGATGCCCACACCATCGGTCAGATACGGCAACACCTCGTCCTCAGTGGCCTGAACGGCGACCATCGCACCGCCAACCGGCAACGCCTGCATCAGACGCGCACGCGCCGACACCAGCTTGGCCGCGTCCTCAAGCGACAGCACACCCGCCACATGCGCAGCCGCGATCTCACCCACCGAGTGGCCGGCCACGTAGTCCGGCCGCACACGCCACGATTCGAGCAGCCGGAACAACGCCACCTCGACCGCGAACAGCGCGGGCTGCGTCGAACCCGTCTGGTTCAACTCCTCCGAATCAACGTCCACGGGTGCATCGAGAACCGCACACACCTCGTCGAAGGCGGCAGCGAACGCGGGGTACGACTCGTACAACTCACGTCCCATGCCGAGCCGTTGCGACCCCTGCCCCGAGAACAGGAACCCGACCTTGCCTCCGCCGCCCGGTTCGCCCGTGATGATCCGGTTGGATGTGGAGCCCGTGGCCAACGCGCGCAGGCCGTCGAGGAGTTCGTCGCGGTTCTCGCCCACCGCTGCGGCCCGGTACTCCATGGCCGAGCGCGTGGTGGCGAGGGAGAGGGCGAGGTCGGCCGGCCGTAGGTCCGTGGTCGAGGCCAAGGACAGCAGGCGCTCCGCCTGGGCCCGCAGTGCCGTGTCGCTCTTCGCGGACAGCACCCACGGTACGACCGCACCGGGCTCGGGCTCGGGCGCCGACTCCGCCGAGTCCGGGGCCTGTTCCACGATCACATGGGCGTTGGTCCCGCTGATGCCGAAGGACGACACAGCAGCCCTGCGCGGCCCCTCATGGGCAGGCCACTCCACGGCTTCGGTCAGCAGCCGGACATCACCCGCCGACCAGTCCACGTGCGGCGTCGGCTCGTCCACATGCAGGGTCTGCGGCAGCACACCGTGCCGCATCGCCATGACCATCTTGATCACACCACCGACACCCGCGGCCGCCTGCGCATGCCCGATGTTCGACTTCAGCGAACCCAGCCACAACGGCCGCTCCCCCGACCGCTCCTGCCCATAGGTCGCGATCAACGCCTGTGCCTCGATCGGGTCACCCAACCGCGTCCCCGTACCGTGCGCCTCCACGGCATCGACCTGGTCCGAAGACACACCGGCATTGGCCAACGCCTGCCGGATCACCCGCTGCTGCGACGGACCGTTCGGCGCCGTCAGACCATTCGACGCACCATCCTGATTCACCGCCGTACCCCGGACAACCGCCAACACCTGATGGCCGTTCCGACGAGCATCGGACAACCGCTCCACCAGCAGCATGCCCGCACCCTCAGCCCAACCCGTGCCATCCGCACCCGCCGAGAACGCCTTGCACCGACCATCCATCGACAGACCACGCTGCCGACTGAACTCCACGAACGTCGAAGGAGTGGCCATCACGGTGACGCCGCCGACGAGGGCCATGGAGCACTCACCGCTGCGCAGCGCCTGAGAGGCCAGATGCAGGGCCACCAGCGACGACGAGCACGCCGTGTCCACCGTGACCGCCGGGCCTTCGAGGCCGAAGGTGTATGAGACCCGGCCGGAGGCGATGCTGCCAGCGCTGCCGCTGCCCAGGTAGGCGTCCATGCCCTCTCCCGGCGTCTTCACGCGGGCGCCGTAGTCGTGGTACATCACGCCCGCGAAGACACCGGTCCTGCTCCCCCGCACCGTCGCCGGATCGATCCCGGCCCGCTCGAACGCCTCCCACGACGTCTCCAGCAGCAACCGCTGCTGCGGGTCCATCGCCAGCGCCTCACGCGGCGAGATCCCGAAGAAGGCCGGGTCGAACTCGGCGGCCTCGTGGAGGAAGCCACCGTGGCGCACGTAGGACTTGCCGGAGTGGTCGGGGTCCGGGTCGTAGAGGTTCTCGACGTCCCAGCCGCGGTCCTCGGGGAAGCCCGAGATCGCGTCGCCGCCGGAGGCGACGAGGCGCCACAGGTCCTCGGGCGACCGCACATCGCCGGGGAACCGGCAGGCCATGCCCACGATCGCGATCGGCTCGTCCGTGCCGGTCACCGCGGCCACCGCGGCCTCGGGCCGATCCTGAACACCCAGTGTCTCGGCCAGCAGGAAGCGGGAGAGCACGAGGGGTGTGGGGTGGTCGAAGACAAGGGTCGCGGGGAGCCGCAGCCCGGTCGCCGCGTTCAGCCGGTTGCGGAGTTCCACCGAGGTGAGCGAGTCGAAACCGGCGTCCTGGAAGGCGTGTTCCGGCTGCACGGCCTGGGCCGAGGAGTGCCCCAGCACGGCGGCGACCTCACCGCGCACCAGGTCCAGCACCACCTGCTCGCGCTCGGCCACCGGCAACCCGGCCAGCTGCTGACCCAGCGAGCCCTTCGGTGCGCTCTGCGCCGTACGCCGCGCGGTGCCCCGTGCGGGTCCGCGCAGCCCTCGCAGGACCGGCGGCACGGTGTCCTGGAGACCGCCGAGGTCCAGCCGCAGCGGGGCGACGGTGGGCTGGTCCAGGGCCAGCGCCGCGTCGAAGAGCCGCAGTCCCTCGTCGATGGCCAGTGGGGCCAGGCCCACCCGCTTGAGGCGGGTGAGATCCGCCTGGTCGAGCCGGTCGGCCATGCCGCCGCCCTGCTCCCACAGGCCCCATGCGAGCGATGTGGCGGGGAGCCCCTGGGCGCGGCGGAATTCGGCGAAGGCGTCGAGGAAGGTGTTCGCCGCCGCGTAGTTGCCCTGTCCCGCGCTGCCCAGGATGCCGGACACGGAGGAGAACACGACGAACGCCGACAACTCGCCCGCCAATTCATGGAGGTTGACCACGGCGTCGACCTTGGGTCGCAGCACCTTGTCCATGCGCTCGGGAGTGAGCGAGGCGATCACGCCGTCGTCGAGGACACCGGCCGTGTGCACCACGGCCGTCACCGGTGTGCCGGACAGCACCTCGGCGAGGGCGTCCCGGTCGGCCGCGTCGCAGGCCGCCCAGCTCACCTCGGCGCCCCACGCGGTCAGTTCGGCCTCCAGCTCGACCGCGCCGGGCGCCGTCGCGCCACGTCGGCTGAGCAGCAGCAGGCTCCGTACACCGTGCTCGGCGACCAGGTGCCGGGCGACGAGCCCGCCCAGCGCCCCGGACGCACCGGTCAGCAGCACGGGGCCGGCGCCGAAGTCCTGGGTGTCGGTGGTCGTTCCGGTGGCCGTTCCAGTGGCCGTTCCAGTGGTCGTTCCAGTGGTCGTTCCGGTGGTCGTTCCGGTGGCCTTCGCCAGACGCGGGACGAACACCTCCCCACCCCGCACGGCGAACTGCGGCTCTTCGGAGGCGAGTACGGCGGGCAGTACGCGCACCACGTCGTCGGTGTCCTCGGCCTCCGCCAGCACGAACCGGTCCGGGTTCTCCGACTGCGCGGACCGCACCAGCCCCCACACCGCCGCATGGACCAGATCGCCCGGACGCGTCACCAGCACCAGCCGCCCCGCACGTTCCCGCTCCAGCCACCACTGCACCAGCGCCAGGACGTCAGCCGTGACGCTGTGCACGCGGTGCACCCGGTCGGTCTCCGCGCCGGATCCCGTCGGGCACGGTACGACGACGGCCTCCGATGTCCCTTCCGACTCCCGCAGCGCGTCGAAGTCCGCGAACGTCTCGATCGCCGGTGCCTCGGCGGTGGAGGGGAGAGCGAGCGGCGTCCACCCAAGCCCGAACAGCTGCTCGCTCCCGCCCGCGTCGCGCAGTTGCTCCGTCGAGACCGTCCGCAGCGACAGCGACTCGACCGAGGCCACCGGTTCACCCGCGCCGTCGGCCACGGCCAGCGTGATCGAGCCGGTGGCCGTCCGCGACAGCCTCACCCGGACCATCGCCGCACCGGCCGCGTGCACGAACACGCCGGACCAGGCGAACGGCAGCGCGGGGCCGTCGTCCAATGACACCAGTCCACCGGCGGCCAGTGCGTGCAGAGCGGCGTCCAGCAGGGCCGGGTGCAGGGCGAACGCCGTCGCCTCCGCGGCCGACTCCGCCGGCAGCTCGACCTCGGCGTAGACGTCGTCCCCGCCGCGCCACACCGAGCGCAGGCCCTGGAAGAGCGGGCCGTAGTCCAGGCCCACGGCGGCCATGCCCTCGTAGAACGCCGTCAGGTCGACGGCTTCCGCGCCCGCCGGCGGCCATGCGCCGACGTCCGCGGCGGAGGGTGCCGCGGCCGCAGACAGTACGCCCGTCGCGTGCCGCAGCCATGGACCGTCACCGGTTCGCGAGTGCACGCTCAGCTGCCGACGGCCCGACTCGTCCGCAGCTCCGGCAGCCACCTGAAGGGTGACGCCACCGCTCTCGGGCACGACCAGGGGAAGCTCAAGGGTGAGATCCTCGATCCATCCGCACCCCGTCTCGTCGCCCGCCCGGATCGCCAACTCCACGAACGCGGTGCCGGGCAGCAGCACGGTCCCGTGTACGGCGTGGTCGGCGAGCCACGGGTGGGTTTCGAGGGAGAGCAGGCCGGTGAGCAGGACACCGTCGCTGTCGGCCGTCACGATCGCGGCACCCAGCAGCGGATGATCCGCCGCCCCCAGACCGGCGGCCCGGACATCACCGGACACCCGGGGAACGTCGAGCCAGAAGCGCTCGCGCTGGAAGGCGTAGGTGGGCAGGTCGACCTGGCGGGCGCCGGGGAGGAGAGCCTGCCAGTCGATCGAGACGCCGTACGTGTGCAGCGACCCCAGCGCGGCAGCGATCGCGTACGGCTCCGGACGGTCGGCGCGCAGGGTGGGCACGGTGACGATGTCGTCCACACAGCCCTGGGCGAGGGCACTCAGCACACCGCCAGGACCGATCTCCACGAACGTGGTCACACCCAGCTCGTGCAGAGTCTGCACACCGTCGGCGAAACGGACCGCCTCGCGGACGTGCCGGACCCAGTACGCGGGCGTGTACGGCTCGGCCAGCCGACCCGTGAGGTTCGAAACGACGGGAATCCGCGGCTCGTTGAAGGTCAGGTCGGCGATCGTCCGCCCGAACTCCTCCAGCATCGAATCCATCAACGGCGAATGGAACGCGTGACTCACCTTCAACCGGGACGTCTTACGACCCTGCTCCCGGAAGACCTCGCCGATCGCCACGGCCGCGTCCTCCGCGCCCGAAACCACCACCGACTGCGGCCCGTTGATCGCCGCAATGCCCACACCATCGGTCAGATACGGAAGCACCTCGTCCTCGGTGGCCTGTACGGCGACCATCGCACCGCCACCCGGCAACGCCTGCATCAGACGCGCACGCGCCGACACCAGCTTGGCCGCGTCCTCAAGCGACAACACACCCGCCACATGAGCAGCCGCGATCTCCCCCACCGAATGACCAGCCACGTAATCCGGCCGCACACCCCACGACTCCAACAACCGGAACAACGCCACCTCGACCGCGAACAACGCGGGCTGCGTCGAACCCGTCTGGTTCAACTCCTCCGAATCAACGTCCACGGGCGCATCCAGAACCGCACACACCTCATCGAAAGCGGCAGCGAACACGGGGAACGCCTCGTACAACTCCCGCCCCATGCCGCGCCGTTGCGACCCCTGCCCCGAGAACAAGAACCCGACCTTGCCCCCGACCGTGCCTCCCACCGGAGCCGCACCGGAAGCGAGTGACTCCAACTCCCGCCGCAGCTCGGCGAGATTCGCGCCCACGACCGTCGTACGGCGTTCCAGTGCCGCACGCGATGTCGCCAGCGAGAACGCCACGTCCTCCGGCCTGAGTTCGCCACCCTCGGCGCCCTTGATGCCCTCGATGCCCTCGATGCCCTCGATGTCGAGGAAGGACAGCAGCCGGGACGCCTGCCCTCGCAGTGCCGTGTCGGTCTTCGCGGACAGCACCCACGGTACGACCGCGCCCGATGCCGGAGCCGTCACCTCCCCCGCCACGCCGGGCGCCTGCTCCACGATCACGTGGGCGTTGGTGCCGCTCACGCCGAAGGAGGACACGGCGGCGCGACGCGGCCCGTCGTGCGCAGGCCACTCCACGGCCTCGGTCAGCAGGCGCACATCACCCGCCGACCAGTCCACGTGCGGCGTCGGCTCGTCCACATGCAGCGTCTGCGGCAGCACACCGTGCCGCATCGCCATGACCATCTTGATCACACCACCGACACCCGCAGCCGCCTGCGCATGCCCGATGTTCGACTTCAGCGAACCCAGCCACAACGGCCGCTCCCCCGACCGCTCCTGACCATAGGTCGCGATCAACGCCTGCGCCTCGATCGGGTCACCCAACCGCGTCCCCGTACCATGCGCCTCCACAGCATCAACCTGGTCCGACGACACACCGGCATTCGCCAACGCCTGCCGGATCACCCGCTGCTGCGACGGACCGTTCGGCGCCGTCAGACCATTCGACGCACCATCCTGATTCACCGCCGTACCCCGGACAACCGCCAACACCCGATGGCCGTGCCGACGAGCATCGGACAACCGCTCCACCAGCAGCATGCCCGCACCCTCAGCCCAACCCGTGCCATCCGCACCCGCCGAGAACGCCTTGCACCGACCGTCCGCCGACAGACCACGCTGCCGGCTGAACTCCACGAAGACGCTCGGGCCGGCCATGACGGTGACGCCACCGACGAGGGCCATGGAGCACTCACCACTGCGCAGCGCCTGAGCCGCCAGATGCAGGGCCACCAGCGACGACGAGCACGCCGTGTCCACCGTGACCGCCGGGCCTTCGAGGCCGAACGTGTACGAGACGCGACCTGAAGCGACGCTGCCCGCGCTGCCGTTGACGAGGTAGCCTTCCAGCCCGGCCGGTGAGGTGTGCACGCGGCCGCCGTAGTCGTGGTACATCACGCCCGCGAAGACACCGGTCCTGCTCCCCCGCACCGTCGCCGGATCGATCCCGGCCCGCTCGAACGCCTCCCACGACGTCTCCAGCAGCAACCGCTGCTGCGGGTCCATCGCCAGCGCCTCACGCGGCGAGATCCCGAAGAACTCTGCGTCGAAGTCCGCCGCGTCGCGCAGGAATCCGCCCTCGCGGGTGTAACTGGTGCCCCACTGGTCGGGGTTCGGGTCGTAGAGGTTCTCGACGTCCCAGCCGCGGTCCTCGGGGAAGCCCGACACGGCGTCGCGACCGGAGAAGACCAGCTGCCACAGGTCTTCGGGTGACCGCACACCGCCGGGGTAGCGGCAGGCCATACCCACGATCGCGATCGGGTCGTCGGCCGTTACGGCGGTCGTCGGCCGGGTCACCGGCGCAGTTGCCGCCGTGTCGGAGCCGGTGGCCTCGGCGGTGAGGAAGCGGGCGAGGGTCAGCGGGTTCGGATGGTCGAAGATCAGGGTGGCGGGCAGTCGCATGCCGACGGCCGAGTTGAGCCGGTTGCGCAGTTCGACGGCGGTCAGCGAGTCGAACCCGATGTCCTTGAACGCGTCGTCCGCGCCGACCGATCGGGCACCGGAGTGCCCCAGCACGGCGGCGACCTCACCCCGCACCAGGTCCAGCACCACCTGCTCCCGCTCGGCCACCGGCAACCCGGCCAGCCGCTGACCCAGCGAGCCCTTCGGCGCGGTCCGCGCCGTACGCCGTACCGGTGTGACCCGTACCAGTCCGCGCAGGACCGAGGGCACGGGCTGTCCCTGGCCTTCGCGGAACTGGCCCTGCCCGTCACGGAAGGCGGATGTGTCGAGGCGGATCGGGGCGACGGCCGCCCGGTCGGTGACCAGTGCCGTGTCGAACATGCGCAGGCCGTCCGCCGCCGCGATCGGGGCGAGGCCCATGCGCTTGATGCGGGTGAGATCGGTGTGGTCGAGGCCCCCGGTCATGGCGCTCTCGCTGTCCTGCGCCCACAGGCCCCAGGCCAGCGACGTGGCGCGCAGGCCCAGGGCTCGGCGGTGCTCGGCGAGGGCGTCGAGGAACGTGTTGGCGGCGGCGTAGTTGCCCTGTCCCGGCGTGCCGAGGGTGCCCGCCACCGAGGAGAAGAGCACGAACGCGGAGAGGTCGCCGCACAGTTCGGCCGCGAGGTCGTGCAGGTTGAGCGCGGCGTCCACCTTGGGGCGGAACACGGCGTCCAGCCGGTCGGGCGTCAGCGATCCGATGATTCCGTCGTCCAGGACGCCGGCGGTGTGCACGATCGCGGACAGGTTCTGTCCCGGACCGGCCAGGAGTGCGCGGACGGCGTCGCGGTCGGCCATGTCGCACGCGGCCCAGGTGACATCGGCGCCCCGCGCGGTCAGGTCGGCGGCGAGTTCGGCCGCGCCGGGCGCGTCCCCGCCACGGCGGCTGACGAGCAGCAGGCTGCGTACGCCGTGCTGGGTGACCAGATGCCGGGCGAACAGCCCGCCCAGGCCGCCGGACGCACCGGTCAGCAGGACGGTGCCGGTGCCGAGGGCGGGGACCGGCGGCTCGGCGTCCGGCGTGGCGACACGGGCCAGCCTCGGCACCAGGATCTCGCCGTCCGCGCGTACCAGGGCCTGCGGCTCGCCCGAAGCGAGCAGGCCGGGGAGCGCGTGGGCAAGGTGGCCAAGGTGGGCAAGACCGGGCAGCACCTGGGCAGGGCCGGTGCCGGCCTCCGTCGAGGTCTCGACCAGCACGATGCGGTCGGGGTTCTCGGTCTGCGCCGAGCGCACCAGTCCACGGACCGCCGCCTGGGCGAGGTCTTCGGTGCGGGTGACCAGCACCAGGCGCGCCGGGCGTTCCCCGGCTAGCCACCACTGGATCAACTCCAGTACGGCGCAGGTGACTTCGCGAACACGGGTGGCCAGATCCGTGGCGGAACCGGTCGGGCAGGGCACGATCACGGCATCGGCGGGGACCTCGGTCTCCGCTTCGGCTGCCGTTACGGCCGGTGAGTCGGCGTCCCGAAGGGCGGCGAGATCCTCGTACGGCTCGATCCTGATGCCATCCGGCGCGGACGGCAGGCCGACCGGTGTCCACTCCAGCCCGAAGACCGCGTCGTCGCCACCGGAACCTGCGCGCAGCTGGTCGGCGGGTACCGGGCGCAGCGTCAGCGAGTCGATCCGCGCGACCGGCTCACCGGTGCCGTCGGCCAGCAGCAGCGACACCGTGGAAGTACCGGCGCGCGAGACCTTCACCCGCAGGGCGGAGGCACCGGCGGCCGCCAGTCGCACCCCGCTCCAGGCGAACGGGAGCAGCCCCTGCCCGGTCCCGGCGTCGGGTTCCACCGCGCCGAGCCAGACGGTGTGCAGGGCGGCATCGAACAGCGCGGGGTGCAGGCCGTACGCGCCCGCGTCCATGCCGTCCGCGCCGGGCAGTTCCACCTCGGCGAAGAAGTCGTCCCCGGCGCGCCAAGCGGCGCACAGCCCCTGGAAGACGGGGCCGTAGTCGAGTGCCATACCGGCGAGGCGGTCGTAGAACCCGTCGACGTCGATCGGCTCGGCGCCCGCGGGCGGCCAGGCGGCGAGTGAGTCGTCCGCGGGCTCTTCGGTGGCGACGGTCAGCGAGCCGGAGGCGTGTCGGACCCAGGCCCGCGCGGGATCGTCCTGGTGGGCGGGCGCGTCCCCGTCGTCGGTCCGCGAGTGCACGGTCAGCGACCTGCGGCCCGTGCCGTCGTCGGCGCCGACCCGCACCTGGAGGGCGACGCCGCCGCGCTCGGGCATGAGCAGCGGTGTCTCCAGTGTCAGCTCTTCCAGCAGGTCGCAGCCCACGGCGTCGGCGGCGGCGGCGGTGGCCAGCTCCACGAACGCGGTGCCGGGCAGCAGCGCGACCCCGCTGACGGCGTGGTCCATCAGCCACGGGTGCGTGTGTGTCGAGAGCCGCCCGGTGAGGAGGTGTCCGTCGCCGTCGGCCAGCGGCACGGCGGCGCCCAGCAGCGGATGACCGGCCGGGCCCTGGCCCACCGCGTTCATGTCGCCGGTGGGGGCAGGGGCGTTGAGCCAGTAGCGCTCGCGCTGGAAGGCGTAGGTGGGAAGGTCGATACGCCGGGCATCGGGGAAGAAGGCGTCCCAGTCCACCTCGGCGCCACTGACGTGGAGTTGGGCGTAGGCGGTGGTGAGCGCCTGGGGTTCGGGGCGGTCGGCCCGCAGTACGGGGATGGTGACGATGTCGTCCGCACAGCCCTGCGCCATACCGCTGAGGACACCACCGGGACCGATCTCCACGAAGGTCCCGACACCCAGCTCGCGCAGGGTCCGCACACCGTCCGCGAAACGAACCGCCTCGCGGACATGCCGGACCCAGTACGCGGGCGTGTACGGCTCGGCCAAGCGACCCGTGAGGTTCGAAACGACCGGAATCCGCGCCTCGT
Organism: Streptomyces sp. NPDC093018; assembly: GCF_040684035.1. Taxonomy (NCBI): domain Bacteria; kingdom Bacillati; phylum Actinomycetota; class Actinomycetes; order Kitasatosporales; family Streptomycetaceae; genus Streptomyces; species Streptomyces sp. NPDC093018. The sequence continues at coordinate 46,220 of NZ_JBFBFF010000009.1, forward strand.
TGAAGACCAGCCCGCCGACGACCTCGCGGAACTCCTCCAGCATCGGATCCATCAACGGCGAATGGAACGCGTGGCTCACCTTCAACCGGGACGTCTTGCGACCCTGACCGGCGAACAGCTCCGCGACCGACAGAACCGCGTCCTCAGCACCGGAAACCACCACCGACTGCGGTCCGTTGATCGCCGCGATGCCCACACCATCGGTCAGATGCGGCAGCACCTCGTCCTCGGTGGCCTGTACGGCGACCATCGCACCGCCGCCCGGCAACGCCTGCATCAGACGAGCGCGGGCCGAGACCAACTTCGCCGCGTCCTCAAGCGACAGCACACCCGCCACATGCGCAGCCGCGATCTCACCGACCGAGTGACCGGCAACGTAGTCCGGCCGCACACCCCACGATTCGAGCAGTCGGAACAAGGCCACCTCGACCGCGAACAGCGCGGGCTGCGTCGAACCCGTCTGGTTCAACTCCTCCGAATCAACGTCCACGGGTGCATCGAGAACCGCACACACCTCGTCGAAGGCGGCAGCGAACACGGGGTACGACTCGTACAACTCCCGCCCCATGCCGAGCCGTTGCGACCCCTGCCCCGAGAACAGGAACCCGACCTTGCCCGTCGTGTGAGCGCGCCCGGTGACGAGGTTCGCCGCCGGTTCGCCCGCCGCGAGGGCCGTAAGAGCCGTCCGCAGTTCGGCCGGATCGGTGCCGATCACGGCGGCGCGGTGCTCCAGTGCCGACCGTGTCGTGGCCGTGGAGAAGCCGGCGTCAACCAGCGACACGTCGTCCGTCGCGAAGGTCCCCAGGCGTTCCGCCTGGGCGCGCAGTGCCATTTCGCTCTTCGCCGACAGCACCCATGGCACGGGCACCGGGCGGTGTTCCCTGGCCGGCTCGGGCACGGTCGTGGCGGGCGCTTCTTCGAGGATCGTGTGCGCGTTGGTGCCGCCGATGCCGAAGGAGGAGATCGCGGCCCGGCGGGGCTCGGTGGTGGTTCCGGGCCATGGCACCGGTTCGGTGAGCAGTCGTACGGTGCCCGCCGACCAGTCGACGTGCCCGGTCGGCTCGTCCACATGGAGGGTCCGCGGCAGCGTGCCGTGCCGCAACGCCAGCACCATCTTGATCACACCGGCGACACCGGCGGCGGCCTGCGTGTGACCGATGTTGGACTTGACCGAGCCCAGCCACACCGGCCGGTCGGCGGAGTGTTCGCGGCCGTATGTGGCGAGCAGCGCCTGTGCCTCGATCGGGTCGCCGAGCTTCGTCCCCGTACCGTGCGCCTCCACGGCGTCCACATCGGCCGGGGTGAGCCCGGCGGAAGCCAGCGCCTGCCGGATCACCCGCTGCTGCGACGGGCCGTTCGGAGCCGTCAGGCCGTTGGACGCGCCGTCCTGGTTCACCGCGCTGCCCCGGACCACCGCCAGCACCTGGTGGCCGTGGCGCCGGGCGTCGGAGAGCCGTTCCACCAGCAGCAGGCCGACGCCTTCGCCCCAGCCGGTGCCGTCGGCACCGGCGGCGAACGCCTTGCAGCGGCCGTCCGCCGACAGGCCGCGCTGCCGGCTGAACTCCACGAACAGGTCCGGCGTGGTCATCACGGTGACGCCCCCGACCAGGGCCATGGAGCACTCGCCGCTGCGCAGCGCCTGGGCCGCGAGGTGCAGCGCGACCAGGGACGACGAGCACGCCGTGTCCACCGTGACCGCCGGGCCCTCAAGTCCGAACGTGTAGGAGATGCGGCCGGAGACGACCGAGGCCGCCTTGCCGGTGAGGGCGTACCCCTCGATCTCCTCGGGCGCGTTGCGCAGCCCGTTGGCGTAGTCCTGGCCGTTGGTGCCGATGAACACACCGGTGCGGCTGGCGCGCATGGACGCGGGGGCGATCCCGGCGCGCTCGAAGGCCTCCCACGCGGTCTCCAGCAGCAGCCGCTGCTGCGGGTCCATGGCCAGCGCCTCGCGCGGCGAGATCCCGAACAGACCGGCGTCGAAACGGTCGGCGCCCTCGATGAAGCCGCCCTCACGGGTGTACGTCGTGCCGGGCCGCTCGGGGTCGGGGTCGTAGATCGCGTCGAGGTCCCAGCCGCGATCGGTGGGGAAGCCGGTCATCGCGTCCCGGCCGGAGCCGAGCAGCTCCCACAGGTCCTCCGGCGTCCGGACACCGCCGGGGAAGCGGCAGCTCATGCTGACGATCGCGAGCGGCTCGTCGGCCGCGACGGCGGTCACCGCCTGCGGGACGGCTGTCTCCGGGCCGTGTCCGCCGAGGAGTTCGCCGAGGAGTTCGTCGCTCAGGTGGCGGGCCAGGGCGGTCGGGGTCGGGTGGTCGAAGACCAGGGTGGCGGGCAGTGCGAGACCGGTGGCCGTGCTCAGCCGGTGGCGCAGTTCGACGGCGGTGAGCGAGTCGAAGCCGGTCTCGCGGAACGTACGGTCGGCCTCGAAGGCGCCCCTGCCGGTGTGACCGAGCACCATGGCGGCCTGCTCGCGCACCAGGTCGAGCAGGATGCGCACCCGTTCCCCCGGTGTGGCGTCGAGGAGGCGCCGGACCAGCGCGGACGCGGGCACCTCGGTGCTCCTCGCGGCGCGGGCGCGGGCTTCGAGGGCCTTGCGGGCCTCGGGTACGCCGTGCAGCAGCGGGCAGGGGCGCGGGCCGGCGAAGGCCGGGACGAAGCGGTCCCAGTCCACGTCCGCGACGGTCACGAAGGTCTCGTCGCTGGTCAGCGCGGTGTGCAGGGCGGAGATCGCGGGAAGTGCCGCGATCGGGCGTACGCCGCGCCGCCGCAGGTGGTCACCGGCGGCGCCGTCGGCCATGCCGCCGTCCGCCCAGGGGCCCCAGGCGACGGCCAGCGCGGGCAGTCCCTGCGCCCGGCGCTGTTCGGCGAGGGCGTCGAGGAAGGCGTTCGCGGCACCATAGGCGCCCTGGCCGCCGTTGCCCCAGACACCGGTCATCGAGGAGAAGAGCACGAAGGCGTCGAGGTCTTCGCGGTCCCGGGTCAGCTCGTGCAGATGGAGCGCCGCGGCCGCCTTGGGGCGCAGTACGCCGTCGAGGCGCTCGGGCGTGAGCGAGTCGATCAGGCCGTCGTCCAGTACGCCCGCCGTGTGCACCACGGCGTTCACGGTGTGCCGGGCGAACAGTTCGGCGAGGGCGTCGCGGTCGGCGGCATCGCACGCGGCGACCGTGACCCGTGCGCCCGACTCCTCCAGTTCCGCCGTGAGTTCGGCGGCTCCCGGGGCCTCGGGTCCTCGGCGGCTGATCAGCACCAGGTGCTCGGCCCCGGCACCGGCGAGCCAGCGGGCCACATGGCCGCCCAGCGCGCCGGTACCACCGGTCACGAGCACGGTGCCGCGCGGCGACCAGGCCGCGTCCGCCGGCGCCGCGTTCCGCGCCGCGCGCACGAGGCGTCGTACCGACACACCGGAGGGGCGTACGGCGAGCTGGTCCTCGTCGCTCCGGTCCAGGAGACCGGCCAGGCGCGTCAGTGCGCGGGGGTCCCATTCGGTGGGCAGGTCGACGAGGCCGCCCCAGCGTTGCGGCTGTTCCAGGGCGACGATCCTGCCCAGGCCCCAGAGCCGCGCGGCGGCCGGGTCGGTCAGCGGGTCCGTCGGGCCGGTCGACACCGCGCCGCTGGTCAGGCACCACAGCGGGGCCTCGATCCCGGCGTCGCCGAGGGCCTGGACGAGCAGCACGAGCCGGTGGAGGGCGTCCGTCCCCGCGTCCGCCGGGGCCGGTGCCGCGCCCGCCGGAGCCGGTACCGCGTCGGCCGAAGCCGGGGCCGCCGCGAACAGGACGCCGTCGACCCGCTCGTACTTCGCCTCGGCCTCGGCCAGGGTTCGGGCGAGCGCGGCGCGGTCGGTGTCCTCGGCCATGGTGAACGGTACGAGTGTCACGCCGAGTTCCGTGAGCCCCGCGCGCATCGCCTCGGTCCACGCGGTCTCCTCGGGGACCACGTACAGCCAGGTCCCCGAAGGGGCGGCTCCGACCGGGTCGCCGAGCGGCTGCCAGGTGATCCGGTAGCGCCGGCCGTCGGCGGCGGACCGCTCGCGCCGCTGTCGGCGCCAGGCAGACAACTTGGGTGCGACCACGTCCAGTTCGGCGGGCTCCAGCCCCAGGAGCGACCCGAGCGACGCCGGGTCCTCGCTCTCGACGGAATCCCAGAACTCGGCGTCCGACGCCTCCGGGAGGCCACCGGTCGCCGTCCGGGGTACGTCGAGCCAGTAGCGCTCGCGCTGGAAGGCGTAGGTGGGCAGGTCGACACGACGGGCAGCCGGAAAGAAGGCGCCCCAGTCCAACTCGGAGCCGGTGCAATGCAGTTCGGCGAGCGCGGCGACGACGGCCCGCTGTTCGGGGCGGTCGCCGCGCAGTACGGGGATGGTGACGATGTCGTCCGCACAGCCCTGCGCCATACCGCTGAGGACACCACCGGGACCGATCTCCACGAAGGTCCCGACACCCAGCTCGTGCAGGGTCCGCACACCGTCCGCGAAACGAACCGCCTCGCGGACATGTCGTACCCAGTACTCGGGTGTGTACAGCTCGGCCAGCCGACCCGTGAGGTTCGAAACGACCGGAATCCGCGGCTCGTTGAAGGTCAGGTCGGCGATCGTCCGCCCGAACTCCTCCAGCATCGGATCCATCAACGGCGAGTGGAACGCGTGGCTCACCTTCAACCGGGACGTCTTGCGGCCCTGCTCCCGGAAGGCCTCGCCGACCGCCACAGCCGCGTCCTCCGCACCCGAAACCACCACCGACTGCGGTCCGTTGATCGCCGCGATGCCCACACCATCGGTCAGATGCGGCAGCACCTCGTCCTCGGTGGCCTGAACGGCGACCATCGCACCGCCAACCGGCAACGCCTGCATCAGACGCGCACGCGCCGACACCAACCGCGCCGCGTCCTCAAGCGACAGCACACCCGCCACATGCGCAGCCGCGATCTCACCGACGGAATGACCGGCAACGTAATCCGGCCGCACACCCCACGACTCCAGCAGCCGGAACAGCGCCACCTCGACGGCGAACAGCGCAGGCTGAGTCATGCCCGTCTGATGCAGTGTCTCCGCCTCGACATCGACCTCGATGTCGAGGAGCGCGCACACCTCGTCGTACGCCGCGGCGAACACCGGCCAGGAGGCGTACAGTTCGCGGCCCATTCCCAAGCGCTGGGATCCCTGGCCCGAGAACAGGAACCCGACCTTGCCGCCGACGGCGCCGCCCACCGGAGCGGCACCGGAGACGATCGCCTCCAACCCGTGCCGGAACTCCCCGACTTCCGCCCCGACGACCGCCGCACGGCGCTCCAGCACCGCGCGGGACGTCGCCAGCGAGTACGCCACGTCCTCCGGGCGGACGCCCGCGCCTTCGTCGTCCAGGAAGGACAGCAGCCGGGCCGCCTGCGCCCGGAGCGCCGTGTCGTTCCTCGCCGACAGCAGCCACGGTACGACCGCTCCCGAGCCCGGCGCCGGGGGTTCCTCGGGCGTGCCGGGGGTCTGCTCGACGATGATGTGCGCGTTGGTGCCGCTGATGCCGAAGGAGGACACCGCCGCCCGGCGCGGCGGGCCGGCCGCGGGCCACTCCACCGCCTCGGTCAGCAGTCGTACATCGCTCGCCGACCAGTCCACGTGCGGGGTCGGCTCGTCCACGTGCAGCGTTTGCGGCAGGAGGCCGTGGCGCATCGCCATGACCATCTTGATCACACCGGCCACACCGGCGGCGGCCTGGGTGTGACCGATGTTCGACTTGAGCGAGCCGAGCCACAACGGCCGTTCCCGCGACCGTTCCTGGCCGTACGTGGCGATGAGGGCTTCCGCCTCGATCGGGTCGCCGAGTTTCGTCCCCGTACCGTGTGCCTCCACGGCGTCGACGTCGGCGGGCGTGAGTCCGGCGGCCGCCAGCGCCTGGCGGATGACGCGCTGCTGGGAGGGGCCGTTGGGGGCCGTGAGTCCGTTGGAGGCGCCGTCCTGGTTGACGGCGCTGCCCCGGATGACGGCGAGCACCTGGTGGCCGTTGCGGCGGGCGTCGGAGAGCCGTTCCACCAGCAGCATGCCGACGCCCTCGGCCCAGCCCGTGCCGTCCGCGCCGGCCGCGAACGCCTTGCAGCGGCCGTCCGCCGACAGGCCGCCCTGGCGGCTGAACTCCACGAACATGCCGGGCGTGGACATCACGGTGACGCCACCGGCCAGGGCCATCGTGCACTCGCCGCCGCGCAGCGACTGGACGGCCAGGTGCAGGGCGACCAGGGACGAGGAGCAGGCCGTGTCCACCGTGACGGCGGGGCCTTCGAGGCCGAACGAGTAGGCCACGCGGCCCGAGGCGACACTCGTCGTCGTGCCGGTCAGCAGGTAGCCGCCGGCTTCGTCGACGGGCTCGTGCAGCCGGGGGCCGTAGTCCTGTGCCGTCGCGCCGATGAATACGCCCGCCCGGCTGCCGCGCAGGGTGGCCGGGTCGATGCCGGCCCGTTCGAAGGCCTCCCAGGCGGTCTCCAGGACCAGCCGTTGCTGGGGGTCGATCGCGGCGGCCTCGCGCGGGCTGATGCCGAAGAAGGCGGCGTCGAAATCGGCCGCTCCGTGCAGGAAGCCGCCGTACCGTGTGGAGGACTTGCCGGGGGTGCCGGGCTCCGGGTCCCAGAGCGCTTCGACGTCCCAGCCGCGGTCCGTCGGGAACCCGGAGACGGCGTCGCCACCGGAGGCGAGCAGCCGCCACAGGTCCTCGGGGGAGCTGATTCCGCCGGGCAGTCGGCAGCTCATGGCCACGATGGCGATGGGCTCGTCGGGGTCGGCGGCCGTCGTGGGCGTACGGTCCGCCGTGGCCTCGGCGCCAAGGGAGCGGGCGGCGAGGTGGCGGGCGAGCGCGGCCGGGGTGGGGTGGTCGAACAGCAGTCCGCTGGGCAGGCGCAGGCTGGTGGCGGCGCCGAGCTGGTTGCGCAGTTCCACCGAGCTGAGCGAGTCGAAGCCGAGGTCCTTGAAGGTCCACTCGCTCTCGACCTGGCGGGCCTCGGCGTGGCCGAGAACGGCGGCGATATGGGCGCGGACCAGGTCGAGCGCGGCCTCTTCGCGTGCGGACTCGGGCAGTTCGGCGAGCCGTCGGCCGAGGGCACCGACCGGCGCGGTGACGGCTCCGGTGACGGTGTCGGTTCCGGTGACGGTTCCGGCGACGGCGTCCGGCCGCGGGTCCACGGGAGCCCCACCGCCGCTGATGGGCGAGGTGGTGGCGCCGTCCAGCCAGTAGCGCTGCCGCTCGAACGCGTAGGTGGGGAGCGCGACCATGCGGTGTGTGCCGCGTCCGCCGCCGCGTCCGCCGCCGAACAGTGCCTCCCAGTCCGGCTCCAGGCCATGGACGTGCAGTGCGGCGACGGCCGTCAGCAGGGCGGAGGTCTCGGGGCGGCGGGCGCGCAGGGCGGGGACGAACAGGGACTCGTCGTCGGCTCCCGCGCGGGCCATGGAGGTGAGGACGCCGCCGGGACCGAGTTCGAGGTAGGTGCGTACGCCCTGCGCGTCGAGGCGGGCGACGCCGTCGGCGAAGCGGACCGCCTCGCGCACATGGCGGACCCAGTACGCGGCGTCGCACCCCTCGTACGCCGGGAGTTCCGCGGCGAGTCGGCCCGTCACATTGGACACGATCGCAAGGCGCGGGGCGTGGAAGGTCAGGCCCTCGGCCACCTCGCGGAACTCCGCCAGCATGGGTTCCATGTGCGGGGAGTGGAAGGCGTGGCTGACCCGCAGTCGGCTGGTCTTGCGGCCGAGGGCGGCGAAGGCGGCGGCGATCTCGGTGGCGAGGTCCTCGTCGCCGGAGACGACGACGGAGTCCGGGCCGTTCAGCGCGGCGATGCTGACGCGGTCGGTGTGCGCGCCGATGCGGTCTTGGACCTCGTCCTCGGTGGCCTGGACGGCGATCATGGCGCCACCGGCGGGCAGCGCCTGCATCAGACGGCCGCGTGCGGCCACGAGGGTGCAGGCGTCGGCGAGCGAGAGGACACCGGCCACGTGCGCGGCGGCGAGTTCGCCGATGGAGTGGCCCATGAGCACGTCGGGGGTGATGCCCCAGCTCTCCAGCGCCCGGAACAGGGCGACTTCGAGGGCGAACAGCGAGGTCTGGGTGTAGAGGGTCCGGTCGAGTTCCGCCGCTTCCGCGGTGCCTTCGGCGGCGAACATGATCTCGCGCAGCGGCCTTGGCAGCAGCGGGTCGAGGTGGGCGCACACGTCGTCCAGTGCGGTGGCGAACGCCGGTACGGTGGCGGCCAGTTCGCGGCCCATGCCGGCGCGCTGGCTGCCCTGGCCCGAGAAGAGGAAGGCGAGTTCGCCTCGGGGTGCCGTACGGCCCGTGGTCAGTGCCGCGTCGATGCCGTCGGTGGACAGCGCGCGCAGGGCGCGCAGGAGGTCGTCGCGGTTCTCGCCGACGACGACGGCCCGGTGTGCGAAGGCGGTACGGCCGGTGGCGAGCGACCGGCCGACATCGGGCAGGGCGAGCGCGGGGTGCGCCTCGGCGTGGGCCAGCAGGGTGGCGGCCTGGCCGCGCAGCGCGGACGCGGTCCTGGCGGACAGCGGCCAGCAGGTCGCGGCCGTATTGGTGCCGGACTCTCCCGTGCCCGCTGCTGCGTCCGCGCCTCCCGCGTCCGCTCCCGTGCCGTGCTCCGCGTCCGGGGCCGTCGTCTCCCGGTGTTCCGCCAGCACGATGTGGCAGTTGGTGCCGCCCATGCCGAACGAGCTGACCCCGGCGAGCAGCGGACGGCCGTCGTCGGTGGCCCACGCGCTGTGCTCGTTCTGCACGCGCAGGTTCAGCCGGTCCAGCGGGATCGCCGGGTTGGGCGTCTCGAAGTTGAGGCTGGCGGGCAGTTCGCGGTGGTGGAGCGCGAGGGCCGCCTTGAGCAGGCCGGTGATGCCGGCGGCGCCCTCCAGATGGCCGACGTTGGTCTTGGCCGAGCCGACCCGCAGCGGGTTGCCGGGCGCGCGTCCCGCGCCCAGCACGGCGCCGAGCGCGGCCGCCTCGACGGGGTCGCCGACCTTGGTGCCGGTGCCGTGCAACTCGACGTAGCCGATGTGCGCGGGGTCGACCCCGGCGCGTTCGCAGGCGAGCCTGAGCACCTGTTCCTGTCCGGAGCGCAGGGGCACGGTCAGTCCGTCGCCGCCGCCGTCGTTGTTGACGGCGCTGCCGCGGATCACGCAGTAGACGGGGTCGCCGTCCGCGACGGCTTGGGCGAGGGGTTTGAGGACGACGATGCCGCCGCCCTCGCCGCGGACGTACCCGTTGGCGCGGGCGTCGAAGGTGAAGCAGCGGCCGTCGGGGGACAGTCCGCCGAACTTGGCGGCGCCCAGGGTGCTTTCGGGCACGAGGTTGAGGTTGACGCCACCGGCGAGGGCGACGGTCGACTCGCCCTTGCGCAGGCTCTCGCAGGCCAGATGGACCGAGACCAGGGACGAGGACTGGCCGGAGTCCACGGTCAGGCTGGGGCCGCGCAGACCGAGGAAGTACGAGACCCGGTTGGCGATGATGCCGCGGTGCAGGCCGGTGACGGTGTGCGGGGAGATGGCCGTGAGCCCGGAGCGGTGGTGCAGGGTCGCGTAGTCGTCCCAGATGGCGCCGACGAAGACCCCGGTACGGGTGGAGCGCAGGGTGCCGGGGCGTACGTGCGCGTCCTCCAGCGCCTCCCAGGCCAGCTCCAGGACGAGCCGCTGCTGCGGGTCCATCGCGGCGGCCTCCTTGGGGGAGAGCCCGAAGAACCCGGCGTCGAAGTGGCCGACACGGTCGAGGAACCCACCCCGGCGGATGTCGCTCCGTCCGGGCTCGGACGGGTCGGCGTCGGCCACCGCGGCCCCGTCCCACCGGTCCGCGGGTACGTCGGTGATCGCGTCCCTGCCCTCGCTGAGCAGCCGCCAGAAGGCCCCCGGGTCGGCGGCGCCCGGCAGCCGGCACGCCAGACCGATGACGGCTATGTCACCGGCCGAGTCCGCCGAAGCCGAACCGGCCCGATTCCCCGTCCCGTTGAGCTCGGACTCGACCATTTGCACTCCACCCGCCCACACAGAGAACGAAAAGGCACCGCACCGTGGCGGCCACGGCACAGGCGATCGGTGGACCGAGGCGGCAACGGGTTGCGGTGTGGCCCCAGTTTCGGTCCCGCGGCAGCGCCCCGCCGCTGTGGCGGATCAGTTTTAGGGGAATCCCCAAGGGTGGAATCCCGGCGGCCGGAAATCTCTAAGGAGAACCCTAGGGGCGGTCGTGAGACAACTGCACGTCATACAGCTGTCCCCTGTTCTCCTGCGCTGACGAGGTCCGAGGATTTTCATGGTGCATTCGCAAGCTGCCGAGAATTCCTCGGCCCAGCCTTTTCCGACGGCGCGCCCCACGGGTTGTCCTTTCGACCCGCCCGCTCCCTTCGCGCGAGCGCGCGCGGAGTGCCCGATGACCCCGCTGCGGTACCCCGACGGGCACGTCGGTCAGCTGGTCACGGGTCTGGAGACCGCGCGGTCCGTGCTGGCGGACACCCGGTTCAGTTCGCTGCCCGCCGGGAAGCGCTCGCCGGTGAAGGTGCCCGGCTCGGAGCTGAGCACCGACGCGCTGCCCGCGGGGATGTTCGTCAATATGGACCCGCCCGAGCACACCCGTTACCGCCGGCTGCTGAGCAAGCACTTCACCATCCGGCGGGTACGGGAACTGCGCCCGCGGATCCAGGAGTTGACGGATCGTCTGCTGGACGAGATGGCGGGCGCGAGCGGCCCCGTCGATCTCGTCCAGGCCTTCGCCAAACCCCTGCCCACACTGGTCACCTCGGAACTGCTCGGCCTGCCGGAGGCGGACCGCGCGGAGTTCGGGCGCCATGTCGACGTGCTCTTCAGCCTCTCCACCACCGGGGAGGAGATGCAGCAGTCGATGGCGATCCTCGGCGGGATGCTCCATGCCCTGATCGCGGCCGCGCGCAAGGACGCGGGCCCGGACATCCTGGGCAGGCTCACCGTGGAGACGGACCTGACCGACGAGGAGCTGCTCGGGATCACGATCGTCCTGCTCATCGCCGGTCTTGAGACCACCACCAACATGCTCGCGCTGGGTACTTACGCGCTGCTGCGCCACCCCGAGCAGCTGGCCGCGCTGCGCGCCGACTGGTCGCTGATGGACGATGCCGTCGAGGAGCTGCTGCGCTACCTCAGCGTGGTGCAGATCGGGCCGATCCGCGTGGCCGCCGAGGACTTCGAGTTCGAGGGGCGGTCGATCCGCGCGGGCCAGGTCGTCACGGTGTCGCTGCCCGCGGCCAACCGTGACCCGCTGGGTTTCGAGGACCCCGACACCTTCGACATCCGCCGCGGCCCGTCCCGGCACATGGCCTTCGGCAACGGCCCCCACCAGTGCATGGGGCACCATCTGGCCCGGCTCGAACTCGCCATCGGATACGAGTCGTTGCTGCGCCGCTTCCCCCGCCTGGAACTGGCTGTGCCGCCCGCGGAGATCGGCACCCGGGAGATGATGGTGACGTACGGCGTCCTCCAACTGCCGGTGCGCTGGTGAGGGGTGGCCCGGTGACGCGGATCGAGATCGAGATGGACCTCTGCTGCGGCGCGGGAGCCTGCGTCCTCGCCGCCCCGGCCGTCTTCGACCAGAACGACGACGACGGCACGGTGATCGTCCTCGACGCCACTCCCCCGGCCGACCAGCGGGAGGCGGCACAGGAGGCTGCGGCGCGGTGCCCGACGTCGGCGATCAGGGTCGTATGATCACTTGCCGATGACCACGTGACCGATGCCACTTGGTCGATGACCACGTGACCGATGCCCGCGTGGCCGGCGGTTCCGCTCGGTGGCAGCTGTCCCCTCCCCCGCGCCAACGGTGTCTGTCCCCGGCTCGCGCTCTGCCGCAACCGGTCCGGCTCGCAATGGATTTGACGATCCGCGCCCGTTGCCGGTAGTCGTCGATGCGGACAGCACCGAGGCATCGGTTACGGCGTGGGGCGCCGGCTGCCATATGGGGGAGGGCATCATGCATGCTTGGGGCTGGATACTTCTGCTCGCTCTGGTCGCCGCGGCCGCGGTCGGCAGGCAGCTCTACCGGTATCCGGGCGGCTGGAAGTTCGCCTTCGCCTCGGAGTACGGCGCCGCGCGTCGTGATCTCGACCGTGCACGCAGTGCCGTGAGCGGCCTGGAGCGTACCGCGCGCAAGGAGCTGGCCGGTGCGCGCGGTGCTGTCGACACCGCCGCCACCGCCCATCGGCGCCGGGTGCGCGACGCCGAGGAGCACATCGCCCGCCTGAGCGATCCCGGCCGCGGGGTCTACCGCGCCGAACTCGGCACTCTGTCCCTCTACGAACACGTCCTCGCCGTCTCGACCGACGACTTCAGCGGAGATCTGCCCCTGCACGAGATCGCCGTCCGCTCCGACCACACGAGGACGGCCGGCCACCTCTACCTGGTCGGTCCGGACGGACGCCAGCATCTGGTGACCTATGCGACGGCCGACATCGCGGAGGAGCATGTCCGCAAGTTCGTCGTCGACGTCCACAACGCCATCGCCGCGGCCAAGTCGTTCCAACGGGACCGGCCCGCCCGGCTCCGGCAGGCGAAGGCCGATCTGCACCAGGTCACGAACGACACCTCCGAGCAGGAGAACGCCCGGCTGTATCTCGAAGAGGTCACCGCCCGGCAGGACAGCGACCCCCGCATCCCCGCGGCACGCAAGGACCTCGCCGCCGCCCACGACCGCTGGCAGGAACTCACCGGACACCGCCCCTACTGACCGACCGGCACGGACTCCCCGTCCGCCAGTGGCCTGCGACCGCGGACGCGTACATACCCGCGTGGGCGGCAGAGCCAGGCACGGGCCTGGAGCGCGGTCAGCTCCTCGGCCCGCGCCCGGCGTGGACCGGGGAGAGGCGGTATCCGTCCTGGTGGAGGACCACATGCCCGGCGGTGGGCGGCGCGAAATGGGTGCCCAGGACGAGGGTGTCCGTGTCCGCGAGGGAGGCGAGCAGTGTCCGGCGCGAGGCCTCGGACCGCCGTGGGTCGATGTCGACGCAGGCGCCGATGGCGGGATGGGCGAACTGGACGGGGTGGTGGATGCAGTCCCCGGTGATCAGAGCCGTCCGGCCTTGGCTGGTCAGCTCGACGGCCACATGTCCGGGGGTGTGTCCAGGAGTGGGCAGCAGACGCAGGCCAGGGATGATGCCGGCGCCCTCGGCGGGGACGTCGACGAGGTCGAGCAGCCCTGCCTCCTCCACCGGGATGACGGAGTCCCGGAACATCTGCGCGCGTGCCTCCTCCATGTCGTACCCCGCCCAGAACTCCCGCTCGGTGCGTGCGGTCAGGTATCGGGCGTTGGGGAAGGTCGGAACCCAGCGGCCGTCCGTCTTCCGTGTGTTCCAGCCGACGTGGTCGGCGTGCAGGTGAGTGAGGATCACCAGGTCGACCGAGTCCGGGGGGAATCCGGCGGCGGTGAGATCGCGCAGGTAGTCGGTGTCCAGGTCGTGCCAGGCGGGATTGGCCCGTTCCTTGCCGTTGCCGATGCCGGTGTCGACCAGGATGCGCCGGCCGCCGAGGGTGAACGCGAAGCTGTGGCTGTCCAGGCGCAGGATGCCCTCGGCGTCGGCGAAGTGGGGGCGCAGCCAGTCCTGCGCGGCGACGAGGTCCGGGGTGGCGTCGGGCAGCAGCCAGGGTCCGGTCGCGGGCGGCAGGAGGATCTCGTCGATGCGGTGGACGGTGACGTCGCCCAGGGTCCAGGAAGGGCCGGAGGCCGGGGTGGGGATGGGGATGGGGGCGGGCTCAGTACTCATGGTCCTTCTGTCTTCTTGGGACGACTGCGGCACGGCGCGTCGGGGACTAGAAGCCGACTAAAAGCTATGGATTTGCTTTAAGGAACGGTAGCCCCTACGGTGAGCTAACGCAAACGGTTAGCTTTTAGGACTGAGGGGTGCTCTGGGCCACTGCAGCCCGAGGACCCCGGAAACGGAAAACCCATGGCCGACACAGAACTCACCCCGCCCGAAGCGGCCCGCTGGGCCGCCCGTGCCGGGCTTCCGCTGCCCGCCGACCGCCACGCCGCGGTCGCGGCCACCGCCAACCACATCCACTCCGTGGTCGCGCTCCTGCGAGAGCTGGACTTCGGCGAGACCGCGCCCGCCGCCGCCTACCGAGCGGGACAGGAGGCGCACGATGCGACCGTATGAACTGCCCCTGGCCGCGGCCGCCGAAGCGATCCGGGCCCGGCAGCTGTCCCCCGTCGAGCTGGCGGACTCGGTCCTGGAGCGCATCGCGCACAGGGAGCCGCAGCTTCATGCCTACGTCACCGTCGCCGCCGAGGGCGCCCGCAAGGCCGCCCGTGAAGCGGAACGCGACATCGTGGCCGGCCGCCGTCGCGGCCCGTTGCACGGCATCCCCATGGGCGTCAAAGATCTGATCGACGTAGCGGGTACGGCCACGAGCGCCGGTTCCCGGGTCCGCGCCGATCACCGCGCGCGGGGCGACAGCACGGTCGCCGCGCGCCTGGCGGCGGCCGGTGCGGTCCTGCTGGGCAAGACGCAGACGCACGAGTTCGCCTACGGCCTGATCACCCCGGAGACCCACAACGCCTGGGACACCGGGCGGGTCGCCGGTGGCTCCAGCGGCGGTTCCGCCGTCGCCGTCGCCGCGGGCATGGCCACCTTCGCCCTGGGCACCGACACCGGCGGATCCATCAGGGTGCCCTCCGCGCTGAACGGGGTGGTCGGTCTCAAGCCGACCTACGGCCTTCTCCCGCGGCACGGCGTCACGTCCCTGTCCTGGTCGCTGGACCACGTCGGCCCGATCACCCGTACCGTCGAGGACGCGGCCCTGGTCCTGACCGCGCTGGCCGGGCACGACCCCCGGGACCCCGCCTCGCTGCCCGCACCCGCCGTGGACCACCGGCCGGACGCGGGTACGGATCTGACGGGGCTGCGGGTCGGCGTGCCGCGCAACTACTACTTCGACCACGTCGACCCCGAGATCGAAGGTGCGGTCCGGCACGCCGTCGACCAGCTCCAGGCGCTCGGCGCACGCCTCGTAGACGTCGAGATCCCCATGACCCGCTACATCCAGGCCACCCAGTGGGGTCTGATGGTGCCCGAGGCCACCGCCTATCACGAGGCCACCCTGCGCACGGTCCCCGAGCTCTACCAGTCCGATGTCCGCATCCTTCTCGAGGCGGGTGAGCTGATGACCGCCGGGGACTATCTGCGCGCTCAGCGCTCCCGCACCCTCATGCGGCAGGAGTGGGCCCGCGTGTTGCGTGAGGTCGACCTCATCGCCGCCCCCACCGTCCCGATGACCGCCGTCAGAGCCGGTCAGGAGACCGTCACCTGGGCCGACGGCACCGTCGAGAGTGTCTCCGACGCCTACGTACGTCTGTCGTCCCCGGCCAACATCACCGGGGTACCGTCCCTGTCCGTACCGGTCGGCCACGACACGGCGGGGCTGCCGATCGGTATGCAACTGCTCGGGCGGCCACTCGAAGAGAGTGTGCTGCTGCGGGTCGGCCACGCCTACGAGCAGACCCGGCCCGCCCGTGACCTCGCGCGGGTCGCGTGACCGGAGGACGTGGCCGCGCGGGAGTGCGGGCGGGCGTGCGGGCGGGCGTGCGTGCGGGCGTGCGGGCGTGCGGCCCGCTAGAGCAATGATTTCGCTTTAAGCTAGGTGTCATGAGCAGGCAGATGGTTCGCCCCGGGGGACGCAGCGCCCGGGTCCAGGCATCGGTGCATACGGCCGTGCGTGAACTCGCCTCGGAGGTGGGCCGCGACGCCCTGACGGTACCGATGATCGCCCAGCGTGCGGGCGTGACGCCATCGACGGTCTACCGCCGCTGGGGCGATCTCCAGGAGCTGCTGTCCGACGTGGCGGTCGAACGACTGCGGCCCGAGACCACGCCAGGCGACCACGGCACCCTGTCCTGCGACCTCACGGCCTGGGCCGAGCAGTTCCTCGACGAGATGGCCTCCCCCGCCGGCCGCGCCTACATCCGCGACGCCCTCCTCGGCGACCCGGACGGCGGCAACGCGGGCCGGTGCTCCGCCTACGCCGCGGAACAGATCGACGTCGTCCTCACCCGCGCGTCCGAACGCGGGGAGACGGTGCCCGGGGTCGAGACGGTCATCGACCATGTCGTCGCCCCGCTGATGTACCGCATCCTCTTCCGTCCGGACGGACTCGACGCCGCCTACGCGCGTCGGCTCGTGACAGCGGTCCTCGACCCGGCCGGCCGATGACCGCCGGGCGACCGGCGTCGACGCCCCCTAGGCCGACATCGCCCGGATGCCTTTGCTGACGGTGGCCGTCACCGCGGCGACGACGACCAGGGCCGGGAAGACCAGCATGGCCGGACCGGGGCTCCAGCGGGCCAGTAGCGCACCGGCCAGGACGGGGGCGAGGGCGGCGGCCGAGCCGGCGGCGAGCAGGACGCCGCTGACCACGCGGCCCTGTAAGTGGTCGGGGGTGACGGCGGCCTGGTGACCGAAGAGGGTGGCGTTCGCGGTGGGGCCGAGGAAGACGGCGGCGGCCAGCGGCACCGCGGCCAGGACGGAGCCGGACAGCAGTGTGCTGACGGCCATCAGCGCGGCGGTCGCCCAGCACAGCAGCGTGATCAGGACGGGCAGCCGCAGACGCCGCTGGAGCGCTGGGGCGGCGAAGGCCCCGAGGAGGCCGCCGAGCGCGAAGATCGCACCGGCGACACCCACCAGGGCCGGTGCGACGCCCGCCCGGCGCAGGGCGAGGGTCATCGCGAAGATCATGCCGGTGAAGGCCATGTTCAGCGGAGCCGCGATCACCAGCAGCGCGCGCAGGAACGGATGCCCCAGCAAGAAGCGCAGCCCCTCCGCGGTGGACGCGCCGACGGGCGCGGCCACCTCTTTGCGGGGCTGCTGCAGCGGCCGCCTGATCCAGCACACGGCCGCCAGGGACACCACGAAACTCAGCGCGTTGCCGAGGAAGGGCAGGAACCGGCCGAGCCCGAACAGCAGGCCGCCCAGCGGTGGTCCGGCCAGCGACACGCCGTAGGTCCGTGCCTCGTTGCGGGCGACGGCGGAGGCGAGCTGGTCCGGGCGGACCAGGCTGCGTATCGAGGCGTGCTCGACGGTGCTGAAGACGGCGGTGGCGGCGGCTCCGGCGACCACCACCGCGAGGATCACCGGCAGTTGGGCGGCACCCGTCAGGACCGCCCAGCCGAGCAGGGCGTACACGGCGATCCGCAGCGCGTCGCAGACGATCATCAGCCGGCGCCGGTCGAACCGGTCGGCGAGGACACCGGCCGGCAGCCGGCACACCAGGGTGGTGACGAGCCCGGCCGTGCCGACGACCCCGGCCCGCGTCGGGGACCCGGTCTGCTGCAGCACCAGCAGCGGCAGGGCCAGATCCACCATGGCGCCGCCCAGGTCGGACAGGGACTGCCCGGTCCACAGCAGGTTGAAGTCGCGGTTGCGCCACAGACCCGGCGGCGGGCCGGTGTCCGCGGCCCCGGCGGCCTCCTCGGCGAGCGGCGGCCGGCTCATCCGGCTTCCCCGGCACTCGCCGCCCCGGCCAGTCCCTCACCGCCCGGCGCCCCGGCCAAACCCTCACCGCCCGGCACTCCGGCCAAACCCTCGCCGCGCGCCGCCCCGGCCAAGCCCTCGCCGCGCGCCGCCCCAGTCAGGCCCTCGCTCCTCACCACCCCGGCCAAACCCTGGCCGGTCGCCGCCCCGGCCAGGTCCTCGCCATCCGCCACCCCAGCCGAGACCGCGACCCCCGGCACGCCAGTCAGGCCCTCACCGCCCGGCGCCCCAGCCAAACTCCGGCCGGTCGCCACCCCAGCCAAACCCTCCCCCCTCGCCACCCCAGCCAAGTCCTCGCCACCCGCCACCCCAGCCAAGTCCTCGCCACCCGCCACCCCAGCCAAGTCCTCGCCACCCGCCACCCCAGCCAAGTCCTCGCCATCCGCCACCCCAGCCGAGACCGCGGCCCCCGGCACTCCGGTCAGGCCCTCACCGCCCGGTGCTGCGGCGGGCGCTGGGGCGGCCGGTGGGTCGGTGGCGGGCGTCGGGGTCTGCGCGGTGGCCTCGGCGGCCGTACGCGACGCCCCTTCCGGCCCGCCCGCCGCCGTGGGGATGACCAGCAGCTTCGTCACCGAGCCGTCGTCGCCGACGACATCGCGCAGATGGCGGAAGCCCAGGCGGCGGCACATGGCCAGGCTGGCGGTGTTCTCGGCGCCGACCATGCCGTACGCCTCGGTGAGGCCAAGGTTTTCGGCGGCGTGCCGGAGCAGGCCGCGGACCGCCTCGCCGCCCAGTCCCTGCCCCCAGTAGCCGGGGGCGAGGGCGGTGACGAGTTCATGGCCCTCGACGTTGCCGGTCGGCTTCACCTCGGCGTGGCCGATGTAGCGGCCCGCCAGCCACAGGCCCCAGACGTCGAACCGCCCCTGGGGGTAGATGTCGGTGAGGATGGCGCGGAACACCTCGCGGATCTGCGGTTCGGGCACGAGGTCCTGGCCCATCCAGCGGCACACCTCCTCGTCGCGCAGCAACTCGACGAAGACGTCCTCGTGTTCTGGCCGATAGGGGAGGAACTGCAGGCGTTCGGTGCGCAGTTCGGGGGTCATGACGGGCTCCTCGGGAGTGTTGCGGTGGGGTGAGGGCCGAGGGCGGTGGGGCGCCGGTGCGGCGGTTCCGTGCGTGGGGGGGGGAGTGTGGGGTGCGGTGCGCCGCCGGGCCGACACACGGGCGGCCCGGCGGGTGGTGCGGGTACGGCAGGTCAGGCGCCCGTGTTCGCCATGCGCTCGCGCAGGCTCTTGGGCCGCATGTCGGTCCACACCTCGTCGACATAGGCGGAGCACTCGGCCTCGGTGCCCTCCTTGCCGACGGGCTGCCAGCCGGCGGGCACCTCGATGTCGACGGGCCAGAGGGAGTACTGCTCCTCGTCGTTGCGCAGCACCTGGTAGCGGGTGTTCTCGTCCATGTCGTTCTCCTTGGGGTTCGGTTCGGGTGGGAAGGCCGGAAGCGGTGTGCGGGTGGGGGCGCGGGGTGCGCGCGGCCCGCGCCGGGCGGTGCGCCGGGGCGGTGCCTCGTGGGGGAACGCCGTCATCGGCCTCCCCTGGCGTGCCGGGCGAGTTGGCGCAGGGCCTCGGCGAAGTCCTCCGCGACCCGGCGCACGCTCGCCGTGTCGTGGACGGCGGGCCGGTGGTGCCAGGTGAAGGCGAGCCGGCCGTGCTGGACGGCACCCACCACCTCCACCAGGTGCGAGCCGGGGTCCCGGGGGTCGTGGTCCTGCCCGAACGAGCCGTGTTCGGCGCGGACCAGGCCGCCGTCACCGGTCTCGGGGCGGGCGTCCCACTGGCCGAGGTAGTTGAACACCACCTGGCTGTGGGCGTGTTCGCCGAGGCGTTCGCGGACCTCGGGCGTCCCGAAGGTGCGCAGCGCGCCGAAGCCGATCCCGTTGCCGGGCACCGCGCGCAGCTGGCGTCGTACGGACTTCACCAGGGACCGCCAGTCGCGGTCGGGGCCGAGGTCGCCGGGTTCGGACACCTGGAGGGCGACCGGGTAGACGGTGGTGAACCAGCCGACGGTGCGGGACAGGTCGACGCCGTCGAGCAGGTCCTCGCGGCCGTGCCCCTCCAGGTCGAGGCGGACGCGGTCGTGTCCGGTCCAGCGGGCCAGCGCGAGGGCGAGGGCGGCGAGCAGCACGTCGTTGACGCGGGTGCGGTAGGCGGTGGGCGCGGAGCGGAGCAGGGCGGTGGTGTCCTCCTCGTCGAGTGCCACGCTCACGGTGGCGGCCGGGCCCGCGTCGGCCGCGGGTGCGGGGTCGGCTGCGGGTGCGGAGCGTACGGCCTCTTCCCAGTGGGGCAGTTCGTGGTCGAGGCCGCCCTCGGCGACGTACCCGGACAGCCGGGTGGACCAGTCCCGGAAGCTGGTGCCGCGCTCCCCCAGGGTGATGGGGTCGCCCGCGTGGGCCTGCCGGTAGGCGGTCTCCAGGTCGTCGCGCAGGACGCGCCAGGAGACGGCGTCCACCACGAGGTGGTGGGCGACCAGCAGCAGGAACACGGGGCGGTCCGGGTCGCCGGTGAACAGGGCCGCGCGCAGCTGCGGGCCGTGGGCCAGATCGAAGCCGGCGTGCAGTTCGTCGGCGGTCTTCGCCATGGCCGCGTCGGCGTCCTCGGCGGACAGTCCGCTCAGGTCGTGCCGGACGAGGATGTCCTGCCCGGGGGCGGGTGGCGGGTTGAACTGCCGCCAGCCGCCGTGTTCGTCCCGGGTGAATCGCATGCGCAGGGCATCGTGGTGGTCGAGCAGGGCGTCGAGCGCGGCGCCCAGTGCCTTCGGGTCGGGGAGGCCGTCGAGTTCGAGGAGCGCCGACTGGTTGAAGTGGTGGTGGGCCGCGCGGGGCTTGGTGAGGAACCACTCCTGGATCGGGGTGAGCGGCACCTCGCCGGTGACCGGTCCGTCGTCGGACGGCCGGGGCGCGGTGCGGACCACGGCGGCGAGTTCGGCGACGGTCTGGTGGGTGAACAGATCGCGGGTGGCGACGTGCAGTCCGTCGCGGCGCAGCCGGGAGACGACCTGCATGCTGAGGATGGAGTCGCCGCCGAGCGCGAAGAAGTTGTCGTCGGCGCCGACCTCCTCGATGCCGAGGACGTCGGCCCAGATGCGGGCGACCCGGCGTTCGGTGTCGGTGCGGGGCGCGGTGCGCGGTCCGTCGGCCTGCGCGGGCCCGGGGGCGGGCAGGGCGTGCCGGTCGGTCTTGCCGTTCGGGGTGAGCGGCAGCCGGTCGAGCGGGACGAACGCCGACGGCACCATGTGCGGCGGCAGCAGCCCGGCGAGGTGCAGCCGCAGCTCGCTGACGGACAGCGCGGCACCGGAGTGCTCGGGGGTGGAGTGCTCGGGGGTGGAGTGCTCGGGGGTGGACGCTGGTGTCGGTACGACGTAGGCGACGAGCCGGTCCGGCGCGCCGGGCGTCTCCCCCGGGCGTACGACCACCACGGCGTCCCGCACCAGGGCGCTGGTGCGCAGCGCGCTCTCGATCTCGCCGGGCTCGATGCGGAACCCGCGCAGCTTGACCTGGTCGTCGGCGCGTCCGGCGAACCTGAGCCGCCCGTCGGCGGTCCAGCGGACCAGGTCCCCGGTGCGGTACATCCGCTCCCCCGGGCCGCCGAACGGATCGGCCACGAACCGCTGGGCGGTGAGTCCCGGCCGCCCCAGGTAGCCGCGGGCGAGGCCGGGCCCGGCGATGTACAGCTCGCCGGTCACGCCGGGCGGTACGGGGCGCAGGGCGGCGTCGAGCACCTGGACGCGGGTGCCGGCGGCGGGGCGGCCGATGGGCGGCGCGCCGGTGCCGGGGGCGAGCGGTCCGGTCCAGGTGGCGACGACGGTCGCCTCGGTGGGCCCGTACGAGTTGATCATGCGGCGGCCCGGGGCCCAGGCGGCGACGAGGTCGGCGGGGCAGGCTTCCGCG
This sequence comes from Streptomyces sp. NPDC093018, assembly GCF_040684035.1. Classification (NCBI taxonomy): domain Bacteria; kingdom Bacillati; phylum Actinomycetota; class Actinomycetes; order Kitasatosporales; family Streptomycetaceae; genus Streptomyces; species Streptomyces sp. NPDC093018. The sequence continues at coordinate 67,605 of NZ_JBFBFF010000009.1, forward strand.
CCGACGATGAGGGTGCGCAGATGGGGCAGGGCGGCGGCGGTCTCCGGCGGTACGGTGGCGAGGGCGGCCGGTGGGATCAGCGTGTGGCTGACGCGTCGTACGGCGAGCACCTCGGCCAGCCGCTCCCCGACCAGCGGTCCTTCCTCGCCGGTCACCAGCGCGGCCCCGCTGAGCAGGGACACGCACAGCTCCAGTACGGAGGCGTCGAAGCTGGGCGAGGCGAACTGGAGCACCCGGTCGCCGGGTCCCGCCTCGTAGCGTTCGGCGGCCGCGGCGGCGAAGGAGGCCAGGCCCCGGTGGGTGACGACGACGCCCTTGGGGGTGCCGGTGGAGCCGGAGGTGTAGATGACGTAGGCGGGGTGGGCGGGGGTCAGGGGGCGGGCGCGGTCGGCGTCCGTGGGTGCCGACTCCGGTCCTTCGGCCGCCCATATCCCGGCGGGGTCGTCGAGGACCAGGTGGGCGCCCGCGTCCCGGATCATGAACTCCCTTCGCTGCGCGGGGTAGTTCGGGTCCACGGGCAGGAAGGCGCCGCCGGCCTTGGCGACGGCGAGCTGGGCCACGACGGTCGCCGCCGAGCGGGGCAGCGCCAGGGCCACCACGCGCTCCGGTCCGACACCGTCCCGGATCAGCCGGTGGGCCAGCCGGTTGGCCGTCCGGTCCACCTCGGCGTAGCTCAGTTCGCGGTCGCCGTCCACCAGCGCGACCGCGTCCGGGGTGCGGGCCGCCTGCTGTTCGAACAGGTCCGGCAGGGTGCGCTCGGGCACCGGCGGGAAGTCGCCCCGGCCCTGGTCGAGCAGCGCCTTCAGCTCGCCGTCGGAGGACAGCGGCAGGGCGCCCAGTGGGCGGTCCGGGTCGGTGGCGACGGCGTGCAGCAGGGTGCCGAGCTGGCCGGCCATCCGCTCGGCCGTGGCCGGGTCGAACAGGTCGGTGTTGTAGGTGAGCAGGCCGTGCAGCTCCCCGGTGCCGGTCTCGGCGAACTCCAGGGTGAGGTCGAACGCGGCCTGGTCCGAGTCGGGTTCGACGTCGGTGACGTCCAGTCCCGGCAGATCGAGGCCGGCGGCCGGGGTGTTCTGGAGGACGACCATGACCTGGAAGAGCGGGCTGCGGCTGGTGTCCCGGATGGGCTGCACCTCGTCGACGACCCGTTCGAAGGGCACGTCCTGGTGGGCGAAGGCGTCCAGGACGGTCCCCCGTACGGCGGTGAGGAACCCGGAGAACGGCGCTCCCGCCTCGGCCCGGGAGCGCAGCACCAGGGTGTTCACGAAGAACCCGACGAGGGGCTGGGTCTCGGGCCGGTCACGGCCGGAGGTGACGGTGCCGACGGCGATGTCCTCGGCACCGGAGAGCCGGGCAAGGTACGCCTGGGCGGCGGCGACGAGCGTGGTGAACAGGGTGGTCCCGTGGTCGCGGGCGAGCCGGGTCAGACCGCGTACGGTCCGGGCGGGCACCACCAGCCGGGCGGTGGCGCCCGCGCTGGTGCGCACCGGCGGCCGGGGCCGGTCGGTGGGCAGCTCCAGGGGGGCGGTGTCGGCCAGGTGCTCCTTCCAGTACGCGAGGTGCTCGTCGGTGCCGGAGTCCCCGGTGGTGCGCTGCCAGTGCGCGTAGTCGGCGTACTGCACCGGCAGCGGCGGCAACGGCGCCTGTGCGACGCCGAGTTCGGCCCGGTAGAAGTGGGCGAGGTCGCCGAGCAGGACGGAGGTGGACCAGCCGTCGGTGACGATGTGGTGCAGGGCGAGGGTGAGCACCTGGTCGTCGTCGGCGAGCCGGACCAGGCCGGCCCGCAGCAGCGGGCCCTCGCGCAGGTCGAACGGCCGGGCGCGTTCGGCGGCGAGCAGACGGCGCAGCCCGGGTTCCCGCTCGGCCGGGGCGAGCCCGGTCAGGTCGTGCACGGGCAGCGGGACCTCTTGCGGCGGGTGCACGCGCTGGATGCCGTGCCCGTCGACGCTGTCGAAGGTGGTGCGCAGCGACTCGTGCCGGGCGATCACGGCGGTGAGGGCCGCGCGGAGCGCGCCGGTGTCCGGGGTGCCGTGCAGCCGCAGGGCGAGCGCGGTGACGTACTCGGCGCCCGCGGGTTCGAACTCGTGCAGGAACCACAGGCGTTGCTGGGCGTGGGACATCGGTGCGACGGCGTCCCGGGCGACCGGGACGATGGCCGGGCGGCCGGAGCCCTGCCGGTCGCCGAGCAGCCGGGCCAGCGCCGCCGGGGTGGGGTGGGTGAACACCGCGCGGGGTGTGACGTCGGTGTCGAAGACCTCCGCGAGGCGGGAGGCGAGCCGGATGCTGAGGATCGAGTCGCCGCCCAGCTGGAAGAAGTCGTCCTCGACGCCGGGCGGTTCGCTGCCCAGCACCTCGCCGAAGACGTCCGCGGTGCGCCGTTCGGCCTCGGTGCGGGGCGCCACCCGTGCGCGCCCGGGCTGGGTGTCGGGCGCGGGCAGGGCGGCCCGGTCGACCTTGCCGTTGCGGCTCAGCGGGAGGGCGGCGAGCGGGACGAAGGCGGCGGGCACGAGGTAGTCGGGCAGGGTGCGGGCGGCGAAGGCCCGCAGTTCCTCGATGTCGTCGGCGGCCGGTCCGACGACGTACGCCACGAGCCGCTTGGCGCCCGGCCGGTCCTCGCGCGCCAGCACGGTGATGTCGGTGATGTCCGGGTGGGCGGCGAGCGCGGTCTCGGCCTCGCCGGGCTCCACCCGGAAGCCGCGGATCTTGACCTGGTCGTCGGCGCGGCCGAGGAACTCGACGGTGCCGTCCGGCCGCCTGCGGGCCAGGTCGCCGGTGCGGTACATCCGCTCGCCGGGCGCCCCGAACGGATCGGCGAGGAAGCGGGCGGCGGTGTCGCCGGGGCGGCCGAGGTAGCCGCGGGCCACGCCTTCCCCGGCGAGGTACAGCTCGCCCGCGCAGCCAGGCGGCACGGGCCGCAGCCGGGCGTCGAGGACGTGCACGCGCATGTCGTCGAGCGGGCGGCCGATGGGCAGGGTGTCGGGCACCGTCCGCGGGTCAGTCAGCGCGAAGGACGTCGCGAAGGTCGTCGTCTCGGTGGGGCCGTAGCCGTCCACGACGGTCAGGCCGGGGCAGGCGGTGAGGACCCGGCGCACGGCCGGGGCGGGCACCACGTCACCGCCGGTCCACACCTGCCGCAGACCGCGGAAGCAGTCGGGGGCGTCCTGGGCGAGCAGCCGGAACAGTCCGGCGGTCAGCCACAGCGCGGTCAGCCCGCCGCCGTCGGCGTACCGGCGCAGCAGGGCGGCGTCCACGCTTCCGTCCGGTGCCACGATCACGCGGCCGCCGTTGAGGAGCGGTGCCCACACCTCGAAGGTGGCGGCGTCGAAGGCCACCGGCGAGTGCAGCAGCACCCGGTCGCACACGCCGTCCGCGAACCGGCCGTCGGTGGCCAGCGCGGCGACGTCCCGGTGCCGTACCGCGACCGCCTTGGGCAGGCCGGTGGAGCCGGAGGTGAACATCACGTAGGCCAGCCGGTCGGGGTCGGCGGCCGGGAGGTGCGGTGCGGGGCTGCCGGTCCGGGCGGCGGTCACGTCGGCGGCGGTGAGCCGGACCGTCGCGCCGGCCCCGGCGAGCAGGGCGCGGCGGCGTTCCTCGGGGGCCCGGGTGTCGACGGGCAGGTAGGCGCCGCCGGCCATGAGCACCGCGAGCTGGGCGACGACGAGTTCGGCGGAGCGGTCCAGGAGCAGCGCCACCCGGTCCTCGGCCGCGAGCCCGTCGGACAGCAGCCGTCCGGCCAGCGCGGCGGCCCGGTCGTGCAGCTCTCCGAAGGTCAGCTCCCGGTCGCCGTCCTGGACCGCGATCGCGTCGGGGGTGCGGTGGGCCTGTTCGGCGAACAGGTCGACCGGGCTGCGCGGGGCGGCCCGCCGGGCGGTGGTGTTCCAGGCGGCGAGCAGTGCGCGGTCCGCCGGGACGAGCAGGTCGAGCCCGTCCAGGTCGGTGTCGAAGCCGTCGGCGAGGGCGGTCAGCAGCGCGGCCAGGCGGTCCGCGGCGCGCTCGGCGGTGGCGGCGTCGAACAGGGCGGGGTCGTAGGCGAGGTCGAAGCCGAGCCGTCCGGCGAGGTGGGCGCGCAGGCACCAGGGGAAGGTGGTGGCGTCGTCGGCGCGCACCTCCTCGACCCGCACACCGGTACGGGCCGTGGCCGACTCGTCCACCGGGTAGTTCTCGAAGACCACCATGCTGTCGAACAGGGGCTCGCCGGGCGGGACTTCGCTCATGGCCTGGATGCGGGGCAGGGCGAGGAAGTCGAAGCGGCGGGCGTCGCTCTGCCGTTCCTGGAGGCCGCGCAGCCACGGCAGGACCGGCCCGGCGGGAATCCGGACGCGGGTCGGCACGGTGTTGATGAACATGCCGATCATGCCTTCGACGCCGGGCAGTTCGGCCGGGCGGCCGGAGACGGTGGTGCCGAACACCACGTCGTCCTGGCCGCTGGAGCGGGCCAGCAGCAGGGCCCAGGCGCCCTCCAGGACGGTGTTGACGGTGAGTCCGGCGCGTGCGGCGCTCTCCCGCAGCCTGCGCGAGACGTCCGCGTCCAGCTCATGGTGGACGGCGGCGGCCGACCGGGCGCGGTGGGCCTCGGCAGGCGTGCGGTCGTACGGCAGCGGGGTGCGGGCGGTGAAGCCGGACAGTGTCTCGGACCAGTGCCGTTCGGCGGCCGTCTCGTCCTGGGCGGCGAGCCAGTGCAGGAAGTCCGCGAACGGCCGTCGTGCGGGGGGCGCCGGGTCCGGGCCGCCGGTGAGGGCGGCGTAGCGTTCGCACACCTCGGTGAGCAGCTGCCCGGTGCTCCAGCCGTCGAGGACGATGTGGTGGGTGGACCACACCAGAAGGACCTCGTCGCCGGGCAGGGCCGCGAGGGTGAGCCGGGTGAGCGGTGCGGTGGTGAGGTCCATGCCGGCCGCGCGGTCCTCGGCGAGCAGCCGCTCGGTGGCCGCCGCGCGCTGTGCGGGGGTCAGGGCGCGCCAGTCGAGCCGGGTGACGGGCAGTTCGACGCGCCGGTGGACCAGCTGCACCGGGTGGGGCAGGCCGTGCCAGTGCACGGAGCCGCGCAGGGCCGGGGTGCGGTCCGTGATCTGCTGCCAGGCGGTGGCGAAGGCCCCCGGGTCGGCCACCCCGCCCAGTCGTACGGCCGTACGGTCGAAGTAGGCGTGCTCGGTGTCCACGAGGCCGTGGAAGAGCATGCCGGACTGGAGCGGGGTGAGCGGCAGGACGTCCTCGATGCCGCGGCCTGTGCCGACGAGCCGGTCCAGCTGGTCCTGGGCGAGTCCGGCGAGCGGGAAGTCACAGGGCGTGCGGCCGCCCGCGGTGGGCAGGGCGCAGTGGGCCACGATGTCCCGCAGGGCGGCGAGGGTCTCCTCGGCGAGGCGGCGGACGGTGTCCTCGTCGTGGACGGCCGCCGGGTAGGTCCAGCCCAGCTCCAGGCGACCGTCCTGGACGACGCCGGTGATGTCCAGCACGTAGGGGCGGGGTTCGTCCGGGTCGGTGTCCCGGCCTGCCGGGGGCAGGGAGCCGCGGACCAGGCCGTCGCTGTCGGCGTTGCCGGTGTCCCACTGGCCGTGGTAGTTGAAGCCGATCTGCGGGGCCGGGGCGCCGGTCAGCGGGCTGCCGGGGACGAGGTGGCGCAACGCGCCGTGGCTGAGGCCGTGCAGCGGCACCGCGCGCAGCTGCTCCTTGACCGAGCGCAGGGTGTCGTGCCATCCGGCGTCCGGGTCGGCGGTGAGGGCGAGCGGGTACTCGGCGGTGAACCAGCCGACGGTCCGCGACAGGTCGACGTCCTCGAACAGGTCCTCCCGGCCGTGTCCCTCCACGCCCAGCAGGACGGTGTCGCGCCCGCACCAGCGGGCCAGGGTGCGGCCGAGGGCGCTGAGCAGGACGTCGTTGACCTGGGTGCGGTAGGTGTCCGGGACCTTGCGCAGCAGGGCGTCGGTGGTCGCGGCGTCCAGGGTGACCGTGAGGGTGGCGGCGCTGCCGTGGGTGTTGGGTCCCGGGCGGCCCGGGGGCAGTGCGGCGGGGGCGTCGGCGGTGCGTGTCCAGTACGGCAGGTCGGTGTCCAGGGCGCCGGAGCGGGTGTGGTCCGCGAGCCGGGTGGCCCAGTGGGTGAACGACGTGCCGGTGGCGGGGAGTTCGACGGGCTGACCGGCCGCCGCCGCCCGGTGGGCGGTCTCCAGGTCGGTGAGCAGGATGCGCCAGGAGACGCCGTCGATCACCAGGTGGTGTGCGGTGATGACGAGTTGGGGTGCCTGTGCCGGGCCCCGGTCGAAGAACAGTGCGCGCACGACGCGGCCTTCGGTGGGGTCGAGTGCGGATTGTGCCTCGTCGGTGCGCCGTTGGAGCTCGGCCTCCAGCTCGGCGTCGGGCGTCCCGGCCATGTCGTGGTGGCTGAAGACGCCGTCGGGTGCCTGGGGCAGGGCCTCCTGGTACCAGCCGTCGGCATTGCGGCGGAACCGGGTGCGCAGCGCCGCGTGGTGGCGCACCAGGGCGTCGACGGCCTCGCGCACGGTCGACTCACCGGTTCCTGGGGCGAGTTCGAGGCGCTGGGTCATGGTGAAGCGGAGCGGGTGGCCCGGGTCGCGGCCGTCCAGGTACCAGTGCTGGATCGGGGTGAGCGGTGCCTCGCCGGTCTGTTCGGCGACGCTGGCGCGGGGCGCCGACTCCTCGGTGCGCAGGGCGAGTTCGGCGACGGTCTGGTGGCGGAAGACGTCCTTGGTGGTGAGGGCGAGTCCGGCCTGCCGGGCGCGGGCGACGATCTGGATGCTGAGGATGGAGTCGCCGCCGAGCGCGAAGAAGTTGTCGCGGGCACCGACCCGTTCGACGCCGAGCACCTGCGCCCAGATCGCGGCCAGGCCTTCCTCCGTGCCGGGCCGGGGGGCGACGTAGGGGGTGGTGCCCTCGGGCTGTGCGGGCGGGGCGGGCAGGGCGCGCCGGTCGGTCTTGCCGCTGGTGGTGCGCGGGATGCGGGCCAGCGGGACGAACGCGGTGGGCACCATGTGGTCGGGCAGGGTACGGCGCAGCGCGAGGCGCAGATCGTCGGCGGACGGGACGCGCTCGCCTGCCGGCACCACGTAGCCGACGAGCATCAGGCGCCCGGCGTGTTCGCGTGCGGTGACGGCGGCGTCGGTGACGTCCGGGTGGCCGAGGAGTGCGGCCTCCACCTCGCCGGGCTCGATGCGGAACCCGCGGATCTTGACCTGCTCGTCCACCCGGCCGAGGAACTCCAGCAGCCCCTCCCGGTCCCAGCGGGCCCGGTCCCCGGTGCGGTACATCCGCTCGCCCGGCGCCCCGAACGGGTCGGCGACGAAGCGGGCGGCGGTGAGGCCGGGCCGGTTCAGGTAGCCGCGGGCCACCTGGGCGCCGGAGAGGTACAGCTCGCCGGGCACCCCGGGCGGCACCGGGCGCAGGGCGCCGTCGAGCACGTAGGCGCGCAGGTTGCCGCCGGGGCGGCCGATGACGGGCCGGTCGGGGCGGTCGGCGACACGGCCGTAGACGGCGTCGACGGTGCACTCGGTGGGCCCGTACATGTTGTACACGGCGATCCCCGACGCATGCTCCACCCGCGCGAGTTCACGCCAGTCGGCCGGGGTGACGGCCTCGCCGCCGACGAGCAGCAGGCCCGGGTGGTGGCGGCCGGGGGCCAGCAGCCCGGCGGCGGTCAGCTCCCGCAGGAAGGACGGGGTGACGTTCACCAGGTCGAGGCGGCGGTCGGCGACCTGGGCGCAGAACGCCTCGGGGTCCAGGCGTACGTCCTCGTCGATCAGGTGCACCTCGTGGCCGAGGACGAGCAGCAGCGGCCCTTCCCAGGAGGTGTCGAAGGAGAAGGAGGCGCTGAGCGCGGCCCGCAGCCGTCGGCCGTCGGCGGTGTGCGGGGCGAGCAGGCCCCGCTCGTGGTCGTGGCACAGGTTGACGAGCTGCCGGTGTTCGACGGCGACGCCCTTGGGCCGGCCGGTGGAGCCGGAGGTGTAGACGAGGTAGGCGGTGTGTCCGGGCAGCAGCGGCCGGACGCGGTCGGCGTCGGTCGGGTCGTGGGCGGGCAGCCGGTCCCAGGGCACCTCGGCGAGGTCGGCGAGCAGGGTCTGCGGGCGGGCGTCGGAGAGCAGGAAGTCGGCTCGCTCCTGCGGGAGTTCGGGGTCGAGGCTGAGCAGGGTGGCGCCCGCCTTGGCGACCGCGAGCAGCGCGATCACCTGCTCGGAGGTGCGCGGGAGGCGTACGGCGACGACGTCCTCGGGGCCGGCGCCCTGCGCGATGAGGTGGTGGGCGAGCCGGTTGGCGCGCTCGTTGAGCGTGGCGAAGTCGAGCGTGGTGTCGCGGGCGACCAGGGCGGTGAGGTGCGGGGTGCGGGCGGCGCGGGCCTCGAACAGGGCGGGGAAGGTGGTGTCCGGCGCGGGCAGCCGGGCGCCCTCGCCGTGGCGGAGCACCTGCCGCCGTTCGGCGTCGGTCATCAGCGGCAGCGCGCCGACCGCCCGCTCCGGGGCCTCGGTCGCGGCGTCCAGCAGGACGTGCAGCCGTCCGGCCAGGCGCTGGACGGTGTCGCGGTCGAAGAGCCCGGTGTTGTACTCCAGATGGCCGGTCAGGCCGCCGTCGGTCTCGACGAAGTCGAAGGCCAGGTCGAAGGTGGCGGTGCGGACCGGCGGGGTGACCGGCTCCGCGGTCAGGCCGGGCAGCCGGGGCGGCTCGGAGTCCAGGTTGTGCAGGGCGACCATGACCTGGAACAGCGGGGTGCGGCTGGTGTCCCGCTCGGGCTGGACGGCGTCCACCACCCGCTCGAAGGGCACCTCCTGGTGGGCGAACGCGTCCAGGACGGTTCCGCGGACCTCGGACAGCAGCTCGCGGAAGGGCAGTTCGGGACGGATCCGGGAGCGCAGCACCAGGGTGTTGACGAACATGCCGACCACGTCGTGCAGTTCGGGCCGGTCGCGTCCCGCGGTCACGGTGCCGACGGTGATGTCCTCCTGTCCGGCCCAGCGCGCCAGCAGGATCTGGCAGGCCGTCACCAGCGTCATGTAGAGGGTGGCGTCGGCCTCCCGGCCGCGTTCGCGCAGCCGCTCGGTCAGGGCGGCCGGGAGGGTGAAGGTCACCAGGTCGCCGTCGCGGCCGCGGACCGCGGGGCGCGGCCGGTCGGTGGGCAGTTCCAGCGGGGTGACACCGTCCAAGGCGGCGCGCCAGTGGGCGAGTTCGGTCTCGGCCCGGTCGGCGCGGGCCCGCTGCCAGGCGGCGTGGTCGGCGTAGCGGACGGGCAGCGCGGGGAGTTCGGGGCGACGGTCCGCGAGGGCCGCAGCGTACAGCTCGCTCAGGTCCCGGCCGAGCACGCCCATGGACCAGCCGTCGGTGACGATGTGGTGCACGGCCAGGACGAGAACGTGGTCGTGGTCGTCGGCGGCGAGGCGGGCCAGCCGGGCGCGCAGCAGCGGTCCGGTGGTCAGGTCGAAGGGGGTGGCGGCCGCCTGCTCCAGGAAGCCGTCCAGGTCCGTGGCGTCCGGGAGTTCGGTCACCGGCAGGTCGACGGGGTGCGCCGGGTGGACGATCTGCCGTGCCTGCCCGTCGTGTTCGGCGAACGTGGTGCGCAGGGACTCGTGCCGGGCGACCAGGCCGTCCAGGGCGGCGCCGAGGGCGCCGGTGTCGAGCGGGCCGCGCAGCCGCAGCGCGGACAGAGTGGTGTACTCGGTGCTGCCGGGCTCGAACCGGTCGAGGAACCACAGGCGTTGCTGCGCGTACGACAGGGGTGCCGGGGCGTCCGCGGGGAGGGCCGGGATTGCGTCGGCGGTGTGCGCGGGCCCCGCCGGTTCACCGAGCGCGATCGCGAGGGCGGACAGCGTGGGGTGAGTGAACAGCAGCCGGGGTGAGACGTCGGTGCCGAAGGCGGCGCGCAGCCGGGAGGTGACCCGCACGGCGAGGATGGAGTCGCCGCCGAGCGCGAAGAAGTCGTCGTCGGCGCCGACCTCGTCGGTGTCCAGGACGTCCGTCCAGGCGGCGGCGACCAGCCGTTCGGCGTGGGTGCGCAGGGAGGTACGCGCGCGGTCCGCGGCGAAACCGTCCGGGCCGGGGGCGGGCAGGGCGCGCCGGTCGAGCTTGCCGTTCACGGTGAGCGGCAGCGCGGCCATCGGCACATAGGCCGCGGGCACCATGTGCGCGGGCAGCAACCCCTCAAGGTGGGCCCGCAGTTCGACGGCGGGCGGCGGTGGCGTGATGCGGTCGCCGGTGCCGGTGCCGACGACGTGGGCGACCAGGCGGCGGGTCCCGGCGGCGTCCTCGTACACGCCGACGGCGGCGGCGCCGACGCCCGGGTGGGTGTGCAGGGCGGCCTCGATCTCGCCGGGTTCGATGCGGTAGCCGCGGATCTTCACCTGCTGGTCGGCGCGGCCCAGGTATTCGAGGGAGCCGTCGGCACGCCTGCGGGCGCGATCCCCGGTGCGGTACATGCGGGTGCCGGGCCGTCCGAACGGGTCGGCGAGGAACCGGGTCGCGGTGAGGCCGGGCCGGTTCAGATAGCCGCGCGCCAGGCCCTCACCGGCGACGAACAGCTCGCCGACGGCGCCGGGGGGCACGGGCCGCAGCAGTTCGTCCAGCACATGGACCCGCAGGTCCGGGATGCCGGTGCCGATGGGGCTCGCGGCACCGGTGCGGGCCGTGAAGCGGTCCAGCGGGGCGTAGGTGACGTGCACGGTGGTCTCGGTGATGCCGTACATGTTCACCAGGCGCGGCGCGGTGTCCGGGTGGCGCAGATACCAGTCGGCGAGCCGGTCCACGTCCAGCGCCTCCCCGCCGAAGATCACCGTACGCAGGGCCAACCGGGCACTGACGTCCGGGAGTTCGGCGTCCGCCCGGACCAGCGGGTAGAACGCGGAGGGGGTCTGGTTGAGGACGGTGACCCGTTCGTCGGCGAGCAGCCGCAGGAAGTCCTCCGGGGAGCGTGCGGTGTCCTCGGGGACGATCACCAGCCGGCCGCCGTGCAGCAGCGGGCCCCACAGCTCCCAGACGGAGAAGTCGAAGGCGTAGGAGTGGAACAGCGTCCACACGTCGTCGGCGCCGAAGCCGAACCAGTGCCGGGTGCGGGTGAACAGGCGGACCACGTTGGTGTGCGGGACGACCACGCCCTTGGGCAGGCCGGTGGAGCCGGAGGTGTAGATGGCGTAGGCGGGGCCCTCGGGCAGCGCGCGGCGGGCCGGTCCCGCGGCCGGACGGCGGGCCAGGTCGGCGCGGACCTCGGGGTCGTCCAGGAGCAGCAGCGGTACGACAGGGTCGGCCTCGGCCCCGCTGGTGGTGACCAGGGCCACCGGGGCGGCGTCGGCGAGCAGGTGCCGTATCCGCTCGGCGGGCAGCCGGGGGTCGATGGGCAGATACGCGGCGCCGGTCTTCAGCACGGCGAGGACGGCCACGACGAGATCGGTGGAGCGGGGCAGCGCCAGGGCCACGAACGTCTCGGGTCCGGCGCCGAGTTCGGCGAGCCGGTGCGCGAGCTGTCCGGAGCGGGCGTCGAGGGTGGCGTAGTCGAGCCGGTCGGCGCCGCAGCTGACGGCCTCGGCGCCGGGGGTGCGGGCGGCCTGGGCGGTGAAGAGGCCGTCCAGGGTGTCGGCGGGCCGGCCCTCCTCGGTGCCGTTCCACTGCGCCGGGAGGCGCCGCCGTTCCTCGGCGGTGATCCAGGCGAGGTCGCGCACCGGCCGCTCCGGGTCGTCGGCCAGCTCGGTGAGCAGCAGGCACAGCCGGTCGGCGAGGTCCCGTACGGTCGCGGGTTCGAACAGCTGGGGGTCGTAGGCGAGGTCGAAGCCGAACCGGTCGCCCTGGAAGGCGCGCAGTACGAGCGCGTAGTTGGTGGCGTCGCGGGCGGAGACGTCCGCCAGGCGTATCCCGGTTTCGGCCGAACGGGCCTCGTCGAAGGGGTAGTTCTCGAAGGCCACCATGCTGTCGAACAGCGGGCTCCCGGACGGCACGTCGCTCAGCGCGGTCAGCTCGGCGAGGGACACCGCCGCGAACCGCCGTGCGTCGGCCTGTGCTTCCTGGAGTTCCCTGAGCCAGGCGGTGGCGGTACGGCGGCCGTCCACGCGGACCCGGGTGGGCAGGGTGTTGATGAACATGCCGACCATCGACTCGACGCCGGGCAGGTCGTCGGGGCGCCCGGAGACGGTGGTGCCGAACAGCACGTCCGGTTCGGCGCCGTAGCGGGACAGCAGCAGCGCCCAGGCGCCCTGCACCACGGTGCCGAGGGTGAGCCCGGCGGCGCGGGCGGCGCGGGCCAAGCGCGCGGAGACCTCGTCGGACAGGGCGGCCGTGTGCAGGCTCGCGGAGCGGGTCTCGTGCCCCGGGCGCCGGACCCGGTCGGCGGGCAGCGGGGTGGGCGTGGCGAACCCGGCGAGGACGTCCCGCCAGTGCGCGCGGGCCGCCGCGCCGTCCTGCCCGGCCAGCCAGCGCACATAGTCGCCGAACGGCCGGCGGGCCGTGGGCCGGGGCGCGGTGCCGGTGGTCAGCGCCGTGTATTCGGCGAACACCTCGGTGAGGACCTGGGCCAGGCTCCAGCCGTCCAGGATGAGGTGGTGGGAGGTCCACAGCAGGTGCAGCCGGTCCCCGGGCAGCCGGACGAGGGTGAGCCGCATCAGCGGGGCTGCGGTGAGGTCCAGTCCGCGCGCGAGGTCGTCGGCGCGCAGCCGGTCCCAGCGCGTGTCCCGCTCCGCCGGGTCCAGTTCCCGCCAGTCCATGTGCTCGACGGGCACGGTGACCTGGCGGTGCACGACCTGGAGCGGGACCGGCACGCCTTCCCACACCACGGAGGTGCGCAGGGCGGGGGTGCGGTCGGTGATGTGCTGCCAGGCCAGGGCGAGCGCATCGGGGTCGGTGACGCCTTCGAGGAGCAGCGCGGCCTGGTCGACGTACACGTCGTCGGGTCCGCCGACCAGCCGGTGGAAGAGCATGCCTTCCTGGAGCGGGGTGAGCGGCAGCAGGTCCTCGGTGTCGCGGCCGTCGCCGGCGACGCGGTCCACCGCGGCCTGGTCGAGGCGGGCCAGCGGGAAGTCGGAGGGGGTACGGCCGCCCGCGCCGGGGCGCGCGCAGTGCTCGGTGAGGGCGCCGAGCGCCCGCACCATGCCGTCGGCCAACCGCCGTACGGTGTCGGCCCGGTGCACCTGGTCGCTGTAGTGCCAGGTGATCTCCAGCTCGCCGTCGGCGACCAGGGCGGACACATCGAGGAGGTGGTCGAGCGGCTCGCCGGGGCCGGTGTCCCGTCCGGGTACGTCGGCGACGGGTGCGAAGTCGCCGCCGCCGGGCGCCTCCCACTGGCCGTGATAGGTGAAGCACACCTGGGGCAGCGTGAGTTCACCGAGGGCGCGGGCCTCCGGGCGGGGCGAGCCGAGGTGGGCCAGCGCCTGGTAGCTCAGGCCGCGTCGGGGTACCGCCCGCAGCCGCTCCTTGACGGCCTTGAGGGTGCTCCCCCAGTCGTCCGGTGCGGCCGGGGTCAGGGTGACCGGGTACTGGGTGGTGAACCAGCCGACCGTGCGGGACAGGTCGGTACCCTCGGCCAGGTCCTCCTCCCGGCCGTGGCCCTCCAGCGCGACGGTCACGCGGTCGGTGCCCGTCCAGTCGGCCAAGACCCGGCCGAGCGCGCTCAGCAGGACGTCGTTGACCTGGGTGCGGTACGCCGTCGGCACGCGCCGCAGCAGCGCCTCGGTGGTGGCGCGGTCCACCCGGGTGCGGACGGTGCGCACGGATCCGGCGAGCGGGGTGCCGGGCAGGTCGACGGGGAGCGGGGTGCGGGGCTGGGCCACCTCCCGCGTCCAGTAGGGCAGGTCGTCGTCCAGGTCGCCGGCCCGTACCAGGTCGGACAGGTCGCGCGCCCAGTCGGCGAACGCGGTGTGCTCGGGCTCGGGCCGGAACTCCTCCCCTGCCGCCGCCTGCCGGTAGGCCTCCGCCAGGCCGGTGAGCAGCACCCGCCAGGAGACGCTGTCGACCGCCAGGTGGTGTGCGGTGAGGAAGAGTTGCGGGCGCTCACCGCCGGTGAGCAGGGCCGCGCGCAGCAGTGTCCCGGTGGCCGGGTCGAGGGCCGCGCGGGCCGCCTCGGCGGCCTCGGCGGGCGGGGTCCCGGGGGCGTGGCGGGTCAGCGGCGGGCCGTCCGGGGCGGCGCCGGGGTGCTGGAGCCAGGTGTCGCCGGAGCGGACGAAGCGGGTGCGCAGGGCCGGGTGCCTGGCCACCAGGGCGGTCAGCGCCTGTTCCAGGGCCCGTTCGTCGAGGTCGTGCGGCAGGTCGAGCAGCATCGACATGCTGAAGTGCCGCAGCGGGCCGTGCGTGGTGAAGAACCACTCCTGGACCGGGGTGAGCGGGGCGGGCCCCTCCTGCTTCGGACGGCGGGGTGCCGGCACGGCGGCGGTGCGCAGGCTCGCGGCGGCGGCCAGGTCGGCGACGGTCTGGTGCCGGAAGACGTCCTGCGAGCCGATCCGCAGCCCGGCGGCGCGGGCCCGGGAGACGGCCTGGATGCTCAGGATCGAGTCGCCGCCCAGCTCGAAGAAGTTGTCCGTGACGCCGACCCGGTCCACCCCGAGCACCTCGGCCCAGACGGCCGCCAGGGTCTCCTCCTCAGGGGTGCGGGGGGCGACGAACTCCCGTTCCGCCTCCGGGGTTTGTGGGACGGGCAGGGCGCGGCGGTCCAGCTTGCCGCTGGTGGTCAGCGGCAGTGCGTCCAGGGCGGTGAATGAGGACGGCACCCAGGCGTCGGGCAGCACGCGGCGCAGGGCGGCCCGCAGTTCGGCGGAAGCGGGCCGGGGCGCGCCGGGCGCGGGCACGACGTAGGCCGCGAGGCGGGTGTGGCCGTGGGCGTCGGGTACGGCGACGACCGCGGCGGCGGTGATGCCGTCCAGCGCGAGCAGCGCGGCCTCGATCTCGCCGGGCTCGATGCGGTGGCCGCGCACCTTGACCTGGTCGTCGGCGCGCCCGAGGTAGTCGAGTCGGCCGTCGGCGGTCCAGCGGGCCAGGTCGCCGGTGCGGTACATGCGGGTCCCGGCCGGGCCGTACGGGTCGGGCAGGAACCGGGTGGCGGTCAGACCGGGGCGGCCGGTGTAGCCGCGGGCCAGCTGGCCGCCCGCGAGGTACAGCTCGCCGCCGACCCCGGGCGGCACCGGCTGGAGCCGGTCGTCCAGCACATAGGCGCGCACACCGGGCAGCGGGCGGCCCACCAGCGGGCGGTCCCCGCCGTCGATGCGGCAGGACAGCGCGTCCACGGTGCACTCGGTGGGGCCGTAGAAGTTGTGGGCGGTCACGTCCGGGTGGGCGGCCAGCTCCCGCCAGAGCGCGGGTCCGACCGCCTCGCCGCCGAGCATCAGGACCCGGGGGTGGTGCCGGGGGTCGGTGAGCAGCCCGGCGGGCAGCAGCTGGCGCAGATAGGAGGGGGTGACGTCGAGGAAGTCGACGCGGTGCTCGACGACGTACTCGACCAGGGCGGCCGGGTCCATCCGGGTCACCTCGTCGACCAGGTGCAGCGGGTGGCCGTCGGCCAGCAGCAGCACGCCCTCCAGGGAGGTGTCGAAGGAGAACGAGGCGGTGAGCGCGATGCGCAGCGGGCCGCCGCCCGCCTCGGCGACGAAGCCCGCCCGGTGCGCGGCGAGCAGGTGCGCCGCCGAGCGGTGGGACACGGCGACGCCCTTGGGGCGGCCGGTGGAGCCGGAGGTGTGGATGACGTATGCGGTGTGCTCCGCGTCCAGCGGGGCGCGCCGGTCGGCGTCGGTCGGGTCGGTGTCCGGGGCGGTCACGGGTACGGCGCGCAGGGCGTCCTCGTCCAGCACCAGGGCCGGACGGGCGTCGTCCAGCAGGTACCGGACGCGTTCCGCGGGCAGGGCCGTGTCGAGCGGGAGGTAGCCGGCGCCGGACTTCCAGACTGCGAGGATCGCGGTGATCATGTCGGCGGTGCGCGGCAGCCGCAGCGCGACCAGCTGCTCCGGCCCCGCGCCGCGGGCGATGAGGTGGTGGGCGAGCCGGTTGGCGCGGGCGTTGAGGGTGCCGTAGTCCAGCCGTTCGCCGCCCGCGACGAGGGCGAGGGCGTCCGGGGTGCGGGCGGCACGGCGCTCGAACAGCTCCGTGTGCAGGGCGTCGGGCTCGGAATGGTGCGTGCCGGGGTCGCCGAAGGCGAGGACCTGGCGTGTCTCCGCCTCGGACAGCAGCGGCAGGGTGCCCAGCGGGCGGTCCGGGGCGTCGGCGGCGCCCTCCAGCAGGCGCAGCAGCTGTCCCGCCAGCCGTTCGGCCGTGGCCGCGTCGAACAGGTCGGCGCGGTACTCCAGCAGCCCGGTCAGGCGCTCGCCGTCCGGCACGAACTCCACGCTCAGGTCGAAGGTGGCCGCCTGCCGGGGCACCTCGACCTGGCTGGTGGCGAGGCCGTGCGGGGCGGTCGCGGCGGGCGGGTCGGGGTGCAGCAGCACGAGCACGTCGAACAGCGGGTTGCGGCCGGCCTCGCGGGGTGCGCCGACCGCCTCCACGACCCGTTCGAACGGCGTGTCGCCGTGCGCGAAGGCGTCGTTGACGGTGTCGGCGGTCCGCGCCAGCAGCTCGCGGAAGGAGCCGGACCGGTCCACCGCGGTGCGCAGCACGACGGTGTTCACGAAGAAGCCGACGGTGCGTTCCAGCTCGGTGCGGGAGCGGCCGGGGGTCAGGGAGCCGACGGTGATGTCGTCCTGTCCCGACCAGCGGGCCAGCAGGGCCTGTGTCGCCGCGACCAGGGCGGTGTGCAGGGTGCTGTGCTGCTCCCGCGCGAGGGTGCGCAGCCGGGTGGTGAGCCCGGCAGGGACGGTGAAGCTGTGGACGGCTCCGGTGCCCGCCTCCTCGCCGCGGCGCGGCCGGTCCAGGGGCAGCTCCGGTGCCACCGCGCCGGTCAACCGCTCCTTCCAGTGCGCGAGTTGGCGATCGAGCGGGGCGCCGGAGAGCTGTTCGCGCTGCCACACCGCGAAGTCCGGGTACTGCGTGGCCACCGGCGGCAGTTGTGGCGCGGCACCCCGGGCGAGGGCGTCGTAGGCGGTGCACAGCTCGTCCAGGACGACGCCCATGGACCAGCCGTCGGTAATGATGTGATGGGCCGTCAGCAGCAGGACGTGCGAGACGGCGGACTCGCGCAGCAGCAGGGCGCGCAGCAGCGGACCGTGCCGCAGGTCGAAGGGGCGGGCGTACTCCGCTCTCAGGTCCGCGTCCAGGTCGGTGGTGTCGCGGACCGGCAGCGGCACCGGGCCCGCCGGGTCGACGCGCTGCGCCGGGCGGCCGTCGGTCTCCTCGAAGGTGGTGCGCAGGGCCTCGTGCCGGGCCACGACGGCGGCCAGGGCACCGCCCAGCGCCTCCTGGTCCAGCGGGCCGGTGAAGCGGACCGCGACCGCGCTGTTGTAGCGGGGGTCGCCGGGGCGCAGCCGGTCCAGGAACCACAGGCGCTGCTGGGCGAAGGACAGCGGCAGCGGGCGGTCCCGGTCGGCGCGCGGGATGCCCTGCCGGGCGGCCGGGGCGGTGCCGCCGGCGCGGCCGGCGAGCCGTCGGCGCAGCGCCTCGCGCATCTGCTCGGGCAGTGCCTCGGCACGGTCCCGCCGGGAGGGCCGGGCGGGGCCGGAGGGGTTCGAAGGGGTCGAAGACGTCATGGTCGTCGGTTCCTCACCGTTCGTGGTCGTTGCCGCCGAGCGCGGCGTCTTCGTCGTCGGGGCCGGTGCCTTGACCGTCGGGGCCGTCGGGGCCGGTGCCGTGGTCGTCCTCGGCGTCGCCGTACGCGGCGTCCTCGAATTCGCTCAGGATCTGCTCCTCCACCAGGAGCGCCAGGGCGGCGACGGTGCGGGAGACCAGGACGTCGCGGGGGGTCAGTGTGATGGCGAACGCGTCGTTGGCGCGGGAGGCGATGAGCAGGGCGCGCATGGAGTCGCCGCCGAGCAGGTAGTAGTCGTCCTCGGCGCCGACGGACGTCCCCAGGGTCTCCTCCCAGATGTCCGCCAGTGCCTCCTCGGTGGGGGTGCGCGGTGCCACGTACTCGGGCCGGTCCCGCTCCTCGGCCGGTGCCGGTGCGGGCAGGGCCGCCCGGTCGGTCTTGCCGTTCTCGGTGAGCGGGAAGCGGTCGAGCGCCACGAACGCCGACGGGATCATGTGGCCCGGCAGGAACCGGGCGGCCAGGGACCGCAGTTCGGTCGCGGCGGGGGGTTCGGCGCCGGGGGCGGTGAGCAGGTGGGCGACCAGGCGCGGCAGTCCGGGTTCGTCCTCGCGTACGGTCACCACCGCGTCCAGCACGTCCGGGTGGCGTACGAGGGTCGCCTCGACCTCGCCCGCCTCGATGCGGTGGCCGCGCAACGTGAGCTGGTGGTCGGTGCGCCCCAGGTAGTGCAGTTCGCCCCCGCTGTCGCGGCGCACCAGGTCGCCGGTGCGGTACATGCGGGTGCCGGGCGGCCCGAACGGATCGGCGCGGAACCGGGCGGCGGTCAGTCCCGGGCGGCCGAGGTAGCCGCGGGCCAACGCCGGTCCGGACAGCCAGAGTTCACCCGGGACCCCGGCGGGGACCGGCCGCAGCCGAGTGTCGAGGACGTAGGCGCCGGTGGCGGGCAGCGGGCGGCCGATGGGCGGTGCGCCGCCGTCCGCCGTCAGCGGCGCCGACCAGGTGGCGACGACGGTGCCCTCGGTGGGGCCGTAGGAGTTGACCATGCGGTGGTGCGGCGCCCAGCGGGCCACCAGGTCGGCCCCGCACGCCTCGGCGCCGACGATCAGCGTCTTCAGGTCCGGCAGGGTGCCGGGGGTGCCGGGGGCCAGGGTGGCGAGCGCGGCCGGGGGCAGCAGGGTGTGGGTGATGCGCTCGGCCCGCAGGACGTCGGCCAGTTCGGCGCCGAGCAGCGGTCCGGGCCGGGGGACGACGAGCCGGGCGCCGTGCGGCAGGGACATGCACAGCTCCAGCACGGAGGCGTCGAAGCTGGGCGTGGCGAAGGCCAGCACCCGGTCGCCCTCGGCCACTTGATAGTGGGCGGCCTCGGCGGCGGAGAACGCGGCGAGCCCGCGGTGGGTGACGACGACGCCCTTGGGGGTGCCGGTGGAGCCGGAGGTGTAGATGACGTAGGCCGGGTCGTCCAGGTCCAGCGGGCGCCTGCGGTCGGCGTCGCCTGGCCGGTGTCCGGGGACCTCGTCCGGCGGTGCGGCGAGCAGTCCGGCGATCTCCTTGGCGTCGAGGGTCAGGGTGGGGGCCGCGTCGCGCAGCATCAGCGCGATCCGCTCCTCGGGGTAGGTGGGGTCCACGGGCAGGAACGCGGCGCCCGCCTTGGCCACCGCCAGCTGGGCAAGGACCATGTCCACGGAGCGGGGCAGCAGCAGCGCGACGATGTCGCCGGGTCCGGCGCCCCGGGCGATGAGCCGGTGTGCCAGCCGGTCGGCCCGCGCCGCCGCCTCGGCGAAGGTGAGCAGGGAGCCGGGCGCGGCGAGCGCGGGTGCGTCCGGCCACCGGTCGACAGCCGCCTCCACGAGGGCGGGCAGGGTGACGGCGGGCACCTCGCCCGAGGCCGGGCGGGACGGTCCCCGCAGCAGCCGCTCGCGCTGTGCGGGCGGCAGCACATCGAGGTCGTCGAGGCGGGCGGTGCCGTCCGTACCGGCCAAGGTGTGCAGGGTGTGCAGCAGTTGGGCGGCGAGGGCATCGGCGGTGTCCGCGTCGAAGCACCTGGGGTCGTAGCCGAGTTCGACGGCGAGCCGGTCGCCGGGCGAGACCACCACGGTGAGCGGGTAGTTGGTGGCCTCCCGGGCGTCCAGGTCACGCAGGGCGAGCCCGTGGGCGCCGGCGGTCGCGTCGCCCACCGGGTAGTTCTCGAACACCACCAGGCTCTCGAACATGCCGGTACCGGGCGGCATTTCGGTGAGGGTGTGCAGCGCGTTGAGGGGCAGGTGGTCGTGGCGCCGGTCCTCCGCCCGCGCCTCCTGCACCGCGCGCAGCCAGCCGGCCGCGGGCGCGCCGCCGTCGACAGTGATCCGGGCGGGCAGCGTGGTGATGAACAGGCCGGTGATGGTGTCGGCGCCGGGCAGGTCGGCGGGCCGTCCGGAGACGGTGGTGCCGAAGCACACCTCCGGCTCGCCGCTCCACCGGGCCAGCAGCAGCGCCCAGGCGCCCTGCACCAGGGTGTTCAGGGTGAGCCGGTGCCGCCGGGCGAAGTCCTGGAGCCCCCGGGTCTCCTCGGTGCCGAGCCGCTGCGACAGCCAGGTGCCCGAGCGTGCCGTGGTGCCGGGGGCGGGCCTGCGGTCGTACGGCAGCGGGGTCGGTGTGCGCAGCCCGGACAGGGCCTCGCGCCAGTGGTCCTCGGCGGGTCCGGTGCCGCGGGCGGCCAGCCAGGCGGCGTAGTCACCGAACGGGCGGCGCTCGGGCAGCCGGGGCCGCTCGCCCCGGGCCAGTGCCTCGTGGGCGGCCAGCACGTCGGCCAGGACGTGGAAGACGCTCCAGCCGTCCAGCAGGACGTGGTGGAAGGTCCAGACGACTCGTACCGCGTCCGGTCCGAGCCGGATCAGGGCGAGCCGCAGCAGCGGGGCGTGTTCCAGGGCGAGGCCCCGGGCCCGTTCGTCGGCGAGCAGCCGCTCCAGCTCCGCCGCCCGCCGGTCCGCGGGCAGCGCGCTCCAGTCGTGCTCGGTGACGGGCAGGACCGCGTCCCGGTGGACGATCTGGAGCGGTACGGGCACGCCGTGCAGGGCGACGGAGGTGCGCAGCACGGGGGTGCGGTCGACGACGTGCTGCCAGGCGGCCGCCAGCGTGCCCGGGTCGCGGGCGCCGTCCGCCACGAAGGTGATCTGCTCGACGTACAAGCCGTGTTCGGCCTCGTCCAGGCCGTGCATCACCATGCCGGTCTGGGTGGGCGTGAGCGGGTACACGTCCCCGACGTCCGCCCCGGTGCTGACGAGCCGGTCGACAGTGGTCTGGTCCAGTGGCGCGAGCGGGAAGTCCGACGGGGTGCGGCCGCCGGTGCCGGGTTCGGCGCAGTGCCGGACGATCACGCGGAGTTCGCCGACCAGTTCGGCCGCGAGTCGGGCGACGGTCTCCGGCCGGTGCACCTCGCGGGAGTACGACCAGGTGAACTCCAGCCGGTCGCCGGTGACCCGGCCGAGGACGTCCAGCAGGTAGGGGCGCTCCGCCGCGCGGTCCATGCCGCCGGTGAGGCCGTCGCCGTGCGGTGCGCCCAGCAGGCCGCCCGGCGCGGGGGTCCGGTCCTGCCGGCCGAGGTAGTTGAAGCACACCTGCGGCAGTCCGGGCAGTGCGGCGCCCGCCGTGGGGTGCAGATGGCGCAGCGCGCCGTAGCCGAGGCCGCCGTTCGGTACGGCCCGCAGGTTCTCCTTGACGGACTTGAGCACGGTGCCGGTGTCCGCGTCCCGGGGCACGTCCAGGGCGACCGGGTACACGGTGGTGAACCAGCCGGTGGTGCGGGCGAGGTCGGTGTCGGTGAAGAGTTCCTCGCGGCCGTGGCCCTCCAGGGTGACCGCCACCCGGTCCCGGCCGGTCCAGCGGGCCAGGACCCGGCCCAGCGCGGTGAGCAGGACGTCGTTGACGCGGGTGCGGTACGCGTCCGGCACGTCCTGGAGCAGGCGGCGGGTCTCCTCGGCGTCGAGTCCGGCGGTCAGGCTCTCCTCGTCGGCGACGGTGTTCGCGCCGCCGGTGCGGTCGGCCGGGAGAGCGGTCCCGGTGTCGGTGCCCCGCCAGTGGGCGAGTTCGGCGTCGAAGCCGCCCGCCTCGGTGTGCGCGGCGAGCCGCCCGGCCCACGCCCTGAACGAGGTGCTCTTGGCGCCGAGTTCGGGCCGCGCCCCCTCGCGCAGGGCTCGGTAGGCGCTCTCCAGGTCCTCCAGGATCAGCCGCCAGGACACGGCGTCCACGACGAGGTGGTGGGCGGCGAGCAGCAGTACCGGCCGTCCGGCGTCGCCCGTGCGGCACAAGGCGGCGCGCAGCAGCGGTCCGTGGGCCAGGTCGAACCCGGCGCCGAGGGCGGCGGCCACCTCGCGTGGCTCCGCGTCCCGGTGCATCTCCAGGTGCACGGCGGTGTCGCCGGGCGCGGTGCCGTACTGCCGCCACCGGCCGTCACCAAGCGCCTCGAAGCGGTGCCGCAGCGCGTCGTGGTGCTCCAGTACGGCGGCCAGGGCGGTGCGCAGCACCGACTCGTCGGGGTCCTCGGTCAGTTCGAAGGAGACCGTCTGGCTGAAGTGCGCGGGGTCCCCGGTGAGCGTGTCGAGCAGCCAGTGCTGTACGGGGGTGAGCGGGGTCTCGCCGGTCACCGGGCCCTGTTCGGCTCCGGCGGACGCGGCACTGGACGGCAACTTCTCGGCCGCGGCCGCGAGTTCGGCGAGGGTCTGGTGGGTGAACAGGTGCCGGGGGTTCAGGGCGAGTCCGGCGCGGCGGGCGGCGGAGACGATCTGGATGCCGAGGATGGAGTCGCCGCCGAGCATGAAGTAGTTGTCGTCCGCGCCCACTTCGGGCACGCCCAGCACCTCGGACCAGATGGCCGCGAGGGTGTGCTCCGCCTCGGTGTGCGGCGGGCGGCCCGCTCCGGTACCGGCGGCCGGTGCGGCCCACTCGGGGGTGGGCAGGGCCCGCCGGTCGAGCTTGCCGGTGGCGCCGAGCGGCAGCCGCTCCAGCGGCAGGACGAGGGCGGGGACCAGATGGTCGGGGAGGCTGCCCGCGAGGAAGGCGCGCAGTTCGGCGGGGTCCGGCAGACCGGTCGCGCGGGGCACCGCGTAGCCGATGAGGCGGCGGTGGCCGTCCTGCTCCACCACCCGGGCCGCCGCGCCCGCCACGGCCGGGTGGCGGGCCAACGCGGCCTCCACCTCGCCGAGTTCGATACGGAAGCCGCGCACCTTCACCTGGTCGTCGCCGCGCCCGAGGTAGACCAGCTCGCCGTCGGCCGTCCAGCGGACCCGGTCGCCGGTGCGGTACATACGGCTGCCGGCGGGCCCGAACGGGTCGGGCAGGAAGCGGGTCGCGGTCAGGCCGGGGCGGCGCAGATAGCCGCGGGCCACGCCGGTTCCGGCGAGGAAGAGCTCGCCGGGCGCGCCGACGGGCACCGGGCGCATCCGCTCGTCCAGCACATAGGCGCGGGCACCGCCGAGCGGTCGGCCGATCGGCGGGTCGCGATCGGGGTCGGCCGGGTCGCAGGTGAAGGCGGTGGCGTAGACGGTGGCCTCGGTGGGCCCGTAGATGTTGCGCACCTCGCTGCCGGGAACGGCGTCGCGGACCCGGCGCACGGTCCGGGCGGGCAGCCCCTCCCCCGCGAGGACCACGGTGTCGGCAGTGACCTGTACGGCGTCCTCGGCGAGCAGCCGGTCCAGGGCGGAGGGCACCGCGCTGAGCAGCCCGGCCCGCCAGGGCCCGGGGCGTTCGGCGAGGGCCAGCAGGTCGCGGACGATCTCGACGCAGCCGCCGGAGAGCAGCGGGGAGAAGATCTCGAAGACCGACACGTCGAAGTTGAGCGAGGTGGAGGCGATGACATGGGCGAGGCCCCGGCCGGTGAACTCGGCCGCCGCCCAGTCGGTCAGGGCGAGGACGGAGGCGTGGCTGACGACGACGCCCTTGGGGCGGCCGGTCGAGCCGGAGGTATGGATCACATAGGCGGGGTGGCCGGGCAGCAGGGCGCTGCGGCGTTCGGCGTCGCCGACCGGGGTGTCCGGCAGCCGGGGGCCCGGTTCCTCGTCCAGCAGGATGCGGGTGCACGGTCCCTCGGGCAGTCGCCCGGCGGTCGCGGCGGCCGTGATCACGGCGTCGGGCCGTACGTCCTCGAAGAGGAACGCGACGCGCTCGGCCGGGTACTGGGGGTCGACCGGCAGGTATCCGGCGCCGCTCTTGAGCACCGCGAGGAGCGCCACGATCAGGTCGGCGGTGCGGGGCAGGCACAGGGCGACGAAGCGCTCGGGGCCGGCGCCTGCGGCGATGAGCCGCCGGGCCAACCGGTTGGCGCGGGCGTCGAGTTCGGCGTAGGTGAGGCACTGGTCGGCGTGGCGGACGGCGATGGCGTCCGGGGTGCGCTCGGCCTGCCGTCGGAACGCCTCCGGCAGGGTGCCGTGCGGCAGTTCGGCCACGGGTCCGCCCAGGCGGTCCACCAGTGCCCGCGCGTCGGCCGCGTCGAGCAGGGGCAGTTCGGCGAGGGTGCGGCCGGGGTCGTCGGCCATGCCGGTCAGCAGGGTGCGCAGGCTCTCGCCGAGCGCCCGTACCGTCGTGGCGTCGAAGGCGTCCGGGTCGTAGTCCAGGTTCACGGCGAGTGCATCACCGGGCGCGACGACCACGCTGAGCGCGTAGTTGGTCGGTTCCAGGTCCCGTTCCTGTTCCATGGACAGGCCGTGCCGGGCCAGCGCGTGCTCGTCGAAGGGGTAGTTCTCGAAGACCACGATGGAGTCGAACAGGCCGGTGCCGCCGGGCACTTCGCTCCAGGACTGCAACTGGGCGAGCGAGACGAAGTCATGGCGGCGGGCCTCGGACTGGGTGGCCTGGAGTTCGCGCAGCCAGTCCAGCAGCGGGCGCTCCTGATCGACGCGGGCCCGGGTGGGCAGGGTGTTGATGAACAGGCCCACCATCGAGGTGACGCCGGGCAGTTCGGCGGGCCGCCCGGAGACGGTGGTGCCGAACACCACGTCGGTGCCGCCGCCGTAGCGGGACAGCAGCAGCGCCCAGGCGCCCTGGATGATGGTGTTCAGGGTGAGTCCGGAACGCTGGGCGGTCTCGCGCAGCCGTGCCGAGACGTCCGGGGCGAGGGTCGTCCGCACCGTGTCGCAGGAGGAGGCGCGGTGGGCCTCGGCGGGCCGCCGGTCCCGGGGCAGTTCGGTGGGGGCCTGGAACCCGGCGAGGGCGGCCCGCCAGTGCCGTTCGGCACGTGCGGTGTCCTGTGCGGCGAGCCAGCGCAGGTACTCGGCGAACGGCCTGCGCTCGGCCGGTCGCGGACGGCGCCCGGAGGTGAGTGCGGCGTACCGCTCGCAGACCTCGTCGAAGACCTGGGCGGCGCTCCAGCCGTCGAGCAGGACGTGGTGGAACGTCCACACCAGGCGGACCCGGTCGGGCGCGAGCCGGATCAGGGTCAGCCGCATCAGCGGCGCACTGCCCAGGTCGATGCCCTGCTCCCGGTCCGCGGCGAGCAGTCGTTCCAGGTCGCCCGCGCGGTCGTCGCCGGCCCGGCCGGACCAGTCGTGGTGGCTGACGGGTACGGCGGCGCGGTGCCGGACGACCTGGAGCGGCTCCGGGGTCTCCTCCCACACCAGGTGGGTGCGCAGCACCGGGTTGGCGTCCGCGGTGTGCTGCCATGCCTCGGCGAGCGCGTGCGGGTCGGTGACCCCGTTCAGCACCAGCTGCACCTGGTTGACGTAGGTGCGCCCGGCCGGGTCGAGCAGGCTGTGGAAGAGCATCCCGGCCTGCATCGGGGTGAGCGGGTAGATGTCCGCGACGTCCCGGCCGGTACCGGCGACGCGGTCGACGGCTCCCTGGTCCAGGCGGGCCAGCGGGAAGTCCGAAGGAGTACGGCCGCCCGCCTCGGGGCGGGCGCAGTGCGCGACGATGTCGCCCAGCGCCCGCAGCACGCCCTCGGCGAGCGCGGTGACGGTGTCCTCGTGGTGCCGTCCGGCGCTGTAGTACCAGGTGATCTCCAGCCGGTCGTCCTCGACCCTGGCCACCACGTCAAGGAGGTGCGGGCGCTGAGTGCCGGTGGCCTCGGCGCCGCCCAGGCCGCCGGGCACCGCCCCGACGAGGGTGCCGCCGGCCCCGGACCAGTCGAAGCGGCCCAGGTAGTTGAAGCTGATGGCGGGCTCGGGTGCGCCGGTGAGCCGGGCGTCGCGGACGAGGTGGCGCAGCACGCCGTAGCCGAGGCCGCGGTCGGGTACGGCGCGCAGCTGCTCCTTGACGGTCTTCAGGGCGGTGCCCCAGTCGCCGGGCGGGACGGTCAGGGCGACCGGGAAGAGCGAGGTGAACCAGCCGACGGTGCGGGACAGGTCGATGTCCTCGAACAGCTGGTCCTCGCGGCCGTGGCCCTCCAGGCCGATGGCGACGGTGCCGTGCCCGCTCCAGTCGGTGAGGACCCGGCCGAGCGCGGTGAGCAGGACGTCGTCGACGCGGGTGCGGTAGACACCGGGGACGCGGCGCAGCAGGGCGTCGGTGCGGTCGCGGTCCAGCCGGACGGTGACCTCGCGGACGTCTGCCATGGTGTTGCCGCCGGTGCCGTCCACGGGCAGTGGGTCGGCGCAGTGCCGGGCGGCCCGCTCCCAGTGGTCGAGCCGGGCGGCGAAGGCGTCTGCGTGTTCGCGCAGCCTGCGGACCCACGCGTGTGCGGAGGTGGTGCGGGCGGGCAGTCGTACGGGCTCTGCGGCCAGGGCCTGCCGGTAGGCGGTCTCCAGGTCCTCCAGCAGGATGCGCCAGGAGACGCCGTCGACCACCAGGTGGTGGGCGACAAGCAGCAGCCGGGCGGGCCGGGTGCCGTCGGCGGTGAACAGGCGGGCGGTGAACAGCGGTCCCGTCGCCAGCCGCATTCCGGCGTGGGCCGCCGCCGTGACGAGCTCCTCGGCGCGCGGGTCGTGGACCTGGAGCAGGTCGGGCGCCGGGGCGTCGGCGGCGGGGACGTCCTGCCGCCAGGCGCCGTCGGCGTCAGCATCGGCATCGGCATCGGCATCGGCGGTGAACCGGGCGCGCAGGGCGTCGTGTCGGTTCCACAGGGCGGTGAGGGCGTGGCGCAGCGCGTCCTCGTCCACCGGTCCGGCCGCCTCGATGACGACGGACTGGTCGAAGAGGTCGGCGTGCTCCGGGCGTGGGTCGAGGAACCAGTGCTGGATCGGGGTGAGGTCCGCCGCCCCGCTGACCGGTGCGGTGCCGGTGACGGCGGGCGCGGCGGAGCCGTCCGCGGCGGCCAGTTCGGCCACCGTGGGGTGCCGGAAGAGGTCGCGCGGGGTGAGCGTGAGCCCCGCCGCCCGGGCGCGGGAGACGACCTGGATGCTGAGGATCGAGTCGCCGCCCAGCATGAAGAAGTTGTCGTCGACGCCGACCCGTTCCACGCCCAGCAGCTCCGCCCAGATCCCGGCGAGCAGCCGCTCGGTGTCGGTGCTCGGCGCGCGATGGGCCGACTCGGCGCCGGCCCCCCAGTCGGGGGCGGGCAGCCGTCGCCGGTCGACCTTGCCGTTGACGGTCAGCGGCAGCTCGGACACGGTGACGAACGCGGCGGGCAGCATGTAGTCGGGCAGACCGTCCGCGAGGTGGGCGCGCAGTGCGGCGGCGGCCGGGACCTCGGCGCCGGGCGCCGGGACGAGGTGGGCGGCCAGGCGTTTGCGTCCGGCGTCCTGGTAGAGGGAGACGACGGCCTCGGCGACGGCGGGGTGGGCGGTGAGCCGGGCCTCGATCTCGGCGGGTTCGACGCGGAAGCCGCGGATCTTGATCTGGTCGTCCGCGCGGCCCACGAAGTGCAGTTCGCCGTCGGCGCTCCAGCGCACGATGTCACCGGTGCGGTACATCCGTTCCCCGGCCGGTCCGAAGGGGTCGGCGAGATAGCGGGCGGCGGTCGCGCCGGGCCGGCCCGCGTAGCCCCGGGCCAGTCCGGCGCCCGCGATGTACAGCTCACCGGGGATGCCGGGCGGCTGCGGCTGGAGGGCGGCGTCCAGGACGTACACACGGGTGTCGTCCAGCGGGCGGCCGATGGGGAGCACGGCGGGCAGCGGGTCGCCGGTGCGGAAGGCGCGGCGGGTGGCGAAGGTGGTCGTCTCGGTGGGGCCGTAGCCGTCCATGACGGTCAGGCCGGGGCAGGCGTCCAGCACCCGGCGCACCACCGCGCCCGGCACCGCCTCGCCGCCGGTCCACACCTCGCGCGCGCCGCGCAGGCAGCCGGGGTCCTCCTGGGCGAGGAGCCGGAACAGTCCCGCGGTCAGCCACAGGCAGCTCACCCGCTGTTCCGTGACGGCTCTGCGGACCTGGGCGGTGTCCAGTTCGGTGGGCGGGGCGAGCACGGCGGTGCCGCCGCGCAGCAGCGGTACCCACAGCTCGTAGGTGGCGGCGTCGAAGGCGTGCGGCGAGTGCACGAGGACCCGGTCGTGCCCGGCGAAGGCGCGGTCCAGGGCGAGGGCGGCGACGTCCCGCTGGCGGACCGCGACGCCCTTGGGGGTGCCGGTGGAGCCCGAGGTGAACATCAGGTACTGCGCGTTGTCGGGGTGCACGGGCGGCAGGGGGCGGGCGGGTACGGGGCCGTCCGCGCCGGGCGTGTCGTCGGCGCGCAGCACGCCGTCGCCCGGCAGCACCGCACGGGCCGTCTCCGCCCGGGCGGCGTCGGTGAGCAGCAGGTCGGCGCCGGCCTCGGCCAGCATCCGGCGCAGCCGTTCGGCGGGCGCCCTGCCGTCCAGCGGCACGTACACCCCGCCGGTGCGGACGAGGGCCAGCTGGGCGACGACCAGGGCCACGGAGCGGTCCATCAGCACGCCGACCGGGCGTTCCGGCGCCACCCCGAGGCCGGTGAGCCGGGACGCCAACCGGGCTGCGCGGGCGTCGAGTTCGGTGTAGGTGAGGTGTTCGTCGACCGCTTCCAGGGCCAGGGCGTCGGGGGTGCGGCGCACCTGCGCGGCGAAGAGCTCCGCGACGGTGGTGGGGGGCCGGCCGGTGGCGGTGTCGTTCCAGGCGCGCAGCACCTGTTCGCGGCGGTCCGGGGCGAGCAGCGGGAGCCGGGCGGGCGGGCGCCGGGTGCCGTCGGGCATCCCCGTGAGCAGCACGGTGAGGTATTCGGCCAGCCGCTCGGCGGTCCCCGCGTCGAACAGGTCGGGGTCGTACCCGAGGCGCAGGGTCAGCTCCTGGCCGGGGTAAGCGGTCAGGCTCAGCGGGTAGTTGGTGGTCTCGATGCCCTCCAGGCCGCTCAGGCGCAGTCCGTGGGCGGCGGCGAGGTCGTCGTCCACCGGGTAGTTCTCGAAGACGACGATGCTGTCGAACAGGCCGACGCGTTCCGGCAGTTCGGTGAGGGCGCGCAGCCGGGTGAGCGGCAGGTGGTCGAACCGCCGGTCCTCGCTCTGGTCGTGCTGGAGGGCGCGCAGCCAGTCGAGGAGGGTCCCGTGCTCGGGGACGGCGGCCCGGGTCGGCAGGGTGGTGATGAACAGGCCGGTCATGGCGTCGGCGCCGGGCAGCTCGGGCGGGCGGCCGGAGACGGTGGTGCCGAACACCACCTCGTCCCGGCCTGACTGGCGGGCCAGCAGCAGCGCCCAGGCGCCCTGCACCAGGGTGTTGAGGGTCAGCCCGGAGGTCCGTGCCAGCTCCTCCAGCGCCCGGCTCGCCGCCTCGGGCAGGGTGGCCCGTACGGCGTGGGTGGACTCGGCGCGGTGGCTCTCGCGCGGTTCGCGGTCGTACGGCAGCGGGGTGGCCTCGGTCAGCCCGGCCAGCCGGTGCCGCCAGTGCCGTTCGGCCTCCGCGGTGTCACGGGCGCGCAGCCATCCGACGTAGTCCCGGTACGGCGGGCGGTCCTGGAGGGCGTCGGGACCGGTGCCGCCGGTGAGGGCGAAGACGTCCGAGAGGACCTGGAACAGGCTCCAGCCGTCGAGGAGCAGATGGTGGAAGGACCACACCACACGCACCGCGGTGTCGGAGACCCGGGCGAGGAGCAGGCGCTGGAGCGGGGCCCGTCCGAGGTCGATGCCCTCGGCGCGGTCGCGGTCCAGGACGTCGTCGAGGCGGGTGCGCCGCTCCCCCTCCGTCAGGTCCCGCCAGTCCAGGTGGGTGACCGGTACGGCCGCGTGCCGCCGGACCACGAGCAGCGGCTCGGGGACGTCCTGCCAGACGACCCGGCCGCGCAGCACCTCGGCGCGGTCGGTCACCCGCTGCCAGGCGGCGGCGAGGGCCCCCGGCTCGTCCACACCGTCCAGGACGAAGGTGAGCTGCTGGAAGTAGACGCCCCGGTCGTCCTGGGACAGGCCGTGGAAGAGCATGCCCGCCTGGGTCGGGGTGAGCGGCAGGACGTCCGCGACGGCGGCCGGGTCCGTGCCGGTGAGGCGGTCCACGGCGTCCTGGTCGAGCCGGGCCAGCGGGAAGTCGGACGGGGTGCGCCCGGCGGCGCCGGGCCGGGCGGCGAACCGGGCCAGGTCCGCGAGCGCGTCGGCGAAGCGTCCGGCCAGTTCCCCTACCGTGTCCTCGGTGTGCAGCCGGTCCGAGTAGAACCAGGTGAACTCCAGCTGGTCGTGGACCAGTTGGCCGACGACCTCCAGGGCGTGCGGGCGCTCGGCCGCCGGGTCGGCGTCCAGTTCCAGCGGCCGTACGGTGCCCCGGTACAGCCCGTCGGGCGCGGCCGAAGTCCCCATCCGGCCCAGGTAGTTGAAGCTGAACTGCGCCTCCGGGGTACCCGGATCGCCGCCGGGTCCGGCCAGGTGGCGCAGCGCGTCATGGCCCAGGCCGTGCCGGGGTATCGCGCGCAACTGCTCCTTGACGCGCTTCAGTACGGCGTCCCAGTCGTCGTTGCCGGGGACGGCGAGGGCGACCGGGTACCTGGTGGTGAACCAGCCGACGGTGCGGCTGATGTCCAGCTCGGGGAAGAGTTCCTCGCGGCCGTGTCCTTCGACGTCGACCACCACCCGGTCCCGGCCGCTCCAGTCGCACAGGGCACGGCCGAGGGCGCTGAGCAGGACGTCGTTGATCTGGGTGCGGTAGGTGTCGGGCAGGGTGTGCAGCAGGACCGAGGTGTCCTCGGGGGCAAGGCGCAGGGTGAACGCGCGCTGCGAGGCGTAGGTGCCGGCGCCGTGCTCCGGTCCGGCCGGTACCGCCGGTTCGGTGTCCGGGACCGCCCGCGCCCAGTAGTCCCGCTCGTCCTCGAAGCCGCCGTCCGCCGCGTGCGCGGCCAGCCGCCCGGCCCACTGGCGCAGCGGCGAGGACTTCGCGGGCAGGGCCGCCGCGCCGTCGGCGCCGGTGCGGCGGGCCCGGTAGGCGCGGTCGAGGTCCTCAAGGAGCACCCGCCAGGACACGCCGTCGACCACCAGGTGGTGGATCGCGAGGTGCAGCACGGCGGGCCTGCCGGATCCGCTGTCGTGCAGCACGGCGCGCAGCAGCGGTCCCCGGGCGAGGTCGAAGGGCCCGAAGTGCGGGGTGTCCGTGTCCGGTCCGGTGTGCCGGGCCAGCCGGATGCGGGGCATCCGCTCGTCGATGAACCAGACGGCCTCGCGGCCCTGCCCGCCGGTGTCGGCGAACCGGGAGCGCAGGGCGTCGTGGTGCCCGGCGAGGTCGTTCAGCGCGTCCTCCAGCGCGGCCGCGTCCAGGTCGTCGGGCATCTGGACGGACAGCGCCTGGGAGAAGTGTCCGGCGTCCCGCACCCCGGCGCCGAACAGCCAGTGCTGGATGGGCGTCAGCGGGGCCGTGCCGGTGGCCTCCTCCGGTGCCGGGGCTGCCTCGTGGAGCCGTCCTGCGGCGTCGGCGCAGCGGGCCAGGGCGGCGACCGTCTGGTGCTGGTAGACATCCCGTGAGGTCAGCGCGAGGCCGTCCTGCCGGGCGCGGGCCACGACCTGGATGCTGAGGATCGAGTCGCCGCCGAGTTCGAAGAAGTTGTCGTCGACGCCGATGCGTTCCGTGCGCAGCACCTCCGCCCAGATCGCGGCGAGCGCGCGCTCGGTGGGGGTGCGGGGCGCGACATGCCGTACGGCGCGCACGGCGGGGCCCGGGTCGGGGAGCCGGCCGCGGTCGACCTTGCCGTTCGGGCTGAGCGGCAGGCTCGCCAGGAGGACGACCGTCGCCGGGACCATGTAGTCGGGCAGGGTACGGCCGAGTTCCCGGCGCACGGCCTCCGGTTCCACCGGCTGACCGGCGGCCGGGACGACATAGCCGACCAGGCGCCGGTGGTCCTCGCCCTCACCGGTGACGGCGGTGGCGGCGGCCTCGGCCACGCCCGCGCAGCCGCGCAACGCCTCCTCCACCTCGCCCAGTTCGATGCGGAAGCCGCGCACCTTGACCTGCTGGTCGATCCGGCCCACGTACTCCAGGCAGCCGTCGGCGGCGCGGCGCACCAGGTCGCCGGTGCGGTACATGCGCTCCCCCGGCGCGCCGAACGGGTCGGCGACGAACCGGGCCGCGGTCAGCGCGGGACGGCGCAGGTAGCCGCGGGCCAGACCGGCACCGCCGAGATACAACTCACCGGTGACGCCGACCGGCTGGGGCCGCAGCCGGCCGTCCAGGACGTAGGCCCGGGTGAGCGCGACCGGTTCGCCGATGGGCGGGGCCTGGTCGGGCAGCCGGTCACCGGCGAACCAGGCGGTGGCGTAAACGGTGGCCTCGGTGGGGCCGTAGATGTTGGCGATGCGGGCCGCGGGCATGGCGGCCCGCAGATCGTGCACGGTCTGCGCGGGCAGCGCCTCACCGGCCAGGACGACGGTGTCCGCGGCCAGCGGCGCCGTACCGCCCGCGACCAGGCGGGAGACGACGGAGGGCACCCCGCTGAGCAGCCCGGCGCGCCGGGGTCCCGAACCGTCGGCGAGGGCCGGGAGATCGGCGACCACCTCGACCGTGCCGCCGGCCGTCAGGGGGCACAGCAGCTCGAAGACCGAGACGTCGAAGTTGAGGGAGGTGGAGGCGATCACATGGCCGAGCCCGGCGGCCTTGAACCGCTCGCCCGCCCACGCGGCCAGGGCGGCGACGCCCCGATGGGTCACCACCACGCCCTTGGGGCGGCCGGTGGAACCCGAGGTGTAGATGACGTAGGCGGGATGGTCCGGCAGCAGCGGCCGGAGCCGGTCGGCATCGGTGAGATCCCTGTCGGCCCGCGCCGCGTCGTCGAGTTCCGTACCGGCCCGCGCCGCGTCGTCGCCCCACACCGCTTCGTCGCACTCGTCCAGCAGCAGCGGCGCGCAGTCGTCGGGCAGGGCGGCGGCGGTCTCGCGGGTGGCGAGGACCAGGGTGGGCCGGGCGTCGCCGAGCATCAGCCGGATCCGCTCGATGGGATAGCCGGGGTCGACGGGGAGGTAGGCGGCGCCCGAGGTGAGCACGGCCCACAGCACGGGCACGAGATCGGCGGAGCGCGGCAGGCAGAGCGCGACCAGGGTCTCGGGTCCCGCGCCACGCGCGACGAGCAGCCGGGCCAGCCGGTTGGCGCGCCGGGCGACCTCGGCGTAGTCGAGCCGGGTGGTGCCGTGGACGACGGCGGTACGGTCCGGGGTGCGGGCCGCCTGCGCGTGGAACAGCTCGGGCAGCGTGCCGTGTCCGGTGCTCGCGGAGCGGTGGGCGGGCGGGTTCCAGGTGTCCACCAGCGTGCGCTGTTCCTCGGCCGAGAGCATGGGCAGCTCGGCCAGCGGGCGGCCGGGGCCGTCGGCCATGCCTTCCAGCAGGCGGTGCAGATGCGCGGTCAGACGGGCCGCGGTCGCCGCCTCGAACAGGTCGGTGTTGAACTCGGCGGTCAGCACACAGCCGCCGTCCGCGTCCGGCGTGAACTCCAGGACCAGGTCGAAGCGCGCGGCCGGGCGGGGCAACGGGTGCTCCGCGAGGCGCAGTTCACCGGCGCGCGGCGGGACGGGGAGGGCGGTCTGCTGTACGACGAGCACCTGCACCAGCGGGGTGCGGCTGGGGTCGCGGGGCGGGGCCAGTTCCTCCACGACCCGGTCGAACGGCACCCCGTCGTGGGCGAAGGCGTCCAGCACCGTCGTCCGCATGCTCTCCACGAACCGGTCGACGGTCGCCCGTTCGTCCACCTCGCCGCGCAGCACCACCGTGTTGGCGAAGAAGCCCGCCACGTCCTCCAGGTCGCGTCGGCCGCGTCCGGTGGTCACGGTGCCGAACGCGATGTCCCGCTGGCCCGAGTAGCGGGCGAACAGCAGCGCGGCGGCGCCCGCGAACAGGGTGAACACCGTGGTGCCGCGTCCCGTGGCCAGTTGCCGCAGCCGGGTCACCAACTCGGCGGGCAGCGCGTGCCGGTGGGCGGCTCCGGCGGTGGTGCGCACGGCCGGACGCGGCCGGTCGGCGGGCAGCTCCAGGTGCTGGAGTCCGGCCAGGTGCCGCTTCCAGTAGGCGAGATCGGCCGTGTCCGCGCCGGAGCTCCGCTGCCGCCCTTCCCATACCGCGAAGTCCGGGTACTGCACGCCGGGTCGCGGCAGGCCGTCCGGCTCTCCGGTGGTCTCGGCGTGGTAGAGGGCGGCCAGTTCGCGGGTCAGGATGCCCACCGACCAGCCGTCGGTGACGATGTGGTGCTGGGCGAGCAGGAGCAGGTGGTCCTCGTCGGCGAGCCGCACCAGCAGGGCCCGGGTGAGCGGCCCGGCGGCCAGGTCGTGGGGGCGGCCCAGTTCTTCGGTGAGCAGGGCCTCGGCGGCTTCGGCGCGGCGCGCCGGAGGCAGGTCGCGGACGTCGGCCGTGCGCAGCGGCAGGTCCGGCTCCGCCGCGATCCGCTGGCGGGCCTGTCCGTCCGCCGTGGCGAAGGTGGTGCGCAGGGCGGCGTGCCGGGCGGCGAGGCGGTGCAGGGACCGGTGCAGCGCTGCCGGGTCCAGGGCGCCGCGCAGCCGCAGGGAGACACCGGTGTTGTACTCGGTGCCGCCCGCGCTGAGTTCGTCCAGGTACCACAGCCGTCGTTGCGCGCTGGACAGCGGCAGCCCGGCCTCGTGCGGGACCGGGGGTATCGGCTCGGTGGGCACGGCGGCCGAGGGGTCGGCGAGGAGCGGGGCGAGGGCGGCGATCGTCCGCGCCGAGAAGACGTCCCGCACGGTCAGCCGGACACCCAGCTCGTCCCGGATCCGGGACAGGGTGCGGGCGGCGAGGATGGATTCGCCGCCGAGGTCGAAGAAGTCGTCCGTCACGCCGATCTCGGCCACGCCCAGGACGTCCGACCAGATCGCCGCGAGCGCTCGTTCCTCGTCGGTGCGCGGCGCCAGGTGGCCGGCCGCGGCCGTGCGCTCCGGCGCGGGCAGGGCCCGTCGGTCGATCTTGTTCTGCGGGGTGAGCGGCATCCGGTCGAGCACCACGACCGCGGCCGGCACCATATGGGCGGGCAACCGCGCGGCCACGGCGGCCCGCAGGGCCGCGGGGTCCAGGGGGCGTGCCGAACGGGGTAAAGGGGCGGCCGGGTCCGGGGCGCTGGCGGGCAGCTGTCCGGCCGGGGTGACGTAGCCGACGAGGCGCTGGTGCCCCGGCTCGTCCTCGCGTACGACGACCACGGCCTCGCCGACGGCACCGGCCCGGCGCAGGGCGGCCTCGATCTCACCGGGTTCGATCCGGAAGCCGCGGATCTTCACCTGCCGGTCGAGGCGGCCCAGAAACTCCAGTTCCCCGTCGGGAGTTCGGCGCGCCCGGTCCCCGGTGCGGTACAGCCGGGCCCCGGCCGGGCCGAAGGGATCGGGCACGAAGCGGGTGGCGGTCAGGCCGGGGCGACCGAGGTAGCCGCGGGCCACCGCGTCGCCGCCGACGAACAACTCGCCGTCGGTGCCCGGCGGTACGGGCCGCATCGCGGCGTCGAGCACATAGGCCCGGGTGTGCGGCAGGGCGTCGCCGATCGTCGGGGTGCCCCGCCCTGCGGTGAGCGGTCCGGTCCAGGTGGCGACGATGGTCGCCTCGGTCGGA
The DNA here is from genome assembly GCF_040684035.1 of Streptomyces sp. NPDC093018. NCBI lineage: Bacteria > Bacillati > Actinomycetota > Actinomycetes > Kitasatosporales > Streptomycetaceae > Streptomyces > Streptomyces sp. NPDC093018. Next base: position 103,018 of record NZ_JBFBFF010000009.1, read on the forward strand.
CCATAGGAGTTGATCATGCGGCGGCCGGGTGCCCAGAGGTCGACGAGCCCGGCCGGGCAGGCTTCGGCGCCCACGATCAGGGTGCGCAGATGGCGCCCGGTGCCGGTCTCGGGCCCCGGCAGGGTGGCGAGCGCGGCCGGTGGGATGAGGGCGTGGGTGATGCGGTGCTCGTCCAGGACCGCCGCGAGTTCGTCGCCCAGCCAGGGGCCGTGCGGCGGTACGACGAGGGTGGCACCGGACAGCACCGAGATGAACAGCTCCAGGACGGAGGCGTCGAAGCTCGGCGAGGAGAACTGGAGCACGCGGTCACCGGGACCCACGGCGTACCGCTCGGCCGCGGCGGTGACGAAGCCGCCGATGCCGCGGTGGGTGACCGTCACGCCCTTGGGGGTGCCGGTGGAACCGGAGGTGTAGATGACGTACGCCGCACTGTCGACCCCGGCGACCGACCCGCCGTCGCACTCCCGCGCGAGCTCCGCGCTGTCCCGGGCGTCGGGCGACGCGCCGCCCCGACCGGAGGCATCGAAGGTGACACCGGACGCGGAGTCATCGGCACGCGCCCCGGCGACCGGCTCCCCGCCCCGCTCCCCCACGGGCTCCGCACCATCGCGAGCGCCGGCCGACACGCCGACCCGACCAGGGACGTCGAAAGCGACGGCGGACGCGGAGTCATCGGCACACGCCCCAGCGACCGGCTCCCCGCCCCGCTCCCCCACAGGCTCCGCACCATCGCGGGCCTCGGACAAGGCTCCGACCCGACCGGAGGCATCGGGGGTGACACCGGACACGGAAGCGTCGCCGCACACCCTGGCGACCCGTCCCCCGTCCCCCTCCCCCGCGGGCTCCGCGGCGCCGCGGCCGTCGAGCACCTCGCCCACCCGGCCCACGTCGTCGAGGGTGACGGCGGGTGCCGCGTCGGCGAGCATCAGGGCCCGGCGCTCGGCGGGATAGCCGGGGTCCACGGGCAGGAAGGCGGCACCAGCCCAGGAGACGGCCAGTTCGGCGGCGATGAGTTCCATGGAGCGCGGCAGGACCAGCGCGACCACCCGGTCGGGCCCGGCGCCCCGGCGTACCAGATGTGCGGCCAACCGGTCGGCCCGATCGGCCAGTTGACGGTAGGTCCAGGTCCGCCGGCCGTCCGTGAGGGCCGGTGCGTCCGGGGTGCGGGCCACCCAGGCGGCGAACAGCGCGCCGAGCATCGGGTGCGCCCCGGTCGTGCTGCTCTCCGCCACGCCGGTGGGGCCGGAGCGCGGCAGGGCGGGCGCCGATGCGGGCTTGTCGTGCGGGTCCGTCATGGGTGTAGTCCTTTGGAGAGCGGGACGATGCGGCACGGGCCATGAGGGCGACCCGGGCCCACCTCGGGGGCGGCGCGCTGGAACGGGGGGCACACCGGGTGTGCGCAGTGATGCGGGACGAACGGGGCTGCCGGTACCGGTCGGGGTGACCGGCACCGGGGTGTGACGGACGGTGGGGTGACCGGCGCGGTGACGATTCCCGCGCCCTCGATGTCCTCCGGTCGGCCGGACGACGGCCGCGCCGACACGCCGGGTGGTACGGCGGCATCCGGCCCGGACACGCGCCGCCGGGCGAAGCGCACGTACCGGGTACGGGCACCCCACTGGAGGCGGGACCGGATTCCGAGGCGGGGGCGGGTGCGACGGGCCCTGTGCCGGACATCCGTCGTACCCCGGAAGGAACCGGAACCAGAACCGGGACTGGGCTGAGACTTGGACCGGAACCGGAACCTGACATCGGCACCTGGGCCGAGGCCGGGATCCGAGGCCGGCCCGACGGGTCAGGATCGCAGACCGGCGCGGGCCGCCCGGGATCCGGAGCCGAGACCGACCCGCGGTCCTACCTGCCCCGCCCTGTCCCCTCGTTCAGCCGTCATCGGTGCGGCGCGCCGTGCGGCCGGATATCTGTATTCGGTCGATGCTCCCGGTGACCGGGTCGCGGTGGAAGCGGCCGCCGGGCTCCAGGCTCCCGGTGGCCGGATCGCGCAGGTCGCACGACAGGTCGGCGTAGCAGACCAGCGGGAGCGCCAGGTCACCGTCCACGGACAGGGCGGGCTCGCCGTCCGGCCCGGCCGTGACGCGGTAGGTCGTGGTGCCGTTGCGGTACGTGCCCACGCAGTCGGTCAGGGCGGCGCGGCGCCCCCCGTCCACGGGGTGTCCGCCGGCGGGCACCCGGATGCCGGTCAGCCGGGCGAGTTCCCCGGTAAGATCGCGCCACAGCGCGGTCGCGCCGCCCGCGTTGCCCGCGAAGGCGACCACCACCCCGCTCTCCGGGTCGATGCGCAGATGGCAGGACGTGCCCTGGGCGTTGCCGTCATGGCCATACCAGGCGCGCTCGCCCCGCTGGTACAGGGCGAGCCCCGGGCTCCAGCCGTCGGCCAGGGTGCCGGGCCGCGCGGCGGGTTCGGGGCGGCGCATGTCCTTGGCGACGGCGGGCGGCAGCAGGTCGGAGCGGCCGATCAGCGCGTTGCCGAACGCGGCCAGGTCCGCGGCGCTGGCGAGCAGCGCCCCGGCCGGTGCCTCCAGCGGTGCCAGGTTCTGCCGGGCCGCGAGCGCCTGTCCGGTGGCGGTGTTGACCGCGTGCCCCGCGGCCACGGGGCGGGCGGGCACCGCGTCGCCGATGAACGCCGGTACGACACCGAGCGGTTCGAGCAGCAGAGACCGTACCGCCTCGGCCCAGGGCATTCCGGTGACGGTCTCCACCAGCCGTCCGGCCGCGACGTAACCGGCGTTGGAGTAGGAGAAGTCGGTGCCCGGCGGGAAGAGCAGGTCACGGGCGGTGCACACGGACGCGAGGTAGCGGGCGGCGGTGGTCGCGGCGGCAGTGTCGGAGTCCGGCCCGGTGGGCAGCCCGCCGGTGTGGCTGAGCAGCTGGCGGATCGTCACTTCGGGGACGGAGCGCAGCTCCTGGAGGTGTTCGGCGGCGGGCTCGTCGAGGTCCACGTCACCGTCGTCGGCCAGGAGCATGACCAGGGCCGCGGTGAAGGGTTTGGTGAGCGAGCCCAGGGGGACGGCCGTCTCCCCCGTGAGGAGGGTGCCGGCGGAGACGTCGGCCGTGCCGGTGTGTATGGATATGAGGTCCGTGCCGGTGTCGAGGACCAGTTGCGCACCGGGCACCCGGTGGGTGCGGGCCAGCGCGTCGAGGCGGTCCCGCAGTTCCCGGCGTAACAGCGAGGGTGTCCGGGAAGCGGGCGGAGCGGCGGGGATGGTGTACGGCATGAGAAGGGGACTCCCGTTGGATGGGTCTCATGTGCGGGTGTTACGGACCGGCCCGGGTGTGAGCGGTACGGGGGCCGACCGGTGCGCTTCGTGCGCCGGGTCCTACGCTCTGCCGACCTCGACGGGCAGCTGCCGGACGCCGATGAGCACGGCGGGGTTCTGATAGGTGATGTCCTCGTGGGACGGGATCACCAGGGTGCGGAATCGTTCATGCAACATGTTCAGGGCGATCCGCGCCTCCAGGCGGGCCAGCGGCGCGCCGAAACAGAAGTGGATGCCGTGCCCGAAGGTCAGATGGGGATTGGGCGAGCGGGTCACGTCGAAGACGTCGGGCGCGTCGAAGCGGGCGGGGTCCCGGTTGGCGGCGCCCAGATGTGCCATCAGCAGGGTGTCGGCGGGGATCTCGTGTCCGCCGAGGACGACGGGCCTGGTCACCCGGCGGCCCAGTTCGGGGAAGGGGGGCAGCCAGCGCAGCACCTCCTCGACGGCGGCCGGGATGCGCGGCGGCTCGGCGCGCAGCGCCGCGTCCGTCTCGGGGTACCGGTCGAAGGTGACGACGGCGTTGCCCAGCAGCGCGGTGGTGGTGATGTGCCCGGCGACCAGCAGCAGCGCCACGAAGCCGACCATCTCCTGGTCCCGCAGGCGCACGCCGTCCACCTCGGCGGCGATGAGTCTGCTGGTCAGGTCGTCGCCGGGGGCGGCGCGGCGGGCGCGTATGTAGTCCAGCATGTAGCTGTTCATCTCGCGCACGGTGGGGGCGATGGCCTCCAGCGCCCGTTCCAGATCGGCCATGTCCGGCGCCTCGCCGAGCTGGTCGCCGCCGAACAGCACGCTCGCCCACTCCTGGAAGAGCCGGTGTTCCTCGGCGGGGATGCCGAGCAGTTCGGCGATCACGATGATCGGCAGCGGATAGGCCAGCGCGTCGACCAGGTCGAACCGGTCCCGGTCGGCGACCTCGTCCAGCAGCCGGGCGCAGACGGCCTCGATACGGGGTTCGAGTCCCTGGACGACCCGGGGGGTGAACGCCTGGCTGACCAGGGTGCGGAGCTTGCGGTGCTCCGGGGGGTCCATGCCGACGAAGTTGCCCTGGGTGAAGGTCTCGAAGTCGGACTGGGTGGGACTGAGGGCGGAGAGGTCCGAGGAGTACGTCGCCGGGTCGGCGAGCACGGCGGCGACGTTCTCGTGGTCGAGCACCTGCCAGACGCCCTGCGCCTCGTCGTGCCGTACCGGCCCGGCCTCGCGTAGAGCCCGCCAGCGGTCGGGTAACTCCTCCAGGAGGAGTTGGCCGCCCGTCGGTTGCCTGCTGATCACCTTGTCTCCTTGCTTGCGCGTGCGGGCACAGAGGAGCCACACACACGGGGAACGGCGCGAACCGGCACGGGCCGGCCAGCGGAAGAACTCGGGCACCGCCGCGCGACCGTCCGGACGGGAGCGGCGGGTGGCCCGTGTGGCGTGCTGATGACGTGCCATGGAGCGGCGGGACGGTCAGCTGCCGTCGGTCCGCTGCCGGGATGGACCGGAAACCGTCAACACGTACGGCGCAGGACGCGGCGGCTGCGCGGCCGGCCGCGGCCTCGCGGCAAGCCCGGTCGTACGGCGTACCAACCCGACATAGCCCATCCCCCTTGGCGAAACCTCCCGCGCGGTGACGGCGCGGGACCCTCCCGGTTCGTATACGGACAACGGGGCCGAGGGCCCCGACTCCTCGGAACGCGATGTGACGATACGCAATCGTGGAGCATGCCGCCCCACGAATGGCATGATGCGCACCCCGCCACACCTTCGTTTCGATGGATCCCGGCCACAGTCTTCACGGTGAGTCACACGTAAGCAACCCCCTGAAGTTGAACGGAGAGTACTGTGCCGGTGTTTTTGCGTCACCGTGGAGCAATCTCCGACGGGCCGTGCGCGCGTATGGGATCGCGGCCGGATCGTCGCCCCCGCGGGTGCCCCGGCGCCCCACCCGCAAACCGGCCCCGCGAAAAAATCTCCGCCCGATCCGGAACCGGAAGGGCGCGCGCGGCGGCGCGGTCTCGGCCGGGCGCCGCGCGACACACTCCGGCCCGATGGCCGAACCCGGCCCTGAGCTGGGGTGATTATCCGACAACAGAGTTCCCTCGCGCGCCACTTCGGAGGGCGGTCGCGCTACACCGGCGGCACCTCCCACCGCCATCCGACCCGCCACCGCACCCCGCTCGCCCCTGCCGCACCACTTGACAGTCTCCGGACGGGGGAAGCAAAGATTCCGGCCGGAGCACACGATTTCAGCCAACCTGGCGCGTCGGGGGCGCATTTGGCGAACCCGCTCACCACTCGCGCTCCCCCAACGCGACCGAGCGCGCGCCGTACGGCGTCCGACCCGACGCGCCGGTCGGGCCGGGGACGCGGCGGGTGCCGGTACCCGCGCCTCTCCGCGTGGGCACCGGCACCCCGAGACGGCTCTCGCACAGCCGCCTTGTCCGGAGCGGGGCTGTCAGGACGTGAGGTACGCCTCCACCTCGCTGAACTGCCCGGCCGGCCACCCCGTGTTGGCGCTGACCGACAGCCGCAGGTAACGCAGGTTCGTGCCGCTCGGCAGGGACACCGTGGTGGTGTTGCCGGTGGCCGGGTCGAAGCGGTAGCCCTGGGAGCCGACCACGGTGGAGTACGTGGAGCCGTCGGTGCTGCCGAGCACGGTGACGGTCTGGGTGCGGGCGCCCCACGCCGAGGACGGCGGCAGCTTCAGCACCAGTCGGCGCACCGCGTACGACGAGCCGAGGTCGACCGTCAGGGACTGCGGGAAGGCGTTGTTGGCCGACTCCCAGTACGAGTCGGCGTCACCGTCGACCGCCTTGCCGGGCGTGTAGACGTCCTGGGAGCCGGTCGCGGTGGCGGGCCGGCCCTTGGCGAGGTTGCGGCCGGGATCGGGTGCCGGGTTGCCCTGGCCGGGCTGGGGCCAGCTGGAGCAGTCCGCCCAGGTGCTGGACCAGCCGGAGTTGCCGCCGCCGTCGGTGAGCGTGAAGGAGCCGGAGTTCGCCGGGTACGGGCAGTTGTACACTCCGGCCGAGCCGACACCGCTGGCGGTGACGTCCTTGAACGTGGCCGCTCCCTGCGCCTCCCCCTGCACCACGACCGTGCCGGTGTTCCGCACCGTCGCGCCGGTCACATTGACGTTCCGCACCGGATAGCCCTGCCCGCCGCCGGAGACGAACTCGAAGGCGCTGTACGGGCTGTCGGTGATCGTCGTATCGGTGATGTTCACGGTGGCGTTGATGGCGCTGTCGTAGGAGTCGACGCGCAACGCGCCCATCGGATGGCTCCAGTTGGGGTTCATCGCACCGGTGCGCACCAGCGTGTTGCCGTCGACCGTGATGGTGCCGGACAGCGGCGAGAACGGGTCCAGGAACTTCTGGTTGGAGATGGCGATGCCGCTGCCCAGGGAGTTGGTGTCGGAGACCAGGTTGCCGCGCACCGTGATGTCGGTACCGCCGTAGATGGCGATGCCGTTGGCGAGGTTGGGCTGCGAAATGGTGTTGTTCTCGAAGCTGGAGTCGGTGTCCGGGCCGTACAGCGACCACATCGCCAGGGAGTCGTCGCCCTGGTTGCGCAGGAAGTTGTTGCTGACGCGGACCCCCTTGGCGGTGCCGTTGAGGTTGATGCCGTCGGCGGTGGTGTCGAGGATGCGGTTGTTCTCCACGACCAGGTTGTCGTTGGTGCCGGTCAGCCACAGGCCGCACTTCAGGTGCTGGATCCACATGCCGGAGACGGACGAGCCCGGCCCGAGGGAGCCGTTGACGAAGTTGTCGGGGCTGGAGTCGACGCGTTCGGTGACCTCGCCGATCACCGCGAAGTCCTTGATGTGGACGTTCCCCGCGGAGCTGGACTGGTCGATGAAGCGGGAGGTGTGCACGACCGAGTACCAGCCGCCCGCCCCCTGAAGGGTCACGTTCTGTACGCCGCTGAGGGAGGAGGTGAGCTTGTAGTCGCCCGGCGGGATCCACACGGTCCCGCCCTGGGCGGCGGCGATGGCATCCCGGAAGGCCTGTGTGGAGTCGCCGTTGCCGCTGGGGTCGGCGCCTTTGGAGACGACGGACACCGAACCGGACGGCTGCGCGGCGGCCGCCGCGACCTGCTCGAAGTCGGCCACGTCCACGGTGACCTGAGTGCCGGTCGCCACGAACGCGACCTTGTCACCGGCCTGGAGGTTCTGCCCCAGCAGCAGCCGGGCGTCGTCGAAGAAGTGATGCGTCCTGCTGCCGGCGATCCAGCCGGTGTCGACGTAGGAGTACTTGGACGTCACCGGGAGGGTCCTGGCCAGCTTGGTGCCGTTGACGTACACGTCGAGCGAGCCGGACTGGCCGTCCGGGACGCTGTAGGAGACGTTCACGGCGTTGGCCGCACGCGGCACGGTGAACTCCACCCGCTGACCGGAGGCCAGCTGGACGGCCTGCCGCCCTGACGCCTCAGAGGCGAGCGTGCCCTGGGTGTAGTCCGGCCCGATCTTCGTGCCGGTGGTGGTGGCCGACTCGGCTTCGACCGAGGTGAAGGGCAGGGTGGCCCCGGGGGCCGCGTGCGCGGCGGGCGCCGCGACGGCGACGAGCATGCCGGCGGCGAGGGCCACGACCGCCCCTATGGCCGGCATGCGCCTGACATGACTGACGGTGCTGGTGTGCATGAGCTGTTCCCTTCGTGGTGGGGGTGCGCGGGACAGCGGTGCGCCGCGGCTCAGGCGTGCAGCCAGACCGCGGTGTCCTGCGGCAGCCGGCCCGATTCGTCCAAGGGGCCGCTGCTGAGCAGGAGTTCGGAGTGCGCGGGCAGGTCGGCGGGGGTGGCAGAGAAGTTGACCGCGCAGATCGCGCCGCCCGCGCGGGCGAAGGCGAGCACGCCGTCGGGGGCGGGCAGCCAGCTGAGGGGGCCGGTGCCGAGGCGGGGCCGCAGGGCGATGGCCCTGCGGTAGAGGGTGAGCATGGAGTCGCGGTCGCGCTCCTGGAGGTCGGCCGCGTACGACGGCCAGTCCTCCGGCTGCGGCAGCCACGGCTCGCCCCGGGAGCCGAAGCCCGCATGCGGCATACCGGCGGTCCATGGCAGCGGCACCCGGCAGCCGTCGCGGCCGGGGTCGGCGCCGCCCGAGCGGTGGTACATCGGGTCCTGGATGCGCTCGACCGGGATCTCCGCCTCCGGCAGCCCCAGCTCCTCCCCCTGGTACAGGTACACCGACCCGGGCAGCGCGAGGGAGAGCAGGGCGGCGGCCCGCGCCCTGCGGGTGCCGAGCGCCGGATCGGTCGGGGTGCCGAAGGCCTTGGTGGCGAAGTCGAAGGCGGTGTCCTCGCGGCCGTAGCGGGTGACCGTGCGGGTGACGTCGTGGTTGCACAGCACCCAGGTGGCGGGAGCGCCGACCGGGGCGTGTTCGGCGAGCGTGGTGTCGATGGCGGCGCGCAGCCGTCCGGGGTGCCAAGGGCAGGACAGGAAAGAGAAGTTGAAGGCGGTGTGGAGTTCGTCGGGGCGCAGATAGCGGGCGAAGCGCTCGGCGTCGGGGAGCCAGACCTCGCCGACGAAGACACCGCCGTAGGCGTCGGCGACGGCACGCCAGGAGCGGTAGACGTCGTGGAGTTCGTCGCGGTCCACGAACGGGTGCGGCTGCGGGTGCGTGGCGAGGTCCGGGAGGTCCGGGTCCTTGGCGAGCAGGGCCGCGGAGTCGATGCGGACACCGGCGACCCCCCGGTCGAACCAGAAGCGCAGGATGTCCTCGTGCTCCTGGCGGACCACCGGATGGGCCCAGTTGAGGTCGGGCTGCTCGGGGGTGAACAGATGCAGGTACCAGTCGCCGTCGGGCAGCCGGGTCCACACCGGTTCGGTGGTGCCGGCGAACTGCGACGGCCAGTCGTTGGGCGGGAGTTCACCGTGGGCGCCGCGCCCTGGCCGGAAGTGGAACAGGTCCCGTTCGGGGCTGCCGGGGCCGGCGGCGAGGGCGGCCCGGAACCAGGGGTGCTGGTCGGAGACGTGGTTGGGGACGATGTCGATGACGGTGCGGATGCCCAGTGAGCGGGCCTCGTCGATGAGTTTCTCCGCCTCGGCGAGGGTGCCGAACGCCGGGTCGATGGCGCGGTAGTCGGCGACGTCGTAGCCGCCGTCCTTCATCGGTGACCGGTACCAGGGGTTGAACCACAGTGCGTCCACGCCGAGTTCGGCCAGGTAGGGCAGCCGGGAGCGGACGCCCGCGAGGTCCCCGGTGCCGTCGCCGTCGCCGTCGGCGAAGCTGCGGACGTAGACCTGGTAGATGACGGCGTCGCGCCACCAGTCGTGGCTGCCGGAGGCATGGGTGGGCTGTCCCACTGGGCTTTGCCTTTCTGTGGACGGGCGGTCGGCGGACGGGCGGTCGGCGTCAGCCCTTGGTGCTGCCCGCGCTGATCCCGGCGATGATGTGCCGCTGGAAGACGAGGAACAGCACCACCATGGGGATGCCGGCGATCACCATCGCGGCGAGCAGCACGGTGAGTTGGATGTTCTGCGAGAGCTGGACCAGGGCCACGCTGATCGGCTGCTTGTCGGTGTCGGAGAAGACCATCAGCGGCCACAGGAAGTCCTGCCAGACGGCGACCAGCGCGAAGATGGACACGACGCCGAGGACCGGCCGGGACATGGGCAGTACGACGGACCACAGGGTGCGCAGCTTGCCGGCGCCGTCGATCTCGGCGGCCTCCAGCACATCGCGGGGCAACTGGTCGAAGAACCGCTTGAGCAGATAGAGGTTGAAGGCGTTGGCGACCGCCGGGAGCCAGATGGCGAGGGGGTCGTTGAGCAGGCTGGTGTGCAGCAGCGGCAGATCGGCGACGGTGAGGTACTTGGGCACGACGAGCGCCTGGGCCGGCACCATGAGGGTGGCGAGGATGCCGCCGAGGATCACCTTGCCGAAGGCGGGCCGCAGCTTGGACAGGGCGTAGGCGGCGGCCGTGCAGAACACCAGCTGGAGGGCCCAGGCACCGGCCGCCTGGACGACGGTGTTCCACAGGTGCTGCGGGAGCTGCATCAGGTCCCAGGCGTCGGTGTAGGCGCCGGTGTGCCAGTGCTGGGGCACCAGCGTCGGTGGGGTCCGGGCCACCTCGTCGGGGGACTTCATCGCGCCGGTGACCATCCAGTACACCGGGAAGAGGAACGCGAGCGCGAAGAGGACGACGACGGCGGTGAACACCGTCCAGTAGATCGCCTTGCCGCGTGGGCGGGCGAGGGTGGCCGGGGAGATCAGGGTGCGGGTGGCGGTCATGCGGTGTCCCCCTCGTTCCGGGTGAGCCGCAGATAGACGGCGGAGAAGGCGCCGAGCAGCAGCAGGAGCATGACGCTGAGGGCGCAGGCGCCGCCGAAGTCGTTGTAGAGGAAGGCGTATTTGTAGATGAGGTAGAGCACGGTGACGGTGGCGCTCTCGGGGCCGCCGCCGGTGATGACGAACGGTTCGGTGAACACCTGCATGGTGGCGATGATCTGAAGGAGCATCAGCATCATGATCACGAAGCGGGTCTGCGGGACCGTGACATGGCGGATGCGCTGGAGGAGGTTCGCGCCGTCGAGTTCGGCGGCCTCGTACAGCTCGCCGGGGATGGACTGGAGGGCGGCCAGATAGACGAGGACGGTGCCGCCCATATTGGCCCAGGTCGCCACGATCACCAGGGAGACGAGCGCGGTGTCGGTGCCGTTGGACCAGTTCGAGGTCGGCAGGTGGACGAAGCGCAGCGCCTCGTTGGCGAGTCCGGCCCCGGGGTCGTAGAACCACTTCCACAGCAGGGCGCTGACCACCGGCGGGATCATCACCGGCAGGTAGACCACGACTCTGAAGAAGGCCTTGGCGTGCCGCAGTTCATTGAGGACGAGGGCCAGCAGGAAGGGGACGGCGAAGCCGATGAGCAGGGCGAGCAGCGTGAAGCAGAGGGTGTTGCGCCAGGCGGCGGCGAAGTCCGGGTCGTGCCAGACGCGGGTGAAGTTGGCGGTGCCGACCCACTGGGGCGGGGAGCCGGGGGTGTACTTCTGGAAGGCGATCACGACGGCGCGGATCGCCGGGTACCAGGAGAACAGGACGAAGCAGAGCAGGCCGCCGAGGAGGAAGGCGTAGGCGCGCAGCTGGTCGATCAGGCGGCGCCGGCCCCGGTCCCCTGCCGGGGCCGGCGCCGGTACCGGGGGGACGGCGGCCGCCGTCCGCTGCCGCTCGGCCGTCTTCGTCATGGCGGTCAGCTCCGGGCCAGAATGCTGTCGATCTTCCCGGACGCGTCCTTCAGAAGTCCGTCGATGTCGGCGTCCTTCTTGGTGAGGACGGCGGAGACGGTGCCGTCGAGGACGGAGTAGATCTGCTGTGCGTCCGGCGGCTCGATCTTCATCCGGAGCTTGGCGTTGCCGTCGAGGAAGCTCTGGTAGTTCTGCACCGGGACGTTGGCGTTGGCCTTCTTGATCTTCTGGTCCTCGGCGTCGGCGGCGCCGGTGAACAGGCGCGGCTCGGGCAGGCCGACGGGGGCGTTGTTCCGCTTCGCGCGGGCGTAGTCGCCGAGGAAGCCCTTGCCCGGGGTCAGATACATGTGTTCGAGCCACTTGAGGCCGGCGCGGATCTGGGCGGGCGAGTCGTGCTTGTTGAACATGTAGCCGTCGCCGCCGATCAGGGTGCCCTGTCCGCCGGGCATGGGGCCGATGGCGATGTCGTCGTAGCTGGCGCCCTTCTCCTTGACGAGGATCGGGATGTTGTCGGGGGCGGCGAGGTACATGCCGAGCTTGCCCGCGCCCATCATCTGCTGCGCGTCGTTGATGACGAGGAGCTGCTTGCTGCCCATGGAGTCGTCGTTCCAGCGCATGTCGTGCAGGTTCTCCAGGACGGCGTGGCCCGCGGGGGTGTCGACGGTCGCCTTCTTGCCGTCGGCGCTGACGACGTCGCCGCCCTGGGAGTACATCTCGGCGGTGAAGTGCCAGCCGCCCTGGTTCTGGGCGCTGTAGTCGGCGTATCCGACGGTGCCGTTGCCGAGGGCGGCGATCTTCTTGGCGTCGGCGCGGACCTCGTCCCAGGTCGTGGGCGGCTGGTCGGGGTCGAGACCGGCCTTCTTGAACAGGGCGCGGTTGTAGATCAGCCCCATGCTGTATCCGGTGCGGGGTATGCCGTAGACCTTCCCGTCCACCGTGTAGATGTCCCGCAGCTGCTTCTGGAGGGTGCCGTAGCTCTTCAACTCCTTGAGGTACGGCGTGAGATCGGCGGCCTGGTTGATGTCCACGACATGCCCGGCGTCGGTGAAGTACGTGTAGAACACGTCCTCCATCTGGCCCCCGGCGAGCTTGGCGTCGAAGGTCTTGGGGTCCTCGCAGGGGAAGGCGTCATGGGTGACGACGTCGATGTCCGGGTTCTGCCGCTCGAAGGAGGCGACGTCGTCGTCGAAGAACTTCCGGTCGGTTCTGGAGCTCTTCGGTGGCTCGCAGTTGACGGTGATGCGTGTCTTGCCGCTCGCCGAACCGCCGCCGCCCGAACCGCAGGCGGTGGCGGCGAGGGCGAGGGAGGAGCAGACGCCGATCGCGACGAAGGTGCGGCGGAACCCGGTGCTTGTCATTCGATGGACCCCTCGGTGGCACTCATGGCGGGAGCTGCGGGCGCGGCACACTCAAGCACCGCCGACAAGGGTCCGCAAGATGTCGCGCGACTTCTGTAATTATTTGACAGCCACCCGGATGTACCGGTGCGTCAGTCGTGCGGCGCCTGCCCGGTCGATCCGCGCACCACCAGCTCGGGTTCGAACAGAAGCTCCTCGGCGGGTACGGCGGTGCCGCCGATCTGCGCGTTCAGCAGTTCCACGGCCGCGCGTCCCATGGCCTCGATGGGCTGGCGGACGGTGGTGAGCGGGGGCTCGGTGCAGTTCATGAACGCCGAGTCGTCGTAGCCGACGACGGAGATCCGGCCCGGGACGTCGTAGCCCTTGCGCCGGGCGGCCCGGATCGCACCGAGGGCGAGGGGGTCGCTGGCGCAGATGATGCCGGTGACGCCCCGGTCGATCAGCCGTGCGGCGGCGGCGTGGCCGCCCTCGATGGAGAAGATGGCCCGCGCGACCCGCTCTTCCGGCAGGCCGCCGGTGAGGGCGTGCGCGGCGGCCAGCTTGCGGGCGGAGGGCATGTGGTCGCCGGGGCCGAGGACCAGCCCGATGCGCTCGTGGCCGAGCGAGGCCAGGTGCCGCCAGGCCTGTTCGACGGCGACCGCGTCGTCACAGGACACGCCCGGAAAGCCGAGGTGCTCGATGGCCGCGTTGACCAGTACGACGGGGATGTTGCGGTCGGCGAGCCGCCGGTAGTGGTCGTGCGGGGCGTCGGCCTGGGCGTAGAGGCCGCCGGCGAAGACGACGCCCGACACCTGCTGCTGGAGCAGCAGTTCGACGTAGTCCGCCTCCGAGACGCCGCCCTTCGTCTGGGTGCACAGCACCGGGGTGAGCCCGAGCTGGGCGAGCGCACCGCCGATGACCTCGGCGAATGCCGGGAAGATGGGATTCTGCAACTCCGGCAGCACCAGGCCGACGAGCCGGGCGCGTTCGCCGCGCAGCTGGGTGGGGCGCTCATAGCCCAGGACGTCGAGAGCCGTCAGCACCGCCTGTCGGGTGGCATCGGAGACCCCGGGCCTGCCATTGAGCACCCGGCTGACCGTGGCCTCACTGACCCCGACCTTCTTCGCCACTTCCGCAAGTCGTCGCGTCATGCGCGCAAGAATAGCGCGGTCTACGTAAGCGGCTTGCGTAAAGTTGTTGGGGGCCGACCGGGGGCCGACCGGGCGCGCGGCCGACCGAACAGGGCTGTGGAGCGGGGCCCTGACGGGCGGTCACCAGTTGGCGACGGCTATGGGGTCGACCTCGCAGTGAGCGATCTCCTCGATGAGCCCACTGCTGATGGCGGAAACCCGGTAGGTCGTCCTGCCTTTCGCGGGTACCGACACCTGATCGCCCGCGGTCATGACGACGAGGCCGCGCCCGTTCTTGAAGGTCATCTTCACGAAGAAGACAGCGTCGCGTCCGTTCGGGTTCCTGACCTCGACGACCGCGTACGGATCCGCCACGCTCGCGCATCGCACGAGCGCCGCGGTGCCGTTCTTGAGGGGCCGGGGAGTGGCGGAGGGGGACGCCGTTGAGGTGGAAGGGGATGCCGTAGGTGTGGAAGGGCTGGTGGACCGCGGCCGGGACGAACCACTGTCGGACGCGTCACCGCCCGGCGACGGCGACGAACTGTCGTGGTCCTGGCGGGCACTGCTGCAACCGCCCCCGTCATCACCGTGCCGATCCCGGCTCCCCTGGGCATGGCCCGAGGAGAACCCCGTCAGTGCCAGCACGACCATCGCCGACACCGCTGTGACCTTGAGTCCCCGCCCCTGTGCATACATTCGGCCACCCTATCCACAGCCGTCACGGGCAGAGCCCCTCGGCCGCCGCTCAGCGCAGTACGGCCTCCAGCACATCGCTCCCCAGCGCCGTCAGATCGGGCAGATTGACGGTGTACCGGACGTATCGGCCCTCCCGTCGGGCCGTGAGCAGGCCCGCGCGGCGCAGGGCCGCGAGGTGGCGGGAGACTTCCGGTGCCGAGAGGCCCCAGGCGTGGGCCAGTTCACCGGTGGTGTGCGCGCCCCGGGCCAGGGTGCGCAGCAGCCGCAGCCGTACCGGATGCGCGAGCGCCTTCAGCCGTAACGTGACCGTCTCCAGCGAGACCGGCTCCGACGGGCTCGGCTCGGCGACGGGGTACTGCCTCACCGGCTGCCACCGCGCTCGTCACCGCCCTCGCCCCGGCCCATCTCCTGGGTCGCACCCTCGCCCGCTTCCAGCTCTCCACGGGCCTCGGCCTCGCCGTCTCCCCCGCGGCCATCACCACCCTCGCCGCCCACGGCTCGACCCCCCTCTGGGGCAGCCTCGCCGCCGCGACCCTCCTCTCCGCCTCCGCCGTCGCCGCGGAGAAGGACCGAACGACGCGGCTCAGCGGTCACCACGGCCGGACGCCGAGCGGCTGTGTGAGTTCGGCGGCCGTCACCACGCAGACGGGGCAAAGTGCCGTTGCACGGGAGGGAGTTGAATCGAGATGACGGTCGCCGGTGGAGCGGAGAGCGTGTCTGCCCTCCGGCCGCGGCGCACCCCGTGGCGACGGGCACCTACGACCTTCAGACGTACCGCTTCCGAGAACGGCCCCACCACACTTCTGACAGGTCAACCGATCCCCGTGACCGCCCACAGGACTTGAGCCGAGCGGTGGGGCCGCGGCCCGGTTCACGTGCGGTCGTCGCCGTCGCCATCGCCGTCGGTGAAGGCGGTGCGGGCCGCGCCCAGGAGCCGGGCGCAGCGCCCGGTCATGGCCTCGGCCGACTGGTCGGGGTGGTTGATCCACCAGCGGACCAGCGCGGTGCACAGGCCGCGCCACGCGTACTTGAGGGCGTCGGCGTCGAGCGGGTCGCCGGTCCCGGCGGCGTGCAGAAGCTCGGCGGTGCCGGTCGCGGCGAGGTCGTCGATGGCGTCGCGGTAATGGGCCGCGCGGTGGGCGGCTTCGCTGTCGGGCGGCAGCGACGGATCGTAGAGGACGAACCATGCCTCGCGCCGCCCGTCGAGAGCCGTGAACAGCGCGCGCAGCACCCGCAGCGGCGTGGACGGCGCCGGGGTGTCATGGTCGGCCATCGCGGCGCGGATCGCGCCCAGCAACCGGTCGCCGACCGGGACGAGGCAGGCGAGGTAGAGGTCCTGCTTGCCGCCGAAGTACTGGTGCACGAGCGGCTTGGTGACGCCGACCCGGGCGGCGACGGCGGCCACGGTGGTGGCCTCGTACCCGTGCCGGCCGAACTCCTCGGTGGCCGCGGCCAGGACCTGTCGTTCGCGCGCGGCCCTCGGCACGCCCTTGGTACCGGCCCTGGAGGAGAGCGTTGTCATGGGACCAGATCTTACCCTAGGGTAATTTACCGCTGGGTAAATTCACGTCCCCCGGATCCCGTTGGAGCGCGCCCATGCCAGCCACCGCGACCGACCCGCACGCCTCCCGCACCCGCTCCTGGTGGGGCTGGGGCTATACCGACGCCCACCCCGACGACGCCGAATGCATCGCGACCGGGGCCCTGTTGCCGGGCACCCTGCCCCGCCCGCTGCCGATCCCCCGGGTCGCCGACCTGTCCATCGGCCGCCCCGCCGCGACGCCCCCGACGTCCCTGTCCCATCTGGTCACGGCCGATCCGCAGGCGCGCGCCGCGCACGCCATGGGCAAGGCGTACCGCGATGTCATCCGGGCCCTGCGCGGCCGCCCCGGCCGGATCCCCGATCTCGTCGCGTGTCCGACCCGTGACCAGGACGTGGCGGACCTGCTGGACTGGGCCGGCGGGCAGGGCGTGGCCGTCATCCCCTTCGGCGGCGGCTCCTCGGTGGTCGGCGGTGTGGAGTACCGCGGCGATGCCCATCACGCCGTCCTCTCCCTCGACCTGACCTCGATGGGCCGCGTCCTGGAGATCGACACCGCCGCCCGCTCGGCCCGTATCCAGGCCGGGGCCCTCGGGCCCGCGCTGGAGGGCCAGTTGCGCCCCCACGGACTGACCTTGCGGCACTTCCCGCAGAGTTTCGAGTTCTCCACCCTCGGCGGCTGGCTGGCCACCCGGGCGGGCGGCCACTACGCCACCGGCCACACCCACATCGACGACTTCGTACAGTCCCTGCGGGTGATCACGCCCGCCGGGGCCGGTGCCTCGTGGCGGCTGCCCGCATCCGGCGCCGGACCGTCGCCGGACCGGTTCTTCCTCGGGTCCGAGGGCACGCTCGGTGTCATCACCGAGGCTTGGATGCGCTTGCAGGAACGCCCCCGGCACAAGGCCTCCGCGGCCGTGGCCTTCGCCGACTTCCACCGTGCGCTGGACGCGGTGCGGGCCATCGCCCAGTCCGACCTCGCCCCGGCCAACTGCCGGCTGCTCGACCCGGGCGAGGCCCTGCTGTCCGGTGCCTCCCACGACGGCTGCGCCGTCCTGGTCCTGGGCTTCGAGTCCGCCACCGCCCCGGTCGACGCCCGCCTCACGGCCGCCGTGGACCTGGCCCGCGACCACGGCGGTCGCGGCGAGGCGGCCCCGGCGGACCGCGACACCCCGCCGGACGCGGCGGTGGGCGCCTGGCGCTCGGCGTTCCTGCGGATGCCCTATCTGCGCGACGGCCTGGCCCGTATGGGGGCCGTCGTCGAGACCTTCGAGACCGCCGCCACCTGGGGCACGATCCCCGCGCTGATCGATGCCGTCCGCACCGAGGTCGGCGCCGCCGCCGCGAAGGCCACCGGGCACCCGGCCACCATCAACTGCCGCCTCACCCATGTCTACCCGGACGGCGCCGCCCCTTACTTCACCGTGGCCGTCGCGGGCCGCCCCGGCGAGGAGGTCGAG
The DNA here is from genome assembly GCF_040684035.1 of Streptomyces sp. NPDC093018. Classification (NCBI taxonomy): domain Bacteria; kingdom Bacillati; phylum Actinomycetota; class Actinomycetes; order Kitasatosporales; family Streptomycetaceae; genus Streptomyces; species Streptomyces sp. NPDC093018. The sequence continues at coordinate 120,604 of NZ_JBFBFF010000009.1, forward strand.
GTCTGGGACGACATCAAAGCCGTCGCGACCGACGTCCTGCACCGCCACCGCGCCACCATCACCCACCACCACGCCGTCGGCCGCGACCACCGCCCCGGCTACGACCTCCAGCGCCCGGCCCCCTTCGCACTGGCGCTGCGCGCCGTCAAGGACGCCCTTGACCCCCACCACATCCTCAACCCCGGCGCCCTGCTCGACTGACAGAACGCCGGGCCCGTCGGGCATGACGCGGCTCGGCCTCACGGTTTCTCAGCCGGGACCGACCTCCAGGGACCTTCGGCACCATGAACGACGACGTCCCGGCCCACTTCGGCGCCTCGTTCCGCCGTCGTTCCGCCGCAAGGGCTTCGTGGAGATCATCCGGAGCGACCCGTGGCCGGAGTGACGCTCGCCCAGCGACTGCGCCGCGATCAGCCACTGCGCGGCGGGCGCTGATCCGCCGGCAGCCGCTTCGTGATCCGATCGAACAGGTCCGTCAGCGGCTCGCCGATGTCCTGGCCGAACTCGGTGAGTCCGTAGGTGACCTGGGGCGGCGTCGTCGGCTCGACCTCGCGCCGGATCAGCCCGTCCTGGAGGAGCGCCCGCAAGGTCTGGGCGAGCATCTTCTCGCTGATGCCCTGGATGCTGTCACGCAGCTCGAAGAACCGAAGGTCGTTGCTCCGCAAGGAGATCAGCACCCAGATACCCCACCTGCTGGTGACGTGGTCGACCATGTCGCGCGCAGGGCAGTCGGTGTGAAACACCTCATACCGCTTGCCCGCCCCGGCCTGCTTGAGCTGCGCGCCTTCCACCATGTCCGGAGCTTACCCAGAGGTATGTCCTTACGGAAAGTAAGCCCAGCTCCTAGCGTCAACTCCCGTAGCGCACAACGAACAAGGAGCTGAACATGATCGTGGTGACCGGGGCTACCGGGAACGTGGGCCGGACTCTGACGCAGGCCCTGGCCGAGGCGGGCGAGCAGGTGACGGCGGTGTCGCGGCACGCGGCGACGGTGCCGGACGGGGTCCGGCACATACAGGCCGACCTGGCCCGGCCGCAGGGCCTCGCCGCCGTGCTGGACGGGGCGAAGGCACTGTTCCTGCTGCTGTCCGGCGATCTGCACGCCCCCGAAGCCAGGCCGGCCGACATCATCGACCTGGCCGCGGCGAGCGGGGTCCGCCGGGTCGTCCTGCTGTCCTCGCAGGGCGTGGCGACCAGACCGCTCGGCCCGACGCGGATCGCGATGCGGGCACTGGAGGACGCGTTGCGGAAGTCCGGCCTGGACTGGGCCGTCCTGCGACCGGGCGGCTTCGCCTCCAACGCCTTCGCCTGGGCGGAGTCCGTTCGCACACAAGGGGTGGTCGCCGCGCCCTTCGGCGACATCGGGGTGCCGGTCGTCGACCCGGCGGACATCGCCGAGGTCGCTGCCGCCTGCCTGCTGGAGGACCGGCACACCGGCGGGGTCTTCGAGCTGACCGGACCCGAGGTGATCACGCCACGTCAGCAGGCGGAGGCCATCGCCACCGCGCTCGGTTCGCCGGTGCGGTTCCATGAACTCACCCGCGAGGAGGCCAAGGCCGCGATGACCCGGTTCGTGCCGCCGGAGCTCGCCGACGACACCCTGGACATCATCGGCGCCCCGAACTCCGCCGAACTGCGGATCAGTTCGGACGTGGCACGAGTCCTGGGCCGCGCCCCGAGGCCCTTCGGCGACTGGGTCGCCCGTAACATCGCCGCCTTTCGCCGAGGCATGAGCTGAGGCATGAGCTGAGGCGCGAGCTGAGGCTCAACTCGGCTGAAGCGAGCCGACGGAGCCCGGGCCGGCCGCCTCCCCTCACGGCCGGTGGCGGGGCGCACATCACCGTCCGCCGACTGAATCCGCCGCCAGGGGATATCCGCAGAAGAGGTCATCCCCTGGGAGGAAGCATGACATTGGTGAAGGCGGGCGTCGTGGTCCTCGACTGCGCCGAGCCCGAGAAACTGGCCGTGTTCTACAAGGAGTTCCTGGAGGGCGAGCAGACGGACGCCTCCGCCAACCTCGTGGAGGTCCGCGGCACCGACGGCATCCGGCTGGCCTTCCGCCGTGACGTCAACGCCGTATCCCCCAGCTGGCCCCGCCCGGAGAACTCCCTCCAGTCCCATCTGGTCTTCCTCGTCGAGGACTTGGACGCGGCCGAGCGGCGGCTGGTGGGGCTCGGCGGCCGGCCGATCGAGACGAGGGACCCGGCAGGGCCGTACGAGGAACGCGGCTACACCGACCCGGCCGGTCACTCCTTCACCCTGCGCCTGGTGCCCATCACGGCACCCAAGCAGGGCTGAACCCCACGCCCGCGCGCGCTCCGGCGGGCGCCCCGCGCGCGGGCCATGACCGGGGCGGCTGCGACACCGAGCCGTACCGTCTCGGAGCACCGTTCCGAGTGCGGCCACGGGAAAAAACCCGACGCACCATCATTCATCGGCGCTATCTTCCGCATGCTCACCCACGCCCGTCATACCGGGCACCGAACTGGGTCACCTCGGGAGGCGCCCTGTGAAGAGGTTCTTCGGACCGGTGAAGATGGCGGAGCCGCTGGTCTCCGACGCCGAGCAGGAGCTGTTCGGCGGACCGCTGCGCTATGACCTGGGCTGGTCCCAACACGAGCACGCGGGGCTGGACCTGACCATGATGTCCGCGCTGCGCTCGATGCCCGCACTCGTCGGCGCCACCCTGCGCATGGCCTGGCAGGCCGACCGGCGCGCGCTGCTCGCCGTCGCGGTCAGCGAGATCGGCCAGGGCGTCGCCGCCGCCGTGAGTCTGCTCGCCGTCAACGCCGTCATGCACGCCCTGCTCGCCGGAAGCGGCACCGCCGCCCAGCGCCTGCACGCGCTGTTGCCCGGTCTGCTGGCCGCGGCCGCCGTCGCCGTCGTCAACTCCGCCCTCTCCGCGTGGTCCACCTCCCGCGCGGGGCGCCTGGAACCGAAGGTCGAGCGGATCGCCGTCACCCAGTACCTGGCCGCCGCCGTCGACGTCGAGCTGGAAGCCATCGACGACCCCGACTTCAGGCGGCTCGTCGATGTCGCCGAGCACGGCCCCAGCTCCGCCCGCCGGATGATCGGCGCCTGCGTCGCCGCGCTGAACGGACTCATCTCGCTGGTCACCACCGCCGGCGTCCTCACCGTGCTGCACCCGGTCCTGCTGCCCATGCTGATCCTCATCGCGGCCCCGCGCGGCTGGGGCGCCATGCGTGTGGCCCAGGAGCGATACGTATCGGTGATGAGCTGGATCGAGCACGTACGAGCCGGCCGCCTCATCGGCAATCTGCTCACCGAGCGCACCGCCGCCCAGGAGGTCCGCCTGCACGCCGTCGGCGCCTTCCTCCTCAGCCGCTATCAGCGCATGGCCGAGAGCGCCGAGGCGGAACAGGAACGCCTCGCCTCCAGCAAGGCCCTGACCGAATGGGTCGCCTCCGCACTGTCGGGACTCGCCGTGGCCGCCACCTACGGGACCATGTTCTGGCTGATCACGGCCGGTCATATGAGCCTCGCCATCGCCGGCACCGCCGTGATCGCGGTGCGCACCGGATCGGCGAGTCTGGGCGCGCTGGTCATGAACGTCAACCAGCTGCACGAGGAATCGCTCTACGTCCGCGACCACGGCCGGTTCCTGACCCAGGCCGCGCGGCGCGTCATCCCCTCGGGCGGCGACCCGGTGCCCGAGCAGATCGAGGAGGTCGTCCTGGACCGGGTCAGCTATCGCTACCCCGACCGTGACACGGCCGCCCTGGACCAGGTGTCCTTGACCCTGCCGATGGGTTCGGTCACCGCCGTGGTGGGCGAGAACGGCTCCGGCAAGAGCACGCTGATGAAGATCCTCTCCGGCCTGCTGCTGCCCCAGAGCGGCACCCTGTGCTGGGGCCGGGCGGACATCACCGGGCTCGACCGCGCGCAGGTCTTCGAACGCGTCTCCCTGCTCACCCAGGATTTCCAGCGCTGGCCGGTGACCGCGGCGATGAACATCCGGCTCGGCCGGCCCGCCCACGCCGTCACACCGGAGGGCCTGGCGCCGTCGGTCGACTACGCCGGCGCGGGCCCCGTCATCGCCAAGCTCCCCGCGGGCCTGCGCAGCCTGCTGGCCCGGATGTTCCGCGGCGCCATCGAACTGTCCGGCGGCGAATGGCAGAAAATGGGCCTGGCCCGTACCCACTGGCGCAGCTCGACCTCGCAGGCGGACGGTGTCCTCATCGTCGACGAGCCCACCTCCGCGCTCGACCCCGAAGCCGAGATCGAGGCCTTCGACCGCATCCGTGACCTCGCCGCCCCGAACCGGGCGGTCGTCCTGGTCACCCACCGCATGTCCGGGGTCCGGCACGCCGACCGCATCTACGTCCTCAACGCGGGCCGCCTCGTCGAACAGGGCACGCACGACGAACTCATCGCCGCACAGGGCCGGTACGCCGCCATGTTCGACGCCCAGGCCGCCCAGTACGCACCCGAACCCGGCATCCCGAATCCCACCGCACCCAACGCACCCAACGCACCCACCGTCGCGGACCCCGCATGACCCGTCCGGGTCGTACAAGGCCCGTCCGGACGGACGCCCGGACGGACGCCCGTACGCCCGGACGGACGTCCCAGCGCGCGCACCGCGTGCGGCGGGCCCACGATTCGGTGGGTGATCCTGCCGACGGCGAAGGGCTGACTGCCGCGTGAGTGATGCGACGTCCGACGGGTCCATGGGCCCGCCCGGGAACACCAGGCCGCCGAAGTCCGTCGTGGAGCTGCCCCGACAGGTACGGGAAGAGCTGACCCGGCGGCTGCGCCGTAACAAACGGGCCTTTCGCGAGGACGACATCCAGATCGTCGAGGGCCCCCTGCTCCGGCGCGCGGTCGGCGCCTCCGCGCTGGGCAACTGCATGGAGTGGTTCGACTTCGGCATCTACAGCTATCTGGCCGCGACCATCGGCAAGGTGTTCTTCCCGTCGGCCTCACCGACCGCCCAGCTGATCTCCTCGTTCGCGACGTTCGCCGCCGCCTTCGTGGTACGACCGCTCGGCGGGCTCGTCTTCGGACCGCTCGGGGACCGGGTCGGACGGCAGAAGGTGCTGGCCACCACCATGATCATGATGGCGGCCGGCACCTTCTCCATCGGCCTGATCCCCGGCTACACGACCATCGGTGTCGCGGCTCCGGTGCTGCTGCTGATCGCCCGGATGGTGCAGGGCTTCTCGACCGGGGGCGAGTACGGCGGGGCCTCCACCTTCGTCTCCGAGTACGCCCCGGACCGCCGCCGCGGCTTCCTCTCCAGCTGGCTCGACTTCGGCACCTTCGTCGGCTACGCGCTCGGCTCCGCCCTGGTCACCGTGCTGAACCTGGCCCTGAGCGACGCCGCGATGCTCTCCTGGGGCTGGCGTGTGCCGTTCCTGATCGCCGGTCCGCTCGGCGCGATCGGCCTCTACATCCGGCTCAGGCTGGAGGAGTCCCCGGCCTTCCAGCAGCAGCTGGACGAGCACGAGAAGAGCCTCGCCCAGGCCTCGGTGGGCGGCGAGTTCAAGGACATCATCGGCAGACACTGGCGTGAACTGCTGCTGTGCATGGGCATCGTGCTGCTCTACAACGTCACCAACTACATGGTGACCGGGTTCATGCCGACCTATCTGACCGAGGACCTGCACCACTCCCCCACCTTCGCCGACCTGCTGGTCCTCATCGGCATGCTGTGGATCGTGCTGCTGATCACGTTCATCGGCCGGCTCAGCGACCGCGTCGGCCGGCGCCCGGTCTACGCGGTGAGCGCGGCCGCCATGATCGTCCTCGCGGTCCCGTCGTTCCTGCTGCTCATGCGCGGGGGAACCTGGCTGCCGCTGCTCGGGATGCTGATCCTCGCCACCCTGCTGGCATGCTTCGCGGCGCCCAGCGCGGCCACCCTGCCCGCCCTGTTCCCGACGGCGGTGCGCTACGCCGCCATGGGCATCGGCTTCAATGTCGCGGTGGCCGCGTTCGGCGGTACGACACCGCTGGTCACCGAGGCGCTGGTCAATCTGACCGGCGACCGTCTGACGCCCGCGTACTACCTGATGCTCGCCGGCGCCATCGGACTGATCACCGTACGGTTCCTCCCGGAGACCGCCCAGATGCCGCTGAACGGATCACGGCCGATGGTCGGCTCCCGGCAGGAGGAACAGGAACTGATCAGCACCTCGCAGGACCTGTACCTGCTGGCGGAGGGCGGTCCGCGCGCGGTCTAGTACCGCAACGTATGCGAGGGGAACTCAGCGCTCCGCTCAAACGGAGGTACGGCTGGATACCGGCAAAGGAGGCGGCTCACGCGGGACCCGACCGGACCCGGCCGGCTGCCGCGCCTCCCGCCGGTCGGGGTCCAGCTCGGCCGGCGGCGTGCGTCGGACTCGTTGCCGTAATCGGCTCCGTGGTGTGCTCCCCGTCGACGAATGCCGGGCGGCAGCGCCGAGCTGGAGGCCGCCGCTCACCAACTCGCGCCCGCCTGACGGCCATAGCGTGGCCCGGCTCGGGCGGCCCGGTGTTCAGTCCTCGTCCTCCAGCCGGGCCAGCCGGGCCGTCACGTCGTCGGCGAGCCGGGTCAGCAGGCGGGCGAGGTCGTCGCGGTCCCGCGGGGCCCAGCCGGCGAGCGCGTCGGTGAACCAGCCGAAGAGCGAGGTCACGTACCGGTCGGCCGCCTCCCGGCCGGCCTCGGTGGGTTCGACGAGGCTGGCGCGTCGGTCGTGGGGGTCCGCGACGCGCTGCACCAGACCGCGCTTCTCCAGTGCCTGGACCTGGCGGGTGATGTGCGGGCCGACGACCTGCATGCGTTCGGCGATCTCGCCGATCCGCAGCGCCCCGTCGGCCGTGCGCAGGCAGAGCAGGACGCCGATCGCGGGCCGGTCGAGGGTGAGACCGGCCGCCTCGGCGGCCCGCTCGACGAGGCGACCCTTGCTGAAGGCGGCGCTGAGCTGGGTAATCCGGGGCAACACGGCGAGCAGATCGGAGTGGGGAGTCTCCGGTCCGGACACCCCGGGGGACTCGGGGGTCATGACACCTCCATTTACATACCTGAGTTAGTTATCTATATTGGTGGGGACGGTTCGCGTCGGCCACTGCCGCACGATCCCTAAAAGGATACCTAAGGTAGGCATCCTCCTTCTACCGAAAGGACTGATCCGCCATGTCCCACGCCTCCCGCCCGGTACGCCGCGTCCTGATCTCCGGGGCGAGCATCGCCGGCCCCGCGCTCGCCCACTGGCTCGACCACTACGGCTTCGAGGTCACCGTCGTGGAAAAGGCCCCGACCGTGCGCGGCGGCGGCTACGCCATCGACATACGCGGCACCGCCCGCGAGGCCGTGGACCGCATGGGCCTGCTGCCGCGGCTGAGGGCCGCGCACGTCGACACCCAGCGCATCACGTTCATCGACGCGGCGGGTGAGACGGTCGGCTCGCTCGCGCCCGAGCAGATGACCGGCGGCGCGGTCGGTCTCGACCTGGAGGTCCGGCGCGGCGACCTGGCCGACGCGCTGTACACGCCGCTGCGCAACCGGGTCGAGTTCCTCTTCGAGGACTCCATCGCCACACTGGACGACGACGGCGACGCCGTGCACGTCGTGTTCGACAGCGGCGCCCACCGCAGCTTCGACCTGGTCATCGGCGCGGACGGACTGCATTCGAACACACGCAGGCTGGTGTTCGGCCCTGAGGAGCCCTTCCACCACTACCTCGGGCACGTCTTCGCGGGATTCACCCTGCCGAACGAGTTCGGGCTCATGCACGAGGCCGCGATCTGGAACGAGCCGGGCCGCAGCGCGGTGCTGTACGCCCACGAGCCGTCGGACCGGTTGCACGGCTTCCTCACCTTCACCCGCGAGACGCCCCCCTTCGAGGCGTTCCGCGACCCGCGGGCGCAGCGCGACCTGGCGGCGGACCGCTTCCCGGAGCAGGTGTGGCACCTGCCGCGCCTGGTGACGGCGATGCGGGGGGCCGACGACCTGTTCTTCGACATCGTCAGCCAGATCCACCTGCCCACGTGGTCGCACGGCCGGGTGGCACTGGCCGGTGACGCCGCGCACGCCACCTCGTTCCTGTCCGGGCAGGGGTCGAGCGTCGCGCTGGTGGGCGCTTACGTCCTGGCCGGCGAGCTGGCCACGCACGCCAGCCACCAGGAGGCCTTCGCCGCGTACGAGCGCCGGATGCGACCCTTCGCGGAGCGCAATCAGGCACTGGCCACCGGCGGCGGCACCGTGGTCACGCCCACCACCCGCGAGCAACTGGAGGCCCGCAACGCGCTGGTGCGGGACCCCGGGTCGGCGGCGCGGGCCCTGGTGACCTCAGGCGCGGAGGAGGGGCGTGCGGCGCACTCCGGGCTGGTGCTGCCCGACTACGGCGGCTGACCAGCGTCCGGCCAGCGGGGCGCGCCGAGTCGGCGGGTCGGTGTCCCGTGTGCGGAACGCGTCGACGATGGCGGGTCCGGTGCCCAGCGGTCGGCGGTCGGTCATCACCCGATCATCGCGGAGCGCCCGGTACTGAACGCCTCCGCCCTGACCTGGCCGTCCCGGCCGCCAACGGTCCGAAGCCACGCCCGGCCGCCGCGCGCCGCACCCGGACGCGTGACCGCTCGGCCGCGGACCCGGCCCTGGACGCCTTGAGCCCGGCCCGGGTCGATACCGGCCACACCGAGCGCCCACTACCTGGAGCGGATGCTCGGCACAGAACCTGACAGCACCATGGCGCCCCCCGACCGGGAGGGCGCCTCGCCGTTTCCGAGGACCGTGCGCACGCGCGCCGCGGTCTCTCAGGACTGGGGGCGTTTGCCGTGATTGGCGGCGTGGTTGCGGCGTGCCTTCTTCTTACGGCGTCTCTTCGAGGACATGCAAGCCTCCTGGAGGGTGAGTACCGGTGCGAGCGAGCGTATGAACGATGACCGTCAGTCCTCCTCGCGCTCCATCTCCGCCTGCTCCTCCTTCACATCCCGCCGGTCCTCACGGGTGCGCTCGGCGAGTTCCGCCTCGTCGGGCCGGCGCGGCATACCGCGGCCGTGACCGGTGTCCGGGTTTCCTTCGACCTGCTCATTGGACTTGTGGTGATGGTGCGACATGGGATCCTCCTCGGACGAGTACCCCGGGGTCGTGCCACGCCCAGACGTGATCGCATGGCGGCTCCTGCTCCTGGGCGGCGCGCGCCGGCGATCCACGAGGGCGCTGTTCCGAGGGTCCGTACTCACTGAACCCCGCCAGGCATGCCGCCGCAAACGGAAGAAAAGCGCCGGCCACTGTCCGGACACTCGGTGCCACCGCTTGGCGCGCGGCCCCCTTGACCGGCCGCCGGTACGGCTTGTGTCATAGGCCGGTCACCGGATCCGAGGAAGCCCCATGTCCACCGCGCAGGTGCCCGACATCCTCTCGCCCGCGTTCGCCGCGGACCCCTACCCGGCGTACCGCCTGATGCGCGACACCGCGCCCCTCATCTGGCACGAGGCCACGCGGAGTTACATCATCTCGCGCCACGAGGACGTCGAGCGCGTCTTCAAGGACAGGAACGGCGAGTTCACCACCGACAACTACGACTGGCAGATCGAGCCCGTGCACGGCAGGACGATCCTCCAGCTCGACGGCCGCGAGCACGCCGTGCGGCGTGCCCTCGTCGCCCCGGCCTTCCGCGGCTCCGACCTCCGGGAGAAGTTCCTCCCGGTCATCGAGCGCAACTCCCGCGAACTGATCGACGCCTTCCGGCACTCCGGCGCCGCCGACCTGGTCGACGACTACGCCACCCGCTTCCCGGTCAACGTGATCGCCGGCATGCTGGGCCTCGACAAGGCGGACCACGCACGCTTCCACCGCTGGTACACGTCCGTCATCGCCTTCCTCGGCAACCTCTCGGGCGACGCCGAGGTGGCCGCGGAGGGCGAGCGGACCCGTGTCGAGTTCGCCGCGTACATGCTGCCGGTCATCCGGGAACGCCGCGAGAACCCGGGTGATGATCTGCTGTCCACGCTCTGCGCCGCGGAGGTCGACGGGGTGCGGATGAGCGACGAGGACATCAAGGCGTTCTGCAGTCTGCTGCTCGCGGCCGGCGGCGAGACCACCGACAAGGCGGTGGCCGGTATCTTCGCGAACCTGCTGCGCCACCCCGACCAGCTCGCCGCCGTCCGCGCGGACCGGGATCTGATCCCGCGGGCCTTCGCCGAGACGCTGCGATACACCCCACCCGTTCATATGATCATGCGGCAGGCCGCGACCGAGGTGACGCTCAGCGGCGGCACCATTCCCGCGGGTGCCACCGTCACCTGCCTGATCGGCGCCGCCAACCGCGACGAGAGCCGCTTCCGCGACGCCGACCGCTTCGACATCTTCCGCGACGACCTGACCACCGCGACCGCCTTCTCCGCCGCGGCCGACCACGTCGCCTTCGCGCTCGGCCGGCACTTCTGCGTGGGCGCGCTGCTGGCCAAGGCGGAGATCGAGACCGGTGTCGGCCAACTGCTGGACGCCATGCCCGACATGCGCCTCGCGGACGGCTTCGAGCCGGTCGAGGAGGGCGTCTTCACCCGCGGACCGCGGCGCCTGCCGGTGCGGTTCACGCCCGTGCCGGCCGCCTGACCGGCACCGCAGGCCGCAGCCGACCGGCGGCCTGCCCGCGGCCGGTCATTCGGCCTGGGAGCGCCGCTGCCGCTCGTACTCGTCCCAGTCGGCCGGCGGATACGTCGCCTGCGGGGCGGCGAGGGCCACATCGACCGCGATGGAGATCTCCGCGTCGAAGAAGCCGAGGTCCCGGATCAACTCCATGGCCTGTACGGTCGCCTCGCCGAGCGGACGGGCCATGCGGTCCGCACCGGACGGAAAGCCCACCGGGTACATCCGCGCCGTCACCAGCTCGTGCTCGGCCCGCTCGGCCATGCCGAGGGCGGAGTAGCCGGCGGCCAGGGCGACCCGGGTGAGCGCCTGGGACATGGCCCCGGACATGAGCGTGACGCCGTAGAGCGTCTGCGTGGGGCCGCCGGCCGTGGCGTCCGCGCGCGATGCCCGATCGCACCGCTGCTCCAGGCGTTTGCGGTCGGCCTCCAGCAGCGCATGCGCCTCCTCCAGCGCACGGCCGAAACGCGTCAGCTCGGTCAGGTCAAGGGACATCTCGTTTCCTTCCCGTCAACTGGACCGACTCTATGGGTGGTTGCGGTGCGCGTGGGAGCTGTCACGCATAGTCGGCCTGATGTGGTCACAGGGGCGCCCGCCCCCGGCGCCCGGACCCGTGCGCGATGCCGATCGTCGAGCCACCCCCCGCGCGGTCCTCGACCGAGCGAGCGGCCCGTTCGTCTGCGACCCTGAACGTAGTTGACGAGCGGGCGACGCCGGCCTCCTCCGGACGGGAGGGTTGCCATGACCAGTGCGGGCGCGGGGCAGAGCGGCGACGTACCGGCGACACCGCGGGCCGTGATCCTCCTGGACGCCGACGAGACGATCACGGAGTGGAGCCCGGAGGCGGAGCGGCTCCTCGGCCACCGGTCCCAGGAGATGGTGGGCCGGCCGCTGTCGTCGCTCCTCGTCCGGCCGGAACCCGCCGAGGGGGCGGGCCTCCCGCACGCCCCGCCGGGCTGTGGCGGCTGCCGGGTACGCCTGCGCGACCGGACCGGACTGCCTGTGGAGGTCGAATGGTGGATGTGCCCCCACCCGGCCGTCGAGGGCCCGGCGACATGGGCCGTCTTCCTCACCCCCACACGCGGCACCTACCCGTGCGAGTTCGACCGGGCGATCCTCGACGCGCTGCTGACCGAGTCCCCGGTCGGGCTGCATGTCCTCGACACCGACCTGCGTCTGATGCGGTTCAACGTCGCCTCGCCCGGGATGCGCGGCGTTCCCGCCGAGGGCGTGGTCGGCAGACCGGCCCGCGAGGTCGCGCCGACCGTGGTGACCGACACGGCCGAGCGCCTGATGCGGGAGGTCCTGAGCACGGGCGAGCCCGTCATCGACTTCGTCCAGCCCGGATATCCGCCCGCCGACCCCCATGACGAACACATGTTCTCCTTGTCGGCCTTCCGGCTGTGCAACCCCGCGGGAGAACCCCTCGGAGTGGCGACCCTGGCCATCGACATCACCGAACGCCACCGGTACCGGGCCCGTCTCGAACTCCTCAACGACGCCAGCATGCGCATCGGTACGACCCTCGATCTGGCGCGCACCGCGGAGGAACTGGCCGAGACCGCGGTGGGCCGCGTGGCGGACGCCATCAGCGTGGACGTGCTCGACTCCGTGCACCGGGGCGAGGCACCCGAGCCCGGTCCGGTACCCCCCGAGATGACCTTCCGGCGCACCGCGTTCCGCACGACCGGGGCCGCCGGTCTTCAGCCCGCCTACGCCACCGACGAGAAGGCCTCGTACCGCTTTCCGACACCGCTCACCCAGTGCCTGGCCGATCTGCGGCCCCGGCTGATCCGCGAGGTCGACGACGGCGCATGGCTGGCGCACGATCAGCTCCGCGCCGACCGCATACACGCCGGGCGGGTGCACTCGATGATGGTCGTGCCGCTGGCCGCCCGCGGGGTGGTGCTCGGCGTGGCCTGCTTCTACCGTTCCGTGACCTCCGCGCCGTTCGACGACGGTGATCTGACCATCGCCGGAGAACTCGCCGCGTACACCGCCCTGGGCCTGGACAACGCCCGCCGCTACACGCGCGAGCACACCGCCGCCCTCGTCCTCCAGAACAGCCTGCTGCCGGGCCGGCTGCCCGCCCAGAACGCCGTCGACGCGGCGTTCAGCTATCTGCCGGGGCGCGCGGGCGGCCCGTGGTACGACGTCATCCCGCTGTCCGGCGCGCGGACCGCGCTGGTGGTCGGCGATGTGGCCGGGCACGGCATGCGCGCCGTGGCCGGCATGGGCCGGCTGCGCGCCGCGATCCACAGCCTGGCCGCCCTTGACCTGGCCCCCGACGAGGTCCTGGCGCACCTGGGCGACCTGGTGCTCGAACTCGCCGCGGAGGGCCACCCGGCCACCGCCAACGACCCGCTGGAGGTCCAGCCCACCACCGCCACCTGCGCCTACGCGGTCTACGACCCGGTGAACCGGCGCCTGGTCGTGGCCCGCGCCGGACATCCCGCGCCGCTGCTCGCCCTCCCGGACGGGCATGTGGCGGCCGCCGACGCGCCGTCCGGTCCGCCGCTGGGCGCCGACGGGCCGTCCTTCGAGACATGGGAGACGGAGCTGCCGGAAGGAAGCCTGATCGCCCTCTACACCGAGGGGCTCGTCGGCGGATCGCCCGAGGACGGCACGAACGTCGCACGGCTGCGCCGCGTCCTCGCCCAGCAGCACACGTCCGTACGGGAGGCGTGCGACGCGGTGATCTACGCGCAGCTGTCCGGACGGACCGAGGAGAACGTCGTACTCCTCCTCGCCCGGACCCGCGCCCTGCACGACGACCAGGTGGCCTCCTGGACCTTCCCCAGCGATCCGGCGATCGTGGCCACCGCCCGCACCCTGGCCGAGCGGCAGCTCGCCAGTTGGGGGCTGTCCGATCTCGCGTTCACGACGGAGATGATCGTCAGCGAGCTGGTCACCAACGCCATCCGGTACGCGTCGGGCACCATTCAGGTACGACTGATCCGGGACCGCTCGCTGATCTGCGAGGTCAGCGACTGCAACAGCGCGGCCCCGCACATGCGGCACCCCCGGACCACCGACGAAGGCGGCCGCGGGCTGCTCCTGGTCGCCCGGCTCACCGACCGCTGGGGCACCCGCCGCACCCGCCGCGGCAAGACCATCTGGACCGAACAGACGCTGCCCGCGGCCGACACCCCGTCAGCCGCCCCGGACACCTGAGGGCGTCCTAGTCGAGCGCGGCGAAGCCCGTGCAGAGCAGCCGGATGCTTCGGGTGAACTTCTCGTCAGCGCCCGGTCGAGGGATCAAGTCACCCATGACCAGGGGGAATCGCTCGCACAGGTCGGCGTAGAGGTCGGCGGTGACGGCCGGTGGGGCGGTCGGCTGGTTCTGTTCCTGGAGTACGAAGCCGGTGACGTGACTGAGCAGGGTGTCGGCGGCGATACCGCAGTGGCCGGCGGGCAGTCCGCCGTCGAGCAGGGTACACAGCAGCCGTTCCATCAGGGAGAACGCACCGGTACTGAGCATGCCGGGGCTCTCGGCGAGGAGTTGGGCGCCCCCGGCGTGCTCCTTGATCTCCGCGCGCAGGGCGGTGGCCTGGGCTTCGACGCGGTCCTGCCAGACGGCGGCGGACGGAAGGGCGGCCAGGGCGGCGGTGCCCGCGTCGTAGGCGCGGCGGCAGACCCGGTCGGCCATCAGGGCGAGCAGTTCCTCTTTGCCGCGTACGTGGTAGTAGAGGCTGCCGGCGTGGGCGTCGAGGCGGTCGGCGACCTGGCGCATGGACAGGTTCTGGTAGCCGACCTCCGCGAAGACGGCCATGCCCGCGTCGACGATGCGCTCCTTGGTGAGCTTCATGAGTTCATCGTACAGCGTTTTCCAACACCGTTCGAAAACTGTGTTAGTTTTGCACCGTCAGATTTTCGAACGGCGTTGGAAACGTCGGAGTCCGGGGGGAGTGGCAGACATGGGGGCGATCGTCTTCAACGTCACCACGGCCGCGTTGATGGTCATGATGGTGAACTGCGGTCTCGGAGTGGTCGGCCGGGACACCCTGCGCGGGCGACCGATCCCCTGGGCGGCGGTCGCCCTGACCGCGATCGCCGTCGGCGGCGTCCTGCTCCAGCTGGTCTGGTCCGGCGCCATGGACGCGCTGGACGCGGATCCCGCCAAGTCCGGCTGGTGGCGCGAGTTCACCTCGGTGTTCATGCAGAACGGCGGCCTCCTCGGCGCCCTGTGGAACCTCGTCACCCTCGCCGTCGTCGCCGCGCTCGCCCAGTGGTACTGGGGCGGCCCGCTGACCCTCGGCTTCTTCCTCGCCGGCATCGTGCTGCCCGGCCGGATCGACACCCTGCTCGGTTTCGGCGACGGTCCCAGCACCGATCCCCGGAACTTCGCCGGCAGCTCCGGCGCCACCTACTTCCTGGGCGCCACCCTCGCCCTGGCCTTCCTCACCCGCACCCGCCTCCCCAAGGAACTCGCCCTGGCGATCGGCGTGCCGGTACTGGGCCTTGCGATGTGGCTCGCCCAGGACAACGGCCACGGCCTGGTCTCCGTCTACGGCTTCGCCCTCGGCGGAGCGGCCTGGGCGGTCCGCACCCGGTGGCGCGACGACAACGCGAGCTCGGACCATGTCTCGGAGCACGCCCGCTGATCAGCCCTGGACCACACCGACGCCGCCGCGTGGCACAACAGGGACCACGTCATCAACTCCCGTTGTTCCGCGGCCCGATCGAGAGGATCCCGAGAGGAGCGGGCAGTTCTCCACGGCGCCTCGACCCGCACCGACCTGCCCGCCCCTCCGTCACTCCTCCGCGGCCCCTCCTCGCGGTGGGCCGGGAGTCAGCAATCTGGCGGTGAAGTCCGCCAGTTGAGCGCGCATCCTTTCCCGCGGTACGCGCTCCTCTCCGGCCAGGTGCTCCACAAGGTCGGCTCGGGTGGCGGCGAGCAGGGCGTGGGCGGTGAAGTCGCTGTCGGGCAGGCCGGGGATCTGCTCCAGTACGGCCCGGAGCAGGCTGTGCCACCGCTCGTAGTGCTCCGCCCGGTACGGGCTGCTGCTCCCGCCGTCCTCCAGGGCCAGCGCGAGGCGCCGGTTGTCGAGTTTGAAACACAGGACGGCATCGAGCAGCGCGGGCACGCGATCCCGCGGTGCGGCCGTGGGCCCCAGCGGCGGCGGACCGGCTTCGACGGCCGCCCTGATCGGTTCGAGCCGTACCTCGTACAGCGCGCGGAGCAGCCCGGCGCGATCGCCGAACGCCCGGAAGATCGTGCCCTTGCCGACGCCCGCCGCCGCCGCGACATCGGCCATGGTGACGTCCTCGGGACTGCCGCAGCGGGTGAAGAGATCATCAGCGGCCGCCAGCACGGCCTCCCGGTTACGGGCGGCGTCCTTGCGGGACCTGTGCTCCGTCATGCCGCTCCTTCCTTCATCGTGCTCCTCCGTGCCCATGCCGCTCCCCCGTTTGCAAAGCGGACCCGTGGTCCGTATCTTCAAAACGGACCCACAGTCCGGATTCTATGACCTGGAGGACACCCATGTCCGCACCGACCTCCCCGGCGGATCTGTACCGCCACAGCCTGCGACTACTGCTCGACAAGGACATTCCCGCCTGGGTCGCGCTGTGGGCCGAGGACGGCCTCATGGAGTTCCCCTTCGCCCCCGACGGCCGGCCCCGGCGCCTGGAGGGCAAGGAGGCCGTCGCCGCGTACATGCGCCACTATCCCGACCACATCGATCTGCACGACTTCCCCGACCTGCGGATCCATCGGACCACCGAGCCGGAGACGATCGTGGTCGAGATGCGCGGCGTCGGCCGCGTGGTGGAGACCGACACCCCCTTCGACATGACGTACATCGCCGTCGTGACCGTTCGGGACGGGCGGTTCACCTCCTACCGCGACTACTGGAACCCCCTCGCCGTCCGGCAGTCCGGCACCGACTTCACAGGGAGCAGCCGATGACCACCACCGGCACCACTTTGGTCATCGGCGCCACCGGCACCACCGGCAGCCGAACCGCCGCACAGCTGACGGCCGCTGGCCATCGGGTCAAGGCCGCCGCCCGTCGGGCCACCCCGGTCGCCGGCGCCGAGCCGGTCGCCTTCGACTGGTACGACCCCGCCACCCACGCGACCGCCCTCGGCGGAGTCGACCGCGTCTACCTCGTACCGCCTCCGGGAGAGCCCGATCCCGCGGCGCTCATGCTGCCGTTCCTGCGGCTCGCCCGTACCGCGGGTGTGCGCCGAGCGGTCCTGCTGAGTTCCTCGGCGATCCCCGAAGGCGGCCCGGCGGTGGGATCGGTGCACCGGGCGCTGCCCGACCTGTTCGATCAATGGGCGGTTCTACGGCCGTCCTGGTTCATGCAGAACTTCACCGGCGCGCACGCGCACAGCCACAGCATCCGCGAGGAAGGCACCATCTGGACCGCCACGGGAGCCGGCCGGGTCGGTTTCATCGACGCCGAGGACATCGCGGCCGTGGCCGTCCGCGCCCTGACCGATGAGCAGGCCCCCGACACCGACCTCGTCCTCACCGGACCCGAGGCACTCGGCCACGACGACATCGCCACGACCATCACCGAGGTCACCGGGCGCCCGGTGACCCACCGCCGCCTGTCCTACGAGCAGATGCGCGACCGACTCGCGGCGCAACTGCCGCTGGAGTTCGCCGCGATACTGGCCGGCATGGACCGCGCCATCGCCGAAGGCGCGGAGGACCGCACCACCGACACGGTCCAGCGCCTCACGGGTCGGCCGCCGGGCACCTTCCGGGCCCTCCTCGAAAGGGAGACGCGACGTGGCGTCATCGGGGAGGCGTCCTGGCGGGGTGTCAGCGAGCGGGCTTCGTATCCGGATCCAGGGCGGCGCGCGTGAGGGACGTCGCGGTCGCCACGACGCTGGTGACGGCGTCCTCCGGGTCCAGGCCGTACAGATCGGTGAGGTTGAAGAGCGCCTCGGCGCTGACCACCACGGCGAGGCCGCGCTTCAGCTGCTCCAGCACGGCCGGCTCGATCGCCTCGGCCTGCGGGGCCAGCGCGTGGTCGATCAGCCCGAAGCGCAGACCGGGACGGGCGGACCGTTCGGGGCGGGCGACGGTTCCGGCGATCATGGCGCGGACCACGCCCTGCCGGGCCAGTACATGGCGCAACAGGAACTCGGTCGCGGCGGCGACGCGTTCCACGGGATCGGTGGAGTGCTCGACCCCGGCGAGCGCCTCGCCCGGACCGGGGAGCTGGCCGCCGATGGCCTCCTGGAGGAGGCTGACCAGGTCGGGAAAGTAGCGGTAGGCCGTGGCCTCGGACACAAGGGCCGCCGCGGCGATCTCCGCCATCGTCACTTCACGCCCGGTGCGGCTCAGTTCGGCCGCGGCCTGCACGATCGCCCGTCGCGTGCGCAGCTTCTGGTTCGCGCGGCCGGTCATGCCGGAAGCCGGCGAGGTCTGCGGGGACATGGATCCACCTTTCGGTCCGCGGCGGGGAGGCGTCTTTCCTGCGACCAATTCCTGCGGTCAAGACTTGCATCATACGATGCGACTTGACTATTTTCATGCGAGGTAACTCTCACGAAGGAGTCTGGCCATGACCAGCGTCGCGATCGTCCCTTCTGACGGCGGCGAGGTGATCGAGTTGGGACCGGCGAGGGTACGCATCCTGGAGGACGGCGGCACGACCGCGCACCGCCTCGGAATCGGGGAGATCACCCTCGCCCCGCACAGCGCCGGCCCGCCCCAGCATCGCCACGCCGAACACGACGAGGGCTTCTACGTGGTCTCCGGTACGGCCCGATTCACCGTGGGCCACGACGACTACGAGGCACCCCCCGGAACGCTGGTGATGGTCCCGCCGGGCGTACCCCACACCTTCGCCAACCCGGGCGACGAACCACTGGTGATGGTCAACACCTTCACGCCCGACCTGTATGTGCAGTACTTCCGGGACCTGCGGGACGCGACGACGCGGGACGGAGAGCTGACGGGTCCGGCCACGGTAGGGGTCATGGCCCGCTACGCGACCACCCCGGCCACGGAGTACGACTGAGCCGACATTCGTGCGGGGACGCCGACCGGGCATCCCCGCACGAACGACGAGGTCGGCCTCAGGCCGCGGACGGCGCGTTCACCACGCCGTTGGCGAAGTCTCCGATGGCCCCGAGAGTGCGCCCCAGCTGCTCGATGTGCGGGAAGTGCCCGGCCTCGGAGATGGGCGCGAAGTGGCCGTTGGGGAAGGACTTGGCGTAGCCGCGGCCGTAGGTGGTGGAGGCGATGCCGTCCTGCTCGCCCCAGACGACCAGCACCGGCACATCGACGCGGTGCAGGCGACCGCGCAGCTTCGGGTCGTACGAGAACTCCTCGCCCCCGTAGACCGCCAGGGTCCGCTGGTTGGCGGCTCCCTGCGCCCGCTGCTCATCGCTGAAGGAGGCGAAGTCGGGGCGGAAGGCCGGGTTGGCGAACGACAGTTGAGCGAGCTCGGCCGGGGCCAGGGTGCGGGCGTCGATGACCGCGTTCTTCTTCTGCACCGCATGGATGCCCACCGCGTTGAGCAGGGTGAGACTGCCTATGCGGCCCCTGGTGTCACGCAGGGCCATCTCGGAGGCGACCCAGCCGCCGATCGAACTGCCGATCACCATGACCTCGCTCAGACCGAGGATGTCGAGCAGGTCCAGATAGGCGACGGCGAGATCGGCCGGCGAGTCGACCCACTCCGGGCGAGGCGTCCCCTGGAAACCCGGGTGCGTCGGAACGACGGTGTACGCGTGCTCGGTCAGCGCCTCGGCCAGCCCGGTCATCGTCCGGGGGCCCGCACCACCGTGCAGCAGCAGGAAACCCCTGCCCTCGGAACTGCTTCCGCGCTCTTCGATGGTCACAGACAGACCGCCGGGGAGGTCGACGGTACGGGTGTTGCTGGTGGTAACAGGGGAGGTCATTGATGCGCCCTTCACGAGAACCGACTCTCATGAATATAGGCTGGTCGCATCACTCATGCAAGTGAACTCTCATGACGAGGGGGTGCATCCACACAGGGGGGGCACACTTCTCCCCGCCGAGTCCGCGAAGGCATGCCGAAAGCGACCTCGGCCGGCGCTACGTCCGGTCCGTCAGCCGGCTCTGGACCAGGCCCGCGAGTGCCGCGAGTACGCGTTCCCGGGCCGGCGCGTCGAGGGAGTCGTCGATCAGATGGCGATAGAAGGACTTCTCCGCGGCGTAGGCGCGCTTGCCCGTCGCGGTCAGGGCCAGGACGACGGTGCGGCAGTCGGTGGGGTGGCGGCGGCGTTCCAGGTAGCCGTCCCGTTCGAGGCGGTCCGCGAGGCTGGTCAGGGCCGAGGGGGTGAGTCGCAGGCTGCGGCGTATCGCGAGGATCGGGGTCTCGCCGTTGAGGCCGAGCAACTGGATGACCATCCGGGCGCGCAGGTCTGACGCAGTTCATCATCGAGCGGCCGACCGAGGGGCTGACGATCTCCCCGATCCCGTTCATCGACGGCGAGGCGCACTTCTGCCTGCTGACCTTCGACGCCGGTGAACTCCCCAGGACCGAAGCCGCGTTGGTCAAGGACATGGCCACCCGGTTCGAGCAGGAGTGCGTGGAGATCGTCGTACGGCATCCCGGGCGGATGCCCGATCCGTCGTCCCGGGACCCGTTCGAGGCGCTTCTCGCCACCGCCGTGCTGCACAAGCCGTCGTGAACCATCCGGGGTGGCACGACCGAGATCCTGCACAATCTGATCGCGAAGGAGCTCAGCCGATCAGCGACGCCGCCCGCCGCGCCACCCACCGCGCCGCGGACATCGCCGACCATGATGTCGAAGAGCTCGGGGACCCGCTCTTCGCGGACAAGGTCGGGCACAACTCGGTGCTGGACGCGGAGAGTTCGCCATTGCTGCGAGATCTGTGGGACACCGTCGCGGGTCCCGGCCTGCCCGGGATCGGGATCGAGGAGGCCGCGGGCGGGTCGGGCGGGGCGCTCGCCGACGTGGTCACGCTGCTCACCGCGGCCGGGCGGCACGCCGTACCACTGCCGTTGCTGGAGCACCATCTGGCACTCTGGCTGGTCACGGCCTCGGCCGGGCGGGCCGAAGCGGCGCCCCGTGGACCGTCACGCCGCCGCCCGTGGCGCTGGGCGTCGACGGTACGACGGTCACCGGCACCCTGCGCGATGTCGCCTGGGGCGGTTCGACGGAGCGCGTCGTCGCGGCGGCCGAGACCGGCGCGGGGACCGGTGGTCTCGGCCCTCGCGCGTCCGCCGCGGCCGTCTACGAACAGGCCTTCCGTATCTTCCGGTTGGAGATCCCGGTGCTCGCGGCGGTGCAGGGCGCGGCGGTGGGCGGTGGGCTCGGGCTCGCCTGCGCCGCCGGCTTCCGTGTCGCCGGGCCGAAGTCCCGGTTCGCGGCCAACTTCTCCCGGCTCGGCTTCCCTTGCGGCTTCGCGCTCAGCCTGACCCTGCCGAGGATCGCCGGGCAGACCCGTGCCGAGCTGATGCTGTACACCGGTCGTGCGCTGCGCGGTCAGGAGGCGTACGCCGCGGGGCTGGCCGACCGGTTCGCGGAACTCGGCGAGGAACGGGCCGCCGCCGTCGAGCTAGCCCGTGAACTCGCGGCCGCGGCCCCGCTGGCGGTGCGTTCGATGCGGGCCACGCTGCATGCCGGGCTGCTCGACCGGCTGGAGGCGGCGCGCGCACGAGCTCGACGAGCAGGAGCGGCTGTGGCGCACCGAGGACGCCGCCACGGGCATCACGGCGTCCCTGGAGCGTCGCGATCCCGTGTTCCGCGGACGCTGAGCCTCCCGGACGCCCATCCCTTCGGACACCGTCTCCAGGACACCGCCTTCAGGAGGACCAGATGACCCAGCGCGTTGTGATCAGCGGGCTCGCCGACGGTAATCGGCGAGGGGGGCGAGGCATTGCTCGGGGACGGCCGGCTCGCGCCGGGCTCTTCGAAGGCGCCGGTCAGGGTCAGCAGCGCGGCGAACCGGGCGACCGGGATGGCTTCGGCCTCACCGGAGTCGTACAGCCGTAGCGCCTCCTCGCATCGTGCGGCCATCCAGTGACCCCCTGCGGCCTGCCGCCATCCCGCCTCCGGCACGAGCGTGGCGGGGCGCAGGGCGTCAAGCAGGGGCGGCGTCGCCAGGTCCGTGTCCACCCGGGTCCGGCCCCCCGCGTGGCGCTCCCCCAGCCGGTCCGCCTGGAGGGCAGCTCCAGCAGCTGTCGCCCGGGGCGGGGTGCATCCCGGTGAGCCAGGCCGTGCACTGGTCGGCCGGTCGGAGGGACCTGGGGCGGCGAGAGGCTCTATGTGGTGGTCGGCTTCGGCAACACGGTGTCAGGTGCGGAGCAGGCCGGTCGAGACGGTCCAGAGGCGTTCGGCGGTGGTGGGGTCGAGTGCCCATTCCTTGACGCCGTGCGGGTGCTGGGCGAGGTCGGCGTCGTCCGGCACGGTGTAGGCCTCTTGCGCATCGTCGAGGTAGTGGCCTCCGGTGTGGGCGAACTCGGGGGCGACGGCCGCGACCACGGTGGTGGCGGCCCCCTGCTCGACCGTCTTGTAGGTGAAGACCCCGGCGGCCTCGGCCGCGTCGAGCGACCTGCCCTGTTCCGGTGTGAAGTTCCGCTGGAGCCCTGTCGCGACGCCGCCGGGGTTCACCGTGTTGGCGACGATGCCGTCGGGCGCCCAGCGGCGGGTCGCCTCGACGGCGAAGAGTGAGTTCGCCGTCTTCGACTGGGCGTAGGCGATCTGCGGATCGTAGTCGCGGTGCTCGAAGTGGAGGTCGTCGAAATCGATGCCGGAGCGCATGTGCGCCGTAGAGCTGACCGAGACGATCCGCGCTCCGTCGCGGTCGGCCGCCCCCAGGGCCAGGGCGTCATGGAGGCCGGTGGCCAGGGCGAAATGGCCGAGGTGGTTGGTCGCGAACTGCAACTCCCAGCCCTCCTGCGTGCGTTCGAGGCCACCGGTGACCAGGCCGGCGTTGTTGATCAGGAGGTGCAGCGGGCCGCGCCACGCGTCCACGAGTCGTGTGACGGAGGTCCGGTCGGCGAGGTCGAGCCGGACGACCCGGGGTGGGATCCCGCCGGTCGACCTCGCGATCGTCTCGGCGGCGGCAGCTCCCGCGGTCGTGTTCCGGACGGCGAGTGTCACTTCCGCCCCGGCGGCGGTCAACGCCCGAGCCGTCTCGACCCCCAGCCCGGAAGAAGCTCCCGTCACGATCGCACGGACACCGGCGAGGTCGACGCCGCGCAGCACCTCGTCCGCGGTGGTGGCGGCGGTGAAGGGCGTGGCGATGAGTGGGTGAGCAGCCATGGCGGTGACTATACAAACTAGACGTGACTTGTATAGCCCGCCTCTCGCTCATATGCTCGACCCATGAGCAGCCCCGATGTCCGCCACCCGCCGTCGACAGCCGCCGACACCGACCGCCGGGCCCTGGTTCTGGACTTCGCGATGGCCACGTTCGCGCGATTCGGCTACCGGAAGACCTCGATGGAGGAAGTGGCGCGGGCGGCGCGCATCTCCCGGCCCGGGCTCTACTTTCTCTTCTCCTCGAAGGAGGCCCTGTTCCGTGCCGCGGTGACCCAGGCCATGGAGCGGGACATCGCAGCGGTCGAACAGGTGCTGGCCGACTCCGCCCGGCCGCTTCGAGAGCGTCTGCTCGAAGCGTTCGACCAGTGGGCGGGCCGCTATGTCGGGCCGCTGGCGCAGGACGTCACGGCGGTGATCGAGGACAACCCCGAACTCGTCGGCGGGATCGTGGAATCCGCGCCGCGACGGTTCGAGGAACTGATCACGGCCGCCATCGCCGTCGAATCGGGACGGGACGCGGCCCCCTCGGTTGCGCGGACGATGATCAGTGCGTCGATCGGCCTCAAGCATCAGGCCGTATCGCGGGAGTTCTACCGCGACCGGATGCAGGTCGCCATCGAGCTTCTGGTGCGCCGGAGGAGTTCCCGCACCACGCGCCGGACCCCGTGATCGGTGTGCACGAAACCGGCTCCTCCCGGGCACCCGCATCCCATGACGTCATCGTGGAGCAGGCCGAACCGTTCGCACTCCGGGCGCACGTCCCCTCGTCGTGGCCGGGTGGCCCGGGCCGGGTGTGCGTTGGTGTCGCTCCTCGCGTTGGCGGCCTGCGGCCACGGCGGTGATCGGGCGGTGCCGGGGGCCGTGCCCGGCGAACGGGGAGGGACGTTCGAGAAGGCCGCTCTCGCGGGCGGCAGCCGACTCGTCATCACCACGCAGGGCGGTGTGCGGGTCGTCGGGACGGACGACGGCAGCGTGTCGGTGGACGGCGCGACCCTCGCCCGCTGGGCCGGGGACGGCAGCACGCACACCCTCGATCTGCCCTGTGACGAGGGCGATGACCGGGCCAGGGCCAACTGCGGCGGGATGCCGCTCGTCCGGGTGCCCAGCGATGTCACGCTCACCGTGCGGGCCCGTGACGCGGGGATCGATGTGAGCGACGTGCGGGGCGAGTTGAGCCTGAGCACGGTCAACGGCGATGTCACCGTGCAGGATTCGGGCACGAAGCGGGCCCGCCAGCGCCTTGTGACCCGTAATGGCTCCGTCCGCGCGACCGGCCTGGCGGCGCGCGGGGTGGAGGCCGAGACGGTCAACGGTGACGTCGACCTGCTGTGCGCGACCTCGCCCGACGCGCTGGACGGAGTGACCCGGAACGGCTCCGTGCGCGTGACCCTTCCGGCGGGCGCGCCGCCGTACGCGACCGACGCGAGCACCGTCAACGGCCGTTCCACCGTGGACATTCCGGCCGCCGGCTCCGCCGGCCATCCGCGTCGGCTGACTCTGCGCACCGTCAACGGCGACACCGAGGTCCGCCGGGGGTGACCCGCGCAGCCGTCATCCGCCCGCCCGCGCCCCCGCAGCGGCCCCCGGGACAACGGCTGGATTCCGCCGCTTCAGGCGTCATCGCCATGCCGGTCGGCTCGCACGCGCGTTTGATCACAGGGTGTCGGGTCACACGGATCGGGCAGCCTTCGTCGCTGCCGGGCGCGGTGTCGACGGGATCGTTCGGGACTGAGGGACACGCTGAGGGACAAGGGGTTGGTCGTGATGACCGTGGCGACGCAGGGCGGTGGCGGTGGCGGTTCCAGTGGCCTCTACGACGTGCTGGAACTCATTCTCGACCGGGGGCTGGTGATCGACGCGTTCGTGCGGGTCTCCCTCGTCGGCATCGAGATCCTCAAGATCGACATTCGGGTCGTGGTCGCCAGCGTCGACACGTATCTGCGCTTCGCCGAGGCGTGCAACCGGCTGGACCTGGAATCGGGGCCGCGGAAGCCGGCCGGGCTCACCGAACTCCCCGGGCAGCTCAAGGGGTCGGGTGGGCGCGGGATGGCCAAGGGTGTCCTGTCCGGTGCCGCGGAGGCGATGTCGGACGCCTTCCACCAGGCGCGGGACGGGGGCCGGGGTCGGCGCGGATGACGCCTGCGGGTGCCGTACCCCGGATCAGATGCGGAAGAGCGACCCCACGAACTCCGTCAGCATCCGCTCCTTCAGCCGGGGCGGCAGCGCGTCCAGCAGGGCCAGCACCGGCGCCGTCCGGGACGGCAGACCCTGTTCGCCGCCCAGTCCGGCAAAGGCGAGGAACTCCGCCACGTCCTGTGGAGTGAGGGTGTCGGGGTCGAGCGCGGCGGCCAGTTCGGCAAGCGCCGGGTCCACGGTGACCGGCTCGCATGCCCGTGCCGCCGCCAGCGACTCGGCCAGGTCCGCGAGGAGTGGTTCGACCCGGTCGCTGGTCGCCGGGGTCAGTGTCAGGTGCAGGTTCGGCGGGAGGGCGTCGCAGGAGAGCTGGGGTTGGAGGTACCAGCCGCGCTCCCGCATCTCGTCCGCCAGCTGCAGCACCAGTCCCAGATCGGGCGTGCCGGTGGGGCCGTGCACGGTGAACGCGATCAGGCTGCCCGCCGGGTCGCCGAGCACTTGGATGCCGTCCAATGCCCGCAGGCCGGGCAGCAGTTGGTCGGCGGCCAGCGCCACGCGGCGGGCCAGGGCGGTGTATCCGTCGTGGCCGAGGTGGTGCAGCACCGCCCATGCCTGCGCCAGCAGCCCGCCGGACTTGGTGCCCTGCGCGGTGGGGTTGACCACCGGATAGCCGGGCCAGCCCGCGTACGCGAAGTACTGGTGGCGGCGCAGTTCGGCGTCCCGGTACAGGACGACCGAGGCACCCTTGTGGGCGTAGCCGTACTTGTGCAGGTCCACCGAGATCGAGGTGACGCCCGGGACCGAGAGGCCGAACGGTTCGATCGGGAGGCCCGCGCGGGCGAGGAACGGCAGGAACCAGCCGCCGATGCACGCGTCGACATGGCACAGCACGCCCCGTGCCGCGGCGGCCGCGGCGATCTCGGCCACGGGGTCGAGCACCCCGTGCGCGTACGACGGTGCCGACGCGACCACCAGGGCGGTCCGTTCGGTGACCGCGTTCGCGACGGCCGGCGCGTCGGCGCGGAACGTCAGCGGGTCGACCGGGACCACCACCGTCTCCAGCGCCAGGTAGTGGGCCGCCTTGTGGAAGGCCGCGTGGGCCGTCGACGGCAGCACCAGCTGCGGCCGGGTCACCCCGCGCACGGCACGGGCGTGGTCCCGGGCGGCCTTGACGGCGAGCAGGATCGACTCGGTGCCGCCGCTGGTGAAACTGCCCTGCGCGCCGGGCACTCCCAGGATCGCGGAGACCGCGCCCACCACGTCGTTCTCCAGCCGGGCCACGCTCGGGAACACCGTCGGGTCCAGGCCGTTGACCGTGGCGAACACGCCGTACGCGGCTTCGGTCAGCTCGTCCACGTCGGGCAGCCCCGCGTCGTAGACGTACGCGAACGTCCGGCCGCCCCGGGTCGGCGCGTCCGCCGCGCGCAAGTCCCGCAGCTCGGCCAGCAGTTGGTCGGCCGGGCGGCCCGGGGGCAGCGCGGACGCGGGGCGTACGGCGGAGACGGTCGACTCGGTGGACTCGGTGGGCTCGGCGGCGGACTCAGGGGGCACGGTCGGTTCCTGTCTGTCTCGGGCACGAGGGCTGTTTCCGTGCGCGAAGGGCGTGGGAAGCGCGGCGCAGCGTCAGGGGTACCGCCAATTCCCCGTCCGCACAAGGTGATCGGCACGGTGACGTCCGGCCGGGCCGCGTCGCGCTCACTTTCCGCCGAGGTCCTCCAGCACCTCCCGGGCCGCCCGTGCCCCGGAGGCGAGAGCGCCCTGGACGGAACCCGTGCCCCGGTGGTCCCCGCAGACGTAACGCCCCTTGCCGGTACGGCACGTTCGGGTCAGCGGCCAGGGCGGCGGCATGGCGGGCAGCGCGTTCTCGACGGTGCGCGCGACCAGCAGGTCCCAGCCGGTGGTGTCGGTGCCGTACATCTCGGACAGGACCGTGGCCACGGCCGAGCGCCTGGGCTCGGTGTCGCGGCCCGGCACCGAGGTGGCGACGAGGGCGCTGCCGCGCGGCGCGTACTCGGGCGCGACATCGCTGAGGACGCAGGTGTTCAGCACCCGCCGACGGGTGTCGACCAGCAGGACGGGCTGCCGCAGGGGGGAGCGCGGGGCGACGTGGTAGTAGGTGGTGACCGTACGCTGGCCGGGCACGTCCAGGCCGGGCAGCATCCGTGCGGCGGCACCGGCGCCGGTCGCCACCACGACGGCGAGCGCCGGCAGTTCCGTACCGTCCGCCGTGAGTACGGCCCCGTCGGCGAGCCCTGCCACGGGGGTGCCGAGCCGCACGGTGCCCTCGGGCAGGGCCGCGGCCAGGGCGCGGGGGACGGACTGCACGCCGAAGGCCGGCAGGCACAGGGCGCCGCGCAGCATGCTGCGCCACACGAGGTGGAACACCCGGCTGGACGTCTCCAGGGTGTCCTCCAGGAAGACCCCGGAGAGGAACGGCCGGAAGAAGTCCTCGACGAACGGTTCGGAGAAGCCCGCGTCGGCCAGTGCGGTGCGAGTGGTGTACTCGGGTGCGTGCTTGATGGTCCGGGCCGGGGCGAGCGCGTCACGGGCGCCGAGCGCGGCCAGCGCCGCGAGGTCGCGCGGCCGGGCGATCCGCCCGGAGAGCAGCGAGGCCAGCGCGTCGGGGCGGCGGCGCGGGTCGGCCAGCAGCACCCGCCGGTCACCGGTGTGCACCAGGACGCCCGGCAGGAAGGGGCGCGGGTCGACGAACCGCGCGGGCAGGCGCCGGCGCAGCTGCGGGTAGGCGGGATTGACGACCTGGAATCCGCGGTCCACCGTGAAGCCGTCCACGCGGTCCGTCCGCATCCGGCCGCCCACCGCGTCGTCCGCCTCCAGCACGGTGACGCCGAGCCCGGCGGCGGCCAGGTCACGGGCACACGCCAGCCCGGCGACCCCGGCACCCACCACGACGACATCCGTGACCATGGGTCCGTCCACGACGGCCATCACCTCTCCTCGCTCCAGGCGCGTCGGCGGGCGGCGAGGCGCCGCGCTGCGGTGGTCGTACGAGCGGTCAGTCGACGCGGGTCAGGGGAGGGCATTCCCAGGTCGCGTCGATCACCGCCGGGCTGGGCCGGTACATGCGCAGGGCCACGAACCAGGTGCCGTCCGGGGCGGTGGGCAGCCAGTTGGCTTCCGTGTCCTCGTCGGGCCGCTCGCGCTGGAGGTGCAGGGTCAGTCCGCCGTCCGCGTCCCGTCGCAGGCCGGCGCTGCGGTCGCCCACCGAGTAGCGGTCGGCCGGGTTGGGGATGAGGTTCATGTCCTCCCCGTAGGCGGTCAGTGACCAGAAGGCGTCCACCGGGGGCAACGCGTCGCCGGGGAAGCGCAGTTCGTACCGGCCGCCGGAATCCAGCTTGTCGCCGCTCGCGTCCTCGAAGTTGAGCAGGTAGACCGCTTCGGCGGGGTCGTTGGCGGCGACGCCGATCAGCGACTGATCGGCGGCACGCTTGAGGAAGTCGTCGCCGAAGCGTCCCATCTCCGGCGGCGGATAGCGCCAGCCGTGGACGAGTTCGGCCCAGTCGCCGCTCAGGATCTGCTCCTTGAGCATGGGTACGCCGACGGCGGCGGCCCGGATCAGGCTTCGTCTGACGGCCTCCGGCTGCGCCTCGACATCGAGGCCGGGGCCGATGCCGATCTGGGCGAACTGCTGGAGGAGCACCCGGTGACGGGAGGGCGGGGGGTTCTCGGCCAGCATCAGATTGAGGGTCTTCCACGGCCCCAGCGGATCCTCCGCCGCCGGGACGGGCACCAGGACGTCGCGGCTCTCGGGGACCTCCGCGTCCCTCTTGCCGAACAGGCTGAGCGGGGTGAGCCGGTACTGCTCCTGGAGTTCCCGGACGCGGGGCACATCGTCCGGGCCGTCGACCAGGGTGCGGCCGAGGACGAGCACCCAGGGACTCGGCGCCTTCTTCACGTGCCGTACTCCGGCCGGGAGTTTTCCCTTCCAGCCCGGGCCGACGAGGGCGAAGTCGCCCGCTTCGGAACCGGTGGTGCGCTGACCGACGTAGTCGAAGTTGTCAGAGGTGATCCCCACCAGTTCGAAGGTGAAGTACCGGTCGCCCATGTCCGGGTGGGACAGGATGACCGGCTCGCTGCCCAGATGCACCCAGGCCGTCGAGTACAGGGTGTCGTTGTTGGGGCATCCGCCGTCGCGGTACGTCGCGTCCAGCAGGCGCTCGGCATGCCAGAAGTGGTTGACGGGCGCGTACGGGACCGTGGCCGGGTTCCGTGGCTTCGTCACCCAGTCGTGCCTCAGTTGCGCGTTGTAGATGTACGGGAACCCGTAGACGAACGCCTGCTCGCCGAGGGTGTAGGCGTACTCACCGCGCCAGTCGCCCATGCGGCCCGTCAGGATCGGTTTCACCGCGTGACCGAGCGCGGGCACGATCTCCGGCAGATGGCGTGCGCGCTCCATCGTGGCCTTCGGGTGGAGGGCCGCGTGTCCGGCGGCCCGTGCCACCGTGACGGCCGCGCCGGCGACGTCCTCGGGGATGCGCCGCCAAGCGGGGCTTTGGCTCGGGCTCTGGCTCTGGCTCTGTGATGGTTCGGACATGTCGACACCACTTCGCTCAACCGTACGAGTAGCCGGTCACGCGTATGAAGTACCCGGTCACGGGCGCCTTGTCGCTCCTCCCCCGACGACCATTGTGCTCCGCGTCGCCGGGCGCCGCAGCCGGGCTCCGAGATGCGGTCACCCGCACCCGCTGGATACGCTCGCTGGGCAGCCGGGGAACGGCCCAGGGCCGTGGCGGGACAGCAACCCACCCCGTGCGCGGAATCGAGGATTCGCGCGGAGACGAGGATTTCCGCGATCCCGGCCTCTGCAGTGTTCACGCCTCCACGGGAGGAAGGTTGCCATGAGGTTCACCGGCATGCGTACAGCGAAGGCCACCGCGGCGGCTCTGGTCGCCGTACCGCTCGCGCTCGGAGGTATGGCGCAGCAGGCCCAGGCACGGGCCGCGTCGCCCAGCCCGTCGGGGACGTTCGGTCCCGGATGTCCGGCGGTCTCCCAGAAGATCGACACGGTCAAGGACAAGGTCACCGAGGCCGCCGCCGCGTATCCGCAGCTCAGCCAGCTGGTCTCGGCCGCGGTCAGGGCGCGGCTGAACGGCACTCTCGACAGCAAGTCCCACATCACCGTCTTCGCACCCAGTGACCAGGCGTTCCAGAAGGTGACCGCGTCGCAGCTCACCTCGCTGCTCAAGAACCAGGGGCAGCTGAAGAAGGTGCTGACCTACCACGTCGTGGACAAGCAGATCACGCCGGACGAACTCTCCCACGGCTCCTTCACGACGGTGGAAGGCAGCAAGCTGACCACGTCGGGGTCGGGCACCGACTTCAAGGTCAACGGGAAGGCGAGCATCGTCTGCGGCAACATCAAGGCCGCGAACGCCACCATCTACGTCATCGACGCGGTTCTCCAGCCCCCGTCGTCCTGACTCACGTCGTCCTGACTCACGGTCGGCGGTTTCTGCGCGGGGCGCCCCGGGCGGACTCGGGAACGGGGGTTCCCTCGCGCAGTTTCCCGCGCGCGGCCGTGGCCCTCTCGTGCCAGTCGCCGTAGCGGTCGGCGAGGGCGACGGCGGTGACCCCGTGCAGCAGCACGCTCAGGCCGACGGTGACCGCCACGACTCTCGCCATCAACTCGACTCCCTGGACGTGCTCTTCCTCAAGGAGCAGCAGTCCGAGCACGACGGATGCCAGACCGCGGGGTCCGAACCATCCGATGTAGGCGACCGTGGGACCTCGCAGGCCGCTGCCGGCGAGCGCGAGGGCCACGGGCAGCATACGGACGACGGTGAGGCTGAGAACCGCGTAGCCGACGACGCGCCAGCTCAAGTGCTCCAGCGTCGGGCCGAGCAGTACGGCGCCGAAGACCAGCAGGCTGAGTGAGGCGAGGAGTTCGCCGAGGTGCTCGGTGAAACCGGCGGCGGGGTCGGGGGCGTCCGGCGAAGGGTCGGAATTCTCCTGGGAGCCGGGGCTCTTCTGGGGTTCGGTGGCCCGGAGCCTGCGTTCGGTGGCCGGGTACCGGCGCAGTGCGGAACCGAAGGCGAAGCCGCCGATCCAGGCGCCGATGAAGCCGCTGCCGTTCACCACGAGCGCCAGTGCGTACGCGGCCGTGGCGACGGCCGGGACGAACAGTTGCGCCCACTCCCCCGAGACCCACCCCCGTGACCGCGCCGCTCGCAGCAGCCGGCCGCCGACGGCGCCGACCAGGAATCCCAGCACCGAACTGAGCACCAGCGCACGCCAGAAGACACCCGCCGCTCCCTCTCGCGCGGCGGACGTGCCGGATATGACGGCCAGGAAGAGCACGAAGAACGGCAGCACCATGCCGTCGTTCAGGCCGCTCTCCACATTGAGGCCGTGCCGGACGAGCGCGGGGACTCGTGGACTGAACATGGCGGTCTTGCCGAGGGCCGCGTCCGTGGGCGCGAGGACGGCGCCGACGAGGGCGAGTTCCCACAGGGTCAGCCCCGGCAGCAGGGGCCACGCCAGCAGCCATCCTGCCCCGATGCTCAGCGGCAGGCCGACGCTCAGAAGCCGGGCCGGGAGAAAGCCGTCGGTCCGCAGGTCCCGCCTGCGGACCGTCATGGCGTCGGTGAACAGCACCAGGGTGAGCGCCGCTTCGAGCAGTGCGATGATCGGCTCGGAGTCGTGGTTCAGATCGACGATGCCGAGCGCGGCGGGGCCGAGCAGGATCCCGCAGCCGACGAACACCATCGCCGACGACACAGGGGTCGATGCCAGCCGCCGTGAGCAGAGCGCGTACGCGGCCGTGCTGCCCGCCACCGCCACGCCGACCCATGCTTGGCCGCTCATCGCCCTTCGCCGCTCATCGCCGGGGCCTTCCGTCGGCACACTTCGCTCGACAGCGCCGAAGGCAGGTTCCCGGTGGTGGTCCGGGCCCTGACAGTCCGCGCGGATCCATCCTCCTCCGGTTGTCCGGCCGTCGCAGCCGGAGAACGGGGGCGGCCGCACCCCACGCGTCAGCCTCGGATCACTTCGGGGACCGCGCGCGGTCCGGGGCGGGCGCGCCCGGCGGTGGCGCGGCGGCAGGGGTGCCGTCCCGCCGGCAGAGGCGATCGCGGAGATCCCCGTCCCCCGCGAGCGGCCGGGCAGCGTACGTGATCCGGATGACGCCGTCGGCGTGCCGTTCGGTGCGTGCGTGGACGCCGAAGACATCGGCGAGGAGGTCCGGGGCGAGCACCGTGAGGACCGGTCCCGCCGCGGCCACGGTTCCGTCGCGCAGGACGACGAGGTGGTCGCAGAGACGGGCGGCGAGATCGAGGTCGTGCAGGACGGCGAGCGTGGTGACGCCGGTGGCACGGATCAGGTCCAGCAGCTCGAACCGGGCCCGGATGTCCAGGTGGTTGGTGAGTTCGTCCAGGACGAGAAGCCTGGGATTCTGGGCCAACGCCCGTGCCAGCAGGACGCGTTGCCGCTCGCCGCCGGAGAGGGAGGCGTAGTCCCGGTCCGCGAAGGGCCGTACGCCGCAGCGGTCGATGGCCTTGGACACGGCCTCCCGGTCCTCGGCGCCGTCGCGGCCGAGCAGCCCGTGATGGGGGGCGCGGCCGAGGGCCACGATCTCGGTGACCGTCAGGCCGGTGGGGTTGCCGCCGGTGTCCTGGAGGACGGCCGCGGTACGGCGGGCCGCCGCGCGGGGGGACAGTTCCCACACGTCGTCGTCGCCCACCCGGACGACACCGGCCGCCGGGCGCAGTGAGCGGTAGACGGTGCGCAGCAGGGTGGACTTGCCGCTGCCGTTGGGTCCGACGAGTCCGACGACGTCGCCCTGGCCGACTTCGAGGCTCACGTCGCGCAGGATCGGGTTGCGGTCGAGGGTGATGTGGAGCCGGTCGACGATGAGTCTCATGGTTCAGTCCAGGCCCTTGTCGCGGCGCAGCAGCCACAGGAAGAAGGGGGCGCCGAGGAGTGCGGTGAGGATGCCCAGGGGCAGCTCGTTGGGGCGGTCGAGGGTGCGGGAGAGCAGGTCGACGAGGACCAGGTAGAGGGCTCCCAGCAGGGCCGTCAGGGGCAGCAGCCGGCGGTGGTCGGCGCCGGTGGTCAGCCGTACCAGGTGCGGGATCATCAGCCCGACGAAGCCGATGCTGCCGGCGACCGCGATGACGGTGCCGGTCAGCAGCGCGCTGAGGACCAGGAGGACGGCGCGCAGCCGGTTGACGTCGACGCCGAGCGCGGTCGCCGACTCGTCGCCGGCCAGCAGCACATTGAGGCGCCGGCCGAACAGGGACAGCAGCATGGTCGTGGCGAGCACGACGGCCGCCACCGTGGGGAGTTGGTCCCACTGGGCGCCCGCGACGCTGCCCAGCATCCAGAACATCACCGTCCGCAACTCGGTCGGGGTCGCCTGGAGTTGTACGAAACTGGTCGCGGAGAGGAAGACGTAGCCGACGGCGACACCGGCCAGGACCAACCGCGTCGGCGCCATCCGTCCATGGCGGCGGCCGAGCGCGAAGACCAGGGCTCCGGCGGCCACCGCGCCGAGGAAGGCCGCCGCCGACACTCCCAGCCCGGCGAGAGCGACACCGCCGCCGAGGGTGATGACGAGGACCGCGCCGAGCGTGGCGCCGTAGGAGAAGCCCAGCACGATCGGGTCGGCCAGCGGATTGGACACCACGGTCTGGAGCACCGCGCCGGACACGGCGAGGCCCGCGCCGACCAGGGCGGCCAGGACGACGCGCGGGGTGCGGAAGTTCCAGACGATCTGGTCGAGGGCGGGGTCGGCGGGCCCCGTCCGGGCGCCGGTGACATGGTGGAGGACGATCCCCCACACATCGCCGACGGGCACGTCGACCGCGCCGATGCTGATCGCCACGATCATGGTGGCGACCAGCGCGACCGGCAGCAGCATGAGGGCGAGCGGGGCCCTGAGCCGGGTCAGAAGGCGTTCGGGTGCAGCATCCCGGCGATCTTCCGGACGGCCACGTCGTTGCTGGGGCCGAGGTACATCGAGTCGGACAGCGTCACGTACGTGTCGTTCTTCGCGGCCGGCCACTGGGGGAACTCCTTGAGCAGTTTCCTGGCGTAGGCCGCCGGGTTCGGGTCGTTGTAGCCGATGACGACGAGCGCGTCGACGTCGGTGGCGGCCACCTTCTCCTTGCTCAGGTCGGCGAAGGAGGTCCTGGAGGCGTTCTCGAAGGCGTTGGAGCCGCCCGCCCTGGCCAGGATGTCGTTGTAGATGCCCTTGGCGACGACCGAGCTGAAGTCGTTGCCGCCCATGGACATGTTGGAGAAGAGCACCATGACCTTCGGCTTCTTCTGCCCCTTCACCTTGGCGGTGACGGCCGCGATGTTCTTCTCGGAGGCGGCGATCAGCTTCTCGGCCCTGTCGCTCACGCCGAAGACCTTGCCCATGTCGCGCAGCAGCCGGTAGCTGTCGGCGATGGTCATCCCGGACGTGTCCTGGTCACAACCCCGCGGGGAGACATAGGTGTTGGCGCCGACGTCCTTCAACTGCCCGCGGGTGGCGAAGCCGTTCTTCCGGTCGAATCCGTACGACGTCGTGGACAGCACCAGATCCGGGCGCAGTCCGAGCATGGCCTCCCGGGGGATGTCGTAGGCGTCGTTGAGCTTCACGTCCCCGGTGGGCAGCTTCTTGATCGCCGCGGCCCGGCCCGGCACCTCGGACATGCCGTAGCTCTGCTCATTGGCGACGATCCTGTCCCCGAGGCCGAGGGCGAGCAGGGTGGAGACCTCGGCGACGGAGGCGCCGTTCATCACGACGACGCGGCCGGGGGCCTTCGCGAAGGTCTCCTTCACACCGCAGTTGTCGAGGGTCACCGGGTATCCGGTCGCCGGGGCCGCGGCCGTCGTGTCGGTCGCCTTGCCGGCGGACGACGATCCGCACCCCGCCGTCAGCAGACAGAGTGCTGCGGCCAGGACGGCGGCAGCGGCCGGCCGGTTCATCGACATGCGGGCTCCTTGCGTGAGTGCTCAGGGGGGCGGGCTCTGATGCAGTAGTCGGGGCGAAGCGGGCTCGGGTTCCCGCGAGTTGCCGACCAGGGACAGGCACGCTCATGAGGGGCCCCGGCAGCCGTCCGGACGTCCCTGTTTCCCGGGCGCGCTTCCCGGGCGCGCGAATGGCGGGCCGGGTCCTCCGTATCCGCCGCGCATGGCGGTGGCCTGCGAAAACAGGGTCGCGTGACGATGAAGGACGACCGGCGGTCCCCGGTCGTCGCACAGCAAGGAGAAGCAGAATGAAGGCAGCGCGTTTCTACGGCAAGGAGGACCTCCGTATCGAGGAGGTGCCGGAGCCCGGTCCCGGCCCGGGGCAGGTGAAGCTGCGCAATGCGTTCGCCGGCATCTGCGGCTCCGATCTCCACTTCTTCTTCTGTCCCGAGTCACTGCCGTTCGACCTGGACCAGCCGCATCCGCTGACCGGCGCCACGCTGCCGCAGATCCTCGGCCATGAGTTCTCCGGCACCGTCGTCGAGGTCGGCGAGGGCGTGACGGATGTGAAGGTCGGTGACCTCGGCGCCGTCTATCCGCTGGCGGTCTCCTGCGGCGAGTGCGCGGCCTGCCGGAAGGGCCTGCCCTTCTCCTGTCCGCTGATGGGCTCGCTCGGGTCGAATGTGGAGGGCGGTGGCCTCGCGGAGTTCACCACCTGCGACGCGTCGAAGCTGCATGTGCTGCCGGACGGCGTGGACCTGCGGCTGGGCGCGCTCGTGGAGCCGATGGCGGTGGGCTGGCACGCGGTAGCGCGCAGCGGCGTCGAGCCCGGTGGCACCGCGCTCATCGCGGGGGCGGGGCCGATCGGGATCGGTGCCTGGTTCGCGTTCAAGGCGCGCGGTGTGGAGCGGGTGCTGGTGTCCGAGCCGAGCGCGGACCGTCGCGCCATCATGGCCGCGCTGGGCGCCCGGGTCGTCGACCCCGTGAACGAAGATCTCGCGGCCGCCATCGCCACGCTCACCGACGGCGCCGGTGTGGACGTCGCGGTGGATGCCGCGGGCGCGGGCACGGCGATCAGCTCCGCTCTGGCGGGCCTGGTCCCCGGCGGCCGGCTGGTGGTGGCCGCGCTGCACGAGCACGCGATGGAGTTCCAGCCGACAGGGCTCATGATGTCCGAGAAGGAGATCATCGGCGCGGTCGGATACCGGCCCGAGGAGTTCGACGCGGTCATCGCGGCCATGGCCGACGGGGTCTACGACACCACCGGCTGGGTGCGGGAGCTGCCGTTGGAGGGTGTGGTCGGCGCCCTCCGTTCGCTGCGCGACGGCGTCGGCGGGAAGATCCTGCTGAAGGTCGGCTGACCTTTCTCGATACGGCACGGTCCGGTGCGGACGGCCTCCGGAAGGTCATCCGCACCGGACCGTGCCGTATCGGCAGGCCACGCCCGTCCGCGGGCCAGGCCATCGGCAGGCCACGCCCGTCGGCGGGCCGGGCGCGCGAACGGCGGGGTACGGCGCCCGAGACCGCGGCGTTCGGCGGTTCCGCGCGCCGCCGCCTCCGCAGGACGATCGATCCACGCCGCGGACACGCGGCGCAGATGAAGGAGTCCCGATGTCCGTCACCGTCCCGCGCCCCCCGTTCGACCCGGAGCTCGAAGCCGTCCTCGCGGTTCTCAAGGATGAGATACCGCCGACCTTGACCGCGGACATGATCCCCGACATGCGCCGGACGACGACGGGAGTGGTCACCGCTGAGATGCTCTCGGACTCCGGTCTGACCCGGCGCGACGTCACGATCCCGGGGTACCTGGGCGACGGGATCACCGTCTCGGTGATCGCCCGCCGGGACCATCAGGGGTTCGGCCCCGGGATCTACCACACGCACGGCGGCGGCATGGTCTCCGGCGACCGCTTCGCCGGCCTGGCCCAGGTCCTGCCGTGGGTCGTCGAGCACGACGCCGTGCTGGTCACCGTCGAGTACCGGCTCGCGCCCGAGCATCCCGACCCCTACCCGGTCGAGGACTGCTACGCCGGGCTGCTCTGGACGGCCGAGCACGCCCGAGAGCTCGGCATGGACCCCGACAGGCTGATCATCGCGGGCCAGAGCGCCGGGGGCGGCATCGCCGCCGGAATCGCGCTGATGGCACGCGACCGGCGGGGACCGGCCCTGGCCGGTCAGGTGCTGATCTATCCGATGCTGGACGACAGGGACCGCACGGTGTCCTCGGCCCAGTTCGACGCGGTCGGCGTATGGGACCGCGGAAGCAACGTCATGGGCTGGACCGCGCTCCTCGGCGAGCGACGCGGGACCGACGACGTGTCGGTCTACGCCGCGCCCGCCCGGGCGCGGGACCTCACGGGGCTGCCGCCCGCGTTCATCGACTGCGGCTCGGCCGAGGTCTTCCGGGACGAGGACGTCGCCTACGCGACCGCGCTCTGGCACGCGGGCGTACAGGCCGAACTGCACATCTGGCCCGGCGGATTCCATGGCTTCGACCTGGCCGCGCCCCATACCGCGCTCGCGCACGCCATGACGGCCGCGCGCGATGCCTGGGTGGCCCGCGCCCTGGGGTCCTGAGGCGACGCCTCATCGGATCTCGGTAAAATGCGGGAAGAGCGTGGAGGACCGCAAGTGCACCAGTTGGTCGGAAGGCTGAGTTCACTCGACCCGGAGGCGAGCGAATCGCTGCGGATCGTGTCGTACTTCGATGTCCTCATCGCCCGCGGTGCCGGGCTCGACGGGCTGCTGCGCGGTGCCGCGGTGCTTTCCGGGACGGTCGCCGGTGCCGAGGTCCGGGGGCGGGTGAGCCGGCGTGATCCCGATGGACGCCTGCTCGGCGATGCCACCGACGGCCACCGGCGTTCGTCCCTGCTGTCCCACGCGGGCTGGACCGTGTGGCTCGAACGGGACGGGGAGCCGGAGCCCCACGACGAGATGATCGCGGAGCGCCTCGCCCTGGGGGTCGAGCTCCTGGAGGCGCGCCGCCGCCCCGAGCGCGGCATCGACGCGGTCATCGACCCGGCCCGTCCGATCGCCGAGCGCATGGCACTCCTCGCGCGTCGCCGGATCGATCCGGCGACCCCGGTGCGGATCCTGGCGACCCTGGCGGACGCGGCCGAGACCGACGCGCCCTCCGCGATCGTGCCGACCCGGTACGGACTCCTGAAGGCCACACTCGACATCTCCGGCGAGCTCAGCCCGCCGGAACCGGTCGGGTTCGGGACCTGGGTGCGTGCCGACCGGGCACCCGAGTCCTGGGACGCGGCGGTCATCGCGCTCCGGCTGACGGATGCCACCGCACCGGCCGTCGACGCGGCGGACCTCGGAGCGATGCTGCTGCTCGCCCAGGCCTACGACCCGGGGGCCCCGCACGAGGACGTGCTCGCCCTCGCCGGTCTCGACCCCCGTTCCGCGGACGTGCTGCGCACGCTGGTGGAAGCCGACAGCATCCGCTCCGCGGCAGCCGAGCTGGGCATGCACCACTCCACCGTGCAGGCCCGCCATGAGTCGCTGACCCACACACTGGGGTACGACCCGCGCAGCAACGTCGGCAAGATGCGGTACATCGCCGCCGCGCTGCTGCTCCGGCTCACCGGCCCGATCACTCCGGGCCGTGCGCAGGTCAGGTGACGATGGTGGCGACGGGTTCGAGGCCGTACGTCCGCGCGTAGCCGTTCTCGGTGCCGACGAGGAGGTCGACGATCTCGAAGTAGCGGTCCCAGAACGGGGTTTCGCGCAGCGCGTCGACGAGGAGCTGGTAGGCGTGGTGGTCCTTGGCCTCCCACACCCATACGTCGGTGACGCGCGCGGAGTAGAACTCGGTGTCGTAGAAGCGTGATCGGACGCCGGTGGTCCGGGCCTCGATGGCAGGCAGGACCTGGGTGGTGAAGGCGTCCACGCGTTCCTGAACGGTCAGGGCGAGCCATTCGGGCGTGGTCTTGACGAGCATGAACGCCGTGACGGGCGGTTCGGTGTCGCCGGTCGTGTCAACGGGATTGCCGGTGGTGTCAACGGACATGGAAATGCCTCCGCGGGAGGTGGGTGCCGGGCTTCAGGAGAGGACGGCGGGCTTGAGGGTCCGTGCGAACCACTGCTCGAAGCTGGTGGGCGAAGCGGTGTCCGGGGTGCGGGCGACACCGGCGTCCAGGCCCTCGTCCTTGGCCCGCTTCATGTCGACGATGCCCTGGACGAACGCCTCGTGGAGGCCGTAGCCGACGAGGGTCGTGTACAGCTCGTCGAGCGGCTGGCGTTCGTAGCGGACGGGGCGGCCGAGCTGTTCGGTCATGATGCGGGCCAGGTCGTCGGGCGACAGGTCCTGCGGCCCGAGGACCGGGACGCTGCCGGTGCCGGTCCAGGAGCGGTCGAGGAGCAGGCCGGCCGCGGCCGCCGCGATGTCGGCTACGGCCACGAAGGGGGCCTTGCGGTCCGGGTCGACGGAGTCGGTGAAGACGCCCTTCTCGCGGATCGAGTCGCATTCCTCCAGGAGGTTCTCGAAGAAGGACGGGTTGGCCAGGGCCCGGTAGGCGACGCCGGTGCCGGCGATCAGGTCGTCCATGGCGAGCGAGGCGGTGACAAGTCCTGCCCGGTCGGCGAGCGGGGTGCCCCGGCCGAGCGCGGAGACACCGACGACATGGCCGACGCCGTGGGCGGTGAGCGCCTCGGCGGCGGGGCGGGTGAAACCGGTGTAGGCGTCGTGCGGGGCCAGCGAGGCGTCCGGGGGGACGAGCCAGAAGACGGCGTCCGCGCCCTCGAAGGCCCGGTCGAGGACGTCGGCCTCGGCGTGCGAGCCGGTGATCACCTCGACGCGTCCGCGCGCCGCGTCCGGAAGCCGGGCGGGATCACGCACGATCACGCGCAGTTCCTCGCCCGCGGCGGGGGCGGACTCCAGGAGCAGGGGGAGCAGCTGACGGCCGATGTTCCCGGTGGGAGCCGTAATGACGATCATGAAAAACCTCGGGGGTCGTGCTGATCGGGTACGTCCCTCATCCTGCTGAGCGCTGCGGTGCTGCCACAATGGGAACTTCGGCACGGAATCATTGACTGAAATGGAATAACGCTGGTGAGCAGCCCGGATCCGGTCATCGACGCCAATCTCGCCCTCGCGCTGGACGCCCTGCTGGCCGAGCAGAGCGTGACGCGCGCCGCCGCACGTCTGCACACCTCGCCCGCCGCCATGAGCCGCACCCTGGCCCGGCTGCGTCGCGTCCTCCAGGACCCCCTGCTGGTCCGGGCCGGGCAGACCATGGTTCCCACCCCGCGCGCCCAGGCCCTGCGCGAGGAGGCCGCCGCGGTGGTGCGCGGTCTGGCAGCGCTGCTCAGTCCCGGCGCGAGCGTCGACCCCGCCGGCCTCAACTGCACCTTCACCCTTCAGGCCGCCGACCTGGTCGGTGCGGCGCTGACCCCGGGGCTGCTGCGGCTGTCCCGGCGGGAGGCGCCGGGGGTCTCGTTCCGGATCCGGGCCGAGGAGCTGGAGGCGGGGCCCGCCCTGCGCGACGGCCGGATCGACCTGGAGATCGGAGCCATCGACCATGTGGACCCGGAGACGCGGGTCGAGGAGCTGGTCAGCCTCCGTATGGTGGCCGCCGTCCGGTCGGGCCATCCGCTCGCCGAGGGGCCGCTGACCCCGGACCGGTTCGCGGCCGCCCCGCATGTCGCGGTCAGCCGCCGGGGCCGGTTCACCGGGCCGCTCGACGCCGCGCTGGCCGAGCAGGGCCTCCACCGGCGGGTCGGTGTCGTCCTGCCGAGCCATCTGGCCGCGATGGCTCTCGCCGCCCGCAGCGACGTCGTCTGCCTCGTGCCCGCCGCGCTCCCCGGCGCCGCCCCCTCGCCCCTCACCCACGACGCCCACGCCCTCGGACTGCGCCTCCTCGACATCCCTCTCACGCTGCCGCCGCTGACCATCGGCATGGCCTGGCACCCCCGGCACACGGCCGACGGAGCCCATCACTGGCTGCGCGACGCCGTCCGCCGGGCTCTGCGGTCACCGGCGACGGCTTCAGGCCCGACCGCGGCGGCGGATGCGATCGAGCCCGAGCCGGACGACACGGGAAAGCACAACTAGCCTGCGGGCGACCGGGTGTTGGGGGCAGGCAGGGCGCCGGTCGTCACACAGTGGTCCACGTAGCGGAAGAAGAGCTCGCGGTCGACGGGCGGGCAGGTGATGCCGCTGCCGGCCAGGCCCGCGCGAACCCGGTCCGCGCGAACGGGCCCGAGGCACAGATCGGTCGCACCGCCCTGGCCGTCCGAGTCGTCTTCCGCCGAGTCGAATTCCGCTGAGTCGAAGAAGGCGAGCGTCGTGGCCGCCGCGTCGGCCGAACGGGGAAGCAGCTCACGCCAGTTCGCGAGCGGCAGGACCCGTACCGGATAGCCGTACTCCCGTACCCAGTCGTACACGTCGGCGAGCCGGACCCGGGGCAGGGTGGCGTGGTTGAAGACCCCGGCCGTCCCGTCGCCCCGGCGCAGGCACAGATGGACGAGGGATCGCGCGACGAAGTCCACCGGGGTCCAGACCTCGTCCTCGAAGAGCTCGGGCACGATGCCCGCGGGGATGCCGGCCCGCAGCACGCTCCACAGGAAGTCGCGCTCGTTGACGTATCCCGTGCGGGCGGGTCCGAGCACCCGGCCCAGCCGGTGGACGGTGACGGGCAGACCGCGTTGCGCCGCCTGTTCCAGGAGGTGTTCGGAGGCCCACTTGGACCGCTGGTAGCCGTTCCGCAGGCCCTCGTGGAACGGCAGGAACTCCTCGGGCACCTCGGGGCTGTGCCGCGCCGGAGGGGCGACGGACAGGGTGGAGACGTAGTGCAGGGGTGTCCCGCCGACGGCCGCGAGGCGCAGCAGGCGCCGGGTGGACTCGGTGTTGGCGGCGCGCAGGGTGGCGTAGTCACGCAGGATGCTGACGGAGGCCGCGTCGTGGAAGATCGCGTCGCAGCTCGCCGCGAGGTCGGCCAGGGCCTCCCGGGACAGGCCGAGGTCGGTACGGGCCAGATCGGCGGGCAGGGCCGTCAGGCGGGCCGATGCCCCTTCACCGGGGGTGATGCCGTGCCGGGCGAGGGCCGTGTGGACGCGGGCGGTGGCCTCCGGCGCGTCGGCCGCCCGTACCGTGCAGACGATCTCGGCGTCCGTGTCGGCGAGGAGTCGCGCCAGCAGGTGGGAGCCGACGAAGCCGGTGGCGCCGGTGAGCAGGATGCGCCGGGGGGCTTCTCGCGGGGTGCGCTTCGTGCCCGGCCGGATGTCCGGATCGAGTCGGGCGTCGCGGAGGAGGGCGCTGGGCGGCGGGAGTACGGCAGGTGCCGGGGCGGGGGCGGGGCGCGGCCGTTCGGGCTCGGAGTCCACTTCTGATTCCGAGTCCGTTTCCACTTCCGATCCCGTTCCCGTTCCCGTTTCCAATTCCGCCTCTGCCTTCGCTTCTGCTTCTGCTTCGGCTTCTGCTTCGGCTTCTGCTTCGATCAGGAATCGGGCCAGGCCCGCGGTGGTGGGGTGCTGGAAGAGCCAGGCGACCTTGACGTCCCGGCCGAGTTCCACGCCGAGCCGGTTGGCGGCCTGGATGGCCTGCAGGGAGTGGGCGCCCAGGTCGAACACGTCGTCGTGCACGGCGATGGCGTCGGTGCCGAGGATCTGCCGCCAGACGCCGGTGACGGTCCGCTCCATCGGGCTTCCGTCGGCGGGTGTCCCATGGGCGGGCGACTCGGCGAGGGCAGCCCGGTCGATCTTGCCCGAGCCGGTGCGGGGCAGCCGGTCGACGATCTCGACGGCGGAGGGGACCATCGCCGCGGGCAGCCTCGCCCGAAGGTGGTCCCTGATCTCGGCGGCGGACGGTGCCGGGGCATCGGCCACCGCATGGGCGACGACATGGGCGACCAGCCGCCGGGTGCCGTCCGGCAGGACCTGCCCGACGACGGCCGCCTCCCGGATGCCGGAATGGGTGAGCAGGGCGTTCTCCACCTCGGCGGGCTGCACCCGATGCCCGCTGATCTTGAACTCGGCGTCGGCGCGGCCGAGATGGCGCAGCTGCCCGTCCTCGCCGATGCGGACCAGGTCCCCGGTGCGGTAGGCGCGCGGGGCGTCCGCGAGGGCCGTGAGCGGGGCGAAGCGCGCGCTGTCCGGCGGGTCTCCCCGGTAGCCGTCGGCGAGGGTCGGGCCCAGCAGATACAGCTCGCCGTCGACGACGGCCGCCCTGGTACCGGGCAGGGGCAGGCCGATGGGCACCTCTCCGGCGGCGAGCCCGGGGGCGCTGAGGTCGGCGACGGTGGCGACCACGGTGGCCTCGGTGGGGCCGTAGGTG
Source organism: Streptomyces sp. NPDC093018 (assembly GCF_040684035.1). Classification (NCBI taxonomy): domain Bacteria; kingdom Bacillati; phylum Actinomycetota; class Actinomycetes; order Kitasatosporales; family Streptomycetaceae; genus Streptomyces; species Streptomyces sp. NPDC093018. The sequence goes on from NZ_JBFBFF010000009.1 coordinate 163,749, forward strand.
TTCAGCAGCGTGACCGAGGTGCCCACCGATGTGCGCCAGCGCTCGACCCGTTCGGGCAGGGCCGGCTCGCCGCCGATGACGACGGTCCGGACACCCTCGGGCAGGGTGGCGGTGCCGGTGGAGACCGCGTGGGCGAGTTCGTGCCAGTAGGCGGTCGGCAGGTCCAGCACGCTCACCCGCAGCCGGGCGCAGGCGTCGAGGAAGCCCGGTACCGAGTCCGTCATGTCGTCGGTCCGCACCACCAGGGTGGCACCGGCGCACAGGGTCAGGAAGATCTCCTCCACGCTGGCGTCGAAGTGCGGGGGCGCGAACTGGAGGACGCGGTCCTCCCGGCGCAGCCCGTAGCGGTGCGTGGCCGCGGCGACGAAGTGCGCGAGCGCGGCATGACCGACCGCCACGCCCTTGGGACGGCCGGTGGAGCCCGAGGTGTGCAGGACGTAGGCGAGGTCCGTGAGCGCGGGCGCCGAGGGGGTAACGGTGGTGCCGGGTCCCGCATCCGGCCCGTCCAGCAGCAGTACGGGGTGCTCGGGGTGCTCCCTGAACCCGGCCGGGTGATCGCCGGTGGTCAGGACGAGCGCCGGGGCGGCGTCGGCCAGCAGCCGGGCCGTACGGCCGGCGGGTGCCCCCGGGTCGAGGGGGCAGTAGGCGGCGCCCGACAGCAGCACGCCGAGCAGGGCGGTCACCGCGTACGTCCCCCGGGGCAGGCTTACGGCCACCAGGTCGCCCTTTCCGACGCCCCGACCGGCGATCTCCCGGGCGATGTCGCGTGCGGCGCCGAAGAGTTGGGCGTAGGTCAGGGTCGCTCCGGCGTGCTCGACGGCGACGGCTCCACCCCGGCGGGCGGCGTGGTCGGCGATCAGGCTCAGCACCGGGCGGGCGGGGACCGGCAGGGGGCCGCCGTCGAGGACGGGCACGGTGCGGTGCGCCCGCCTTCCGCCGAGCGGCCGGTCCGGGTCGGCGAGCGCCTCCGCCAGCAGGGCGAGCAGTCCGTCCCGGAACGCGGCCGCCTCGGACTCGGTGTACAGGTCGGGGTTGGCGTCGACGGCGATGCGCAGTCCGGTGCCGTCCGCGCGGTCGTAGACATTGACGGCCAGGTCGTCGACGGGGCCCGCGGACACGTTGTGGACGGTGCTGGGATGCCCCGCGAACTTCAGGTCGTACGCGAACGGCATGATGTTCACGCCCGGCCCGGACAACCGGCGTTGCCCGCCCACCAGCTTCAGGTCGCGGCGCAACTGCTCGTAGCGGTAACGCTGGTGGGGCAGCGCGGCGCGCAGTTCGCGCGAGATCCGGGGGGCGAGGACGCGGAGGCTGTCGTCGGGGGCGACGGGGACCCGTAGGGGCAGGATGTTGCGCACCGTGGCGGGCACCCGCAGCGCCACCGATCCGAGGCGGCCCATCGCGGGCAGGCTCAGGACGATCTCCGGTGCCCGGGTGAGCCGGTGCAGTCGGGCGACGGTCGCCGCGAGGAGTATCTCCGACCAGGTGACCGACAACGCGCGGGCCACGGTGCGCAGTCGGCCGGTCGCGGCCGGGTCGAGGTCGGCGAGGTGCCGGTGGAAGGTGCGGGCGGGCAGGGCGGCGCGGCCCGCCGGGCCGGGCACCGGCGGGTGGTCGGCGTAGCGGCCGGTCCAGTAGGCGCGGTCCTCGGTGTGGCGGGCGGATCCCCGGTAGGCGCGTTCCTCGGCGCGGACGGATTCCAGGGTGCCGAAGCCGCTCTCCGGTACGGGTTCGCCCGCCATGAGCGCGGTGTAGACCTGGGCGACGCGCCGGGCGACGAGGGAGAGGCCGAAGCCGTCGAGGGCGATGTGGTGGACGCGGTGGTACCAGAGGAACTCCTCGGGCGCGGTCCGCAGCAGGGCGTGACCGAAGACCGGGCCGCGGGTGAGGTCGACGGGGCGGGCCATGTCCTGGTCCATCCAAGTCGACGCACTGGCCCGCGGGTCGGGTTCGGCGGTGAGGTCCGCGAGGTGGAGGTGCCAGTCGCCGGCCGGGGTGTCGATCTGCCAGGGGTGGCCGGTGTCGTCGGTGTCGAAGGTGACGTTCAGCGCCTCGGTCTCGGCGACGACATGCCGCAGGGCCCGCTCGAAGAGGGCCGCGTCCAGCGGACCGGCGATGCACAGGTACTCGGCGGTGTTGTACGCCGGGCTGTCCGTATCGAGTTGCTGGCCGGCCCAGATCCCCTCCTGGGCGGCCAGCAGCGGACGTCGTTCAGGTGTCGGCACGACAGGCTCCCGGTATGCGTTCGGTGAGCAGCTGCCACCACTGGGCGAAGGAGGTGCGCTCGGCGAGGTCGACGAAGGTCACCTCGGCGCCTGCCGCCTGCCAGCGCTCCAGCAGGGTGACGATGCGCAGCGAGTCCAGTCCGGCGTCCAACGGGCCCTCCTCCAGGTCGACTTCACCGGGCTCCAGGAACAGGCACTCCGCGAGATCGGCGCGGAAGCCGTCCAAGGTGAGTTGTCCAGGCATGAGTTGAGACGTAGGTTGAGGCATGGGCTGAGACATGGGTTGAGACATGGGTTGAGACATGGGTTGAGGCATGCGTTCTGGCATGGGGTCAGGGGGCTCTCTCTCGGTGGTTCGTCCGCCGGTGCGGCAGTGCCTCGCCGGGCAGGGCGGCGTGCCGGACGCGAACGGCGCGGGTGGGGTGGTCAGTTGACCTTGCGGGCGGAGTCGCGCCAGTAGCGGTCGCGCAGTTCGCGGCGGAGGATCTTGCCGCTCGGGTTGCGCGGGACCTGGTCCGTGAACTCGTAGCTCGCGGGCAGTTTGAACGCGGCCAGCCTCGGGACGAGGAACGTGTGCAGGTCCCGCCCGCTGGGGCGGGTACCGGACGCGGGCACGACGAAGGCGTGGACCCGCTCGCCCCACCGCTCGTCGGGAATCCCGATCACCACCGCCTCCCCCACCGCGGGATGGCGTTCCAGCACGTTCTCGATCTCGGCGGGGTAGACGTTCTCACCGGCGACCAGGATGGCGTCCTTGATGCGGTCGTGGATGAAGAGGTAGCCGTCCGCGTCGAGGTAGCCGGCGTCACCGGTGTGGATCCAGCCGTCCACGAGCGTCTCCGCGGTCTTGTCGGGCAGGCCCCAGTACTCGACCATCCGGGCGGGGGTGCGCAGGCAGACCTCGCCCACGGCGCCCGGCGGCAGTTCACGGCCCCGGCCGTCGACCGCCCTGGCCCGCACCCCCGGATAGGGGCGCCCGGCGGCCTGCATGAGGGGGCCGCCGGGGACATGGGCGGCCGGCGGCAGGCAGACCGCGGTGTTCCCGGTCTCCGTCAGGCCGTAGATCTGGGCGAACTCGCAGTCCAGGACGGCGAGGCTCTCCTCCAGCAGCGCCTCGGAGATCGGGGAGCCGCCGTACACGGTCTTGCGCAGGGTGGTGAAGTCCGCGGCACGGACGCCGGGTTCGGTGAGCATCATGCGCAGCATGGCCGGGACCACGCAGGCGGTGGTGACGCCGAGGCCGCGGATCAGGTCCACGGTCCCCCGGGCGGCGAAGGCGCGCAGGGCGACGATCGTCGTACCGGCGTTGAGGTTCTGGGTGGCCCACCACAGACCGCCGACATGGAATCCGGGGATGCCGACCAGGGCGATGTCGCCCTCCCGCCAGTCGATCCAGTCCAGTCCCTCGCTCGCGAGGGCGTCGCGGATCGCGAAGAAGCTGCGGTGCGCGAGTACGACTCCCTTGGGCAGCCCGGTGGTGCCGCTGGTGTAGAGCTGCGCGACCGGAGTGTCCGCGGTGGCCTCGAACTCCGTTTCGCTGTCCGGGTGTTCGGCGCGCCAGTCGGTGATCGAGTCCACCGGGACGACGGTCCCCGGAGGCCGGGTGGGCATGGCCCGAACGATCGGGGCGAACTCGTCTTCGAGGAACAGCAGTCGGGTGCCGGAGTCCTGGAGGATGTGGCCGACCTCGGGCGCGGTGAGCCGCCAGTTGACCGGGACCAGCACGGTACCGGTCTTGGCGCAGGCGAAGAGCGCCTCGTAGTAGTGCTCGGACTCCTTTCCCAGGTAGGCGACCCGGTCGCCCTCGCCGAGACCCGCTGCGCGCAGGGCGTGCGCCATGCGGTTGCTGCCGCGATGCAGCTCCCCGTACGTCAGGGTGCGGCCCTCGCAGATCACCGCGGCGGCCTCGGGCTGCCGGGCGGCGTGGAAGCGGGTGGTGTGGACGAGGGTGCTCAGTTCGGGGTGGTGGAGCCGCGCGCCCCGGGGCCGGGGCGCCGTGGTCGTCTCCATGAGCGGTCTCCCAACGGTGAGTGGTTCAGGGGACGTTGACGAAGGCGAGGGTCACCTCGCCGTCGCACCGGCCGCCATGGGCGTCCTGGTAGCGGAACACGGTCGAGGCGTGGAGGAAGGGACCGGCCGCGCCGGAGGTGCGCCGGGTAACAGAGCGGAACTCCAACTCCCCCGTGAACCGGCGGGGTTCGACGGGCCGCCGGAAGTTCGCCGCGAAGCGGGCGATGAGGATGTCCGGGAGCTGGTGGCGCCAGAAGTCGTCCAGGGTCCAGTCCTCGAACCCGGTCAGCAGCCCCTCTTTCACGGACTTGGCGACCAGGTAGTACATCATCTGGTTGTAGGCGATGTTGACCTCGACCGAGTTCAGATGGCCGGTGTCGTCGATGTAGCAGGACTCGGGGATCGCGAACGCGCAGCGGGCGGAGGCGAGTCCGTCGGACGCCGTGACCTCGGCGGACCTCAGGTAAGCGCAGTGCTCCTTGTAGGGCGCCAGGACGCGGGCCAGCAGTTCTTCGTCCGTGGCGTACGACCGCTGCGGCGGGGCCGTGGGGCGGTCGGCGGCGGGCGCGGTCATGCGGCGCGCATCCCGTCGTGCGCGCCCCGCATCCCGTCGTACAGTGCCCGCTCGTCGTGGACGGTGACCCGGTACGAGACGGTGGGCTCCGGGGTGGTGGTGTGGCGGGCCCGGTGGACGAGGCTGCGGTTGTCCCAGACCAGCAGGTCGCCCTGCTCGAAGCTCTGCAGATGGATGCCCTCGTGGGTGAAGGTGTCGTCGAGCTGGCCGGTGGCTTCGAAGAGGCGCTCCAGCAGCTTGCCTTCGAGCGGTTCGCCGTCCTGGTCCTCGATGCCGACGGTGAAGCCCTCGCTGAGGTAGAGGACCGTTTCCCCGGTCATCGGGTGGGTGAAGGTGGTGGGCCGTACGACCGGCGGGGTCTTGGTCTCGACCTCCTCGATGATCTCGGAGATCGGGCGGTAGACGTCCTGCGGCCGGATCTTGAAGTACTTGCGCACGGAGTGCCGGCAGCGCGTTCCGCGGACCGCCGCTCTCAGCTCCTCGGACAGCCGCTCGTACGCCCTGCCCATGTCGATGAAGTAGGTGCCGCGGTTGTTCTCCGGGATCACCTGCGGGTGGATCAGGGTGATGCCGAAGGGGTCGGGCATGAACTGGTAGTCGGCGTGCCAGAACTTGCCCGTCTTCGGCACACCTATCTGCCTGCCTCCCTCGGGGACGTTGGAGGAGACGAACACCTCCGGGACGTCCGGGTGCCGGTACATCGGTTCGTAGTACGTCTCGGGGCGGCCCAGGCGCTTGCCGAGGGCGAGGAACTGGGCGGGGGTGAGGTCCTGTCCCTTCAGGACGGCGATCTTCTTCGCGTAGACGGTCCTCTTGAGGGCCTGGATATCGGCTTCGGAGGCCGTGGTGTGGTCGAAGTCCTCGACGGTGACGCCGAGCGCCGCGCCGGGCTGGTCCTTGATCTGCATGGCTGCCGGTCCTTCCGGATTTCGGTCGGGGTGCTGGGGTCAGACGGTGGTGGTGCGCCGGGAGTCGACGAGTTCGGCGATCTCGGCAAGGGTGCGGCCGGGTTCGAGTTCGTCGTCGCCGACGGTGACGCCCAGGTCGCGCGCGATGCGGATGCTGATCTCGACCGTGGTCAGGGAGTCGACGTCCAGCGCGCCGAGGGTGGCGCCGGGGCGGATGAGGCCGGTGGGTATGTCGTGCAGGCCGACGATGACGGCGACGAGCCGGTCGTAGGTGGTCATGGTGTGATCCGTTCCGGTTGCGGGTTCAAGGTGAGCTCTGGCCAGGTCAGGAGGCAGGAGCCCCAGGTGAGGCCGCCACCGAAGGCGGTGAGCAGGAGGCGGTCGCCGGGCCGGAGCCGGCTTGCCGCCATGGCGTCGGCCAGGGCGAGTGGCAGGGAGGCGGCTCCGGTGTTGCCGCGGGCGTCGACGTTGGTGACACAGCGGTCCCGGGACAGCCCCAGGTCGTCGGCGACGGAGTGCAGGATGCGCAGATTGGCCTGGTGGGGCACGAAGTGGTCGAGGTCGCCGATCGTCCATCCGGCGCCGGACAGCGCGGTGCGGGCGGAGGCGGCCATCCGGGTCACCGCGTGCCGGTAGACCTCCTTGCCGCGCATCGCGAAATGCCGCTCGGCATGGGTGGGTTGGCCGTCGGTGGCCCGCCGGCGGGAGCCACCCGCGGCGACCGTGATCAGGTCCTCGTGGGCGCCGTCGCTGCCGAGGTCGAAGTGGCCCACCGCGCCCGGCTCGTCCGGGTTCCCGGCGCGCAGGACCACCGCTCCGGCGCCGTCCCCGAAGATGATCGCGTTGGCCCTGTCCAGCGGGTCGACGATGGTGGAGTAGGTGTCCGCGCCGATCAGCAGGACCCGTTCGGCGATGCCGGAGGCGATCAGTCCGGCCGCGGTGGCGAGGCCGTACACGAAGCCGGTGCACACCGCGCCGATGTCGAACGCCGCGGCTCCCGCGAGGCCGAGGCGGGTGGCGACCAGGGGCGCGGTGGCGGGGCAGGGGCGGTCCGGAGTCGTCGTGGCGACGATCACCGTGTCGGCCGTTCCGGTCCCGGCCGAGCGCAGTGCCTGCCGCCCGGCCTCCACGGCGAGGTCGGAGGTGGCCTGGCCGGGCCCGGCGATGTGCCGTCGGCGGATTCCGGTGCGGGTACGGATCCAGGTGTCGTCGGTGTCCAGCCGTTCGGCGAGTTCCTCGTTGGCGACCACGCGGGGCGGCACCCATCCGGCAAGTCCGCACAGGACGGCCGCCGGACCCGACGGCCCGCGGGTGTTGCTGGGCACAGCTGTTCTCCTCATGAGGTTCATGGGTGGGGCGGGGCGGGCCGGTTACGCGGCGGGCGCACGGCTCGTGCGCAGCGCCAGGGTGAGCGGGGCGCCGCAGCAGAGGGCGGCCGCGACGGCGAAGACGGCGATGCGTATGCCGGTGAGCCGGCTCTCGTCCGGTGGGCCTTGACCGGCACCCGAGGACAGCGCGACCAGCAGGGCGAGGCCGATCGCGCCGCCCACCTGGAGGGTGGTGGAGGCCATGCCGGAGGCCACCCCCTGGTCCTCGGCGGCCACCCCGGAGGCGGCGGCGATCCACATGCCGGTCCAGGCGGCGCCCTGCCCGAGCCCCAGGAGCACGATGCCGGGCAGCAGCAGGAGGTACGGCCCGTCTCCGGTGAGCGCGAGCCCGAGCACGACGGCCCCGCACGCGCCCAGCGCCATGCCGCCGCCCAGCACCCGGCCCAACCCGGCGCGGGCGACGGCCAGTTCACCGGCTTTCGTGCCCAGGGCGGTCACCACGGCGGGGACGAGGAACGCGAGGCCGGTCGTGAACGCGCTGTAGCCGCGCACGTTCTGGAAGTAGAGGGTCATGAAGTACGGCAGTGAGCTGAAGGTCGCGCTGTAGAGGGCGGTGAGCGCCATCGCGGCGAGCAGCCCTCGGTGGGCGAACAGCCGTACCGGCACCAGCGGATCGCGCGCACACCACTCCACGACCGCGAAGACGGCCAGCAGGCCGACCGCGAGCGCGGCACCGAGCAGCGCGGACGGGCCGGCCCAGCCCGCCTCGGGGGCGCGTACCAGCGAGAACACCAGGAGCGTGATGCCCCCGGTGCCGGTCAGGGCGCCCGTCAGGTCGTACCGGCGAGGTCCGGTCCGCGGGCCGTCCCCGGGGAAGAGCCGCCGGCCCGCCCATGCCAGCGCCGCCGCCACGGGCACGTTGACGAAGAAGACGGACCGCCAGCCGAACGCCTCGACGAGCACGCCGCCCAGCAGCGACCCGAAGCAGAGGCCGCCGGCCCCCGCGGCGCCCCAGACCGCGAGGGCCCGGTTCCGGGCGGGGCCCTCCTCGTACAGGGTGTTGATCAGGGCGAGGGTGGCCGGGAACAGCAGCGAGCCGCCGATGCCCTGCGCCGCGCGGACGGCGACCAGGGCGCCCGCCGACTCGGAAAGCCCGCCCGCCAGCGAGGACCCGGCGTACACGAGGGCCGCGGCGACGAAGGTCCGGCGCCTGCCCAGCAGATCGGCCGTCCGGCCGCCCAGCAGGAGGAAGCCGCCCGTCGTCACGACGTAGGCGCTCACCACCCACTGGAGATCGTGCGCGGAGAAGCCGAGACCGGTGCCGATGTCGGGCAGGGCGACGTAGACGATGTTGTAGTCGAGCGCGATGACCAACTGGGCCAGCGCCAGGACGAGAAGGGAGAGCCGTGCCCGCACCGGATTCAGCCGTCCCCCAGGAGGCGCCTGATCTCACCGATGAGCGCGGTGAGAGCCAGCCGCTCCGCAACGGTCGTCTCCGGATGCCAGAGGTCCACGAGGAGGCAGGTCCGCGGCCTGTCACCGTCATTGCGCGCCGCGTGCTCGAAGGAGTAGTCGAACAGCAGGCACTCGCCCTCCACCCAGGTACGGGTCTCCCCCGCCACCGTGAGGGCGCAGCCGTCCGGTATGTCCACGGCGAGATGCATATTGATGCTGAAGTTCCACAGGTCGCAGTGCGGGGCGATGACCGCGCCCGGCAACAGCGTGGAGAAATGGGCTTCCAGGAGCGGGCATATCTTCTCCGTCCGCACGGCGAACTCGTCGAGCACCTGGTACGCCGTGGGCGCGATGCCCGCCGATTCCTGGACCAGTTGGCCGCCTCGGTACAGATGGAGGGCCTGCCAGTCCTCCTGGCGGGTCAGATAGTGCGCGTAGTGCGAGAACGCCTCCCGGCGTCCCTCCCATGCGGCGGTCAGCTCCTCCTTGATCAGCGGCTGGGCGGCTTCGAACGCCGCGATGAGCGGGGTCAGTTCGGGATGGCCGTGCGGGTCGTGCCAGGGGGTGGGCGACAGCCCCGGAAGGATCCACTTGGCGCCTCGCTGGAGCGGGTGCCGCGGGCCCCCGCCCCCGGGCCGGAGCATGAGTTCCACACGTCCGATGGAGTCCGCGCCGTGCTCGCTTCTGATCGCCGCGAAGGCGCTCTCTGTCTCGGGTGTCATGCGGGCCCCCTGGTCTCTGCGGCCGACCGTCGGGTCGGTGCCGTCGCGGTAGGAGTCGGCGCGAGGGGCTGGGGAGTTCCCGCGAGGTCCTGCCGATTCCGGCTCAGGGCACGGCAGTTGCCTCGCGTCATCCGCTTGTCGTCGATTCCCACACCCCAGTAGTCGGCCGCCCCCGCCGTCGAGTTCCCGGCGGCACGATCCCCGGCAGAGGACCGTGCCGCCGCACACGCGGTCAGGAACGTCCGGCCCCGAGAGGGCTCGGGGTCAGCCGCCGAGGGTGCTCGCCGACTCCGCCTCCCGCAGCACCCGTTCGAGAGTCGCGCGGGCACGGGAGACCCGGGAGCGGACCGTGCCGACGGGACAGCCCGCGAATCCGGCCGCTTCCTCGTACGACAACCCGACCACCTGGGTCAGCAGGAACGCCTCCCGGCGTTCGTCGGGCAGGGTCTCCAGGAGGTCGAGCAGGGCGATGCCGTCGTCGAAGCCGGGCAGGCCGCGGGGCTGAGTGCCCTCCACCGCGGTCTGCCAGTCGACGCTGTCCGCGATCTTGGGGCGGACCGCGGCGCGGCGCAGGCTGTCGGCGACGGCGCGGCGCGCGATCGACAGCAGCCAGGTACGGGCCGAGGCCCGGCCTTCGTAGCGGTGCAGGCTGCCGAACGCCCGCGCGAAGGTGTCCTGGGTGAGGTCGTGGGCGGTCTGGGGGTCGCCGCTGAGGTAGGTGACGTAGCGCAGGACGTCGGCGTGCAGGGCGCGGACGAAGTGGTCGGCCGCGTCCGGGTCGCCGCCGCGGGCGGCCAGCGCCCAGGCGGTCGCGGAGGCGTCCGCGGAGGCACGATCCGCCCGTGGAGCGGGCATGACAGAGATCATCGTGTGATGTCCTTCTCGGTCTTCCGGGGCCGAGCCCGCACAGGGGCATGGCTCACCGGGGCATGGGGTGCGCCCGTACGCGGAGGTAGGGCGAGGCCCGGAGCCCGTCGGGACCGGTCCGCTCACGGCGGCGCGTGGGTGTGCCGGGCAGCGAGGCGTGGGCACGACCGCGCGCGAGAACACCGCGGGACGAGACGAGGAGGGCGAGGAGCTCCGGTGGATCCGGCTGTCTCAGCGGACAGCGGCACCCACGGGTGGCCCGCGGAAGGTGAGGGAACAGCACAGCAGCAGACGCACCGGGGCGGGCGCGTCGACGGCGCGGCGCCTGTGTACGCCGGGGCGGTGGTACGGCGTGGGCAGGGCGCCGAGCAGCCGCAGCGGGGCCGCGAGCCAGGCCGCCGTCGCCCGCAGGACGCGGAAGACGGCCCGCTCGCCGTAGGCGAGCCACAGCCCGCACAGGACCGCGGCCAGGAAGTGGGCGGCGAACATGCCGACCGAGGCCGCACCGCTCATACCGGCCATGTCGTGCAGGGGCCCGGGACCGGCCATGCCGTGCAGGGCGTGCCCGGCGGAACCTATCTCCGCCCCGCCCATGGAACCCATGTCCATCCGCATGGACCCCATGGAGCCCGCAGAACCCATGTCCATCGAGCCCATCGAGCCCATCGACCCCATGTGCATGGCGCCGGTGCCCGTCGGCGGACCGCCGTGGGACATGGCCATGGAGCCGGACGCCGACCCCTGCGCCAGCGAGAAGGTCTCGTGGAGCACCACCTGGGCGGCGGTCACGACCGCGACGATCGACACCCGGCCGCGCTCCCGCCCGGCGAGCAGCCAGCCCGCCGCGCCGGTCCCGAGCGCGCCCGCGGCCATGGCCCACCAGGGGACGGGAGTTCCCGACATGGTGGCGTGGCCGAGGGCGGCCAGCAGCACACAGGCCGCGGCGAACACGCCGGCCCGCGCTGCGCGGCACCACCCCGGGACAGTCATAGCCCGCTCATCCTCGCACCCGGGGCCCGCTCGTCGGCAGGGGGGCGGCGGGAACCCTCGCCCTCCGGTTCGCCGACAACGGGGGGACGCAACGCGCCAGACGGAGCGGCGGACACATCAGACACAGCGGACACAGCAGACACAAGGGAACCCGGGAAGCACAGGGAACGACTACTGGAGCGCCACCGTGCCCGGCCGCACCACCACGGCCAGGACCCTGACCGGGCCGCCGCGCCGGAACTCCAGCGTGAACGGCACGCGATCGCCCGCATGCCACGCCTTCGAGGGCGCGGGCACCGTGAGATCGACCCCGGTCGGCGACATGGCGAGGCCCTCGCCCGCCGGGACGGCCACGGAGTCGATCACGGACCGGTAGGCCGCGTTGCCCGGCTTCATACGGTGCCGGGAGAGGGTGACCGCGCCGGGGACGTCACGTGCGGTGATCCGTACGAGGGTGTCGGCGGAGCCGCCTTCGTTGGCGATGCGGAAGAACGCCGCCGTCTCCGCGACCCCGACGGAGGGCAGCAGGACCCGCCCCTCCGCGACACGGATACGCGCCGGACTCCCGGCCCGGCCCGCGCCGACCCAGCCGGTCAGCCCCACCAGCGCCGTACAGGACGCCACGACGGGCACCAGGACGGCCAGGGTGCCGTCCCTGAGCCGCCGCCGGCCGAGGCCCCTCAAGAAGGAGGCCCGGTCCGTGATCCGCCTCATCGCACAACCGCCTTCCCGCCGCGCGTCCCACTCGTCCTGCTCGTCCCGCGCATCCCATACGTCCCGTGCGCCCGGCCTCGGGTCCCGGACGGCCGGCGGCCGCGCAGCCGCAGGCTGTTCGCCACCACGAGCACGGAACTCGCCGACATCGCCGCGGCCGCGACCATGGGATCGAGCAGACCGACCATGGCCAGGGGCACGGTGACGACGTTGTAGCCGAACGCCCAGACCAGGTTGGCCCGGATGGTGCCCAGGGTGCGCCGGGCCAGCCGGACCGCGTCGACCAGCGCCTCGATGTCCCCGCGGGCCAGGGTCAGATCGGCCGCGCCGATGGCCACGTCGGCGCCGCCGCCCATGGCGATGCCCAGGTCGGCACCGGCGAGCGCGGCGGCGTCGTTCACCCCGTCGCCGACCACCGCGACCCGGGCACCCCCGCGCGTCAGTTCCCGCACGAGGGCGGCCTTGCCCTCGGGGGTGCAGCGGGCGTGCACCTCCTCGATGCCGAGCGCGGCGGCGACCGCCTCGGCGGGCGCCGCGCCGTCGCCGGTGGCCAGCACCGGGCGGATACCGAGCCGGCGCAGCCGGTCCACGGTCCGGTAGCTGCCGGGGCGCAGCACATCGCCGACGGCGATCAGCGCTTCGGCCCGCCCGTCCACCCGCACCAGGACCGGGGTGTGCGCGGCCGCCTCCGCCGCGGTCAGCGCCGCGGCCAGCTCGTCCGGCAATCGGCCGTCCGCCGCTCCCACCTCGATCATCAGACCGTCCACCCGGCCGCTGACCCCGTGCCCGGGGACGGCGGCGAAATCCGTCACCTCCGGCAGTGGTCCGGCGTCGCCCGTACGGCGCGCATACGCGGTGACGGCCTGTCCGATCGGATGCTCGGAGCCCTGTTCCACGGCTCCGGCCAGTCGTACGACCGCCTCCTGCCCGAGGGCGCCCGGCAGCGCGGTGACCCGGGCCACCGTCATATGACCGGTGGTCAGCGTGCCGGTCTTGTCCAGGACGACCGTGTCCACCTGCTGAAGGGCCTCCAGCGTCTGCGGCCCCCGCACCAGCACGCCCAGCTGCGCCCCACGCCCGGTGGCGGCCATCAGCGCGGTCGGTGTCGCCAGCCCCAGCGCGCACGGGCAGGCCACCACGAGCACGGCCACGCAGGCGGTGAGAGCCGCCTGCGGATCGGCTCCGGCTCCCAGCCAGAAGCCGAGGACGGTCACCGCGAGGGCGAGGACGACGGGTACGAACACACCGGCGACCGCGTCGGCCAGCCGCTGTGCCCGGGCCTTGCCGGCCTGGGCCTCCGTGACGAGACGGGTGATCCGCGCCAGCCTGGTGTCCGCGCCGACCGCCGTGGCCGCCACGAGCAGCAGTCCACCGGCGTTGACGGCGCCGCCGACCAGAGCCGATCCGGGGCCCACCTCCACGGGCTCGCTCTCGCCGGTGACCAGGGACAGATCCACGGCGGAGGTGCCCCGCGTCACCCGCCCGTCGGTGGCGACCCGTTCCCCCGGGCGCACCACGAAGGTCTGCCCCACGCGCAGCCGCTCGATCGGGATCGACCGTTCGCCGAGCTCGTCCTCGTCCCGTACCGTCACGTTCTTGGCAGCGAGTTCGGCGAGCGACCGCAGCGCCGCCCCGGTCCCGCGCCGGGCCCGCCCCTCCAGGAACCGTCCGGTCAGCACGAACAGCGGGACGCTCACGGCCGCTTCCAGATACAGGTGCGCGCTGCCGTCCGACGCGGCGGGCAGCAGGCTGAACGACATCCGCATCCCGGGCCCGCCCGCCCCGCCGAGGAACAGCGCGTACGCCGACCAGGTGAACGACGCTACGGTACCCAGCGAGACCAGCGTGTCCATCGTGGCCGTGGAGTGACGCAGGCCCCGCAGCGCCCTGACATGGAAGGGCCAGGCGCTCCACACGGCCACCGGGGCGGCCAGCACGAAGCACAGCCACTGCCAATCGCGGAACTGCAGGGCCGGCACCATCGAGAGCACCAGCACGGGTACGGCCAGCAGCGCGGTGACCGTGAGCCGTTCCCGCTCGCGCCGGGACTCGGCCTCTTCACCGCCTGCGGCCCCGGAGTCCTCTTCGTCCTCGCGCACCGGCAACGCGGCCTGGTACCCGGCCTGTTCGACCGCGGCGAGGAGGCTCTCGGGCGCGACATCGGCCGGGTGGCTGACCCGGGCGAGCCCCGTGGCCAGATTGACCGAGGCCGTGACGCCCGCCAGCTTGCCGAGCTTCTTCTCCACCCGACGGACACAGGCCGCGCAGGTCATTCCGCCGACGGTGATGTCGGTGACAAGGAGTTCCGCCGCCGGTTCGACCGCGGTCACTCGCCGCCCCCATGGCTCATCCCGGGCATGTCGTCATCGCCGCCGCTCCCGGTGCCATGTATGCCGGGCGCCACCGGCCCCGCCGCCGAGCCGACGGCGTAGGAGACCGCGAACAGCAGCGTCAGCAGGAGCAGGAATCCCCAGAGCGCGGGAGACGGCAGCGGCCTGCCGCGGGTCGTACCGGTGGAGCCGGGTGACATCGGAATATCGGCCATGCCCGACCTTCCTGGTCGCATCGGACCGTCGTGCGAGAGATGGCGATTGGAGCCGTACCGTCGCAGTAGTCGGCCCGACGGAGCGCCGGGTTCCGGGACTTGATCGTGACGTACGCCATAACTGCTGGCACGTCGGCGTGCACGGCCGCCCGGCGGCAGAGCACGCGGGTCCTCGAAGCGGCCGGGGTGTCAGCCGTCCCCGCCGAGCCGGCCCGCCCACCGCTGCTCGACCCCGGCCAACCGCCAGTACGCCAGCGCCGCCGCCCACACGACCACGAACAGGCCGACGATGACGTACCCCACGTTGTCCAGGTCCAGCCCGGCGATCCAATCGGTCACCACGTCACTGAGATCGAGCTTCTCGTGCAGCACGCCGACCAGTTCGATGGTGCCGATCAGGAACGCGACCGCGATGGACAGGCCGGTGATGGTCAGGTTGTAGAACACCTTGCGCACCGGGTTGGAGAACGCCCACTGATAGGCGAAGTTCATGAACGTGCCGTCGAGCGTGTCGAACAGGCTCATCCCCGCCGCGAACAGCAGCGGCAGGCACAGGACCGCGTACCACGGAAGTCCGGCCGCGGCACCGCTGCCCGCCATCACCATCAGGGTGACCTCGGTCGCGGTGTCGAAGCCGAGCCCGAACAGGAAGCCCAGCGGGAACATCTGCCCGGGCCGGGTGACCGCCCCGGTGAAGCGACCCAGGAACCGGTTCATGAACCCCCGCGAGTCCAGGTGCTGTTCCAGGGCGGCCTCGTCGTACGTCCCCGCTCGCATCGCCCGGAAGACCCGCAGGATGCCCGCGAGGGCCACGAGGTTGAGCGCCGCGATGAGGTAGAGGAAGGTCCCGGAGACGGTGGTGCCGACGACGCCGAGGGTCTGGTGGGTACGGGAGTCGTCGTCGAGCAGGGTGCCGGCGAGCTGTGCGCCGCCCGCGACCAGGGCCGCCATGGCGACCACCACGCTGGAATGGCCGAGCGCGAACCAGAAGCCGACCGACACCGGCCGTTTGCCGTCGGCCATCAGCTTGCGGGTGGTGTTGTCGATCGCGGCGATGTGATCGGCGTCGAACGCGTGCCGCATGCCCAGGGTGTACGCGGTGACCCCGAGGCCGATCCCGAACGCCTTGGAGCCGACCTCGTAGTGCCCGGGCACGACCAGCAGGAACAGGATGCCGAACGCCACGACATGCAGGGCGGCGATCACCACCAGCAGCCCGGCGGTTCGGACGGTGTCCTCGCGCCGCCAACGAAAACGGGTCGACTCTGCGGGCAGGGTCATGGGGTCACGCTCCAGCACCTCGTGGATCAGCTCGTGAAGTGCCGTGGCCGGTCTCCTGGCTTACGGGTGCGCGCGTGTCCGTCCCGGCCTTCCCGTCCGCCGGGCGGCGGACGGTGACCGTGCCCAACTGGGACGGATACTCCCCGATCACAGTGGCGAGGGCCGCTCCGGTCTGAGCCCCGCTGGGGGCTGTCACCGGTCTTCCCGAACACCACGGCCCGCCCACCGTAGAACCGGTCACCCGCTCCCGCACAATCGGACGGTCCCCGGGTATCCAAGATCACATCAGGCCGCCCGCGAGGAAGTCCCCGCACCCATGCTCATTTGCGCAGCATCACCACGAGCAGCACCACCAACGCGATCAGCAGCGCGCCGCCCACCGAGGCCAGGGCGATCTTGGCCGCGCTGTACGGCCGTTCGCCGATGACCTCGCCGGTTCGGGCGTTGACCATGACCGGCCACGCCTTGCCCGCGTGGAGGTAGGTCAGGAACCAGACGGGCAGCAGCACCAGCTTGTAGGTGAGGCCGCTGTAGGCGGTGGACATCGAGTGCACCCGCTGCTCGTCGCCGCCGATGTCCCGCTTGCAGTCGGCGCGGATCACCGGCGCCATCCGGGCCTTCGCCGACTCCAGGCCGGTCTCCGGCTCGACGTCGAAGCGGACGGTACGGAAACCCGCCAGGTACTCCTCCTGGTAGGGAACCGTCTCCTCCAGCGGCCAGGGCGTGAGCTTGTCCAGTTCCTTCTCCGGCACCTGACTGCTGCCGGGCACCAGCACATCGTCGAAGAACCGGTCGACGGTTCCGGACACATGGTGCCAACGGGTGTGCCGCACCTGCCGGGTGTTGCCGTCGGAGTCCTCCTCCTCCACCCAGTAGTGCTCGCCGCGCTGACCGGAGTACTCGGTGAAGGTCTGCGCGTCGTACGTCCAGTGCGGCAGGTAACTGCCCCGGAACGTCTCCGCCTCGGTGACCTTCTTCAGCTCGCCGGGCGCGAACCAGCGGGACTTCGTCCACTTCGCCAGGGCGTCCCGGGCCTCCTCACGGCTCACCCCGAACGGCAGTACCGCCTCGGGTACGACGCGTTCGGTGCCGGCGGCGTCCGCGACCAGCGGGGTGGCGCAGAACTGGCACTTGTCGCTGAGGGTGTCGCTCTCGGTCACCGCGTGGCAGCCGGGGCAGGTGTACACCTTCACCCGGCTCGGCGCGGACGCCCGCCGCAGCTCGGCCAGTTCCTCGATGGGGTGCTCGGTGACCTGCCGCGGTATCGGCGTGATGTCCTGCTCGTGCTTGCAGTACGGGCAGCGCAGCGCGTAGGTCCCGGGCGCGTACTCGCTCACCCCGCCGCACGCCTCGCACTGGAACGCCCTGTCGGGCGCCGGCGCGACGTCCTGATCCGTCAACTCACTTCTCCTTGTGACCTGTTACCCGAGGTGCCGGACGGCGGATCTCAGCCCTGCGGGGGCAGCGGCGGCGGCACGTCGGCGAGCAGCGACGCCAACTCCGGGACCTGGTCCGCGGGTTGCCAGGCGGCCTGCCCGCTGCGCCAGACCAGCGTGGCGCGGGTCAGGTTGCCCGCCGCGACCTGCCCGGCCAGCGCGCTCTCGTCGTACGGGCCCTGCTGCTGTCCGGCGACCGCGAGGAACCAGCGCGGCGCGGTGGGCAGCGGCGGCGGGACATCGGCGGCGGGTGCGGCGGGCTGCGCCGGTCCCTGTGCCGCCGGGGCCGCGGGGGCCGTCGTACCGGACATGCTCTGTACGACGCGCTGGCCCAGCGCCATGCCCACGCCCAGCCCGAGCGCGTCACCGCCGGTGCCCGGGTTGGCGGCGGCGAGCGGGATCGCGTCGGCGGCCTGGAGCTTGGCGTAGTCGTCCAGGTTGCCGGTGATGGCCATCCGGGAGCGGGTGTCGATCGCCGCCTCGATCTCCGGCGGGACGCTGATGTTCTCGATGTAGAACCGGGGGATGGCGATGCCGGTGGAGGCCAGTTCCTGGGTCAGCGCGTCGGCGAGCTGCCGCCCGATGCCGTCCTGCCGGGCGGCGAGGTCCAGCAGTGGCACACCGGCCGAGCCCAGTGCGGAGCCCAGCTTGGAGACGATCAGCTGCCGCAGGTGCTCGCCGACCTCCTCGGTGCGGAACTGCGGGTCGGTGCCCACCAGTTCGCGCAGCAGCGCGGCGGCGTCCACCACCTTCGCGGCGAAGGTGCCGAAGGCGCGGACCCGGACCATGCCGAACTCGGCGTCGCGCAGGATCACCGGGTTCTGGGTGCCCCACTTGAAGTCGGTGAACTGCCGGGTGGTGACGAAGTAGACCTCGGCCTTGAACGGCGACTCGAAGCCGTGCTTCCAGCCCTTCAGCGTGGACAGGACCGGCATGTTCTGGGTCGAGAGGGTGTACGTGCCCGGCTGGTAGACGTCGGCAAGCCGGCCCTCGTTGACGAAGACGGCCACCTGCGACTCGCGCACCACGAGCCGCGCGCCCATCTTGATCTCGTTGCCGTAGCGCGGAAAGCGCCACACGATGGTGTCCCGGCCGTCGTCGGTCCACTCGATGATGTCGATGAACTCACCGCGGATACGGTCCATCAGCCCCACGACAACCCCCCACTCCTCGCGTTTCCGGAATCTCTCGCTCCCCGGCCGGTCCCGGGTCGGTGATCGCACGACGATCAATCGGTCAGGCGATCAGCCGACAGTATGCCTGCCGCGGCCCGCACGGCTACCGGTGGGGCGGGCCCGGACCGACGGCGGCCACGAGTCCCCAGCCGCCCTCAGCCGCAGGTGGGACCGGACTCCACCGGGCATCGTCACCGAACCCCCATCAGCACCCCGGGGTTGACCACGCAGACCTGGTGCGCCTGCTCCTCGCTCAGCCCGAACGCGCACAGACCGGTCAGCGCGCGCAGCCGCCGGACGTGCTCCCAGGACAGTTCCGGCGAGAGGTCCACCTGTCTGACGTGCCCTGGTTCGTCGGCGCGCGGCGAACGCAGGTTCTCGCACACCATGCCGGGTGGCAGGTCGTGGAACGCATGATCAGGGGTGCCGGACGCAAGGCGGGGCAGCGGCGGTTGGCGGCCACCCCGAAGGGGATGGACGGATCCGGCGGGGAGGACCGGCAGACCGTCCAGGGCGATGTCGTCGTCCGGCATCTGGACGACGGCCGAAGAAGGTTCCCTGTAAGCCTGCTGACGGCGGGGCGGCCCGGTCGGCAGGGGTTGCCGGGGCTCGTGTCGTCGTCAGCGAGCCTGCGCAGCAGGTAGGCGGTCAGCCGGTGGCGGCGCAGATCTCCTGGAAGCAGTCGGCGCCGACGGTGGTGTCGGGAAAGGTGATGCCCTCATCGCCGTTGACCCGGGCGAAGACCCTCGAAGGCCGGACAGCTCCCCGATAGATTTTCACCAATCTTGAGGCAACCATGGGCCGATGCAGAGCCTCTGACATCTCGCGTGCCGCAGTCGACGGGAGCAACGGGATGAAACCTCGCACAGCACCGGCCCGCCGACCCCGGCGTTCCCTGCCCGGCTGGGCTCCGCCGGCGGCGCTGCTTGTGGCCATGACGACGTCCTGCGCCGGTTCCGCGCCGGGGGACGGAATTGCCGCGGCCGCGAAGCCCGGCGCGGCCGGAGTGGGTGACCCGCTCTTCCCGACGCTCGGCAATGGCGGCTACGACGTGACGCATTACGGGCTGACGCTGGATTACACACCGGAGACCAATCATCTGAAGGGCACGACGGTCATCACGGCGCGGGCCACCCAGGATCTGAGCCGCTTCGACCTCGACCTGTCGGGCCTGCGGGTACGCACCGCGACGGTACAAGGGTCGAAAGCCCACATCTCCCGTTCGGGCGACGAGTTGGCCGTCACACCGGCGAAGGCATTGAAGAACGACGAGATCTTCAAGACGGTCGTCACGTACGACGGCACCCCACGAACGGTCAAAGGCGACGACGGGGGCCTGGAAGGCTGGATCGAGACCGATGACGGCTCGACCGCCCTGGGCCAGCCGACCGGCTCCATGACCTGGTTCCCGGGCAACCATCACCCGTCGGACAAAGCCACGTTCGACATCTGGGTCACTGTCCCCCGGGACGAGGACGGCGACTTCTACGACGCGGTGAGCAACGGCGAGCTGGTCGCGCAGAAGGACAAGGGCGAGACGATGACACGGCACTGGCGCACCACGGAGCCCATGGCCGGCTACCTCGCCCATGTCTCCATCGGCTACTTCGAGATCCACAAGACCCGGACACACGACCGCCTCCCGGTCTACGTCGCCGTCGACCCCGACGAGTCCGAAGGCGCCGTCGCCGTACCGCACTTGGTGCCCGAGATCATTGACTGGGCCGGCGAACTCTTCGGCCCCTACCCCTTCTCCTCGACCGGCGCCGTCGTCGACCACCTCCCCGGACTCGGCTACGCCCTGGAGACCCAGACCAAGCCCTACTTCGCCGCGGCTCCGGACGAGACCCTGCTGGTCCACGAGTTGGCGCACCAGTGGTTCGGCAACTCCGTGACCCCGCGGACATGGAAGGACATGTGGCTCAGCGAGGGGATGGCCACCTACGCGGAGTGGCTGTGGGAGGAGAAGCGGGGCGGCAGGAGCACCGACGAGATCTTCGAGGACTTCTACGACGGCACGGACGACGAGGCCGAGGGCATCTGGGCCTTCCCGCCCGCCGATCCGCCCAGCGGCGGGCGCGTCTCCGACCCGCCCGTCTACGGCCGCGGCGCCATGGCCGTACACAAGGTGCGCAGGGCCGTCGGCGACGAGGTCTTCTTCGGCATACTCCGCGCCTGGACGCGCCGGCACCGTCACGGCAACGCCGACACCCGGCAGTTCATCACCCTGTGCGAGAAAACGTCGGGGAAGGACCTGACCGGGCTCTTCGACACCTGGCTCCTCAACAGGGGGAAGCCGTCCCGGATGTGAGGAGGAGCCCGGGTCGGCCACCTGAAAACCGTTCGTCGCCCGGCGCCCGGCGGCGCTAGCCTCGCCGCACATGGGAGCACGAGCGCAGTACGTGGTGGTCGAGAACGGCGCCTGGCAGCGGTACTTCTCGCACTGGGCGGCCAACCGGGTGGTCGATGATCTGCTGCCCGGTCCGGCCGCGGCGACGCGCTGCTTCCGCGCCCAGCGGAAGATCGACGAATGGCTCGACGACGTGTGGTGCGAGGGCGCCGCGCTCGTCGACCACGACCGCCGGATCCTCCTCTGGTTCGGATTCGCCGACAGCTGGGCCGACCACCGCGCCGCCCGCGCCGTACTGGCCCGGACATGGCCCGGCTGGGACGTCCGCTTCGCGCATGACGGCATGGGTGACCTCACCCACCATCTGGGCGTCGGCAGGGACCTGACCCGTGCGCCGGGCTGGTTCGAGACCTTCGAACCCTCTGAGTTCGCGGGCAGCGAGAGCACCGATCCCTGGTCCGTCGTCTCCCTGCGCCTGCCCGACGCAAGCGTGCGCGCATGGGGCAGCGCCGGGGAACCCATCGATCATCTCGCCGGCGGCCCCGCCCTGATCGACCTGCTCCCCGCGTCGCCGGCCACCCCCGCGCCCACCGACATGCCGTACGGCGGTGTCCATTTCGACCCGCAGGCCCGCACCGTCTCGCTCTGGGCGGTGCAGACCGTGACCGGCGTTCACGACTGGCCGTTGCCCGGCTGGGAGAACTGGACCCTGGACTTCCACGGCGACGACCACTCCCGGCAGGCCGCTGTCCTCCCCGCCGACTTCCCCTTCCCGCACCTCCCTCTCACGACCGCACTCCGGCGACTCGGCACCAGCCTCGGCACCCCGCCACCCGACCCGGCCCCGCTCCTCACCCGCGCCACCGACGCACCCGCCCCCGCGGGCACCACCCCCGTGCTGAACCCCGCCGCACTGATGGCACCCGAACCGGCCGACCCCACCCCGGCCGAACTGGCCAGGCTGCGTGCGGCACTTGATGCGCTGATCGCAGGGGCCGAGGTCGGCTGACCAGCACCCCGTGGGCTACGGCTTGTGGCTCACCCAGAGCAGTTCCGCGGGCCAGCGGTGTGCCCAGTCCGGTGGGTCGGTTTCGTTGTAGCCGTTGGATGTTCCGAGTTCGGGCCGCGGCTCGATGAGGTCGTCGATGACGAGTCCCGCGCCGCACAGGACCTTGACCCAGTCGCCGTAGGTGAGCTGATAGCTGGTCGCGCCGTCGCCTTCGGCGATGCTGTTCAGCCCGAAGTAGTCCTGCCGCAGCGTCGTGGTCACGCGGGCGGCGGCTTCGTCGTAGCACGCTTCGAACCATGGGCTGGCGACGTTGAACACCAGGCGCCCGCCGCGGCGCAGGACGCGTGCGGCCTGCGGGACGGCCCGCTGCGGGGGCGCCCAGCTGAGCCCACCGAAGTCGCAGAACACCAGGTCGAAGCTGGCGGCGGCGAAGGGGAGTTGTTCGGCGGCGCCTTGCACCAGCGGGTAGCGGACCGCTCCCATCGCACCTGCCGCAGCGGCGAGTTGGGCTTCGGACAGATCGAGCCCGACCACGATGGCGCCCTCGGCGGCGAGCGCCCTGGACCACTGGCCGGCGCCGCAGCCGAGTTCGAGGACGCGCTTGCCGGTGACGTCGCCGAGGGCGTGCAGGTGTGCGTCGGGGATGGAGTACATGCCCCACAGCCGGGGTGTGGCGCCGGTTCGCGGGTCGTGTTCGTGCTGGTAGGCGCCGCTGATCCGATTCCAGAGCCGCCGGTTGGCGGGGATGCTGTCCACCTGCCGACTCCAGCATCGCCCGCCGGGGGCGGTCAACACGTTTAAGGCACTGGCCGGTCCGCGCCTCGGTCCGGCCCCGGCTCGGCCGATGATCCGGCGGACGAGCCCTGCGCCTCGGCCCGCTCGCCCCTCCCCCGGGCCCGCTCCCGCTCCCGCTCCCGCCGGTACGCCGCCGCGCGGGCGAGGTAGTCCCGGTGCTCCTGCTCGTGGTCCGGCGGCAGATCCGGCTCGTCGGTGGTGGCGAAGAACTCCACCAGGGCGTCGTTGGAACTCGCGGCCAGTTCCCCGGAGCGGGCGAACATGGCCGACTCGTAGTCGGCGACCGCCTCGTCGAGGGTGGCCACCGGGTCGGGGCCGACCGCACGGCTGACGGCGTGCGCCAGTTCCGCGCCGTCCAGCATCGCGAGGTTGGCGCCATGGCCGCCGAAGGGCGCCATCAGATGGGCCGCGTCCCCGATCAGCGTGACGCCGGGGACGTGTTCCCAGGTGAGCGGGGCGGGCAGCGCCGAGAAGGACCGCGGGACGTAGTCGCCGTCGTTGCGGACGATCAACGCGCGCATGGCCGGCGACCAGTGACCGAACTCCCTCACGAGATGGGAGCGGATGCTCTCCCGGTCGGCGAGGTCCACGCCGGCCGCGCTGTGCCAGTCCGGTGCGGCGCGGAACGCGATGTAGCCGCGGACCACGCCGTCGCCGTTGCGCTGAAGGATCACCGCGCGGCCGTCGTTGTCGTTGGAGAACAGATGACCGGCGCCGACCAGCCCGGCGACCTCGGGGTGCCGTGAGTCGACCTCGTCGAACCGTGCGTCCAGGAAGCAGACCCCGAGGTGCCGCGGGGCGGCGTCGCTGACCAGGGGGCGGACCTTCGACCAGGCCCCGTCGGCGCCGATCACCAGGTCGGCCCGCACGGTGGTGCCGTCCGCGAACTCCAGGAGATGTCCGCCGTCGCCGAGCGGGTTCACGCGGACGAGCCGGTGGCCCCAGCGGACGGTGCCGGGCCTCAGGTGGTCGAAGAGCATGCGGCGCAGCCGGCCGCGGTCGATCTCCGGTGCGGCCTCGTCGCCGGGGCCCGGGGTGAACTCCGCCAGGACGGTGCCGTGGTGGTCACGGCGGGTCTTGGCCTGCCCCTCCGGCCGGGCCCGCGCCAAGAAGGCGTCGAGCAGCCCGGCGTCCTCAAGGGCGATCTGCCCGGAGTCGGCGTGCAGGTCGAGCGTGCCGCCGGGATCGCGGGAGTCCACGGCCTCGTCGGCGTCGTACACCGTGACCTCGACGCCATGTCCTTGCAGGACGCGGGCGCAGGTCAGACCGGCGGGCCCGCCGCCGATCACGCAGATCCGGGGCGTGCTGCGGAGTGTGCTGTCCATCATTCGGGGCCTTCCCCTCGCATGCGGGACCTTCCCCTCGGTCGCGCGGATCGCGAACGAGTCGCGACAGCACCCAGCTGGGTGCAACCGCTAAAAAAGCGTAACAGCTCAACTTTCTTATTCGCTCCACGATCGCGATATGATGACCGGGTGACCGAGATGGGGCGCCGAGAGCGCAAGAAGGCAGCCACCCGCCAGGCCCTCGCCGACGCGGCGCTGCGGCTGTTCTCCGAGCGGGGTTACGACGAGGTCGGGGTGCGCGAGATCGCCGACGCGGCCGACGTCTCGGTGACGACGCTCTTCAAGCACTTCCCCGACGGCAAGGAGGCGCTGGTCTTCGACCAGGACGTGGACCGCGAGGCGGCCCTGGTCACGGCCGTCCGTGAGCGCCCCGCCGGCCAGTCCGTACCGGGGGCCCTGCACCGGCTGCTGCTGGGCGAGCACTCCCGGCGGGTCCACGCCGACCCCCGGTTCGACGACTTCCTGCGCCTGGTCGACAGCACCCCGGCCCTGCGCGAGTACGCGCGCCGGATGTGGCTACGGCACGAGCACGCCCTGGCCGCGGCGATCGCCGACGACGCCGGACTGCCCGCCGACGACCCGAGCTGCCGGGCCCTGGCCCACTTCGCCTTGGAGGCGCCCGTCCTCGTCCGCGGGTCCCACGACCCCGACACCGCCCTCGGCCGGGTCTTCGACCTCCTCGACAAGGGCTGGACGGGGCACAGGCAGAAGTAGCCGTACGGCAGTTCTGCCTGTGCTTTCGCATGGTCCGGCCCGGCTCGACCGTGATCGACTTCCTCTGCCCGGCGAAGGGGAGCCGTCCCCGACGCCGTCGCCGCCGGAACCTCGACCACGTGAAGGAATCGGACATGCACAAGTTCAAGGCCGCGCTCGTCGCCGCCACCATCGCCTTGGGCGGACTCGGTATCGCCGCCGCGCCCGCCCAGGCGGACACCTGCAAGCTCATGGGCAAGGCCTACAACTGCAGTTACACCGTGACGTCCGAGCCGCTCCCGAACGGCACGCAGCAGGTGTTCGTCATCGGCACCGACCGCGCGGTGTGGACGAACTGGAGCCTGCCCGACGGCAGTTGGTACGGATGGGAGTCCATGGGCGGCGTCGCGCAGAGCGGGATCTCCATCTGGGACGTGAGCGACGGCGGCTGGGTGTTCTCGATCGTCATCACCGGCACCGACGGCAACCCCTGGCACCGCACCCGCTCCGCCGGCGGCACCTGGTCCCCCTGGTCCCTCCCCACCTGCCCCGAGCCGGACTACAACGCGTCGTGCTGACGCCCGGCACGGGCGGCCTCGCGCCCACGAAGGAGCACGCGGGGCCGAGACTCCGGCCGGGCGGGTGAGGCGGACCGGGCGGCCGGCGCGGCCGCGGCCTAGGTTGGGGGCAGGCACCGGCGGCAGCGGGTACGAGGAGTGGCGAGATGGCGGCAGAAGTGGATCACGCGGCCCTGTTCGCAGCCGTCCCCACCCCGTGTCTGGTGCTGGGCCCGGATCTGGTGGTCGCGGACGTCAACCGCGCTTACCTGGAGACCACCGGCCGGACGCGGGACGACCTGGTGGGCCGGCACATCTCTCAGGCTTTCCCCGAGAGCCCCGGTGATCCGGACGCCGACGGACCGCGGAACCTGAACGCCTCCCTGCACCGGGTGCTGGCCAGTCGAAGACCGGACACGATGCCGCTCCAGAAGTACGACATCCCCGTCCCGCACCGGCCCGGCATGTTCGAGGAACGCTGGTGGTCCCCGCTGAACACCCCCGTCCTCGGCCCGGACGGACAGGTGGCGTGGATCATCCACCGGGGCGAGGACGTCACCGCGTTCGTCAAGGCCCACCAGGCCACCCACCCCGCAGGCGTCCGGGTGGGCGAGAAGCTGGAGGCAGCCGAGTCGTTGGAGGCCGAGCTGTACGCGCGGGCGCGGGAACTTCAGCGGCTGAACGAGGAGCTGCGCCAGGCCCACACCCGCGAGCGCGAGGTCGCCGTCACCTTGCAGGAGGCCATGCTGCACACTCCCGACCTGGCACATCACTCCCAGGACGTGGTGGTGCGCTACCAGCCGGCGGTCGGTTCGCTCAATGTGTGCGGCGACTGGTACGACGTCGTCGACATTCCCCCGGACCAGGTGGCGCTGGCCGTCGGCGACGTCATCGGCCACGGCCTCCGGGCCGCCGCGGTCATGGGCATGCTGCGCAGCGCCCTGTCGGCGGCCGTCCGCGCCCTCCCGCGCCCCGCGCAGGCTCTGGAGGTGCTGGGCCTGTACGCCCGGTCGATCGACGACGCGCTCGGCACGACCGCGGTCAAGGCCATCGTCGACCGGCGAAGCCGGCTGATCACCTACAGCAGCGCCGGACATCCGCCCCCGGTCCTGGTGCACACCGACGGCCGGACCGAGCTGCTGGACCAGGCGACCGACCCGCCGCTGGGCGCACGGCCGCAGCATGTGCCCCGCCCGCAGGCCAGCATCCACTACAAGCCGGGCGACACGCTGGTGCTGTACACCGACGGGCTCATCGAACGCCGCGACGAGGACATCGACACCGGCCTGAACCGTCTGACCGATGTCCTGTCCGAGTGCAGCCGCCTGGGCCCCGAACAGGTGGCCGACACCGTACTGGCCCGCCACGGCGTGACCGGCGGCGGCCGCGACGACGTGGCCCTCGTCGTCGTCCGGCTCTAGTCACCTACGCCCCTCCCGCTCCTCCCGGCCGCAGCCCCCTCAGAAATACCCTTCCTTCTCCGAAAGCCCCCTCTCGCGCGCCCCCGGCAACGGCCCCGTCCCCGGGCTCTCCTCCGTCTCCGGGAGCCGGCGGACGGCGTAGATCGTGGTGTCGTCGGTGAGGCGGCGTCCGCTGTGCCGGAGCACGCCGTCGCGGACGCGGCGGACCAGGGGGCCGGGCGCGGCGCAGCCCGGGTCGGCGGCCACCGCGGCGGCGACATCGCCCTGCAGGTCGTAGAACTCGCCCTTGCGGTCACGGGCCTCGGTCACCCCGTCGGTGACGAGCAGCAGCGTCTCCTCCTGCGCGAGCGGCACCCGGCGGGTCGGCGGCAGCCCGCCGGTCAGATCGCAGAGCCCGAGCGGCACCCCGTCACCGCCGGGCAGCTCGCGGACGCCGTGCGGGCCGATCGCGAGCGGCGCCTCGTGCCCAAAGTTGATGACGTCGACCACTCCGGGCGCGCCCCTGGAGAAGGCGACCAGTACGGCCGTGGCGAACCGGTCGCCGTCCTCCTGTCCGATCGCGGTGGTGTGCACGCGGTGCCGCAGCATCCGGATCTCCAGCCGCTCGGCGACCGTCCCGAGATCCTCCTCGTGATACCCGGCTTCCCGGAAGGTGCCGAGCAGCGCGGCCGCCGCCTCCACCGCGCCCAGTCCCTTGCCCTGCACATCGCCGACCAGCACCCGGGTGCCGTAGGGGCTGGGCTGGATGTCGTAGAAGTCGCCCCCGACCTGCGCCTCGACATCCGCGGCGAGATACGCGCCCGCCTGTTCGAGACCGGCCCAGCGCGGGGGCAGCGGGCGCAGTACGGCTCGTACCGAGGTGTCGAGGATGTCCTGCATGCGCAGCATGCGCCGCTCCTGGCGCACCCGTAGCGCCGCCACCAGCGTGGCCAGCGCACCGCCGAGAGCGACGAGGACGAAGTCGGGCAGGCCCGCCTTGTAGTGGTCGGGCCAGGCGTGGTCCACGAGGGCGTACGCCACCAGGGACACCACGGCGATGCAGGCGGTGGCCCCCACCCCGCAGACGGCGGCGGCGAGGCCGGGCACCAGGACGATCCAGGAGACGATCCGGAACTCCGCGCCGGTGTTGAAGTCCAGCATCACGATGCCGATGAGCAGCAGCGACGGCAGCAACCAGGCGTAGCCGCGCATGCGCTCCCACTGCGGGCGGCGCCGCTCGCGCCTCGTCCCGGTCATGGCGCCCGCGTCTCCATGTTCCACAGAGAAGCACGAGGGGCAGCGCCCCGCATGCGGAGCGAGAGACAGGAGATGCGGCGCCATGCCCTACCTTCAGCTGGACGTACCGACCCACTACCCGGCCGACCTCAAGCAGGATCTGGCCCAGCGCATGGGCGCGCAGTTCGCCGAGCTCATGCAGACGACCCCGGACCTGGTGAACGTCGCCTTCCGCGAGCTGGGCGAGGGAGGTGTGTGGAACACCGGCGACGGCGCTCCGGTGCCCGCGGCCGTGCTCACCCTGGCGATACGCCGGGGTCGCTCGGCGGAGCAGCGCGAGCGTCTCGCCGAGGCCCTGCACACCACCGTGACCGAGGCGCTGGGCCTCGACCCGGTCTCGCTGACGATCGAGTTCAGCTACCACGCGGGCGATGACATCTACAAGAAGCGGAACATCGACGGGGTGCTGCGCGGCTCGCTGGGCCGTGACTGGACCCCCGGCGAGGCCGAGCGCTCCTTGCTGGACACCCTCGAACAGGAGGTACGGGGGTTCGGCCCGGCCGAGTGACAGCGGCGACCACGCGCTGCGGGCGGTTCTTCCCTCATGCCCGCCCCTGGCACTGACACCGTGCCCCCGCCCGAGCCGGGCGGGGGCATTTCCGGGATGAATGAGAATGGTGACCATGGCGAGGCAGAACGCGGATCAGCGGCGAGAAGCGGTACTACGGGCCGCGGTGACGGAGTTCGGGCGCTTTGGACAGGACGGCGCCTCGACCACGGCGATCGCACAGGGCGCCGGAATCTCGCAGGGCTACCTGTTCCGGCTGTTCCCCCAGCAAGCGGGCTCTGTTCCTGGCGGCCGTCGAGCGGGCCTTCCAGGAGACCGAGGCCGCTCTGCGCAGTTTTGCCGGCGACTCCCCCACGTTCCCCGAACTGCGGCGGCGATACGAGGAATTGGTGTCGGGCGGGGATCTGCTGCGCCTGCAACTGCACGTCTATTCAGGGGCGTTGGAGGATGCCGAGTGCCAGGAGATCGCGCGGCGCGGCTTCGTCCGGCTCTGGCGCACGGTGGCCGAGCTCACCCGGGCGCCGGCCGCGGAGGTCCTGGACTTCTTCGCTCACGGCATGCTGCTGAACGTACTGGCCGCGCTCGGCTTCCCGCTTCCCACGGGGCGGGACGCGCTGGCCTCTTCGTTCGCATCGTGGGCGACGGAAAGCCCCGCGGAGCCGCCCGTATCGCGACCGGCTTCGTGAGGACACCCGTTCCGTCTCGCACCGGGCCCTGTCGGACGGCCGTACGGCCGCGTCCGCGGTAGTGGCATCCGGTCGGGGAGGGGGCGTTCCCACGGCACTTCGGCCCCACGGGCAGACGCTGCGACCGACTCCGTGATCACGGTTCCTGTGTGCGGGACACTCAGGAATCCGCCCGGTAACACCCCCGTCCCGGCAGCGGACTACGACCTGGGCAGCTGAAGCGCGGCTCGCGCTGAGGCCTCAGGCTGTCGCATCGGCAGCGGGCTTGTCGAGAGGGCGGGCAACGCCATTCCGCCCATCACGTGTTCGAGCTCGCGCAATATGCTCGTCGCCGCGTCCCTTACTCGCGCAGGTACATCGCCACGCTCCGCGACAAGTTGGTGGTAGATCGGAGCGTCCTGGAACATGGGGTCCCTTCCCGTAGTGATCATGACTGGTACGGGCGCCGAGTCTAAGGGCTGTCCGCGGTCGGCCGTGCCTGACGGCAGAACGGTGACCGATTACGTCGAGTCCGCAGCCGCGGCCCGCGCGCCCATCCGGAAGGCCGGGCCCGAGCCCGTCGCCGACGCGAATGCGGACGAGATGCCCCCGCGGCACTTCGCGGAAATGAGGCGCCGTCCGCTCGGCCGCCGCTGAGACTCCGCGTCGTACGCAGCGACGCGGACGCGTTGCTGGGCTGCACGGATTCCCTTCTGCCGACCGGCATTTCGAAGGTCGTGGGGCTCGCCTCCCACCAGTTCGTGATCGACCTCACGCCGCATTTCGGCCCCGAACCACCGTCCACGGCAGCCGCCTTCCGCCCGCGCCGACGGAACCGGGCGATTCGTACGACGGCCCGCGTGACGACCATCGGCGTTTCGGCCACCATGGGCGCCGGCCCGTGACCACCGAGTACCGCCAGCCGTCGCCATATCCCTGGCCGCCGCGAACTTCAGCGCGTCCTCGTCCTTGATCAGCTCCATCGGGCGGACGTCCAACAGCCGCATCCCTCCAGCGACTCGAAGCCGTGCCCTCTGCCCGTGGACGCCATCACCTTTAGACCGGGACGATTCGGACCCGGATTCCCCGCGGAAGCAGCTCGCGGGAGAAGGTGCGGGCCATCGAGCGCAGCGCCGCTTCGCCGGCCGCATGGACGTTGGTGTCCACCATGCCGATGACGTTCGCGATCGAGCCGAGTCGGACAGTGAGACCGCATTCGCCCGGACGGCCACGGCATTCCCGCCGAGCCGCTCGCGTGCCGCGTCGAGCTTGGCCATGTCGATATCCCCGGATGCCGTTGTTCATGAGGCGAATCAGCCGAGAGTTTCGATCTTCAGGCCGCCTGTGGTGACCGTGCGGATGTGATCGCTGGCGAGCAGGTCGTGCGGATTGCCGAGGTCGATGGTGCTGACCTCGTCGAGGCGGGCCAGCTGGGAAGGAGCGAGGTCGACTTGCAGGGCACCCAGGTTGTCCTCCAGCTGCGCGATGGTGCGGGCGCCGATGATGGGCGCTGTCACGTCCGGGGCGTTCAGGGTCCAGGCCAGCGCGACCTGGGCGGGTGTACGGCCCAGCTCCGAGGCCACCTCCTTCACCGCGTCGGCGATGGCAAGGTTGCGGTCGGTGACCCATCCCAGGGCGACGTTGAGGCTCTTGCGGTTGCCGGCGGTTTCGCCGACCACGGAGCCCGCCTGGTTCTGGTCCTCCCGGCTGTACTTGCCGGTGAGCACCCCGCCGCCCAACGGGGCGAAGGGGACCACGCCGAGTCCCATCTCACGTGCCATCGGGATCAGGTCACGCTCCGCGGTGCGCGCGACCAGGCTGTACTCGGTCTCCAGTGCGACCAGTGGCGACCAGCCGCGCAGGTCGGCGATCGCCTGCATGCGCGACACCTGCCAGGCCGGGGCGCTGGAGATCCCCACGTACAGCACCTTGCCCTGCCTCACCAGGTCGTCCAGGCCCCGCAGTATCTCCTCCACCGGCGTCCTGAAATCCCATACGTTCACATAGAGCAGATCGATGTAATCGGTGTTCAGCTGCCGCAGGCTGGCTTCCACCGACGCCAGCATGCTCTTGCGGTGGGTACCCCCGGAATTCGGGTCACCGGGCTGACGCAGCGTCGAGTACTTCGTCGCCAGCACCATCTTGTCGCGGTCGGTGCGGGCGAATTCGCCGAGCAGTCGCTCGGAGCTGCCGTTGGTGTAGGTGCTGGCGGTGTCGAAAAAGTTGCCGCCGAGCTCGGTGTAGTGGTCGAAGAGCTTGCGCGCCTCGTCGCGCTCGGCGCCCCAGCCCCACTCGGTGCCGAAGGTCGCCGTGCCCAGCGCCAGCGGTGAGACCCGGAGTCCGGAACGGCCCAGCAGCCGATAGGTGTCGAGAGTGAGTGCCATCGTGTCCTCCTGTGAGGTGTGGTTCGTGGCGTTCGAGAGGTGCGGATCGGTCGACTCGCCCTGGTTTCAGGCGCCGAGCCCATAGCCGCCGGCCCCGGTGATGAGAGCCGCAGGCATGGCAGACCCTTCGTCGCTGAAGCGATGGGTGAGACCACCCGCAACCGGGGACCTCCCCGGTTGTCTCACCGTACACTGAAACGGGGACGTCCCCGAATAGTTTCCGAGCCTCATCCGCCACTCACGATCGCGAAGGTCATGACACCTCCACGCAGCACCCTGCGCGCCGACGCGCAGCGCAACCGCGAGCATCTGATCGCCACGGCCGCCGAGGCCTTCGCGTCCGGACGCCCGATCTCGCTGGACGCGATCGCCAAACGCGCGGGAGTGGGGAACGCCACCCTGTACCGGCACTTCCCCACCCGAGAGGATCTGGTCGAGGAGGTCTACCGGGACCAGATCCGGCCCTTGCGCGAAGATGCCCGCACCCTGCTGGCTGCCGAGCCGCCCGCGCAGGCCCTCCACGCGTGGATGCTCCGCTTCGCCGACTGGGCCGGTGAACGACGCGGCGTCTGCGAGGCCCTTGTCGCCATGAGCGCTTCCGGCCGCTTCGGCACCGGACCGGTCTGCGACGAGGTCCAGCAGGTCCTGGCGATGGTGCTGGAGGCCGGCGCCGCAGCAGGAGAACTGCGCGGCGACATCGACCCGGTCGAGGTAGGCGGCATCCTCGCCGGTCTGCTCTCCGTGGCCGGCGCACCCGAGCAGCGCCCCCAGCTGAACCGCATGCTGGACATCGTCGTCGACGGGCTCAGGCCCCGCTGAGCGATACGCCGACGGTTCGGCGGGGCGTCGGCCGATGCCGGACGGCATGGCCCCGGCCGCGGCGGTCGTGGCGCCCCGGATCTTGGTGAGGACCGTCGGGACAGTTGCCTGCGTTCGGCTCGTCTCCCGCCTCGGCCGAAAGACGTGTGTTCGACACAGGGGCCCTTGTCGTTGATCCAGGTGACCCGTCCCCGTCCACGGAGGCCACCATGGACCGCTTGCTCAACCCGCAGACCGTCCTCCCGCCCGCTCCCGCCACGCCTGGCCCGCTCGCCCCCACGCCGACGCACGCCCGAAGTGCCGTCGAGTCCGTCCGTGCGGCATGTCCGGATACGAGGTGGGCGGCATGAACAGGGCCACCGATGAATCAGCCGGCCGCGTGCCCGGGCCGCGCACCTCCCCGACAGCAGAGTCCGCCGAAGCCCTCGACCGCTCGGGGGAGCAGGACACGCCGCCTCCGCCGGAGTCCGGTGGCGAACCGCAGATGCGGTACGTCGACCTGACCGGCAGTCGTGAAGCGGCCGGCCGGTCGATCCGGCTGCGTGACATGGCCCGGCGGCTGCCGCAGCTGGTGCGCCGCTCCTTGGCTCTGGCCTGGCAGGTCGACCGACCGGCGACCATCGGCCTCCTGCTGTGCCAGGCCACCGCCGGCGTCATGCAGGCCCTCGGCCTGGTCGCCATCAGCGGCACCCTCACCGCGCTGCTCACCAGCGACGACGTCTACGACCGGCTGCTTCAGGCATGGCCGTCCGTCGCCCTGCTGGCCGGTACCGCAGGGGCCCGCGCGCTGCTGGGCATCACCGTCGGCTGGCTGTCCTCCCGGCTGGGCCCGCTGATGTCGCGCGAGGCCGAGCAGCAACTGCTTCTCGGCTGCGCGGCGGTCGAGTTGTGCGCCTACGACGACCCCGAGTTCAACCGCGCCCGTGAGGCGGCCGACCGCGGCGCGCAGGTCACCGGGGACCTGATCGACGAGGGGCAGGACCTGATCGCCTCGGCCGCCTCCTTCGTCGCCGGAGCGCTCGTGCTGGCCGGAGTGAACTGGCTGCTCCTGCCGCTCCTGATCGCGGCGAGCCTGCCGCAGGCCCTGGCCCAGATCAGTGCCGCGCGGGTGCGGTACCTGGCGAATGTGCGCAGCAACGGCGACCTGCGCATGTTGTCGGTGCTGCGCTGGCACATCTACAACAGGGACGCCGCCGACCAGATCCGCGCCGGCACCATGGCACCGTTCCTGTCCGGGCGGTACCGGGAGACGGTCGCCCGGATCAACCGCGAGGACCGGACCGCGGCCGACAAGGGTGCCCGTATGTCCCTCGTCGGCGCGCTGTGCGGTGGGCTGGGATCGGCCGTCGTATGGGCGGCGGTCGTTCTGCTGCTGGCCGACGGGCGGATCAGCGTCGGTCACGCGGGGACGGCCGTTTTCGCGCTCCAGATGGTCGGCCAGTCGGTCCGCGGCCTGGTGGCGATCGGCGCGCGGGCCGTACGCACGGGCCTGTACATGGACGACTGGAGCGACTTTCTGGAGCGGGCGGGCGGCTTCCGGATGCGCCGCGGCTCGCACCGCCCCGAGCCGCCGAGGACGATCGAGGTCAAGTCGGTCACCCACCGCTACGCGGGCAAGGACCGCGATGCCCTGTCCGATGTCTCACTGACCCTGCGCCGCGGGGAGGTCACCGCTCTGGTCGGCTTCAACGGCTCGGGGAAGTCGACGCTGTCCAAGCTGATCAGTGGCCTGAACCTGCCCACGGCCGGGGAGGTGCTGTGGGACGGGAAGCCCGTCGGCGGGGCCGATCCTCAAGATCTGTGGCGGCAGGTGGCCCTGGTGCCCCAGGACTACGCGCACTGGCCGCTGACCGTGCGCGAGAACGTGAATCTGGGGCAGCCCACGGCGCGCGGCGACACCGCGGTGCGGGAGGCGTGCGAGGCCGCCGGCGCGGACGAGGTGGTCGACCGACTCGCCTCCGGTCTGGACACCCTGCTGGCGCGCGAGTGGCTCAACGGCGAGGAACTCAGCGGCGGTCAGTGGCAGCGCATCGCGTTGGCCAGGGCGTTCTTCCGCGAGGCCGGACTACTGGTCCTCGATGAACCGACCGCGAACCTCGATCCCCGCGCCGAGTACCGCATCTTCCGACGCCTGCGCGATCTGGCCCGGGACCGCGTGGTGCTGCTGGTCACGCACCGGATCACCAATGTGGCCGTGGCCGATCGGATCGTCGTCCTCGACGAGGGCCGGATCGTGCAGGAGGGCACCTACCAGGAGCTGTCCCAACAGGAGGGCATGTTCCAGCAGTTGCTGTCCTACCAGGTCACCTCCGAGGCGACCGGCGAGCAGACCGGGGCCCGCCCATGAGCCACGCCGACGCCGCTCCGGGCCGTACCACCGCCATGGCCGCGCCCGCGTCCCCGCCCGGCTCGCCCACGCCCCGCTCCGCACTCTCCCGAGGTGATGACGTGCCGCCCACCCGCTCCCACATCCGTACGACCACCGAGGCGTACCTGGCCCGGCACCCGCAGGAACGGGACGCCCTGGCCGGGCTGTCGGCCCTCCTCGACGGCTCCGACGAGCCGACGAGCCGCGCGACGCTGCCCGGCCACATCACCTGCGGCGCGGTCGTCATCGACCGCGACCGACGCGTGCTGCACATCGGCCACAAGGCGTCGAAGAAGCTCCTCGTGCCGGGTGGCCATGTAGCGGACGACGGGACCCTGCTGGCTGCCGCGCTGCGCGAGGTGTGCGAGGAGACCGGGCTGCGGCCCGGGGATCTGTGTCTGACCCCGCAGTTTCTCGGTGCACCGGTCGACATCGGCGTCCATGACATCGACGCCGACCCGGCCGAGGGCGAACCCGCGCACCAGCACTTCGACTTCCGCTTCGCCTTCTGCCTCACGGCCGACGCGGCACTTCGGCTCGCCTTGCAGGAGGAGGAAGTCACCGGCGCGCGGTGGCTGCCCCTCGCCGAGGTCGGTGCACCGACGCTGCGCGCCAAACTCCTGGACGCCGAAGCGCGGGGCCTGGACGGTCAGCCCGAGCCGGTCAACGCCTCCGCCCTGATCCACGACGGCCGCGGCCGCTATCTGCTCCATCTGCGGGACCGACGGGACGGCATCTGGGAGCCATGGACCCTCGCCCTGCTGGGCGGCGGCCGCGAGCCGGACGACGCCGACCTGGAGGCGACCCTGCGCCGTGAACTCGCCGAGGAGACACCAGGGTTGGAGATCACCGGCCTGACGTCGTACGCGGTGGAGCCGTCGATCAGTGTCGACGGCCTCGTCGTGCCGACCCAGGTCTTCGAAGGCCGCTGGAGCGGCCACCCCGACTCCGTGGACCTACGGGAAGGGGTCCTCCTCCAGTGGTTCACCGTCGACACGCTCGACCGGCTGCGGCTGAGCCCCGGCCTGGACGACATGATCCGCCGCCATGCCGCCGAGCAGCCCGCGCTCGGCCGCGCGCAGGACAGTGGCTCTCGCCCGCTCAGTGACGCACCGGCGGGGACCGAGCTCCACATCGTCGGTGTCCACCTCTACCTCCAGGATGAGCATGGCCGGCTCCTCCTCGGGCTGCGGCACCCCGATGCGGCCTTCGCGGCCGACACCTGGCACTTCCTGGCCGGGCACTGCGAGCACGAGGCCGCGGTCAACTGCCTGGTGCGGGAGGCCGAGGAGGAGGCCGGGCTCCTCATCGACCCGGCCGGCGTCGAACTCGTCCATGTGGTCCACCTTCTCGACCCGCCCAAGGCCCGCCCTCGGATCCAGCTCGTCTTCCGCGCCCGCACCTGGTCCGGCAGCCCCGAGGTCCTGGAGCCCGACCGGTGCGCGGAGTGGCGGTGGTGGCGGCCCGAGGCCCTCCCGCGCCAGCTGGTCCCCTACGCCCGCACCGCCATCGAGGGCATCCTCGCGGGTCGCTCCTACTCCGAACTGGGCTGGTCGTGACCGCGATGTCCGGCCCCATGACAGGAGGTGCACGATGAACCACGACCTGGAGTCCGCCGCCAAAACCCGTCCGCCGGATCCGCCGGGGCGGGCGGTGGCCCGTGCGGCGACGCCCGCCGATGCCGAGGTCGTCATCCGGATGCGCTCCGCGCTGCTCGATCAACTCCGGGACGAGCACGTCACCTTGTTCGAACTGCACACCAGTGAAGAAGCGGCCCCGCTCTACCGTGAGTTGGGGTTCGCGGCCAGTCCCGCGCTGATGCGGATGACGCGATTCGAGGAGCCTGTGAGCGGCACGGACAAAGCGCGGGACGCGGACGTCCCGCTCGAAGGACGACAGGGCTGGATGCCGCCGGAGCAATACGCGGAGACGGTTCCGAAGGCAACGTGCTTCGCCTGCCTGTACTTCACCGACGAGGACGACAGACCCCTGCAACTGCACTCCGTCTACTCCCCCGCGCATCCCTGGCAGTTGGCGGGCGGCACGATGGACGCGGGCGAGCGTCCGTGGGAGACGGCCGTACGGGAGTGCAGGGAGGAGACCGGTCTGACGGTGTCCGGGCCGCCGCGACTGCTGGCGACGGTGTACGGACTGCCCGGCGCCGAGTGGCCGTACAGCACCGTCGGCACCGTCTTCGACGGCGGCCGCCTCTCGGCGCAGCAGATCAGCTCCATCGTCCTGGACCCGTACGAGCACGACGAGTTGCGCGTACTTGCCCTGCCCCGGTGGCGGGCGCTGATGCCGTCCCGTGACTTCGCCCGCCTCGGCGCCGTGGCCGAGGCCCGGCGAACCGGCCGGGCGGCCTACTTCGACACCTGGGACTGGGGCCCGACGGAGTGACCGGAGCGCCGTGACGGTGCGCGAGGACGGCGGGCTCCGGTCGACGCCCTGGTGATCGAGGTCGTCGGGAGGGGCCCGGCGTCCTCGCGCATCCCGGTGAGGCGGCGCGGCCGGTCCCGGTCAGATGGCCGTTGCTGCCCGCGCCTGGCCGACCGGGGTCAGAGGGGGGCCTTGTCCGCGAACACCCACCTGTTGCCCTCCAGGGCGTCATTCGGCTCGGGGAGAGGGCCGCGGCCGTGTCGATGGGTGAATTCGAAGGGGGTGTGGACCGAGGTGGACCAGCCCTTGGCCGTCAGGTGGCCCGCGGAGTCGGGGCGGGGTCCCCTGTCGAAGAGGTGGAGCAGGTCGATGCCGATCTGTTCGCGGGTCGCCGTGTAGATCGCGCTGTCGCGGTACTGCAGCAGGTCCTTCTCCAGCTTGGCCTCGTACGCCAGGGCGCTGCCCTCGGCGCTCAGCCGGTCCACCATGTCGATGAGGAAGGTCTCGGCGGGGCTCGGCAGGTAGAAGAGCAGCCCCTCGGCCAGCCAGACGCTCGGCACGGCCGGGTCGAAACCGGCGGTGGACAGCGCGGTGACCCAGTCGTCGCGCAGATCGACCGGCACGGGAACGCGCTTCACCCTCGGCGTGGCCGACAGGTCCGTGAGCACCTGGTGCTTGAACGCCAGCACGCCCGCCCGGTCGATCTCGAAGACCACGCAGTCGGACGGCCAGTCAAGCCGGAAGGCGCGGGTGTCCAACCCCGCGCCCAGCAGCACCACTTGGCGGGCGCTCGTACGGACCGACCGGAGGAGGAAGTCGTCGAGGACCCTGGTGCGCAGGCCGAAGTAGCGGGCGAACCGCCCCCACAGCGGATCGGCGTCCCCGTCCGGGACCTGCTGGATGCGCACCGGCCAGTCCGCGCACGCCGGGGCGGCGCGCACGAAGGGTTCCGCGTAGATGTCCTGGGCCAGGCTGTCGTGGCGGTGGGTCTCGATCGCCCGTGCCGCGGCGACCAGG
This sequence comes from Streptomyces sp. NPDC093018, assembly GCF_040684035.1. Classification (NCBI taxonomy): domain Bacteria; kingdom Bacillati; phylum Actinomycetota; class Actinomycetes; order Kitasatosporales; family Streptomycetaceae; genus Streptomyces; species Streptomyces sp. NPDC093018. The sequence goes on from NZ_JBFBFF010000009.1 coordinate 201,565, forward strand.
AGGGCGGTCAGGCCCACTCCCCCGTCCACGCCTTCCACGTCCGTGTGCTGCGGCGCCGCATCGACCATGTTTCCTCCGTTGGCGGAAGTGGGGACTGCGAGGGGCCTGCTTGCCGGATGCGGTGGTGCCTCGCCGTCGTACGCCTCGCTCATCGGCTTCCTCTCTCCGGGAGCAGTACGGGTTTGACCACGCGGCCCTCGTCGCAGTCGCGTTCGGCCCTGTTGATGTCGGACAGGGGGTAGGTGCGGATCAATTGGTCGAAGGGGAAGCGTCCGGCCTGCCACAGCCCGGTCAGCCGGGGTATCAGCAGCCCCGGTACGGCGTCCCCTTCGCAGATGTGGCGGATGCCGCGGCCGCGGTCCAGCGTGCCCGGTTCGAGCGGCAGCGCGGTGTGGAGGCGTGCCACCAGGCCGAGGCTCCCGGTGGGGCGCAGTGCGCGGAGCGCGTCGTTGATGAGCGGGGGCGAGGCCGTGGTGTCCAGCGCGTACTGCGCGCCGCCGTCCGTCAGCCGCCGGATCCGCTCGGGCAGTCCGGCCGCCTCGGCGGGCAGCGGGATCGCGCCGAACCGTTCGGCCAGGGCCAGCCGTTGGGGATGCCGGTCGACGGCCACGGTCCTCGCGCCGGCGGCGGTGGCCGCCATCACCGCGGCCAGGCCCACCGCTCCCGCGCCGAAGACGGCGAGGGTGTCGCCGGGGCCTGCGCCGAAGGTGTTCAGCACGGCTCCGGCGCCGGTGAGGAAGCCGCAGCCGAGCGGCCCGAGCAGTTCGAGGGGCAGTGCCGGGTCCACTCGTACGGCGTTTCGGGCGGGGACGAGCGCATACCGGGCGAACGAGGACTGGCCGAACCATCGGGGGGCCAGCGCTCCCCCGGCGGCGTCGGTGAGCCGCGGTATGTCCTCCTTGCGTCCTCCGAAGAGGTTGAGGGAGGCGAAGGAGTCGCAGTAGGCGGGGGCCGCGCCGCGGCAGTTGCGGCAGTGCCCGCAGGAGTCGAAGCTCAGTACGACATGATCACCGACGCCGATCGCGGTGTCCGGGCCGCCGCCCGTCCGCACCACGACCCCGGCCCCCTCATGGCCGAGCACCGCGGGCAGCGGGCTGCGGCCGGCCGATCGCCGTACCGCGAGATCGGTACGGCACATCCCGCAGCCCGCGATCTCGACCAGGATCTCGCCGTCCGCGGGTTCCGTGCGCAGGGTCACCTCCTCGATCGTGAACGGGTTCTCGTAGGAGCGCAGTACGGCCGCCTGGAACCGCATCGTCAGTCCTCCCGCGGGCGGTGGACGACGAACGGGCGGAGGTTGCCGTAGAGCCCCCACGGTCCGCCCGCGACGCCGACGCCGCTGTTCTTGATGCCCGCGAAGGGCTGGGCGAGGGACAGCTCGGCATGGTGGTTGATCCAGGCGGTGCCGCATTCGAGCCGGTCGGCGACCGCCTCGGCCCGGTCGGGATCGGTGCCCCATACGGAGCCGCCCAGTCCGAAACCGGTGCCGTTGGCCGCGTCGACGGCTTCGTCGAGGCTCCGGTACGGCAGCACCGGCAGGACCGGTCCGAACTGTTCCTCGGTCACCACCGGGCTGTCGGGCGGGACATCGGTGAGGATCGTGGGGGCGAAGAAGTAGCCCGGTCCGTCCAGTCGTTGACCGCCTGCCGCGGCGCGGGCGCCGTCCGCGAGGGCCTGCTCGGTGACCTGTTCGACCCGGGCCAGCTGGGGGGCGTTGTTGACCGGGCCCAGCCGGGTGTCCGGGTCGAGGCCGGGCCCGACGGCGACGGATTTCGCGCGCTGGGCGAGGGCTTCGACGACCTCGGTGTGCAGCCGGGCCGGGGCGTAGACCCGTTTCACCGCCATGCAGACCTGCCCGCAGTTGCGGAACGCGGCCCAGAACAGCCGGTCCGCGATCCGGTCCACGTCGATGTCGTCCAGCAGCACGGCGGCGTCATTGCCGCCCAGTTCCAGGGTGACCCGGGCGAGCGAGGCCCCGGCCGCCTGGGCGACGGCCCGCCCGGTGGGCACCGAGCCGGTGAAGGTGACATGGCGGATGCGCGGGTGGGAGGCGAGGCGGGCGCCGAGGGGTTCTCGGCCGGTGACGACGGTCAGTACGTCCTCGGGCAGTGCGGTGGCGAGGACGGAGCCGAGCAGTCGGGTGGCGAGGGGCGTGAACGGTGACGGTTTGAGGACCACGGTGTTGCCCGCCGCGAGCGCGGGCGCGAACTTCGCCGCGGCGAGCTGGAGCGGAAAGTTCCACGGCACGATCGCGGCGACGGGTCCGAGGGGGCGCCAGCGGATCTCGCTGTGCACAGGCCGGCCGTCGGGGATCGTCCGGGTTCTGGGCGCCAGGTCGGCGAAGTAGCGCAGGCGGGCCGCCGTACGGGCGATCTCCGCGTACGACTCGGTCAGGGGCTTGCCCTGTTCCCGGGTGAGCAGCCGGGCGAGTTCGTCGCCGGCCGTCTCCACGGCGTCGGCCGCCCCGCGCAGGGCGGTGGTGCGGGCGGCGGGGTCGGCGCGCCAGTCGTGCCAGGCCCGGTAGGACCGGTCGACCACGGCGTCCAACGCGTCCGGCTGCTGGTCGGGGGCCTCGTCGAAGGTCTCCCCGGTCGCCGGATCCACGACGGCGAAGCGCGCGCCCCGGTGTCCGGGGACGCGGTCGGGCTCGGTTGTCGGCATACCGGCGGTCAGTTCACGGCGGGGACGCCGACCGCGTGCTCCTGGGCCTGCCGGTCCATCTCGGCCCGGAAGGCGGCCACCAGATGCGGCTGAATCCTTCCGGCATTGCGGTCGCCGCCCTCGCAGACGGCTCCGCGCACGCCCACGATGTCCGTGCCGATGCGGGTCAGCGGGCCGAGGTCGGCCTGTTTGACGCTGCCCGCGAGGGCGGCGAGCCGACCGGACTCGTGGGCCAGCCGGACGAACTCGGCGCAGATGTCCGGCGGAACATGGTCGAACAGCCGTGTCCCGTCCTTGATGGCGGTGTCGAGCATGGCCGCGTCGGCGCCGGAGCGGGCGGCGATATCGGGTACGGCGAGCGGGTTGACGCAGCCGATGCGGTGCGCGTCGGCGTAGCCGGAGGCGACGACGAGCGCGTCGGGGCGGTGGTCCTTCACCGCGCGTACGACCGCGCGCATGACCTCGATGCCCTGCTCGGGCGTCGTGCATCCGTAGAGGCCGACCTTGATGTACGTGGCACCGGAGACGACCGCGCCGAGCGCCGCCTGGGCCACCGTGCCGGGCTTGTACGGTACGTCGCCCACGGTGGCGGACACCGGTTTGTCGGCCGGTACGGCGTCGCGGATCTCCCTGATGACCCAGGGGAAGTTGGCGCCGAGCGAGCCCTCGTCGGGCTTCTTGACGTCGACGATGTCGAGGTGTTCCGCCGCCTTCGCACAGTCGAGGGCCTCCTCGACGCCGTCCGGGGAGATGAGAAGCAACACCATGAGCTCCTTCCGCCGCAGGTCCGCCCGACCGGGGGTCAGGGGGTGCGGATCACCTGGTTCATGTGCGGTGCGCTCATCATTTCCGGCGCCCATGGGCGCCGGTAGAGCGTGCGGGGTTCCTGCGGGGCGCGCGTGGGTGTGCACAGTGCGCCGCGTGGACCGGCGTGAACCGGCCACTGTCAGCGGCTGGTGGGAGCCGTCCGCCCCCTCGCCGATGGCGACGCCGGGGCGGACGTCCGCTCGCCGCGGGATCAGGCGCTGACCTTCAACGGCGCGTGCTCCGCCTCAACTTGACGGCGCGGCCGGGGAGCGTATGCCGAGCCACTGCTCGGCGTCCCAGGCCTCGAACCGCTCCACCTCGGTGAATCCCAGCTTGGCCGCGAGACGCATCGAGCCGACGTTGGCGCTCTGGGTGTGGAGCACCACCGGCTCCCCGGGAAGCGCGTCTTCGAGCCAGCCGAGCACCGCCGTGCACGCTTCGACGGCGTACCCGAATCCCCATGCCCGCGGCAGGAACAGATAGCCGAGATCGACCTTCCCCGCGGCGGCCGGGCGACTGTGTCCCGGCGCTCGCCTGAGCAGGATCTGGCCGATCATCGATCCGTCGAGATCGACGACGAAGCTGCCGGGCCGGCGCTCGGGCGTCTCGGGCATCTCGCGCTCGAGCTCGTCACGCGGGCGGGGGCCGCCGAGATAGGTGTGCACCTGCGGTGAGGCGAGCAGCTCGATGAACGCCGTACGGTCCCGTGGCTCGGGTTCACGGAGCACGAGCCTCTCGGTTTTGATCGGCTCGGGCGGCCACGTCATGCCTGTCAGATCTTCCACCCGCACAAGCTAACAGGAGGTCAAACCGACCGAACGGAATCGCTCGGCTCTGTCACTCATCATCGACGCCGTCGACCCGGAGCGGCTTGCCGCGTTCTGGTCCGAAGTGCTCGGCAGGCCGATCGTGGGCCGTACGGGGCCCTATGTTCGGCTGCGGCGCGAGAACGACCTGGGGCTGGGTTTCCAGCGGGCCTCCGGGGCCAAGGGCGGCAAGAACCGTATGCACTTCGACGTCAGTTCAGCCGATCCTGAGGGCAATGAATTCTGCGTCATCCCCGAGGGCCCCTTCGAACTCGACGACGAAGGACGCGCGGACTACCTCAGCCGGCCGCCAGTTCCGCCGCCCAGCCATGCCCGGGATGCACACGCGTGAGCCACTCACGGAGACGATCGCGCCGCGCCCGGCTCAACAGCGGGAGGATCCCCTCGAAGTCCGCCCGGTCCTTGGGGCGTGTCGCCTTCGCCTTGAACAGGAGGACCAGTTCCGGGATCAGATAGGGGATCCCGTCCGCGGTCCGCTCGATGATCGCGTCGTACGGCAGCCGCAGGCTCTGGTCCCGTCGGCAGATCCACATCCCGCCGTCATGCGGCTCACGGAAGACATCGAACAGGAACCGGCCACTCGCCGGGTCCCGTAGCCAAGTCTGGTGGGTGGCCGCGAGTTCCTCGGCCCCGGCGCCCGCCCAGATCTTTCCCGAACCCACCGCGTCAAACGTGTACTCGGGGAGGCGGTCCCGAATCTCCGCGAACCCCGCTGCGGGTACCGCGAGTTCCAGGTCACCGTGGGGCCGTGTCTGTTCTCCGCGGAACAGGTCGAGCGCCCACCCCGCCGCGATGCACCAGGGCACGCTGACTCCGTTCAACCGCTGCGCGATCTGCTCCGGGCGCCAGGCATCCGCCCATCGGGCATCGAGTTCGTCCGCGTCGAGAACGACGCCGCCGGGCGGCAGAGATTCGGTCATCGGACCAACCTACTGTCGCGACCCGAACGAGTGACGGCTCTTTCCGGCAGTGACCGGCGCTCCCGGCACAGCAACCCGTTCGAGGGACAAAGCGGCTATCCAGCTATTTTCGGGGCATCGCTGGCACTGACCGTTTCAGCACCCGAAAGAGAGATCCCCGTGTCTGCTCGCTCCCTCACGGCGGCCGTCGGCGCTGCCTGCAGTGCCCTTGTTCTGCTGCTGGCCACGCCGGGTTCGGCCTCGGCGGCAACCGGCCAGTTCCGCTACTCGTACACCACCGCCGAGGGATACGAGGCCGTCGGTTTCCTGAACAACCCCGCGAGCGGCGAGTGCATCAATCTGCATGGCCCCGGTTCCGAGCCGGGATCGGCCGGCCGGGCCCCCAAGAACCGTACGGACGCCACCGCCACCGTCTTCCTCGCCCCCGACTGCGAGGGGGACGTCTACTACACCCTGCGTCCCGGCGCGGGAGCCGGTGACCGGCTCCTCGTGCGGTCCGTCGTCTTCTCCTGACTCCGGATCCGCACCGCCTCCCGGCCTGCCCCGTGTTCGTGACGCCCTGCGCGGGCGAGACGCTGCCATGGCGCACGACACGGGGTGCCCTCGGCTGGATCACCGCGGCGCCGCGTGACCGTACCGGTGCGCGGGCGCGAGTGCGGCGTCCGCGGGGTCGCCGTACCTCAGGCGGGCGAGACCCGGTGGACGGCCAGCGCGTCCAGGCGATGGGGCCGTGCGTCCGAGGGGGCGTACACCAAGTGATCGGCTCTCCGCGCCGGGCGAGGCGGGACGGGCTCGCCGCGCATCGCCGTCTCGACGAACCGCCGCATCCGTTCGCCGCACCTTCGGTAGAACCGCAGTTGGGTGCGGCGGCCGAACAGCCGCCATCCGAGAGCGGTGACCGGGCCCAGTGTGGGCGCTCCCTGGGAATGGCAGGTGACCAGGAAATCCACCGCGCCCGTCCGGCTGTCCTTCACCACCTCGTAGGTGACTTTGCCGCGCTCCAAGTGGCCGTCGAGGGTCTCGTAGGCCCAGCCCCAGACATGGTCGGTGCCGTCGCGCGTCTCGTCGACCACCTCGGTGACCCGTACGCCGCAGTAGAAGTGCAGGCCGTGGAACCTGGCTTCGAGCAGCATGTCACGGCCGAGGAGGGACGCCGCCGGGTCGTACAGCGCACGGACGATCTCCGGCGGCGAGAACTCGTAGTCGCGGACGAGACGGCAGGCGTGCGTCCAGGACCCGCCGGGCGCGGGCGGGCCCGGCGGCTCGGCGGGCAGCGGGATGCGGTGCGTGTCGAGGTTCCACGCGGGACGACGTACCTCGTCGGCCGAGTAGTTGACGGACGCGTCCGCGAGGCCTTGCCATGCTCGTACCGCGTCGAACCGTCCGAAGAGCCGGTCGCCCAAAGGTCATCACTCCGGTTCCCGCAGCGATTCACCGATCAGCCACAGCATCGGTGGCCACAGGCCGACGAAGAGCGCGCGCCGCTCGGCGTTGCCTCGCTGCTCCTGGTCGATGGTCTTCGCGCGCACCCACAGCGACACGCACAGACCGATCGCGGCGAACGAGGCGAGGTGCAGGTGGGCGCTGCGCATGCCCGCTCGGTGCAGCAGCCGGACCACCATGCGCGCCTCCGGGTTCGTCCGCTCGTGTCACACCACTGTGTCATCAGCGCTATACCAGGGTATTCACCTATTCATGCATATGTACGCCCATCCCATGATCTGAGGGGGTCCGATGCCCCGACAGCGCTGGCAGCGGGGGCTGACCGTGCTGGCGCGGTGGTTCCTCGGCACGATGCTTGTCACCTGGCGATATCTCTGGGAGACGACGCCCCTGTACCGTGCCGGGGAGTGCGAGGGCAACGAGCGGGACCGCCCGCCACTGCTTCCTGCCACTGCGGTCGACGACCGGGTGCAGCCGGCCGAGGACGGCTGCGGTCCCCTGTTCCATCGGGTCTTCCGGGTGCGTATCGCCGGGGCCGATGTCGACGGCGCCCGGCTCGTCGAGCACGTCTGCCGTCATTTCGAGCACTTCGTGCCGTCGGAGGTGGTCGGGATCCGCGCGGGTGAGCTGCGCGCCCAGGGTCTGGATGTCGCGGACGAGCTGCTCGTGGAGATGCCGGGCCCCTGGAACGGCCCGGTGCGGGTCCTCCGCCGCGACCGGGGGTTGCTGCACCTGGTGACGCTACGCGGTCACATGGAAGCCGGGCAGGTGCGGTTCCGCGCGTACGAGGACGGTGACCTGCTCGTGTTCGAGATCGAGTTGTGGGCACGCGCCGCCACCCGTCTGGTGCACGTCCTCTACTCGTACCTGCGTGTGGCGAAGGAGATCCAGCTCAATATGTGGGTCCGTTTCTGTCTGTCCGCGGTCGCGGACTCGGGCGGCCGGCTGGTGGACGGCGTGCACATCCGCACCCGTCGGCTCCGCCCGTCTCGCTCGACACCGATGGAGGGGTGAGGGGTACCCCCTCGCTGAACCCCCCTTCCGGGACCGGACCTTCGGCAACCAGGTCGATCGTGCGGCCGTCCTCAACGACGGGTCGTCTCAAGGAGGTCATGCGGTGGTCACGCACGCCGATGTCGTCAAGCCGCTGCCGGAACTGCTCGGGGATCACGCTCGCCGTCTCGGGGACAAGGCCTGTTTCCAGGACCGGTTCAGGCAGCTGACCTACCGGGAGCTGGCGGAGCGTACCGCGCGGCTCGCCGGTCATCTGGTGGGGCTCGGGGTGGCGCGCGGTGACCGGGTGGCCGTGCTGCTCGGCAACCGTGTCGAGGCGGTCGAGAGCCTGCTGGCCGTCACCCGGGCGAGCGGCGTGGGCGTGCCGCTGGACCCGGGGGCTTCGGAGGAGGAGCTGGCCCGCTTGCTGGACGACAGCGGGGCGCGGGTACTCATCACCGACGACGCCTGTCCGGCACGGCGGCGCGCGCTGTCGATCCGCCCCGGCCTGACCGTGGTTGTGGCCGAGGGCAGCGCCGAGGACGGCGGCGGGAGCACGGCCGCGCACGCGGACGACGAGGAGGCGGCGAACGACTCCGGCCCGGACGGGGACCGGCCCGCCGCCGCCAACCCCCCGCTGTCGTACGAGGACTTGGCGGGCACGGAGCCTAGGACGCCTCCCCGGGACGATCTCGCGCTGGACGAAGTGGCCTGGCTGCTCTACACCTCGGGCTCCTCCGGCGTGCCCAAGGGTGTTCTGTCCACACAGCGCAACCGCCTCTCGCCGGTCGCGACGGGCCTCGTCGGTGTCCTGGATCTGTCCGAACGGGACCGTGTGCTCTGGCCGTTGCCCCTCCATCACGCGATGAGCCAGATCGTGTGCTTCCTCGGGGTGGTCGCGGTGGGCGCGAGCGCGGTGCTGCTGCCCCGGTTCTCGGTGGCGGGTGTACTCGGTGAACTGCGCGGCGAAGACGCCTCGTTCACCTTGCTCGGCGGGGTCCCGACCACATACTCCGCGCTGCTCGACGCGGTCCGGGGCGAGGAGGACGGCGTCGGTCTCGGCGCCCCCGCGCTGCGGGGCTGCGTCAGCGGTGGTGCCGCGGCGGGGCCCGGGTTCCGTGAGTCCTTCGAGGCGGTCTGCCGCGCCCCCTATCTGGAGCACTACGGCAGCACGGAGGCGGGCCCGGTCACCATGGCGGGGCCGGGCGAGGCGACGGCGGACGGGGCGTGCGGCCGGGTGCTGCCCGGGACCCGGGTCCGGGTCGGCGGGGCTGCCGACGGGCGGGACACGGGCGAGGGCGAATTATGGGTCAACGGGCCCGGGATCATGGCCGGTTACCACGGGCGGCCGGAGGCGACCGCGGAGGTGCTGCACGACGGCTGGCTGCGCACGGGCGACCTGGTCAGGATCGCTGCCTCCGGTGAACTGGTGATCACCGGCCGGGCGAGCGACCTGATCATCCGGGGCGGGGTGAACATCCATCCCTCGGAGGTGGAGGCGGTACTGCGACGGCTTCCGGGGGTGGCGGACGCCGCCGTGGCCGGGCGCCCGCACCCGGTCTTCGGCGAGGTGCCGGTCGGCTATCTGGTCGCCGTGCCCGGCGGCGACGCGCTGGACAGGGGGCGCGTCCTCGCCGCCTGCCGTGCACTGTCCGCCACCAAGGTGCCGGTCGAGCTGTTCGAGGTGCCGGGCATTCCCCGTACCGCCTCCGGGAAGATCCTGCGCCGGGACCTCGCCGGGCTGCCCGCACGGGCCTTGGGCTCGGAGGCCGCCGCGGAGTCCGTACGGCGGGGGACCCGCGAGCCCACCGGCCCGCGCCGGCCGGCGTCGGAGGACCTGCTGGCCCTGGTGCGCGGCGAGGTGGCGGCCGTGCTCGGGTGTACGCCTCAGGCCGTGGAGCCGAGCACCGCGCTGCGGGACCTGGGGATGGACTCGCTGACGGCGACGGTGTTGCGGGAGCGGCTGTCGGCGGTGACCGGGCTGCCGCTCTCCGAGGCCGTCGCGTTCGACTTCCCGACGGCCGACGCGCTCGCCGCCCACCTCAAGGAACGCACGGTCGCCGCGCCCGCCGGTGCCGGGCCCGTGCGCCGGACGGCGGTGCGGTCGGACGACGACCCCGTGGTGATCGTGGGGATGGCGTGCCGCTTTCCCGGGGAGGTGGCCTCTCCGGAGGATCTGTGGCGGCTGGTCGCCGACGGGAGGGACGCCGTCGGCCCCTTCCCCACCGACCGGGGCTGGGACACCCGGGCGCTGTACGACCCGGATCCCGGACGGCCCGGACGGACGTACGTACGCGAGGGCGGTTTCCTCTCCGGCGTGGACCGCTTCGACCCCGGTTTCTTCGGCATCTCCCCCCGCGAGGCGCCGGCCATGGATCCGCAGCACCGGCTGCTGCTCGAAGCGGCTTGGGAGGCCTTCGAGTACGCCGGTCTCGTCCCCGCCACGCTGCGCGGCTCGGCGACCGGGGTGTACGTCGGGCTGATGTACAGCGACTACGCCCGCCGACTGACCAGGACGCCCGAGCAGGTCGAGGGGTACCTCGGCCTCGGCAACGCCGGAAGCGTCGCCTCGGGTCGTATCGCGTACACCTTCGGGCTGGAGGGCCCGGCCCTCACGGTGGACACGGCGTGTTCCTCGTCCCTGGTGGCCCTGCATCTGGCGGCCCAGGCGCTGCGCCGGGGTGAGTGCGCCTTCGCGTTGGCCGGGGGCGCCACGGTGATGTCGGGGCCCTCGTCGTTCGTGGAGTTCAGCCGCCAGCGGGCGCTGGCACCGGACGGCCGCTGCAAGGCGTTCGGTGCGTCCGCCGACGGCACGGGGTGGGCCGAGGGCGCCGGAATGCTGCTGCTGACCCGGTTGTCGCAGGCGCGCCGCGCGGGGCTTGCGGTGCTGGCCGTGGTGCGCGGTTCGGCGGTGAACCAGGACGGCGCGAGCAACGGGCTGACCGCGCCGCACGGACCGGCGCAGCAGCGGGTGATCCGGCAGGCGCTCGCGGACGCGGGGCTGGCCCCGGGGGACATCGACGCGGTGGAGGCGCACGGCACCGGCACCCGGCTGGGGGACGTCATCGAGGCGGAGGCGTTCTTCGCGACGTACGGGCGCGATGCGCGGCGGCGTCCCCTCCTGCTGGGCTCGGTGAAGTCGAACATCGGTCACACCCAGGCCGCCGCCGGAGTGGCCGGTGTGATCAAGATGGTGCAGGCGATGCGGTACGGCGTGCTGCCGCGCACACTGCACGCCGATGAGCCGACCCCTCGCGTCGACTGGTCCTCGGGGCGGATCGCGCTGCTGACCCGGGCGGTGGAGTGGCCTGCGGGGGATCGTCCACGCCGGGTGGGGGTGTCGTCCTTCGGCATCAGCGGCACCAACGCCCATGTGGTCCTCGAAGAGCCTCCGGGGCCCGCGCGGGAGGGTACGACACCCACCGGACCGGAGCCCACGACCCCCGCCGCACGGCCCGCAGTGGCCCTTCCCGTGTCGGCCAGGACCGTGCAGGCACTGCGCGCCCAGGCACAACGGCTGTACGACCATGCGGTCGCCGCCCCCGACGCGTCTCTGATGGACCTCGGATACTCGCTCGCCACCACGCGCGCCCGCTTCGAGCACCGGGCCGTGGTGGTGGCCCGGGACCGTTCCGAACTGCTCGGCTCCCTGCGGGCGTTGACGGCGGGCGACGATCGGCCCGGAGTACACCGGGGCACATCCCGCAGCCGGAGCCGGGTCGCCCTGCTGTTCACCGGTCAGGGCAGCCAACGCGTCGGCATGGGCCGTGAGTTGTACGCGTCGCGCGATCTGCACCCCGCCTTCGCCCGCTCACTGGAGGAGTGCTGCGCCCTGCTCGACCCGTTGCTGCCGGTACCCCTGCGGGACGTCATGTTCGCCGCGCCCGGTACGGAGGCCGGCGAGCTGCTGCGGACGACCCGGTTCGCGCAGCCGGCGCTCTTCGCCCTGGAGACGGCCCTGTTCCGGCAGTTCGAGGCCTGGGGGGTGCGCCCCGGTCTGGTGGCCGGGCATTCGGTGGGCGAGGTGACGGCGGCCCATGTCGCCGGGGTGCTGTCCCTCGCGGACGCGTGCACGCTGGTGGCGGCCCGCGGCAGGCTGATGGACGCGCTGCCGTCGGGCGGCGGGATGGCGGCGGTGGCCGCGAGCGCGGACGAGGTGGCCGCGCATCTCGCCGGGACCGAGTGTGCGGCGGAGATCGCCGCGGTCAACGGGCCCGCCTCGGTGGTCGTGTCCGGTGACGAGGAGGCGGTGCGGGAGGTGGCCGAGCACTTCCGGGCGCGGGGCCGTTCGGTGACTCCGCTGCGGGTCGGCCATGCGTTTCACTCCGCTCGGATGGAGCCCGTACTGGCCGACTTCGCGGACGTGGTACGTCATCTGTCCTTCACCGCACCCCGGTTGCCGCTGCTCACCGCCGTCGCGGACCGGGCGGCCACCGACGAGGAGCTGTGCACACCGGACTTCTGGGTGGACCATGTCCGCCGTCCGGTCCGCTTCGCGGATTCCATGGCGTATCTGGGTGAGCAAGGCGCCACGCATTACGTCGAGTTGGGGCCGGACGGGGTGCTCACCGGTCTGGTGCGGGACTGCCTCTCGGCGACCGGAGCGTCCCCGGCCCACCCGGCAGCAGGCGATGGTGAGCAGTACCCCGAACTACCGCTGGTCCTGCCGACTCTGCGCACATCACGCCCGGAGGCGGACGCCCTGCTCGACACGCTGGCCGCGCTGCACGCGCACGGCGTCCCCGTCGACTGGCCGGCCGTCTTCGCCGGGCGCGGCGGGCGGCGCGTCGCACTGCCCACGTACGCCTTCCAGCGCCGCCGGTACTGGCTGGAGGCCACCGCCAGGGAGCCTGCGCCGGTCATCCCGGCGGCCGAGGCCACTCACCCCCTCCTGCGGTCGTACACCGCCACCGCCGACGACGACGGTCTGCTGCTGAGCGCGGTGCTCTCGGTGTCCGAGCAGCCGTGGCTCGCCGACCATGTGGTGGCCGGGGAGATCCTGCTACCGGCGACCGCGTTCCTCGACATGGCCCTGCACGCCGGTGAGTTGGCGGGCACGGCCGTCCTTGAGGAGCTGGTCCTGGCCGCGCCGCTGCCGTTGCCGTCGGACGGCGCGGTCGCCCTGCAGGTCAAGGTGGCGGGTCCGGACGGCGCGGGACGACGGGCCGTGTCCTTCCACTCCCGGCGGCACACCGCGGCAGGGGACGAGCCCTGGGTCCGGAACGCCGTCGGGACGCTCTCCTCGACGCTGGCCCCCATGGCGGCCGGGATCGAGAACGCGCCCTGGCCGCCGGAGGGAGCGGTGCCCATGCGGGCCGACAGTCCGGGCACCGGCTCGTACGACCGGCTGGCCGCCGACGGGCTGCGCTACGGCCCCGCCTTCCGGGGCCTGCGTGCCGCCTGGAGGCGAGGGGCGGAATTGTACGCCGACGTCGAGTTGCCGGAAGCGGTCCGGGCGCCGCAACCGGGGGCGGACGGACCGGAGTTCGTCCTGCACCCCGCGCTGCTCGACGCGGCACTGCATGTCCGGGCCCTGGACGGCCTCCTCCCGGACGGCTCCGGGGCGGACGCTCCGGCAGCCCACGGGCTGTCCCTCCCTTTCGCCTTCGGCGGCGTGCGCGTGCACACCACCGGAGTACGGCGCCTGCGGGTTCGGGTGGCCCCGGGACCCGACGGGCAGACCCAGGTGGAACTGGCCGATGAGGCGAACTCACCGGTGGCGACGATCCGTTCGCTCACACTCCGGCCCCTGCCGCGTGCCGACTCGGCGACGACGGACGTGCTCACGGGCGCTCTCCACCGTACGGAGTGGGTGCCGCTGACCGAACCGCCCGCACCTGTGGCGATGCCTCGCTGGGGGGTTCTGGGTACGGCGGGTACCCGGCTGGTGGACGCCCTCGCGCCGCCGGGTTCCGGCATCCCCATGTACCCGGGCCCTGCGGCGTGCGACGCGTCGTCGGACATCGTCCTGGCGCCGTGCCCGCCGCCCGACACGAGCGGCGACCCGGGGGACCGGGCCGCCGAGTTGCTGCGGACGGCGGACCGGGCGCTGAAGCTCGTACAGGAGTGGCTCGCAGAGCCGCACCTGTCCCGCGCGCGGCTCGTCCTCGTGACGTCCGGTGCCGTCGCTTCGGCCGCCGACGGTGGCCCCACGGACGCTGCCGCCGGCCGTGAGGGCGACGGCCGGCCCGGTGGGACGGCGGCCGTACCGGCGCACACACCGGTGTGGGGGCTGATCCGCTCGGCCCTGCGCGAGAACCCGGGCCGCTTCGCCCTGATCGACATGGATGAACACCCCGACTCCTGGGGCGTGTTGCCCGCACTGCCGGCCGCCCCGGTGGCGGAGGCGGCCGTACGCCGGGGGACGGTGTACGTACCGAAGCTGGTGCGACTGGCCGAGGCCGCACCGGAGTCGCGGCGGCGACGGCCGCTCGACCCGGAGGGCACCGTCCTGGTCACCGGCGGCACCGGATCCCTCGGCATGCTGGTGGCACGGCACTTGGTCACCGCCCATGGCGTTCGTCATCTGCTGCTCGTCGGCCGACGCGGGCCGGACGCCCCGGGGGCCCGGGAACTCGTCGCGGAGTTGAGCGGGGCGGGCGCCCAAGTGGCCGTGCGCGCCTGCGACGTAGCGGATCGTGCCGCGCTCGCCGCCCTGCTCGACGCGGTACCGGCGGCCCACCCGCTGACCGGCGTCGTACACACCGCGGGGGTGCTGGACGACGGCGTCGTCACCGCGCTCACCCTCGACCGGCTGAGGCGGGTGCTGCGCCCCAAGGCGGACGCCGCGCTCGCCCTGCACGAGCTGACCCGTGGCCGCGACCTGGCCCTGTTCGCGCTGTTCTCCTCGGTGGCGGGCACCTTCGGCTCCGCAGGCCAGGCCAACTACGCCGCCGCCAACTGCGTGTTGGACGCCCTGGCACGGCACCGCGCCCGGCTCGGACTGCCCGGTACGTCGATCGCCTGGGGCCCCTGGCGGCAGGACGACGGCATGATGGCGCACCTGGACGACGCGGACCTGCGGCGGATGGCCCGTGCCGGGTTCGCCCCGCTCGGTCCTGAGGAGGGCCTGGCCCTCTTCGACGCCGCCGTGGCCGGTGACGAACCCGTGGTGGTGGCGGCCCGTCTCGCTCCGGCCGTCCTCCGTGGCGCCGACCCCGCGGTGGGACGGGACCGGAGCCGTGCCGCCGACGGAGACAGGGGCGGGGCCCGACTCGGCGTGGCATCGACCGCCGCTTCCCCTCGCGAGCAGGCCAAGATGCTGCTCACCGAGGTCCGGGCCCTGGCGGCCCGCGTCCTGGGTCACGCGGACGGGGTGAGCGAGATCGCCGAGGACGCCCTGCTCGCGGACCTGGGGCTGGACTCCCTGGCCGCGGTCGATCTGCGCAATGAGCTCGCGGCGAGAACGGGGCTGGCGCTGCCGACCACGCTGCTGTTCGACTTCCCGACGCCACGCGCGCTCGCCACCGAGCTGGCGCGACGGTACGCCGCCGAGGCCCCTTCCCCTGGCGTCACATCCGATGACCAGGCAGGGCCCGGAACCGTCGATGCTCCGGCTGCCCCGGGCCAAGTAGGCGACGGCCAGGACGTGTTCGGCCCCTCCGATGCCCACGGCCCACAGGCCGCCGACGCGCCGAACGCCGACGAGGCTCCGGACTCCCTGGGCGCTCTCTTCCGCACCGCATGTGCCCGGGGGCGCACCTGGGACGGCATGGTGCTCCTCACCGTCGCCGCGCGCCTGCGCCCGGTGTTCGACAGGACCGGTGCGCGCGATGCGGCACACGAACCCGTCATGCTCACGGCGGGCGGTACGGGGGCCCGGCTGGTCTGCTCCCCCGCGCTCAGCGCGGTGTCGGGACCGCAGGAGTACGCGCGCCTCGGTGCCGGTCTGCGCGGGCTGCGACCGGTCTCCGCCGTACGGCACCCCGGGTTCGAGCCCCGCGAGGCGCTGCCCGCCACGCTGGACGCCCTGGTCACCGCCCAGGCCAGGGCCGTTCGCGCCGCCGCGGCCGATGGCCCGCTGGTACTGCTGGGGCGGTCGGCCGGCGGCTGGGTGGCCCATGCCGTGGCCGAACGTCTGGAGTCCGAGGGGGCGGGCCCGGCGGCCGTGGTCCTGCTGGACACCTATCCCCCGGGGCACGGCGACCGGGATCGGGCGCTCTCCGCGATGACGTCCGACATGCTGCGCCGGGCGGCGGCATTCGCCTCCGCGAGCCCCGGCCGGCTCACCGCGATGGCCGGATACTTCGAGCTCTTCGACGGCTGGAAGCCCGCGCCGCTCGCCTGCCCCACCCTGTACGTACGGGCCCAGGACCCCCTGCCCGGCGCCGAGCCCGCCCCGGCCTGGAGCCTGCCGCACGCCGAGATCACCGTGCCAGGGGACCACTTCACCATGCTGGAGGAGCATGCTCGCACCACCGCGGTCGCCGTCCATCAGTGGCTGGGGGACGGGCCGGTCTGAGGGGGTACGGCGGGGAGGGACGGGGGCGGGGGCACGTACGGGCGGGCCGCCGAGCGGTATTGCACCCCCCTCTCGGCACCCCGCCCCCTCGCCACCGCCGGCATCAGCCTCCGCCGAACAGCGGAACCCGCTGCCCCGCTCACCCCACCCGAACGACGTACTTCCCGACCCCCGCGCCCTTCGCCATGAGGTCGTGCGCGGCCGGTACTTCGGCGAGCCCGGGGATTTCGGTGACCGGCAGGTCGAGGCGGCCGTCGGCGAGCGGTTCCAGTACCCGGCGGATCGCCCGCGCGACCTTGGCCGGGGCGCTCGCCGCCAGGCCCTTGTGGCTGAAGCCGGTGAGGGTGAGGTTCCCGGCGAGCAGCCGGCCCGCCGGTGGGAGGGCGTCGATCGCGCCGCCGCCCGCGTTGCCGAAGAGCACGATCCGCCCGCCGGGCACGGTGACATCGAGGTCAAGCCCCAGAGCCTCGGTGCCCAGCGGGTCGAGGACGAGGTCGACGCCCTGGCCGTCCGTGGCGCCGAGAAGTGCCTCGCGCAGCGCCTCGTCCCGAGGGAAGACGGCGCCGTAACCCGCCTTCAGCGCCTCCGCCGCCTTTTCGGGGCGGCCCACGGTGCCGATCAGCCGACCGCCGCCCAGCGCGGGTACCAACCGGGCGATCGCGGCGCCGATCCCGCCGGAGGCCGAGTGCACGAGCACGGTGTCCCCCGCGGTGAAGCGGCCCGCGTCGGTGAGCAGCAGCATGGCCGTGGTGAGCCCCAGGGGCACGGCGCCGGCCTGCCGTAGGCCGACTCCGGGCGGTACCGGCACCGTGAGGGCCGCCTCGGCGACGACCACCTGCGCCAGTCCCCCGCCCGCGGGGGCGGCCACCACCCGGTCGCCGACGGCAAGCCCGGTGACCCCCTCGCCGAGCGCGCGTACCGTGCCCGCCACCTCCCTGCCGGGCAGGTACGGCCACTTCGGGACATAGCCCGCGTCACCCCGACGGGCCATCACATCAACGAAATTGAGCCCCGCGTAGGCCACCGAAACGGACACCTGCCCGGGTCCGGGCACGGGCTCCGCGATCTCCCGGATCTCCGAGTTCTCCGACCCACCCGGTGCGGTCATGACCAGTGCGCGCATACCGAACTCCCCCTGTTGCGACCCTAGTACGATGTTCTACGAACGTCGAATGACGAGCGACGCTCATGACACCACACTTATTCGATGAATGTCGAACATGGAGCCCGCACATGGCCCGCGCCAGCCGCCGAGCAGCCCTCACGCACCCCGAGCCCGAAGAGATCGATCTGTTCGACGTGTTGCACGCGCTCTCCGACCCCACCCGGATGACCATCGTGCGCACGCTCAGCACCGAGCCCGAGCGCGCCTGCGGCACCTTCCCCGTGGAGGTCGCCCCCTCCACCCTCAGCCACCACTTCAAGGTGCTCCGCGAAGCCGGCCTGATCCATCAGCGGGAAGAGGCCAATCGGCGGCTGACCGCGCTGCGCGCCGCCGAACTCGAAGCACGCTTCCCGGGCATGCTCGCGGCGATCCTTGCGGCATACGACCGCTCGCCGGAGGCCCGATAGCCAGTCCGGGATGCGGTTCATGCCCGCGATGTGGGCGCCGTCACGCTCACGGGATGTCACATCCGATGCCGCCGCACCGGTCCTTTCCACTGGAAGCGAGAGAAGGGATCGTGAGGATGAAGAGCGTCATCGTGTGTGCCTCCGTGTCGCACGGCAATACGCGTCGCGTCGCCGACAGCATGGCCCAGGTGCTGGGCGCGAGGGTCGTCTCCCCCGGGCAGGCCGACCCGGCGGAGCTGGCCGACGCCGACCTGGTGGGATTCGGCTCTGGCGTCTTCTACAGCAGGCTCCATCCCGACCTGGTGTCCTTCGTCAAGGGGCTTCCCACCGGGCGGGGCCGGGCGTTCGTGTTCGCCACCAGCGGGCTGCCGGAGATCCCGCTGATGTCTTTCACCCGCCCCCTGGTCCGGCTCCTGGAGGGCAAGGGCTTCGAGGTGGACGGGAGTTTCGCGTGCCGGGCGTTCGACACGTGGGCGCCCTTCAAGCTCGTCGGCGGTATCAACAGGCAGCGTCCGAACGCCGGGGACCTGGCCGCCGCGCGGGCGTTCGCCGGGCGGCTGCGGACCGGGCGAGGACACCTTTGACTACCCGATGACGGAGCGTCTACGTTCGCCCGATGGACATCCTGCGCTACGTGGCCTTCAGCAGCGACCCCCTGGGCGGGAACCCGGCGGGTGTGGTGCTGGACGCCGCCGGGCTCGACGAGGCGACGATGGCCGCCGCCGCAGCCGAAGTCGGCTACTCGGAAACGGCGTTCGCTGTCGCGCGTCCCGACGGGTCGCTCGACATCCGGTACTTCAGTCCTCAGGCCGAGGTCCCGTTCTGCGGCCACGCCACCATCGCGACGGCCGTCGCACACGCCTCCCGGCACGGCGTCGGCCGCCTGCTGCTGCACACCAAGGCGGGGCCCGTCCCCGTCACCACTTCGACCGCCCCGGACGGTTCGGTGACGGCCACGCTGGTCAGCGTGGAGCCCCGTACGACGGACCTCTCCGACGCCGATCTCGGCGAACTCCTCACCGCCCTGCGCTGGTCCGCCGCCGACCTCGACCCGGCCCTGCCGCCGCAGGTCGCCTACGCCGGCGCCTGGCATCCGGTCATCGCCACCGCCGACCGGGCTCGGCTGGCCGATCTCGACTACGACATGCCCGCGCTCAACGCCCTGATGGCGCGCCGGGATTGGACGACGATCGCCCTCGTGTACCGCGAGTCGGACACCGTCTTCCACGCCCGCAATCCCTTCCCGCCGGGCGGCGTCGTCGAGGACCCGGCCACCGGAGCGGCGGCCGCGGCCTTCGGCGGATACCTCCGCGGCAACGGGCTCGTCGCGCCGCCCGCCGTGGTGACCATCCACCAGGGCGTGGACATGGGCCGCCCGAGCCTCCTGAGGGTGGAGATCCCCGCGGATCCGTCCAGCGGCATCGAGGTGACGGGCACGGCGGTCCCCATCTCCTGAACGCGCCCCGTCGCCCGATCGTCGCGGCCATCGCCGCCCCGGGCGAATCCGGTCGCGGACGCCTCGACGCCGCTGGAGGCGAGCGGGGTGGAAGCGAACGGGGTGGGGATGAGCGGGGTGGGGGCGAGCGAGGTGGGGGCGAGCCTCTTGAGGATCGTTCTCCGAGTCATGCCATGGGGCGGGAGAGTCGGGCCAGTTGAGGGGCCGCACAAGGCTCGGCCGGGAGGATACGGGGAGCGGGGCGGACGTCCGTGGGACAGCCGGGGCCGCGTCTTCCACCGGGTTCCGCCGATGCGGGCGTAGGCGCGGCGCGGGGCGATGCCCATCGTGCCGTGCAGGCGTCCGGTGGCGCGGCGCCGCGCGATCGCCGTCCCGACCCACTCGCAATCCCACCGGGGGCGCGCTGTGCCCGGTGGCGTCCTAAGCTGCTGATATGCGCATGCGTCCGATCGTCGGCCCCGTACCCGACACCGGTATACGTCCCGCCGGCGGGATGGACGAGATCGCCGGGCAACTGGCCGCAGGTGGGGTGGCGGTGCTGACCGGGGCCGGAATCTCCACCGAGTCCGGTATCCCCGACTACCGGGGCGTGACCGGGCGGCATCGGCGGCACTCCCCCATGACCTACCAGGACTTCGTCTCGGACGAGGAGAACCGGCGCCGCTACTGGGCCCGGGGCCATGTCGGGCGCCGTGCCGTCGCCGAGGCCCGGCCCAATGCCGGGCATCACGCCGTGCAGGCGCTGCGTGCCGCCGGGTACGTCGATGCCGTGATCACCCAGAACGTGGACGGGCTGCACCAGGCGGCCGGGACGACGGACGCCGTCGCCCTGCACGGCAGCCTGGACCTGGTCGTATGCCTCGACTGCGGGACGATCGGTCCGCGCGACGAACTCGACGCACGGCTGCTCGCGGCCAACGGGGAGTTCCTCGCCGCGCAGGACGCCGCCGGGCTGCGGGTCAATCCCGACGGCGACATCGAGCTGCCCGACGACATCGTGCACACGTTCCGCGTCGTACCGTGCGCGCGGTGTGGCGGTGTGCTCAAGCCGTACGTCGTGTTCTTCGGCGAGAACGTGCCCAGGCCCCGCACCCAGCGCTGCTTCGACCTGATCGACGCGGCCGACTCCCTGCTCGTCCTCGGCTCGTCCTTGGCCGTCCTGTCGGGTCTGCGCTTCGTCCGACGCGCCGCCAAGGACGGCAAGCCGGTCTCGATCATCAACCTCGGCCCGACCCGCGGCGACGCCCTCGCGCACGCGCACGTGGCACTGCCCCTCGGCCAAGCCCTCACCGAACTGACCGAACGCCTGGCCCGGCCCCAGACATCCACTGCCGGAGCAGGCCGTCCGCCGGGCCGGGAAGCAGGTCATCGCGGCGACGGGCGCGGGTGAGCGGTCCAGTGCTCCGGGGCGGTGCTGCCGAGCAGCACCACATCGTGGAAGTCCCCGGCCAGGAACTCGTGTTGGCGCAGTCGGCCCTCTTCGGAGAAGCCCAGCTTGCGGTAGAGGGCGGGGGAGGCGTCGTTGAAGGCGTGGACCTCGACTTCGCGCTTGTGGTGGCGCCGTTCGGCGAACATGTAGGTGAGCAGGAGTTCGGTGGCCTCGGCCGCGTAGCCCTTGCGGCGGTGGTCGCGGGTGACGGCGATGCCCCTCTTGAATCGCCCCGCGCGGTTGTCGGTCTCGCCGACCGTCACTTTCCCCGCGAACGCGCGGTCGGCCAGCGTCTCGATCACCCGCCGGAAGGCGTCACCTCCCGGCGTGCGCCCGGCGCGCTCGACGGTCCAGGAGCAAAAACCCTCGTCCGAGCGGGGAGGTCCGAGTTGCGGACGTCGACCGTGTTCCGGGCCAGGCCGCGAAGCCCTTCCCGGTCTCCTGGCTCGACGCCTCGCAGCCGTACCTTTTCGCCTGTCCATATGTCGGCCATCTCGCCCACCACTTCGTCGGTCGCAGGCACTGTCGGCCATGCACGTCGAACGCCCGATGCCAGCGGCAGGATGCGCTCCAGCGGCCGGTCTTTTCCGGCGGTGCGATGGTCCGGCTGCGCGTCACCGGCCCCCGCCGGCCGCGCCCTTCCGGGCGGCTCCGTCGGTGCCGGTGTTCTCGCTGCGGCCCTCGGGATGGGGGGCCGCGCCAGTCCAGGCACATCACGGTGGCGTCGTCCTGGAGGTGTCCGCCGCAGGTGTCGGCGACCGCCTCGGTCAGGGCGCGTACGACCTCACGGGGCCGTTCGTCGGCGGTCTCCTGGATCAGGCCGGGCAGGTCGACGGTCCGGGCCCAGCGCCCTTGCATACCGTCGGTGTAGAGCACCAGGCGGTCGCCGGGGCGCAGATCGAGGTCCTGCACCTGGTAGGAGCCGTACGGGGCGGGGACGCCGAAGGGCAGGTTGGCCTCCAGGGGGATCTCTTCGACCGCGCCGTCCCGCAGGCGCGGCGGCCGGGGATGGCCGGCGTTGACGAACTGGGCGCCGCTCCCGTCGAGGGCGATGCGCAGCAGCTGGCCGGTGGCGAAGGTGTGGCGGCCGTGGTCGAGCATCGCCTGATGGGTCCGGCATGCCTGTTCGACCAGGTCGGCCCCGGCGCGACGGGCACCCCGGGAGGCGTTGACCAGCAGAGTCGCATCAGGGAGGCGTCGATGTCGTGGCCCATGGCGTCGGTGAGGGACAGGTGCAGGGTGTTGTGGTCGAGGGTGTGGTCGCAAGTGTCGCCCGCGATCGTGTCGGCGGGGACGAGGGCGCAGGAGAGGGCGAACTCGGCCGCTTCGCAGGAGGGGGCCGAGGGCAGCAGCCGGCACTGGATCTCGGCGGCCAGGCTGAGCCCGGTGGTGCGCCGGCCCCACTGGTAGAGGTCGGTGAAGCGGCGGTCGGTGACGACGAGGTACGCCAGCGCGTGCGCGGCCTCCTCCACCTGCTCCAGCACGTCCTCGCCGACATCGGGCAGGGACAGCTCCAGGACGCCGATGGTGTCGCCGCGGTTGGTGACCGGGGCGATCACCCTGTGCCACCGCTCGCCGTCCGACGAGGTGCACACCAACTGCTGGGAGCGCAGGACCTCGTCGTAGACGCTGCCGTGCAGGTCGACCTGATCGGCGCGGCGGCCCTCCTGCGTGGCGGTCTCCTCGCTGACCCGCACCAGCTTTCGGCCGATGACGTCGACGAAGAGGAACGACACGTACCGCGCGCCGAACCGGTCCCGCAGATTGCGCGCGACCACGTCCGGCGAAGCCAGGGGCGCGGCTTCCTCCGCCGCGGCCAGCACCTCGGCCAATCCGATCCGATCAGGTGTCACGCGAGCCTCCCTGCCTTCCCCCCTTCCCCCCTTCCCTCTCGCTCCTCCGGCATCACAGGTACCCGTCACGGCCCGCCCCTCCGTTCCGGCTTCCGTCCCGGTCAGGGCCGGGACCGGCGTCAGACGGACAGGAGGGAGTCGTCCTCGACACGGGCGCCGGGCAGCCGGTGGCGGGCCGCGACGAGGGCGGCGTCGATGTCGCTGGTGCCCGTGGCCACGCACAGCGTGTAGGCGATGTCCTCCATGCGCCGCTGCACCTCTTCGTCGCCCTCTTCGGCGGGCAGGACCCGCAGGGTCTCGTACTGCTCGATCAGGTTCTTCAGCACGGCGGGGTGCGCCATGAGCATCGCGAGCCTCCTTGTGGCCACCGTTCACATGAGTCGTACACCGACCCGTGTGCCCTGCCTCCGCTACGCCATTCCGGTCAAGATCAGCAACCTGCTCGGCGCGGCCGAACAAGGCCCGGAGCGGGTTCTCCGTGACGACGCCACACCGACTGCTGTGTCATGAGCCGGATAGGCGGCGGTGCTCGGGGTAGAAACGATGTCGGCTCCTACTGCCAAGGGAGCCGGAGCGGCCCCGGACATGGGTGGCTCCCGGTATGAACGAAGGATCGATTGATGGCCAGCGGCACCGTGAAATGGTTCAACTCCGAGAAGGGGTACGGCTTCATCGCCCAGGACGGCGGAGGGGCTGACGTCTTCGCGCACTATTCCGAGATCCAGGGTGGTGGATTCCGCGAGCTCACCGAGGGCGAGCAGGTCACCTTCGACATCGGACAGGGTCAGAAGGGCCCCCAGGCCCAGAACATCGTCCGGGGCTGACCGGCCATACCCGTGACATTCCGGGGCGGCTGCCGTACGGCAGCCGCCCCTCACGGGTGAGGACCGCCCCACCTGGGGCTCCTGCCTGCTCCGCGGGCCGCTCATTCGGCCGCCGTGTCACGCGCGTCCCCGCGATCCGCCATGGCCAGGGCCTCGGCGGCGCGGCCCCGGTGGGCGCGGAACCGGCGCAGGTACGACCGTGCCATGGGGCCCGGCAGGACGCCCCGGGCGAAGGCCCGCATATTGCGTTCGCCCGTGTTGTAGCCCAGGGCGAGCAGTTCGTCGCGGCTGTAGCGGCGTACGTGCCGCCGCGGAAGCCCGCGGTCGAGGTCCTTCAGGTGCAGCGCCGCCGCGTGGATGGCGAAGGCGGGGTCGTCGCGCAGGTCTTGCCACCGCCCCGGCAGGTCGTGCGTCCGCCGTACCCGCTCGAACGTCGCTCGGTGCATGTTGGCCACCCCGAAGGACGCCCCGGGCTTCCACCACTGCCACAGCCGCTCCAGCAGCGGATGGTGCGGCTTGTACGCCTCGTTGTGGAGCACCGTCATGACGAGCAGCGGAGACACTCCGGCCTGCCCGGCGCCGCGCACCACGGCTTCGGCGTAGTCGGCCGGGTCGTAGCCACCGGGCCGTACCGGCGGCACCCGCACCTCACCGTGCTCCGCCGCCGAGGGCTCTTGCCCCGATTTCACCGTCGACTGCCGGATCATCCGCACCCACCCCTCCCGCCACCTTCGCCTTCGCCTTCGAGTCACCGTCCGGCGGACAGCGCGCCCATCGGCCTGCGGTGCGCCTTCCCGCCCGGCCCGGCCCCAATCAGGGCAGTGCCTCCGTCCAAGGCGGCTTGGAGGGCGGCGGGTCGGCGTTCACCGGGTGGCGCACAGTTCGGCGAGGGGGGGTCGGCCGGGATCTGGAAGATGACTCCGGACGCCGTACCGGGGGAACGACGCCGCCGCGGCGCCCGATCCGCGGACCGGGCGCCGCGACCGCTCACCGTCAGGCCGCCGGGGTGACCGCCCGGCCGAGGTGCCGGGCGAGGAACCGGACCGCGCTGTCGGCCTCGAACCTGGGCCAGTCGAAGTGCTTGCCCGCGTTGGCGTGCAGCGTCTTCTCCTTCGAGGCGAAGGCGTCGAACAGCGCGAGGCTGGCCTCGCGCGGGATGCGCTCGTTGTCCCACTGCATGTCGAACTCGATCGGGACGGTGATCCGCTTCGCCGTCTCGACCAGGGCGTCGGGCCAGTGCATGCCGAAGACCGCGGCCGTGATCCTGGGCTCGGCCGCCACCAGCGGCACCCCGATCGCGGTACCCAGGCCGAGGCCGGTATAGCCCACCGGCCCGTCGGCGCCGATCTCCGGAAGCTGCTGAAGGGCGTCCAGGACCGCCTGCCACTCGGGCACGGCGAGTTCGGCCAGGCGGGCGTTGTACGGGACGACGATCGGGCCTTCCGGCTCGCCCGCCGCCTGTGCCGCGCGCAGCGCGGCGATGTCCCGTTCGTCGTGCGCGGTGCGCGGGCGGTCGCCGTGACCGGGCGCGTCGATGACGGCGGCATGGAAGCCGCAGCCGTTCACGAGGAGGCGGGCGCGGCCCGTCATGGCGGGCTCCTTCTTGTGCCTGCCGCCGCCGTGGCCCATCAGGACCAGGGGTGCGCGATCGCCGCCGGAGGCCGGCGACCAGAGAACCCCGGGGATGTCACCCACGGTGAAGTCGCGCTCGACCATGCCGTCCGACGAGGACTCGGCGGTGAAGTGCGGGGAATGCATAGGTGTTGCCTTTCGGGAGTGCCTTGTTGTGGAGGCGCTCCCGGCGACAGCTAGGTCGATCGCCGGCCGTGACGGAAAAGGGGGAGCACCCACGTCGATACTGCGTTCATGGGTCTCACCTCCTCGGGCGGTGTCACGGTCGACTGCAAGCTACAAGCCCGCTCGCCGTCCCGTCCAATCCTTTTCCCGGGGCTGCGGATCACGACGCGGAACGCGCCCCGGCCCTTCCCGGTGACCCGAGGACCCGGGGCGCAGGCGGCATCCCGCGGCCGGGCCATGCCATGTCGTCGACGGCCAGGAACGGTTCCCCGGCCACGGTCGTGGGCGTCGCCCCGGTGAACGCCATGACGTCCCGGCACAGATGGGACTGGTCGGCGTAGCCGGTGTCGGCCGCGACCCGGGCCGCGCCTTCGCCCGCGACCAGACGGTGCGCGGCGCGATCGAAGCGGACCAGCTTCTCGGCGCGCTTGGGCGGCAGTCCGAGCTGCGAACGGAAGCGGGACCACAGCCGTTTACGGCTCCACCCGACGTCCTCCGCGAGTCCTTCGACCCTGGCCAGGCCATGGCTGGCGACGATCCGGCGCCAGGCCCAGGCCACCTCCGGGTCCACCGGCGGCCCCGCCCGGTACCGGCGGGCGAGCAGCGCGTCCGTCAGCGCGAAGCGGTCCTGCCAGGACGTGACAGCGCCGAGCCGTTCGCGGATGCGTGCCGCCTCCCGGCCCCACAGGTCCTCCAACGGTACGACGGCTCCGTCGAGTTCGGCGGGAGGGACGCCCAGGATCGCGCGTGCGATCACCGGGGACAGCCGTACCTGTACACACTCGACGTTCTGCCCCCGCGCCCGGACCGCGCCTCCGGAGCCGAGGCCGGGCCCGGCGACGAAGCTCCCCAACTGCTGCCGCCCCGCGGCACCGTCGAGGACGGGTGAACCGGCGCCGAACTCCAGGAGCAGCGTCACGGCCGGGAAGGGGACGATCCGGAGCGCTTCCAGGTCACGGACGCGGAATCCGGCCATGGTGACACCGGCCACCGGGCTGGGCCGCCGCGGGCACTCGACGTCCCATGTGGCCGCACCGCGTGCGAAGGTCCGCATCCTCCCATGCTACGCGGGCCCGCCGAGGGGAACATTCGTCCAATCCAGCGGCGGGTACGGCGGAGACAGTGGGCTCATGACTGCTTCTGACGACGACTCGCACGGGCGCGGAGACTCCGCGGCCACCGAGCGTTCACACCTGACCCTGGCCGACGGCGACATCCATGTGTGCCAGGACGGCCCCCGCGACGCGCCCGCGCTCCTGCTCATCCACGGGACCGCGTCCTCGGCCCGCTCATGGGACCCGATGGTTCCGCTGCTGACCGGATGCCATCGCGTCATCCGGATCGACCTTCTTGGGCACGGCCGTTCGGCCAAACCCGCCGACCGCGACTACTCGGTCCCGGAGCAGGCGCGCCGGGTCGGCACGGCACTGGACCGGCTCGGCGTCGAGCATGCCGTGGTCGCCGGTCATTCCAGCGGCGGCGTGGTCGCGACCGCTCTCGCCGAAGAGCGGCCCGACCTGGTGACGGCCCTCGCCCTCGTCAACACCGGGCCCGGCCTGGCCGCCCTCGTCCCGGCGGAGTCCCCCACGGTCGACCCCTCGCAGTGGCCGCCGACGGACGAACAACTCCGGGAGTTCGCGAGCACGGGGTTCAGCCGGGTCGGCTACCGGATCCCGGCCCAACTCCTGGACGACGTACGCGAGATGACGTACCACACCTTCGCCGCGACGATGCTGGCCACCCGCTCCTACCTGGAGCAACGGGCGTTGCCGGACCGGCTGGCGGTCCTGGGCAAGCCGCTGCTGGTGATCTTCGGCGCGGACGACCGCAGATGGCGGTCCTCATCCGCCGCCGACTACCGTGTCGTGCCGGGCGCGCGGGTCGAGTTGCTGGCCGGTCTCGGGCACTCGCCCCTGCTGGAGGATCCGCCGCGCACCGCCGCTCCCCTGCTGGCCTTCACCGCGCCGCACGCCGTACGCGTGCGCTGAGCGAAAGGGAGCGATGCCATGCGGATTCTCGTCTCCGGCGCCAGCGTCGCCGGTCCGGTCCTGGCCCATTGGCTCACCCGGTACGGCTTCTCCGTCACCGTCGTCGAACGGGCGCCGGCGCCGCGCAGGACCGGCGGCCACGCGGTCGACCTGTTCCGGCCCGCGATGGACATCTCGGAGAAGATGGGCGTGCTGCCGTACATCGAGGAACGGGCCACCGGGACACACCGGCTGACGGTGCATCAGGAGGGCTCACGGCGTCCGGTACGGGCGGACCTCTCCAAGATCTTCGGCGCCGCCTCCGAGCGGCATGTCGAGATCATGCGCGACGAGCTGAGCGAGATCTACTACGACGCGACACGCGACGACGTCGAGTACGTCTTCGGCGACTCGATCACCGCGATCTCGCCCGGCGGTGAGGTGCGCTTCGAGAACGCCGCACCGCGCCGCTTCGACCTCGTCGTCGGCGCGGACGGGCTGCACTCCAACGTGCGCCGCCTCGTCTTCGGGGCGGAGCCCGGCTTCAGCACCTTCATCGGGGCCTACCTCGGGGTGCTGACCCTGCCGAACGTGTCCGACCTCGACGGCGAGCTCCTCATGCACGTCGGGGTCGGACGCACCGTCGGCATGTACGCCGCGCAACACCTGGGCGAGGCAAGGGCGTTGTTCCTCTTCCGGAGCGAGCGCGCACTCGACTACCACCACCGTGATGTGCCCCGGCAGAAGGATCTGCTGCGCGGCGCGTTCGCCGGTATGCACGCCGACGTGGACCGCTGGCTGGACGAGCTGGACCGCACTCCGGCGTTCTACTTCGACTCGATCACCCAGCTCCGCATGGACACCTGGTCGCGAGGAAGGGTGACGCTGGTCGGCGACGCGGGTTACTGCCCCGGCCCGGCCGTCGGGGGCAGCACCAGCCTGGCGGTCCTCGGCGCGTACGTCCTCGCCGGCGAACTGGCCCGGGCGGGCGGCGATCACGAGCGGGCCTTCCCCGCCTACGAGCGCGCGATGGCAGAACCCGTACGGGGCAGCCGCGCGGTCGCCCTGAGCGCGGCCAAGACCCTGATCCCCACGTCCCGCCTCGGCGTGCGGGGTCTGGCCCAGGGCGTCCGTCTCATCTCCGCGCTACCGGCGGGACCGAGTCGCGCACTTCTCCGCCTCAGGACGAAGAGCGGGCGTCTGTACGACTCGGTGCGGGTGGACGACTATGCGCCGTTGCCGGGGGCCGCCCCCGCCCGGCCGTCGGCCTGAGCCGGTTCCCCTTGGTCTGGGCTCGGGAGTCCTGGCCCACGGTTGGCTGGTGGATATTGGTGCCCCCTGGCGTCAGGCCTCTGGTCGCGGGCCTCAGGACAGGGCCGTCGGTCTACGAGGCGGCGGGACCGCGCGGAGCAGCTCCCACAGCGGCCGCGAGCCGGATGCCCACGCCCTGAGGGTGTGCCGATCGACCACATGGAGGCGCTGCTGCTCGGCGAAGGTCACGGCCGGGACGGTGACCCTGCCGTTCGTCACGATGACCGCGACGTCGGCCCCGTGGACCTGGCGGGCGGTGCCGTTGAGGACCTGGAGGTCCGGGGTGCCCACGGCGGATCCGGCGAGGCCATTGCGCCGGTGTTTGCACTGGATCACCCAGCGACGCCCGTAGGGGTCGGTGGCCTTCACATCGGCGCCCAGGTCCCCGCCGCCTCCGACGCGCACCGCGTCCCGGCAGCCGTCACGGTGCATCAGGTCCCGCACCGCGTCCTCGAATCGGGCATGGTGCAGGGCGTCCAGTTGAGCCAGCCCGTAGCGCAGACCCTGTGCGCGGACCGCTTCCCAGCGCGCCCGCTGCTGCTTCTGGTAGAGCCGGCCACCGCCTGCCAGCACCGCGAGCAGCACGACGACGGCCAGGATCCACCAGTGCGCCAGCAGCCAGTTGACGACGACCACCACCAGGCCCACGACCAGGACCGCGGCGATCAGGAGGCCGATCAGCCGGTCTTCCGCGCGCTGCCGCCGCCTGCCCGGTCCGCACGTACGCCGCCGCACCGGAGGACGCCTGCCGGTCGCCCGGTTCCGGGGTGTACGGGGGCTCATCGACCGGCCTCCGTACGACTTCGCAGCCGCCGGACGACGACCGCCGGCAGCACCGCCACGTTCATGGTCAGCACCCGTCCAGACCTCCCCCACCGACCGGCCGACTCATGGGCATGGCAGGACGCCCACCCCGGCCTCCATGTGTAGCGGCGCCTCGGTGATATCGGAGGCAGGTTGCCCACGAATGGCACAAAGCCATCGGACCTGGCCGAATACCGCGCGGCGGTTCGGTCGGCACCCGGGCCCGCCGGCACCGGAGCAGCGTCGACGGAGCCCACCTGGCCGAGCCGACGAGCCACAGCTGGCACGCGCCCTCCGGGTCACACCGTGAACCGGTCCGGGTCGGCGGATTTCCAGTCCGTTGTCCAGGACTCCGGTGGCTCGGCAAGCAGTTGGCCCGGTTGCAGCCACTCGTACAGCTCTTCGTAGGAGCGTTCGGTGAGAGGGTCGATGCGGCGGTGGAGCATGTGGGGGCGCAGGTCGGCGGGGTCGGTGACGCCCATGGATGCCATGATCTGGAGGGCACTGGCCACGGTTGCTTCCTGGACCATGCGCTTGACGAGATCCGTGCCGGTGGCGATCTTGCCGCTCACGCCGACCCTGATCCGGTCGCGCAGGCCCGCCCCCACAAGGGCGTTGTGCACCGTGAGCAGGCCCTCGGTGAGCGGGGTGCCCACGTGGTCGGCGAACTCCAGCGGTGCCGCGCCGGTCCCGCCCTCCGCGCCGTCCACCACGATGAAGTCGGGCGCCGTACCCTCCCCCAGCATGGCCTTGCACACGGCCAGGAACTGCCGCCGCGAGCCCACACACAGCTTGAACCCGGTCGGCTTGCCACCCGACAGCTCCCGCATGCGCGCGATGAAACGCACGAGTTCGCGCGGGGTGGAGAACACCCGGTGGTACGGCGGGGAGACGACCGTACGTCCCTCGGGCACGCCCCGGACCCGGGCGATCTCGGCGTTCACCTTGGCCCCCGGCAGCACACCGCCGATGCCGGGCTTCGCGCCCTGGGACAGTTTCAGGGACACGCACTTGACGTCCGACAGCCCGCCCTCGCCGGTGTCCTGGGCGAAATTCCCCGCCGCGGCACCGCCGTTGAGTGCCGCGACCGCGTTGACCGACAGCGAGCCGAAGCTCATCGCCGACACGTTCAGCAGGGCCATGTCGTACGGCCGGTCGCAGTCCGGGCCGCCGATCCGGACGCGCGGCGCGCTCTTCGGCACCGGGCACGGCGCCATCGACGGCACCAGGAACTCGTGACCCGGCCCGTACACATCGCGTTCGGTGCCGTACGGCTCCTCCGCGTCGGTGCCCTTGGCGCGCTCGTAGACGATGCTGCGCACGTCCCGGTCGAAGGCTCGGCCGTCGAAGTTCCGCTCGATGAAGTACTGCTGGAGTTCCGGGCGGATGCGCTCCATCAGGAAGCGGGCATGGCCGAGGACGGGGTAGTTGCGCAGCACCGCGTGCCGGCGCTGCGCCAGGACTGCGAGCGCGCCCGCGGCAAGGATCAAGGTGACGGTGACGATGCGTGTCATCACTTGCGCGTTGCCGTACGCGCGCCCTCCAGTCCCGCGGTTACGTCAAGAGCACTTCAGGCGCGGCACTTCACGCACGGCGGTGGCTCAAAACGTTGATCACGCGGCCGCTGGGATCGCGGACGAAGAAGCGCCGCACCCCCCAGTCCTCGTCCCGCAGCGGGTGGACGATCTCCGCGCCACTGGCCCGCATGGCCGCGTACGCCGCATCCACGTCGTCCACCTCGATGCTCATGTCCGGGGTGACCGGGGCGGTGCTGTCGGCCGACACGACGCTGATCTGCGCCGTCGGGGCCGACGGCGAGGCGAGCGTCATCACCCAGCCGAGGTTCATGACCTCCTCGAAGCCCAGCAGGCCGTAGAAGTCGCGGCTCTCCCCCGCCGCCGCGGAATGGATGACGGGCATGACACGACGAACGGTCATCTGCGACTCCAAGAGCAAGAGGACGTGACGGGTACGGGTACGAGGCTACGAGATCGCCCCTGTGTACTACGGCGTGACGGTGACTCCCCTGAGCGCCGCCACCGCCAGCCGTACCGTCCGCTCCGTCAACGCCTCGTACGCGTCGCCCCCCTCCAGCGCCGTCGTCGCGGCGTTGACAAGGCCCTGGAGCAGGCGTGCCGTTCGGAGCGGGGCGTCATCGCCGAGGTCTCGCAGGGTGGTCACAAGGGGGTCGAGCAGTGCGCGGTGTGCCGAGTCGGCGCCCGCGCGCAGGGCGGCCGCGTCCTGTGCGTCGGCGCCGGCGCGGGCGATGCGGTGTTCGCCGTCGCGGACCATCTCCAGTTGCGCGGTGACGTAGGCGGCGACCCGCTCCTCGGGGGAGTCACCGGCGGCGGCGAGGGCGGCGTGGATCCGCTCGGTCCAGCGCGGCGCGGCCTGGCGGACGACCTCGGTCAGGAGTTCACGGCGGTCGGTGAAGTACTTGTAGACGCTGTTGCGGGCCAGCCCGGTGCGGCGGGCGACCGCCGCGAACGTCACCTTGGAGGCATCGCCCTCGGCGAGCAGTTCCCGTGCCGCGTCGAGCAGGGCGGCGCGCTGCTGGGCACGGTGGTCGGCGACTGACGCGGCGTGGATCTTGGGCACACGGCCAGTCTAGGGACCCCCGCTTAGGGACGCCCTGTCCCCATCTTCTATTTTGGGGACGCACTGTCCCTATCCTCTGGAAGGAACACCGTGTTCCTCGCTCTGCTGGAACTCAAGGCGGCCCGTGGCCGCTTCCTGCTGATGGGCGGCGTCGTCGTCCTCGTCGCCGCGCTCGTCGGGATCGTCTCCGGGTTCACCACCGGTCTCGGGGACGACACCGTGTCCGCCCTGCGCCGGCTGCCCGCCACCCATATCGCCTTCGCCGCGGGCGCCGACTCCGACCAGTTCGCCCGCGGTCTGATCGACCGGCGGACCGTCGACGGCTGGCGGCGGGAGAAGGGGGTGGCGGCCACCCCGCTCGGGGTCGCCCTCACCCGCGGCACCACCGAGCGCCATGTCGAGGTGGACCTCGCCACGTTCGGCGTGGTGCCCGGGACCTTCACCGACCCCGGGGCCGACGGCGGCAAGCCGCTGGACGCCGCCGAACCGGACGGCGTCGTCATCTCCCGCCAACTCGTGAGCGACGGTGTGCGCCTCGGCGACACCCTCACCGTCGACCGGCTCGGCATCCGTCTGAAGGTCGTCGGCACCACCGGACGCGCCTCCTACGGTCATGTCGCCGCCGCCTATGTCACCACCGACACCTGGCGTCGTATCCGCTTCACCACACCCGGCACCGACACGCGCCGGGGCGATCTCCCGCTCCAGTACAGCGCGATGGCGCTCAAGCTCCCCGCGGACTTCGGCGGCAAGAGGCTCGCCGGCGCCGACCGCCGCCACCGCACCGCGACCGTCCCGCTCCAGGACGCCTTCGCCGCGGCCCCCGGCTACCAGGGCGAGCGGGTGACCATGACCTCCATCCAGACGTTCCTGTTCCTGATCGCCCCGCTGGTCGTCGGCGCGTTCTTCGCCGTCTGGACCGTCCAGCGCACCCCGGAGCTCGCCCTGCTGCGCGCCATGGGTGCCTCGCGCCGCCGTCTGCTCGGCCACACCCTCGCGCAGGCCGCCGTGGTCGTCGTCGCCGGAACCGCGGTCGGAGCCGCGCTCGCCGCTGCCGTCGGCCTGTTCGTCGGCGAGCGGGTGCCCTTCAGCCTGCCCGCCACAACCCTCGCCGCCACCATGGCCGCCGTGGCCCTGGTCGGGCTCGCGGGCTCCGCCTTCACCCTGCGCCGTGTCACCACCGTCGACCCGATGACCATGCTGGGAGCCGCACGATGACCCTCCGCCTCGACGACATCACCGTCACCCTCGGCCGCGGCTCGTCCCGCACCACCGCGCTGCGGTCGCTGACCGCGGTCTTCCAGCCGGGCCTTCTCACCGCCCTCGTCGGTCCCTCCGGCTCGGGCAAGTCCACCCTCCTCGCCGTCGCCGGTGCCCTGCTCCGCCCGGACGAGGGCCGGGTCCTGCTCGGCGACACAGATCTGGCCGCGCTCGGCGACCGCGAACGGGCCCGTGCCCGCCGTACCCGCGTCGGCTACATGTTCCAGAGCGGCAATCTGCTCACCGGCCTCACCACCGAGGAGCAGCTCCTGGCCGCCGCCTCCGTCGCCGGCCACCGGCCCCGTGCCGTACGGGCGCGGGCCCGTGATCTGCTCGCCGAGGTCGGGCTCGCGCACCGGCTCCGGCACCGCCCCGACCAGCTCTCCGGCGGCGAACGCCGGCGTGTCGCCCTGGCCCGGGCTCTTCTCGTCCGGCCCGAGCTCCTTCTCGTCGACGAGCCGACGGCCGCCGTCGACCGGACCCGGGCCGACGATCTGACCCGTCTGATCGCACGGACCACGCATGAGTACGGCTGCGTCACCGTCGTCGCCACCCATGACCCGGTCGTCGTCGAGGCGGCCGACCGGACGATCGACATGCTGGACCACACGAGGGCGAGCGCTGCCTGAGCTGACGGAGTGTCGGCCCGGTTCCGTTCGGCCACCGGCAGAACATGGTGATCGCCATGCCCCGGCCGAGCGGTTGATGCGCGCGGCGCAGTACTTCTTTCCCGGCCGTCATGTCGGCCGACTACCCGTCGGTGGGACCGGACCCCCCGGAGTACGAGCCGCGCAAGGGCGGGTTCGAGCGGGCCGCGGCCTCTTCCACGGGCCGCAGCGCCGAGACCCTCTACGGCGGCCATGAACACCCTGCGCCAGACCCTGATCGCCCTGCGCGCCGGTACCACCCTGTCCGAGCACGAGAACCCCGGGGAGGCCACGGTTCTCGTGCTGCGCGGGCGGGTACGGCTGCGCAGCGGCGACGAGAGCTGGGAGGGCATGCCCGGCGACCTGCTCCTCGTCCCGCCAGCCCAGCACCGCCCGGCGGCCCTGGAGGACGCGGCGACGCTGCTGACGGTCGTCAAGGCCGGGTGACAGGGGGATTGCCCCGGCCGGTCAGCTGCCGGCGAGGAGGTCGAGGGTGTCGATCACCCGGTTCGAGAAGCCCCACTCGTTGTCGTACCAGGCGACGACCTTGATGTGGCGGCCGTCGACGCGGGTGAGGGCCGAGTCGAAGATCGAGGAGGCGGGGTTGCCGGTGATGTCGGAGGAGACCAGCGGGTCCTCGGAGTATTCGAGGACACCGGCGAGGGGGCCCTCCGCCGCCGCGCGGTAGGCCGCCAGCACCTCGTCGCGGGTCACGTCGCGGGCCACCGTGGTGTTGAGTTCGACGATCGAGCCCACCGGCACCGGGACGCGGATCGAGTCGCCCGACAGCTTGCCTTCGAGGTTCGGCAGCACCAGACCGATCGCCTTGGCGGCGCCGGTCGTGGTCGGCACGATGTTGACACCGGCGGCACGAGCGCGGCGGGCGTCGCGGTGCGGACCGTCCTGGAGGTTCTGCTCCTGGGTGTAGGCGTGCACCGTGGTCATGAACCCGTGCTCGATACCGGCGAGTTCATCGAGGACGGCGGCGAGCGGTGCCAGCGCGTTGGTGGTGCAGGAGGCATTGGAGACGATCGTGTGCACGGCCGGGTCGTAGGCGTCGGTGTTGACGCCGTACGCGAGCGTGACGTCGGCGCCGTCGGACGGCGCGCTGACGAGCACCTTCTTCGCGCCCGCGTCGAGGTGGGCGCGGGCGGCCTTCGCCGAGGTGAAGCGGCCGGTGGCCTCCAGGACGATGTCGACGCCGAGTTCGGCCCACGGCAGCTGCGCCGGCTCGCGCTCGGCCAGCACCCTGATCCGACGGCCGTCCACCACGAGGGTGTCGCCGTCCGCGGTGACCGGGCGCCCGAGCCGGCCGGCCGTGCTGTCGTAGGCGAGCAGCCGCGCGAGGGTGGCGGGCTCCGTCAGGTCGTTGACGGCGACGACCTCCAGCGCGCTGTCCCGTTCGAGCAGTGCGCGCAGCACATTGCGTCCGATGCGGCCGAACCCGTTGATGGCGATGCGAGTCATGTGTGGTGTCCCTTCCGTTCCCCACCAGGCTCGCGCGAGGCGCGCGCCGCTGACAGTGGCGGGATCGCCATGGTTCAAAAGGATCCCGCCATATCCCGCCAGGATGCCGCCGGGCGGGTCACTCGCCCCGCGTGAAGGTGCGCCGGTATTCGCTCGGTGTGGTGCCGAGGATGCGCTGGAAGTGCAGGCGCAGGTTCGCGCCGGTGCCGAGGCCGACGTCGGCGGCGATCTGTTCGACACCGCGCTGGGAGCGTTCGAGCAGTTCGCGGGCCAGATCGATACGGGCGCGCATCACCCACTGCATCGGCGTGTAGCCGGTCTCCTCGACGAAGCGCCGGGAGAACGTGCGCGGCGAGACCCCGGCCGCACGCGCCAGGGTGTCGAGGGTGAGGGGCTCGCCGAGCCGGCGCAGCGCCCACTCGCGGGTGGCGCCGAAGCGTTCGCCGTGCGGCTCCGGGACGCTGCGCGGCACGTACTGGGCCTGGCCGCCGCTGCGGTAGGGGGCGGCGACCAGGCGCCGGGCCGCGTGGTTGGAGGCGGCCACTCCGACGTCACCGCGCAGGATGTGCAGGCACAGGTCGATGCCGGAGGCGGCGCCGGCCGAGGTGAGGACGCTGCCCTCGTCCACGAACAGCACGTTCTCGTCGACCCGGACGAGCGGATGCCGGGCCGCGAGTGCCTGTGTGTAGTGCCAGTGGGTCGTGGCGCGCCTGCCGTCGAGCAGGCCGGTGGCGGCGAGCGCGAAGGCCCCCGTCGAGATGGCCGCGAGCCGCGCGCCCCGCTCGTGCGCGGCGATCAGCGCGTCGACGACGGGGCGCGGCGGGTCCTCGCGGTCCGGGAACCGGTACCCGGGCACGAACACGATGTCGGCCCACGCGAGCGCGTCCAGGCCATGGGCGACGTAGTACGCCAGCCCGTCACCCCCGGCCACGAGCCCGGGCGCCGCCCCGCACACCCTTACCTCGTACGGCATGCTCGCGCGGGTCGTGAACACCTGCGCGGGGATTCCGACATCGAGCGGCTTCGCGCCTTCGAGGACGAGGACGGCGACGCGATGCAGACGGGGGGCGGACACAGGAAGAGGGTACGTGGGGGACGGCCTCGGTACGCCCTCGTAGTGCCGCCCGTGATCACCGGGGCAGGCCCGCCTCGGCCGCCCGGCGCAGGACGTCACCGCAGGTGCGGGACCGTATCGGCGCGCGTTCGGCGAGTACGACCAGTACATAGCGCAGTTCCGTGCTCAGCCGGTGGAGCTGGAGGCCGGATCGATGGCCCGCGTAGGTGTACAGGCGGAAGAGTGTGACGGCCTGTTCCTCACGGGCGTCGGCGAAGGTGTCCGGGAGCCCGGCGAGCAGTTCGAAGTCGCGCTTGCCGGTCGCGGCGTCGGCCACGGTGAGGAGGGGCAGGCCGTCGAACTCCGCGACGGACAGGGAGGCGTCGAGCGCGACGGCGTGGGCGGCCAGGACGCCGAAGATCTCGATCAGCCGCTCCCCCACCGCCGTGTCGATCTCCCAGGCCCGCAGCCGCTCATGACGGCGGGACCGACGCCATGGCTCCTGGTCCACCAACGGCAGCAGGACGCTCGCCAGATACGCACACCGACGCCACACCAAGTCGTGGTCCGAGGTCATGAGCGATCCTCTCGCCGGAAGGCGGAGGCGTCCACGGGTTCGCCGTCACGAATCCGCCCGGCGTGGCGTCGCGACGCGGCCCTCAGTCCACCCGGATCCCCACGATGCACGTGTCGTCGTCGGTGTCCGACCTGCTGTACGTGAGCAGTCTGTCCAGTTGCTGGTCCAGGGTGCGGGGGCCTGAGCGGGCGGTGTGCAGGAGGTGGGTGAGGGATTCCTCGACCGAGCGGTCGCGGCGTTCGATCAGGCCGTCGGTGTACATGAGGAGGGTGTCGCCCGCGGCCAGCCGGAGTTCCGTCTCCTCGTAGACCGCCTCGGGGAGCGCGCCCAGCAGCAGGCCGCTGAGGGTGGGCAGCGGGGTGGCCTCCTGGCCGCGGACCAGGACGGGGGGCAGATGCCCGGCCCGTGCCCAGCGCAGGGTGCGGTTCTCGCCGTCGTACAGGCCGCAGACGGCGGTCGCGGTGACGGCGCCCGTCAGATGGTGGGCGACGATGTTCAGCCAGGACAGCAGTTGTGCCGGGCCTGCCCCGGTGACGGCGAGGCCGCGCAGCGCGTTGCGCAGGACGACCATGCTGGTGGCCGCCTCGATGCCGTGTCCCGCGACGTCGCCGACGCACAGCAGGACGAGTCCCGAGGGCAGCACCACGGCGTCGTACCAGTCGCCGCCGACCAGATGCTCGGTCTCGGCCGGCCGGTAGCGCACCGCCACCTGGAGGCTGGGCACCCGCAGCGGTGCCTGGGCCGGAGGCATGATCGCGTGCTGGAGCTGGAGGGCGAGCCGGTTGCGTTCGGCGGCCTGCTGCTCGGTGTGGGCGAGTTGGTCGCGGGTCGCGGCGAGGGCGACCTCGGTCCAGTGCTGGGCGGAGATGTCCTGGTAGGCGCCGCGCACACCGAACAGCTGGCCGTCGGTGTCGAGGACCGGTTCGGCGACCAGGCGCATGTGCCGGGACACCCCGTCCGGCCGCTGCAGCCGGAACGCCGCCGAGGCCGGCCGGTGATGGTGCAGCAGGGTGCGCAGGAACCGCCCGATCTGGACGGCGTCGTCCGGATGGGAGTAGGCCGGCAGCTCCTCCAGGGCGACCGGGGAGCTCGTGGCGGGGCGGCCGTAGAGGCTGAACAGCTGGCCGTTCCAGGTGATCTCGCCGGTCAGCAGGTTCTCCTCGAAGCCGCCGATCCGGCCGAGCCGCTGGGCGTGCTGGAGCAGGCTGGCCAGGCGCGCGGTCTCGTCCTCGATGCGCCAGATGAGCAGCAGACTGGAGCCGTGGCGGCTGATGCTGATGTCGGCGACCGCGGAGAGCGGGACCTGGTCGACCAGCGCGGTGAGCCGTACCCGCTGGGCGCGGAAGGGTTCGCCGGTGGCGTAGACCCGCTCCACGCGCTGGAACAGCTCGCTGGTGCCGGCCGCCATCGGGTACGCCTCCAGCAGCAGGGCGCCGCCGATGACGGCCCGCGGCCGGCCCGCCGGGTCGAGGAAGCGGCTGTTGACGTGCTGGATGCGGAAGTCGACGAGCAGGCCCGCGTCGTCGAGGTGCGGCACCAGTACCAGGGCCGGGTCGTGCAGTCCGTCCGCGAGGTCCATCAGCTCCGCCACGTCCGGCATCACCCGGGATTCCGGGCGGGGCACGGCGGAGGGCACGAAGTCGTCCAGGGTGTGCGCGCACAGTTCGGCGAGTGTCTCCACCTGACGCAGCACCGGGCGCGGCAGCGGCTCCTCGGGCTTGGGCCAGGCGATCTCCAGGACGCCGTGGATACGGCCGCCCGCACCGGCGGGTACGGCGATCCGGGCGCCGTCGGTGTAGTCGCGCCGCCCGATGGTGGGCAGCCCGGACTCGGCGAGCGAGGGCAGCCACTGTCCGCCGGGCTCGGTCAGGCCGCTGCGGGCCACCGTGGCCACGTCCGGCGGGACGTAGCACCAGCGGGCCGCCTCGGCCGCGGTGAAGCCCGCGCTGCCAGCCAGGGTCAGCGAACCGTCCGAGCCGGCCGCCCAGATGGCCACGGCGACGGCGCCGAGCGGACGCAGCGCGTGTTCGAGCAGGGAGGCGGCCATCGCCTCGGTGTCGTGGGCGGCCAGCACCCCGCTCTCGGCGGCGCGCAGCCGTACGGCGGCGGAGTCCTCGTCCGGGCCGCCGGGGTCGGCGGTCGTGGAGAGGAACGCCTCGGTCACCTCGGCGACCCGGTCCCTGGCCGCCTGGTTGATGACGTCCACCGCGAGTTCCAGCGGTGTCACCTGCGCCTGCTCGGTCAGTTCGGCGAGCTGCCGGGCGGCCTGAGCGGGCCCGCAGCCAAGGCGTTCGACCAGGATGCCCTTGGCCAGTTCGATCAGCGCCCGGCCCTCGGCCTCCGCCTGCGCGGTGCGCACCTCGCGGCGCAGCCGCTCCACGGTGGCGGCGAGCCTGCCCACCGGGGAGTTCGCGGGCACGTCGGCCACCGCCGCCGCGTCCACCGGCGGCAGCGGGGCGGGCTGGGCCGGGACACCGTTCGACGGTTCGAGCGGTGCCCCGGGGTCGGCGGACGGCTGGATGTTCACCGGACGGGTACTCCTCGGCCTGCGGAAGGACGGCTGTGCGGTGTCGTTGTCCGGCTTCATGCGGGCAGCCAGCGCCGGACGCAGGCGATGAGGTCACGGGTGTCCACCGGTTTGGTGACGTAGTCGCTGGCGCCGGAGGCGAGGCTCTTCTCCCGGTCGCCCTGCATCGCCTTCGCGGTGACGGCGATCACCGGCAGGTCCGTGTACCGGGGCATGCTGCGGATCTCGGCGGTGGCGGCGTAGCCGTCCATCTCGGGCATCATCACGTCCATCAGGACCAGTTCGATGTCCGGGTTGTTCAGCAGCGTCTCGATGCCCTTGCGGCCGTTCTCGGCGTGCAGGACGCAAAAGCCGTGCAGTTCGAGGATGCCGCTGAGCGCGAAGAGGTTGCGCGCGTCGTCGTCGACGACGAGGACGGTACGGCCGCGGGTGTGCTCGTCGATCAGGTCCGGGGTGTGCTGGAGTTCCTCGCCGCGGACGAAGGTGAGCACCTCGCCGGGTTCCTCGGCGGACAGGTGGAGGGCGATCCGCTCCCGCAGCTCGTCCAGGCTGGAGAGGTACTCCAGCGAGCCGCCCGGCTCCGCCTTTGGGTGTTCGGCGCGGTGGGAGCCGTTGTGCACCAGGACGGGGACGCCGGCGAGGGCGGAGTCGCCGTGCAGCGCCTGGAGGAACCGGGCCGACTCCCCGTCGGGGGCGCCCAGTTCGACGACGACGCAGTGGCAGGGTTCGGCGGCGAGGGCGCCGGCCGCCTCCTGGGCGCCGACCGCGGTGATGATGTCGACGGGGATGGCGTCGGCGCGGCCGTGGTCGAGGTCGCCGACGACGCTCTCGGCGACCAGGGTGAGCAGGCCGCGCGGCCGCTCCTCCACGACGAGCAGCCTGCGGGCGCGCTGCCGCTTGGCGGAGACGAGGGGCGGCGCCGCCTTGAGCTCGTGCGGGGCCGTCGCGTCCGGGTGGTCCTGTTCGGCCGGTTCCGTGGTGCCGCGGACGCCGCGCAGGTGTTCGTCGAAGTCGGGCCGGGCCACGGGCAGGAAGAGGGTGAAGGTGCTGCCCTTGCCCGGGGTGCTGTCGACGGTGACGGCGCCGCCGAGCAGATGGGCGATCTCCCGGGTGATGGACAGGCCGAGCCCGGTGCCGCCGTACTTGCGGCTGGTGGTGCCGTCGGCCTGCTGGAACGCGCCGAAGATGCTCTCCAGTTGCTGCTCCGGGATGCCGATGCCGGTGTCCTTCACCCGGAAGGCGACCACCGCGCCGCCGCGGACCACGGCACGGGGCACCTCGTCGTCGGCGGCGGGTTCGACGCGCAGTTCGACCCCGCCCTGTTCGGTGAACTTCACCGCGTTGGACAGCAGGTTGCGCAGGACCTGGCGGAGCCGGGAGTCGTCGGTGAGCAGGTCGGCGGGCGCTCCGGCCGACGTGGTGACGGTGAACCCGAGGCTCTTCTGCGAGGTCATCGGCCGGAAGGTGGCCTCGACGTACTCGATGAGCTGGCGCAGCGGGACCCGCTCCGGGGTGACGTCCATCTTGCCGGCCTCGACCTTGGACAGGTCGAGGATGTCGTTGATCAGCTGGAGCAGGTCGGAGCCCGCCGAGTGGATGATGCCCGCGTACTCGACCTGCTTCGGGGTGAGGTTGCGGGAGGGGTTCTGGGCGAGCAACTGGGCCAGGATGAGCAGGCTGTTGAGCGGGGTGCGCAGCTCATGGCTCATGTTCGCGAGGAACTCGGACTTGTACTTGGAGGCGAGCGACAACTGCTGGGCGCGCGCCTCCAGTTCCTGGCGGGCCTGCTCGATCTGGAGGTTCTTGCCCTCGATGTCGCGGTTCTGGTCGGCGAGCAGCGAGGCCTTCTCCTCCAGTTCGGCGTTGGAGCGCTGGAGTTCCTCCTGCTGGGCCTGCAACTCGGCGGAGCGGGCCTGGAGTTCGCTGGTCAGACGCTGGGACTCTTCGAGCAGTTCGTCGGTGCGGGCGTTGGCGACGATCGTGTTGACGTTGACGCCGATGGTGTCCACGAGCTGCTGGAGGAAGTCCCGCTGCACGGTGGTGAACCGGGTGACGGAGGCCAGCTCGATGACGCCGAGCACCTGCTCCTCGAAGAGGATGGGCAGCAGCAACAGCGCGGTGGGCTCGGTCTGTCCGAGTCCGGAGGAGATGGTGACGTACCGGGGCGGCAGTTCGTCGACCGCGATCGTACGGCGGCTGCGCGCGGCCTGGCCGACCAGGGAGCGGCCGAAGGGGATGCGTTCGGGGCGCTCGTCCTGGTCGGGGCGGCCGTAGTCGCCGACGAGCCGCAGCTCGGGGCCGGCGGCGCTGTCCTCGGCGAGGTAGAAGGCGCCGTACTGGGCGGACACCTGGGGCACCAGCTCGTCCATGATCAGCTCGGCCACGACGCGCAGGTCGCGGTGGCCCTGCATGAGGCCGGAGAGCCGGGCGAGGTTGGTCTTGAGCCAGTCCTGTTCCTGGTTGGCCCGGGTGGTCTCGCGCAGCGACTCCACCATGGAGTTGATGTTGTCCTTGAGGTCGGCGACCTCGCCGGAGGCGTCG
Organism: Streptomyces sp. NPDC093018; assembly: GCF_040684035.1. Classification (NCBI taxonomy): domain Bacteria; kingdom Bacillati; phylum Actinomycetota; class Actinomycetes; order Kitasatosporales; family Streptomycetaceae; genus Streptomyces; species Streptomyces sp. NPDC093018. The sequence goes on from NZ_JBFBFF010000009.1 coordinate 243,361, forward strand.
ACGGTGATGGAGCGGGTGAGGTCGCCCTCGGCGACGGCGCTGGCGACGTCGGCGATGGCGCGGACCTGCCGGGTGAGGTTCCCGGCGAGTTCGTTGACATTCTCGGTGAGCCGCTTCCAGGTGCCGGAGACGCCCTCGACCTCGGCCTGGCCGCCGAGCCGGCCCTCGGTGCCCACCTCGCGGGCGACGCGGGTCACCTCGTCGGCGAACGCCGACAGCTGGTCCACCATCGTGTTGATGGTCGTCTTCAGTTCGAGGATCTCGCCGCGCGCGTCGACGTCGATCTTCTTCGACAGATCGCCCTTGGCCACGGCGGTGGTCACCAGCGCGATGTTGCGCACCTGGCCGGTGAGGTTGTTGGCCATGGAGTTGACGTTGTCGGTGAGGTCCTTCCAGGTGCCGGCCACATTGGGCACATGGGCCTGACCGCCGAGCCGGCCCTCGGTGCCCACCTCGCGGGCGACACGGGTCACCTCGTCCGCGAACGCCGACAGGGTGTCGACCATGGTGTTGATGACGTCGGCGAGCGCGGCGACCTCGCCCTTGGCCTCCACCATGATCTTCTGCGAGAGGTCGCCCTTGGCGACGGCCGTGGCCACCTGGCTGATGGAGCGGACCTGGCCGGTGAGATTGGAGGCCATCACATTGACGTTGTCGGTGAGGTCCTTCCAGGTGCCGGCGACTCCTCGCACCTGTGCCTGGCCGCCGAGGCGGCCCTCGGTGCCCACCTCGCGTGCTACGCGCGTCACTTCGTCGGCGAACGCGGACAGCTGGTCCACCATCGTGTTGATGGTGCTCTTCAGCTCCAGGATCTCGCCCCGGGCATCCACCGTGATCTTCTGCGACAGATCACCCTGCGCCACCGCGGTGGCCACCTGGGCGACATTGCGGACCTGGTTGGTCAGGTTTCCGGCCATGAAGTTGACCGAATCCGTGAGGTCCCGCCAGGTGCCCTTCACTCCCTTGACATCGGCCTGGCCGCCGAGGCGGCCCTCGGTGCCGACCTCGCGTGCTACCCGCGTCACTTCGTCGGCGAACGCGGACAGCTGGTCCACCATCGTGTTGATGGTGCTCTTCAGCTCCAGGATCTCGCCCCGGGCATCCACCGTGATCTTCTGCGACAGATCACCCTGCGCGACGGCCGTCGTCACCTGGGCGACGTTGCGGACCTGGGCGGTGAGGTTTCCGGCCATGAAATTGACCGAATCCGTGAGGTCCCGCCAGACCCCGGCGACACCCGGGACCTGCGCCTGACCGCCGAGCCGACCCTCGGTGCCGACCTCGCGGGCTACGCGGGTCACCTCGTCGGCGAACGCCGAAAGCTGGTCGACCATCGTGTTGACGGTCTCCTTCAGCTGAAGGATCTCGCCGCGCGCCGGGACGTCGATCTTCTGCGACAGGTCACCCTTGGCGACCGCGGTGGCCACCTGGGCGATGTCGCGGACCTGGGTGGTGAGGTTGCCCGCCATCGCGTTGACCGAGTCGGTCAGGTCGGCCCAGGTGCCCGAGACCCCCGGCACCTGCGCCTGGCCGCCGAGGGTGCCCTCGGTGCCCACCTCGCGGGCCACGCGGGTGACTTCGGAGGTGAACACGGACAGCTGGTCGATCATGCCGTTGAAGACGGTGGCGATGTCGCCCATGAGCCCCGGGGAATCGTCCGGCAGCCGGGTGCCGAAGTCCCCGTCACGGACCGCGGTCAATCCCGCGAGCAGTCTTCTCAGTTCCTCGTCGCCCGGTACCGCGTCGGTCGTCCCGGTCGCCTTGCCGGCCATGCGCGCCTCAATTCCGCACCCCAAGGAGCCCTCGGTAGGGGAGGGCTCGGAACCATCGCCGGGCACGCGGCCTGACCCGGCGGTTCACGTGTGCATTTCCCCAGTTCACGGATTTACACGAGGGGAAAATACGCCGCAGGTTAACCCAGTCCCCCGGCCTCGCACAAAAGCCGCCGCCGACCCCGGACGGTCAGGGAATCGATCGACGGCCGGATGGGTACGAGCACGGTTCGGGCCGCGGGGAGTGCGGCCCGCCGGTGTCGGCGGGCCGGCGGGGCGTGGCGGGGAGCGCCCCGCCTCAGCCGCGGCGTTCCACCGTGGACTCCCGCACCACGAGTTCGAAGCCCGGCAGGATGCGGCGTGGGACCGGTGCGGTGCGGGCGGCGATGCGTTCCACGACACAGTCGACGGCGATCTGGGCGATGGCGCGTTTGTCGGGGGCGACGGTGGTCAGCGCGACGGCCGCGTAGCGGGCCTCCTCGATGTCGTCGAAGCCGGCGACCGCGATGTCCTGGGGGACGCGCAGTCCGCGTCTGGCCAGGACGCGCATGGCGCCGAGGGCGACGAGGTCGTTGAAGGCGAAGACGGCGTCCGGCCGTTCACCCCGGTCCAGGAGGGCGGCCATGGCCACGGCGCCGTCCTGGCGGTCGTAGCCGTCGGTGGCCATGACCAGTGGCTCGGGTGGTCGCAGACCGGCGGCGGTGTGTGCCTCGCGCCATCCGCGCAGCCGCAGGTGCGCGGGCTCCCGTGCGCTCTCGTGGCGGGCGCCGAGGAAGGCCACGCGGCGGCGGCCGGTGTCGAGTAGGTGCTGCACCGCGGCGCGTGCCGCCGCCACGTTGTCGATGGCGATGTGGTCGAAGGGGGCGTCGTACTCGCGCTCCCCGAGGAGCACCAGGGGCGAGGTGTCCGTGCGGCCGAGCAGGTCCTCCGTCGCCAGCCGGATCGGGCTGAGGATGAGGCCGTCGATGATCTGCGCGCGAAAGCCCTGGCAGACGAGGATCTCCTTCTCCCGCAGTCCCGCCGTGTGGTCGAGCAGCACGGTGTAGTCGTGCCGGGCGGCCGCGTCGATGACGGCTCCGGCCACCTCGGAGAAGTACGGGTTGCCCAGTTCGGGGACGGCCAGCGCGATGATGCCGGTGCGGCCGTTGCGCAGATGGCGGGCGACGAGGTTGGGCCGGTAGCCGAGTTCGTCGATGGCCCGCTGCACCCGGGCCCGGGTGCGGGGGGAGACATGGACATAGTTGTTCACGACGTTCGACACAGTCTTGACGGAAACCCCGGCGCGCTGTGCGACGTCCTTCAGGCTGACGCCCACGGGACTCCTTCGGTAGGTCGGTGGCGTCAGTCCGGCTGCCGGGTGCGGCTGAGCAGGGTCTGGACGAGGACCACGACGGCCAGGAACGCGCCGTTGACCGTGTCGGTGAACGCGGAGCCGTACTGGGAGAAGTAGTGGTCGATCAGGTTGTGGATGACGGCCAGCACCAGTACGCCGCTCGCCGTGCCGCCGATGGAGCCGCTGCCGCCGGTCAGCAGCGTGCCGCCGATCACCACCGAGGCGATGGCGGTGAGTTCGTAGCCGATGCCGATGGTGGTGACGCCGGAACCGAGGCGGGCGCTGCCGAGCGCGCCGGCGGTCGCGGCGAGGGTGGCGGACAGGACGTGGACGAGGACCTTGGTGCGGGCCACGGGGAGGCCCATGAGCGTGGCGGCGTTCTCGTTGCCGCCCAGCGCGGTGACCGTGGCGCCGAACCGGGTGCGGGTGAGCAGCAGCGCGCCGCCCCCGAACAGGGCCGCCACGAGGAGGACCGGCACCCAGGTGCCGTCGCCCAGGCGGCGGAAGGCGGAGTCGGCGGGGACGAGATAGGTGGTGGCCCCCTCGTTCGTCAGTGCCTGGAGCAGGCCGCGCGCGCCGAGCAGTCCGGCGAGGGTGACGATGAAGGGCGCCATCCGGGCACGGGCGACGAGCAGTCCCTGCGCGGTGCCCCACAGCGCCCCGACCGCCAGGGGCAGGGTGACGGCGAGCCAGGTGCCGCCGGTGTGCGCGCCGTAGGCGCCGAGCACCCCGCCCAGCGCGTACACGGAGCCGACGGACAGGTCGATGCCGCCGGTGAGGATGACGAAGGTCATGCCCAGCGCCAGCAGCCACACGAAGGCGTTGTTGCCGAGGATGCTGGAGACGTTGGACCAGGTGGCGAAGGTGGACGAGGTCGCGGAGGCGAGGGCGACCATCAGCACCAGCACGGCCGGCGCGCCCCGGCGCTGGATGTGGGAGGCCAGGCGTTCGCGCAGGACGGCCGGCCGCGCGGCGTCGGACGCCGGGCGCGGCGGCCGGGTGGCGGGCCGCAGGGCGGCGGGGGTCATCGGGTACCTCGCTCCTGTGAGGCGTAGACCGCGAGGCAGATGATGACGGCCTCCACGAGTTGGGTGTACGACGTGTGCACGTTGTGCTGGGTGAGGACCGCGGTGATGAGCTGCATGAACAGCGCACCGGCCACGGTGCCGAGGACCCGGACCCGGCCGCCGGTGAGCGGGGTGCCGCCGACCACGACGGCGGTGATGGCGTTGAGCTCCATGTTGAGGCCCTGGTTGGCGGGGTCCGCCTCGGCGCCGTGCCCGACGATCAGCGCGCCGGCGAGGGCGGCGAGGACGCCGGACAGGACGTAGACGGTGACGAGCACCCGGCGCACCGGCAGACCGGCCAGTTTGCTCGCCCGGCGGTTGTCGCCGATGGCCATCAGCTGCCGGCCGAAGGTGGTCCGGCGTACCAGCAGCGCGGTCAGCACGGCGCACGCCCCGGCGATCCACGCCATGACGGGGACACCGGCGAACCCGTCCGAACCGAGGCCCAGCAGCCCGGCATCGGTGACCGGCTTGGCGGAGTTGCCGTTGATCAGCTCGGCGACGCCCCGCAGTCCGATCATCAGCGAGAGGGTGGCGACGATCGGCTGGATACGGGCGAGGGCGACCATGGTGCCGCCGATCGCGCCGCAGACCGCGCCGCAGACCAGGGCGATCAGCACCGCGAGGGGCGCTCCGTAGCCGAGGTAGAGGGGGACGACCGAGGCGGCGAGTGCGATGACGGCGCCGACCGAGAGGTCGACGCCCTCCGTGCCGATGACCAGGGCCATGCCGAGGGCGACGATCAGGGTGGGGGCGGCCTGGAAGAGCTGGATGCGGACGTTGCCCGCGGAGAGGAACGAGCTGTCCAGGGCGGCGGCCACGACGAACAGGAGGAGCAGCGCGGCGTAGACGCCGTACGACTGGAGCAGGCGGGTCAGCCGGGCCCGGTCCGGCGGGCCGGGGGCGGCTCAGGCCGTGGGGGTCATCGGGACTCCTCCTTCGTCACGGCCGGGGCGGCCGGGCGTCCTTGGGCCTGCGTCGGGTTGCCGTCGGGGGCCGGTGCGGGGGCTTCGCCGTTCAGGTCCTCGCCGTGCAGGTCCTCGCCGTTCAGGTCCGCGGAGGACGGGGCGGCGGCGAGCGTGTCCAGCACGGTCTGCTCGGTGATGTCCTCGCCCCGGAGATGGCCGACCGCCCGCCCGTCCTTGAGGACGACGAGCCGGTCCGAGCCCTCGATCAGTTCCTCCAGGTCCGAGGAGATCAGCAGCACCCCGAGTCCCTGTTCGGCGAGTTCGTCGATGAGCGCCTGCACCTCGGCCTTGGCGCCCACGTCGATGCCCCGGGTGGGTTCGTCCAGGAGCAGCACCTTGGGGTCCAGGCACAGCCAGCGGGCCAGCAGCACCTTCTGCTGGTTGCCGCCGGACAGGTCGCTGACCTTCTGGTCGGGACCGGCCGCCTTGATGCGCAGCCGCTCCATGAAGAAGCGGACGACGTCGTCCTGTCTGGCCCCCGAGACCACACCGGCGCGGGCGAGCCGGGGTAGCAGGGCCAGGGAGATGTTCTCCCGGACGGAGAGGTTGGGCAGGATGCCCTCGGTCTTGCGGTCCTCGGCGAGCATCACGACGCCGGCCCTGATGGCGGCGGCCGGGCTCCGGCGGGCGAGGGGGACGCCGTCCACCTCGACGGTGCCGCCGTCGGTGGCGAGGGCGCCGGTGATCGCCTTGGCGGTCTCGCTGCGGCCCGCGCCGAGCAGCCCGCCGAGCCCGACGACCTCGCCGTGGTGGATGTCGAGGCCGACATCGTGGATCCTGTGGCGGACCGTCAGGCCGGTGGCGCGCAGCACCGGAGCGGCCTCGGGCCCGCCGTCTCCGCTGTCTCCGCCGTCTCCGCCGTCTCCGTTCTGCTGACCGTGCCGGCCGGTACCGAACGCCGTTGCGCCCTTGGTCCGCACAGCGGCCATCTCCCGGCCGAGCATCAGCGAGATGAGCTTCAGCCGTTCCAGTCCGGCCATGGCACCGGTGTGCACGACCGCGCCGTCGCGCAGCACGGTGAAGCGGTCGCAGATCTCGTACAACTCGTCGAGGCGATGGCTGACGTAGACGACGGCGATGCCCTGGCTCCGCAGGCCGCGGATCACCGAGAAGAGGGTCTCGACCTCGCGGGGTTCCAGCGAGGAGGTCGGCTCGTCCATCACGACCACGCGGGCGTCGGTGCGCACCGCGCGGGCCAGGGCCACCATCTGCTGGGCGCCGAGACCGAGGCTGCCGAGCGGGCGGGTGACGTCCACGTCGACGCCGTAGCGCTTGAGCGTCTCGCGGGCGATGCGGTTGACGGCCCGTACGTCGACCAGGCCGAAGCGGCGCGGCTCGCGGCCCAGGCACAGATTGCGGGCCACCGACATCAGCGGGACGAGGTTCACCTCCTGGTAGATCGCGGAGATGCCGGCCGTCTGCGCCTCCAGGGGGTTGCGGAAGGCGCGGTCCTCGCCCGCGAGGCGGACCCGCCCCGCGTCCGGCCGGTACACACCGGTCATCACCTTGATCAACGTGGACTTTCCGGCGCCGTTCTCGCCGATGAGCGCGTGCACCTCACCGGGGCACAGCCGGAAGTCCACCCCGCGCAGGGCGTGGACGCCCGCGAAGCTCTTGTCGACCTCGGCGACTTCGAGGATCCAGTCGCTGCGAGGTGCCCGGCCCTGCTGGACCAACGTCTTCCTCCTCATGCGGGCCGCCGCCTGCCTCGCCTTTCGGCCGTGGCTCAGTAGACGAGGCCCTGGTCGAGGGCCTGCTTGGCGTTGTCGGCGGTGAAGTGGCCGTCCTTGATGATCACCTTGGGCTGTACGCCGGTGGTGCCGTAGAAGTCCTGGAGCGCCTGGAAGGCCAGCGGGCCGAAACGCGGGTTGGTCTCGATGTCGGAGACCATCTGACCGGCGCCGACGTTCTTCACGGCCTGCTCGATGCCGTCGATGGAGACGACCTTGACGTCCTTGCCGGGTGTCTTGCCCGCGGACCTGATGGCCTGGATCGCGCCGAGCGCCATCTCGTCGTTCTCCGCGTAGACGGCGTTGATGTCCGTGTGGGACTGGAGCAGTTGCTCCATCACCTTCTGGCCGTCGGTCTGGGCGAAGTTGCCGGTCTGGGAGGCGACGACCTTCATCTTCGGGTACTTCGCCCTGGCCCGGTCCTCGAAGCCCTTGGTCCGGTCGGTGGTGACGTTGTTGCCGGGGGTGCCGGTGAGGATGGCGACATGGGCGTCGCCGCCCCCGGTGGCGCCGGCGAGGTCATCGGCCGCGAGCTGCGCCTGGTGGTAGAAGTCCGAGCCGATGAAGGCCATGAAGTCCGTGCAGGCGGTGCCGCCGACGGTGCGGTCGATGGTGAGCACGGGGATCTTGGCGGACTTGGCCTTGGCCAGGGCGGGGCCGAGCCCGTCGGAGTTCTCCGGCGCGACGATCAGGGCCTTGGCGCCCTGCGCGATCATGTCCTCGATCTGCGAGTTCTGGGTGTTGACGTCCGCGTTGGCATTGCGCTCGATGAGCTTGACACCGAGCTTCTCGGCCTGCTGCTCGATGCTCTTGGTCTCGGTGGCGCGGAAGGGGTTGCTGGTCGACTCCGACTGGGAGAAGCCGACGATCGTTTTGCCGTCGGTGAGGTCCAGCCGGGGGACGCCGCCGCCGTAGGTCTTGTAGGTGCAGCCGGGGCCCGCCGCCGAGGGTGAGGCGACCTGCTGGGAGGCGGCCGAGTCGTTGTTCGAGGCAGCCGAGGCGTGCACGTCACCGCCGGAGGAGGAGTCCGACTTGGTGCATCCGGTGGCGGCCAGGCACAGGCCGGCGGTGAGCACTGCGGCGGTAAGGGCCTTGGCTCGGGAGGAGACGTTCACGCGCCGATCACATCCTCAACGATGCAACGAAGGGGCGGGGGCTGAAGAGACGAGGCCACCTGGACCCTCGATCGCGGAGGGTGGTGCGACAGGCGGGCTTTTCAACGTTGTAGACATTGAGGGAACGTCAAACCCGATGTCAACCCGCGGTACGCAACTCTTCGAGTGGGGCGTTCCGTTCGCGTGCAGGGTGCTCGGCAACGGCTCCCGGGCACCCGAAGTTTGCGGCTGGCAGGCTTCGAGTGCCGCCAACTCCCTTATGAACAGCGGGTTTACGACCCGTCGCAGGATCGCGGCCGGGTGTGCGTCCGGATTCACGCACAGGGATGGACGCCCCCGTGAGGGCTGTGCTGTCATGTGGCGGATCCCGTTTACAACGTTGGTAGAGCCCGGTGCCATGAAGGCGCCGAGCCGAGTGCGCCTGCCGCCGCCTCGGCAGGTCGAGCTCCATTCCCCCCTCTCCCCCAGCACCGGGAGCACACCATGCGCAGAGAAAAATCCACCGCAGGAGGCGGTCTCCGCCGCGCCGCGCGGTGGGCGCTCCGCCGTCCCCTGCGGCATCTGCTGTCCGCCGTCGCGGCGATCGGGCTCGTCCTCGGGGCCCTGATCGCCCTGCCGGGCGTCTCGCAGGCCGCGGGCTCGCTGCCGTGCGACATCTACGGCGCGGCCGGCACCCCCTGTGTCGCCGCGCACAGCACGACGCGCGCCCTGCTGTCGTCGTACAACGGCCCGCTGTACCAGGTCACGCGTGCCTCGGACGGGGCCCGCGCGGACATCGGGCTGCTGTCCGCGGGCGGCTACGCCAACGCCGGCCAGCAGGACACGTTCTGCCAGAACACCACCTGCCGGATCACCAAGGTCTACGACCAGACCTCGCGGCACAACGACCTGACCCCGGGCCCGGCCGGCACCTCCGGCATGGGCGCCGACCGCGGCGCCGACGCGAGCGAGATCGCGGTGACGGCGGGCGGGCACAAGGTGTACGGCATCTGGGTCTCGCCGGGGGTCGGCTACCGCTACACCGGGGTGGCCTCCGGCGTCGCGGTCGACGGGCAGCCCGAGGGCGCCTACATGGTGGCCAGCGGGACGCATGTCGGCTCCGACTGCTGCTTCGACTACGGCAACGCGGAGAGCACCCCGGCCGACACCGGCAACGGTCACATGGACGCCGTGTCCATCGCCACCACGTGCTACTTCGCACCGTGCACCGGGTCGGGGCCGTGGATCGAGGCCGACATGGAGAACGGCATGTTCCAGGGCGACAACGGCTCCAACACCGCCAACCGGGGCAACAACAGCCCGTTCGTCACCGCCGTGTTGAAGAACGACGGGCAGACCAAGTACGCGCTCAAGGGCGGCAACTCCCAGTCGGGGGCGCTCAGTACATGGTGGGACGGCGGTCTGCCCACCCGCGCCGGCTACCGGCCCATGCACCAGGAGGGCGGCATCATCCTGGGCACGGGCGGTGACAACAGCAACTGGAACCGTGGCACCTTCTTCGAGGGCGTGATGGTCGCCGGCTATCCGACCGACGCCGCCGAGAACGCCGTCCAGTCGAACGTGGTCTCCGTCGGCTACTCCGGCGAGACGGACGTGCCCAACGGGCCCCAGGGCACGGTCACCGGACCGGGCGGCAAGTGCGTGGACGTCGCCGCCGACGACACCGGCACCAACGGCACGGCCGTACAGCTGTGGGACTGCCAGAACTGGGCCGAGGACCAGCACTGGCAGCACAACGCCGACGGCTCCCTCAGCACGATCGGCCGGTGCCTGGACATCGAGGGCAACGGGACGGCGAACGGCGCCAAGGTCGAGCTGTGGGACTGCGACGGCGTCGGCGGACAGAAGTGGGTGCAGCAGGCGGACGGATCGCTCCTCAACCCCCAGTCCGGCCGCTGCCTGGACTCCCCCAGCGGCGCGACCGCCAACGGCACCCGCCTGCAGATCTGGGACTGCAACGGCGCCGCAGCGCAGAAGTTCTCCGTCAACGGCGGTGCGCCGGTCGTCGGCACCGGGTCGAAGTGCGTCGACGTGGCCGCCGATGACAGCGGCGGCGACGGTACGGCCGTACAGCTGTGGGACTGCCAGTCCTGGGCCGTCGACCAGCACTGGTACCACAACGCCGACGGCTCGCTGCGCACCCTCGGCCGCTGCCTCGACATCAACGGCAACGGCACCGCGAACGGCACCCAGGTCGAGCTGTGGGACTGCGACGGCGTCGGCGGACAGAAGTGGGTGCAGCAGGGCGACGGATCGCTCCTCAACCCCCAGTCCGGCCGCTGCCTGGACTCCCCCAGCGGCGCGACCGCCAACGGCACCCGCCTGCAGATCTGGGACTGCAACGGATCCACCGCGCAGAAGTTCAAGCTGAGCTGATGGATCACCAATTCGCTGTGTGACATGCGGCGTTCCAGGGGTGCGGGAGCCCGCCACGGTTCCCGCACTCCGTTCCCCGTCTCCCGCCGGCGACCGGGCTTGCCAGGACGGAGCACGGCCCCGTATAACGTTGGAAAACCGGCATCGTCCCTTGCGGAGCGCCGGGTGCGGTCCGGTTGCCGGGCCTGGCAGGGTTCGTCGGCCCGGGGCTCCGGTCCGGGCGGGGAGGAACGTCGTGCGGGTGAGCCTCAAGGACGTCGCGTCGCACGCGGGTGTCTCCATCAAGACCGTGTCCAACGTGGTGAACGACCAACCGCATGTCACCCCCGCGATGCGGGCGCGCGTGCAGAAGTCGATCGACGAGCTCGGCTACCGGCCCAACCTCACCGCACGGCACCTGCGCAAGGGCCGGACCGGGATAGTCGCCCTGGCCCTGCCCGAGCTGGGCAATCCCTACTTCGCCGAGCTGGCCGCCGAGGTCGTCGACGCCGCCGCGGAGCACGACTACACCGTGCTGCTCGACCACACGGGCGGCCGCCGCGATCAGGAGACCCTGGTCTGCCAGGGTTTTCGCAGCCGGGTGATCGACGGCCTGATCCTCAGCCCCATCGAGCTGGAGGCGGACGATCTGCGCGAGCGAGCGCCCGTCCCGCTCGTCCTGCTCGGCGAGCGCGAGTACGACCTGCCCTACGACCACATCTCCATCGACAATGTCGCCGCCGCCCATGAGGCGGTGCGGCATCTGATCTCCCTGGGGCGGCGGGACATCGCCTTCCTGGGCGCCAGGCGCGGCCGCAGCCAGCCCGCCCATCTGCGGTTGCGCGGCTGGCGCGAGGAGCTGGACGCGGCGGGTCTCGTGGCCGACGACCGGCTGGTGGCCGCCACCGACGGCTGGGGCCACGCCGACGGGGCGGCGGCCATGGCGCGGCTGCTGGACGCGGGCCACCGTCCGGACGCGGTGTTCGCCTACAACGATCTCATCGCCATCGGCGCCCTGCGCGTGCTCTCCGAACGCGGGCTGCGCGTCCCCGAGGACGTCGCGGTCGTCGGGTTCGACGATGTGGTGGAGGGCCGCTTCGGCGCCGTCACCCTCACCTCGGTCTCCCCCGACAAGGCGTCCATCGCCAGGATGGCGGTCGAGTCCGTGCTCTCCCAACTCGACGGCGCCCCACGGCAGCAGGCCCGCCGGATCCACGCCGGCTACACCCTGGTGCACCGCGAGAGCACCCTCGGACACGATTGAACCCTCCGCCTCCGCCGCCCTCTTCGGGACGGGCTCACCAACAGGCCCTGCAACCTGGGGCGTTGGCCCCTCGCCCGCCTGCGAACCCCACCGTCGGGAAACCTCAGATCTTCCGCAAACCTTGATCCACGCGGTTGCCCGCCCCACGGCCGGCTGCAAGGGTTTCGCGCACCCCGCTCCCGTCGGCGACCCCCTCCCAGGAGGGGTGAAATCGGAGGTTTCGTGACCACCCGCCGTACCGTGGTGACCGCCGCTTCGACAGCGCTGCTCACTCTCCCCCTGCTCCCCCACACCGCCGCCGCCTCCCCCGCCACCGCCCCACAGAAGCCGTCTCCGGGCCTCCAGCCGCCCGCCAAGCAGGCGGTCGCCGTCGGCCACGGCGGTGCCGTCGCCAGCGTCAACCCGTACGCCACCCAGGTCGGGATCGACGTGCTGCGCCGCGGCGGCAACGCCATCGACGCCGCGGTCGCCACCGCCGCCGCGCTCGGTGTCGTCGAGCCCTACTCGTGCGGTGTCGGAGGCGGCGGCTACCTCGTCCACTACGACGCCCGCACCCGCACCGTCCACACCATCGACGGCCGGGAGACCGGACCGGCGCGTATGCGGTCCGACTCGTTCACCGACCCGGCCACCGGCAAGGCGATCCCGTTCGACGACGCGGTCAACTCCGGTCTGTCCGTGGGTGTTCCGGGTACCCCGGCGACCTGGCAAAAGGCGCTGGACACCTGGGGCACCATCTCGCCGGCCGAGGCCATGCGGCCGGCGATCCGGATCGCGGACGACGGGTTCGTCGTCAGCGAGCAGTTCCGCGCCCAGACCGAGATGAACGAGGCCCGCTTCCGCGACTTCACCCCGACCGCCCGGCTGTTCCTGCCGAACGGCCGGCTGCCGGTCGTCGGCACCCTGTTCCGCAACCCCGAACTCGCGCGGACCTACCGGGAATTGGCGCGTACGGGCATGGACGCCATGTATCTCGGGGACATCGGGCGGGACGTGGTGCGCACCGTGCAGAACCCGCCGGTGGCCCCGGGGTCCACGCGCACGGTGCGCCGCGGCCTCATGGAGCGCTCGGACCTCGCCGCCTACCGGGCGATCCTGCGCGCCCCGACCCGTACGACGTACCACGGGCTGGACGTCTGCTCCATGGCGCCGTCCTCCTCCGGCGGCACCACGGTCGGGGAGGCGCTGAACATCCTGGAGAACCTCCAGCTGTCCCCGGCCGACAAGGTGCGGGCGCTGCACGACTATCTGGAGGCCAGCCGGATCGCGTTCGCGGACCGCAACCGCTGGGTCGGCGACCCGGCGTTCTCCGACGTTCCCGCGCGGGAGCTGCTGGCGAAGGAGTACGCCAAGGACCGCGCCTGTCTGATCCGGCCCACCACCGCGCTGACCAGCCCCGTCGCCCCGGGCGACCCGCGCCACCCGGCGGGCTGCGCCGATCCGGGCAGCGGCGCGCCCGAACCGTACGAGGGCCGGTCGACCACCCATCTGGTGGTCTCCGACCGCTGGGGCAACGTCGTGTCGTACACGCTGACGATCGAGCAGACCGGCGGCTCGGCGATCACCGTTCCCGGTCGTGGGTTCCTGCTCAACAACGAGCTCACGGACTTCGACTTCACGCCCTTGCAGACGGGGGTGCCCGACCCGAATCTGCCGGGCGCGGGCAAGCGGCCGCGCAGCAGCATGGCGCCGACGATCGTGATGCGCGACGGCAGGCCCGTGATCGCCGTGGGCTCGCCGGGCGGCGCGACCATCATCACCACCGTGCTCCAGACCCTGGTCAACCGCCTCGACCTCGGCATGACGCTACCGGAGGCGGTCGCCGCGCCGCGTATCTCGCAGCGCAACGGCGCCGCCACGGAGGCCGAGCCCGCCTTCCTCGACTCACCGGACCGCCCCGCGCTCGAAGCGCTCGGCCAGCACTTCGTCCTCGCTCCCCCGGCCTTCACCCCGTCCCCGGAGATCGGCGCCGTCGCCGCGCTGGAGTTCGGCTCCCACGGGAGGGTCACGGCGGTCGCCGAGCCGAAGCGGCGCGACGGCGGCTCGGCCATGGTGGTCCACCCGGCCTCCTGAGCCGCGCCGGCTCAGCGCCGAGGCGATACGGACGACAGCGTGACCGTGACGGGGATGCCGGTACGTACTCCACCTGGGCCGTACCGGCATCCCGGCAGGCCGTGCGCAGACCACACCCAAGCCGTGCGCAGGCCTCCGGGCATGGTCAGACGCGTGTCGGCCGGCGCCTGACTCGAACACCTGCGCCAAGGGTGAATCTCCCCCTGCTGACCCGCCGCGCCCGGTCGCGGGGTGGCAGTCTGCCATGTGGTGATCAGCTCATACGCGCACATCAGGGCGGGTGGGGCTGACCCCTGGGTGGTGGGCGGTCGTCGTCGCGTGTGGTGGGGGGTAGGCATGGCGTCTCGGTCGGCCGTCGAGGGCTCGGGCTCCTTACCCGAGGGTTCCGGCAAGCGCCCGGTGCCTCGGCACGTCGCCTGTGTGATGGACGGGAACGGCCGTTGGGCGGCGCGGCGTTCGCTGCCGCGTACGGCAGGTCACCTGGCCGCGGAGAGTACGGTGATCGACGTCATCGAGACGGCGCGGTCGGCCGGGGTGGAGTGGCTGAGCCTGTACGCGTTCTCGACCGAGAACTGGCGCCGGCCCGATGCCGAAGTCGCCTTCCTCATGCAGCTGGTACGGCGCTCGGTGCGCAAGCATGCCCCGCTGTTGCAGGCGCGGGGGATCCGCTGCCGCTTCCTCGGCGTGACGCATCCGCGGATCCCTTCGGCGCTGGCCCAGGACTTCGCCGACCTGACGACCCTGACCGGCAGGAACAGGGGCATGACCCTGACCATCGCCTTCGACCACGGCGGGCGCCGGGACATCGTGGCGGCGGCACGGTCGCTGATCCGCGACGGGGTGCCGGCCGAGGCCGTGACCGAGGAGAGCTTCGCCGCCCATCTGCCCTTCCCCGACACACCGGACGTCGACCTGGTCATCCGCACCTCGGGGGAACAGCGGATCTCCAACTTCATGCTCTGGCAGGTCGCCTACGCCGAATGGGTCTTCCCGCCGGTCCTGTGGCCCGACTTCCGCGCATCGCACTTCCTTGAATGCCTGCACACCTATCAGCAGCGCCGGCGCCGCTTCGGTGGCCTGCCGCCGACGGAGAACGGAGAGCCGTGACCGTGAGCCACGCAGCCGACGACACCGCGCAGCCACCCTTGTTCGGGCCGGGTTCGCAGTTCCACGAGCTTTTCGACGACCCGCGCTGGGCCTTCGCCATGGTCCGTGCCACCGTGCTGGAGGCCGCGCACCCGCAGATCGGCGCCGCGCTGATCGACAACTCGACCTTCGTCACCCACCCTTGGCGCCGGTTGCGCAACACCTTCCTGAGTCTCCAGCGCATGTTCGGCGCCGACGACCAGGTGCGTGCCAAGGAGGCCGCACGCCTCAACCGACTGCACACCCGGCTGCAGGGAAGGGACGCGAACGACCGGCCGTACGACGCGATGGACCCCGGCGTACGGGCCTGGGTGGTCGCGACGCTGTTCGAAAGTGCCGTCACGATGTGCCGGTTGAGCGGCCGTCCGCTGCCACCGAGCGCCGTGGAGCGGCTGTACGGCGAATTCCGGGCGTATCACGCGGCCTTCGGCGACGAGACCGGACAACTACCGCTCTCCCTCACCGAGTTCTGGCCCTACTACGACCGGATGGTGGAGGAGGAGCTGGAGAACACCGAGGCGATGCGTATCATCCTCTACAAGCTCTTCGACCACCTCCCCGCTCCCCCGCTGCTCCACGGCCTTCCCACTCTGTGGGCGCTCGGGCGTGCCGTCGTCGGCCCTGCCCTCGGAGCGATCACGGTGGCCTCCCTCCCCGAATCCTTCCGGCGCCGGGCCGGCCTGCCGGAACTGCTCGGTGCGAAAACCCTGATGCAGGGCGCCTATCTGACCGTCGACCTGGCCCGCTTCCTGCCCGAGGGCTGGCTACAGGCCCAGAACATCGCCGACCTGCTGGCCCTCTCCCCCAGCAGCGACGACCCCCGGGCCAGGACCGTCACGGCCCTGCACGAGCGGATGCGGCGGGCCGGCGCCCTGCTCCGCCTCATCGCCCCCACGTCCTTCCAACCCGCCCCCGCGGCACCGCCGTCGGGACAGCGCAGTGCGGAGGAGTTCTTCCGCGACGTACTCGACCAGACCGGCGACGGTTACCTCACCTGGCCCGATCTCGCCGCGATGGCACGGGAGTTGTCCGGGCGCCTCGATCTGGACGAACCCGCGGAGACCCGGCTCTACGACGCCTTCGCCGACTGGTGGCGCGAACTCCAGACGGCCCTGGACACCGACGGCGACGGCCGTGTCAGCGCCGAGGAGTACGCCGCGGCCGCGCCCTCCCTGGCCGGACCCGCGCTGATCAGGACCGCCGAAGTCCTCTTCGACGCCACCGACAAGGACGGCGACCAGCGCATCGACGAGGCCGAGTACCGCGCCCTGTTCCGCACCGCGTTCCACCGCGACACCGCCGGCGAAGCCACCGACGACACCGCCGTCTTCACCCGCGGTGCCTTCGTCCGCGACTTCCTGTCCTTCATGTCCGGCCGCCGGCTCTCCACCCCTTACGACCCCCTCCTCGCCGAGGCCTGAACCCCGGCCCCGGCGGCGGGTGTCAGTGGACCTGACCCACACAAATCGGATCGGCGAAGTACGACCAATTCGAACGACGGCTATCCGACGCTCCTGTGCATGTCCAACCGTTTCCGCTGTCACGATCATCAGGTCGGCCGCCATGACCGCTGACTTCTCGTCGATCGCCTGTGGGCGGCCCTCGGCGCCCTGGTCGCCGATCTGGACAACACCGAGGCCCTCACGGGCATGCTCCAGAACCCCGGGGATCACGGCGAGTTGGACGGCGGCTTCCTGCGGATCACGGGCCGCGAGAAGGAGTTGCCGGTGACGTCGGGCGGCAAGAACGTCGCACCGCGGTTGCCGCACTTCCTGATCGCGTCGCGCCTCACCTCTGGTGGTATGCGGCCGGTCAACGGTCGTGGCTGGACACCGATCCAGCCGGCCGCCGGGCCCCGCACCCGCTGAAGGTCAGCCGCGTGCACCGGAGTTCGGCGTCACGTCCCGCTCTCCGGCCCACCGAGCCAGTCGTCGTCGCTCCGATGGCGGCCCAGCCCCACGGCGTCGAATTCGTCCTCGCCCGGCCCCCTCCTCACGCCGAGTCGCCGTAGCGCCCCGAGATCGGGCTGACCGACCGGGAGAACCATGACCTCGTCGGAGCGTCCAGCGGTCCCAGAACCAATTCCCCGTCGACCCAGACCCCGGAAACGCAAAAAGGTTGGGAGCCAGGAGGTGCCCGCGGCGGAGAGTGCCCTCGCGCTGACAACGCCCTCCGCCGGAAACGTCATAACGTGGAGCGTCGATCCCGCGCGCCCTTCGTCAGCGATCGTTCTTTGGCCAATAAACGATCATTGAACTCACGCCGGTTGCGCATAAGGTGCCATGAGCATTGCAGCAGTCCCGCGAGCTCTGGGAGCACATCGGTGGAGTCGTCGCCGCTGCCCGAGACCCTTCGGCGTCTTGACGCGCTGATCCAGCAGGAGGGCCTCGAACGGTCGGAGTTCCTCGACGTCAGAAGGCTGGCGGTCAGCACCGCGTTGCCCGAGGACGTCGTGGGCACACTGCTGCGCGGTGGGCAGCCGCCCGCCGAGACGGTCAACGAGCGGGTCCGGTCGCGGATCAGGGCGCTCGCGGACGACCGTCTTGCCCGCACGGGTCAGCGGATGTCGGACCTTGCGGCGGCCATTTCCCGGCAGTTGGGGGTCTCCGCGTTCTGGGCCCGGCAGGTCTGCGCGGGCGACAAGGTGCCCAGCGTGGAACTGCTGCACGGCCTGGTCGACTTCTTCGGGGTCGAGGGCGGCGAGGCGTTCTTCACCGCCGCGGCCGACGAAGCCCTCGATCGAGCGCTGCGATCCCTGCTCGCCGCGCGGTCCACGCCCGAGGGCCGGGCGGCCCTGCCATCGGCCCCACCGGGCCGCGACGACGTACGCGGCCTCGCCCTGCGGCAGGCACGGGACCTGCCGCAGGAGCGCTGGAACGTGCTCAACGCGACGCTGAAGGCCCTGCTGGAACTCGACGATCAAGAGGGCGCCCGGTGAGCGCGTCCACGAAGGCGATGCGGCGGCTCAGCGCCCGGCTCATCGGAAGTCTGCCGACCCCGGCCGCCGACGAGGACGTGATCCCGCTCCTCGGCCAGGCCCTGACCGCGGTACGAGGCCGGACGGTGCGGTTGCGCGCGGCCGCCTTCCCGCCGGTGACCGCCAGCGGGCTGTGGGTGGACCGGTCGGGCCATGATCTGATCGTCTACGAGGAGAACACCGACCCCGAGCACCAGTTGGTGATCATCGGTCATGAGGCCTGGCACATGTTCCACGGGCACCGCGGTCGCGGCGACGCACAACGGCACGCCACCCGCGCGTCGGGGACCGAGGGCGCGGTGGGTCTCGCCACGTTCGTGGCCGTCGTCTCCGCGGTCGATGAGCCGGACGCGCCGCTCACCGACCGTACGGACGCGGCCCTGCATTACGCCGCGCGCTCGGACAGCCGCGGGGTGGACGAGGAGACCGAGGCCGAGCACTTCGGCCTGCGGCTCGCCACCGATCTCCAGGCGGCCCTGCGGCTGAAGGACTCCCTCGGCGATCCCCACCATGTCAGCGGCCGGATCGGGGCGTCGATGGCCCATCGGTTCCGTCAGATCTGATCCGTACGACGCGCAGCGCGCACGACACCCCGCCCGTGCGGCCCGGCCGAGCCCGGCGAGACCAGGAAAGAAACAGGACAGTGGCATCAGGACCCGGCAATCTCGTCTACTACGTCGGCGGCGCCGCGCTGTTCCTGGTCTGTGCCCTGAAACTGCCCCCGCTCGCCCAGCGACGCCGCGACCCCCTGCTGTGGTCGGCGTTCACCCAGCTGTTCGCCGGCGGGTGCATCATGCTGCTCGCCGCACCGCAGTCCATCGTCGCGCTCAACCGGGCCACCGGCATCACGAACTGCGCGGCCCTGGTCGTCTACGCGGCGCTCACCGCGTACTCCGGCGCGAGTCTCCTGCTGATCATCCACTGGCGCCCGGCACCCCCGGAGCAGACCCGGCGCGCCGCGCGCTGGTGTGTCGCGGCGTACAGCCTGGCCGTACTCACCGTCGTGGTCCTCTTCTGGGCCGGGAACACCCCGGTGGAAGAGGTCACGCTCTTCGACTCGTACTACGCGGGCACGCCCTGGATCCGGGAGATGATCGTCACGTATCTCCTGGCCCACGGTGTGGCGGCCGTCGCCAATGTCACCCTGTGCCGACGCTGGTCGAAAGAGGTGCACGGTTCGCTCCGGGCCGGGCTGCACCTCCTGGTGGCGGCCTACCTGCTCCATGTGGGCTACGACGTCACCCGCCTCGTCGCCGTGGGCGCCCGCTGGTTCGGCCACGACCTGGACTTCCTCATCTCGCAGGTCTCCCCTCGGTTCGCCGCCCTGTCCGCGGTCATCGGCGCCGTCGGATACGCGCTGCCACTGATCGGGCCCCGAGCGGCACGGACCGTCCAGGTCGTACGGCAGCTGCGTCAACTCGCGCCCATGTGGCGGCTGTTGCGTGACGTACCCACCCCCGGCGCGATCCGTTCCGCACTGCCCTGGTGGCGTACTTCCCCGGCCATGCTGCTGATGAGCCGCAGGACGGCGCTGTACGACGCCATCCTCGCGCTCGCTCCCTACTGCGAGCCGGCCGTCCGCGACGCGGCCCACCGGGCGGCGCTGAGCCGTTGCCCGGACGAGGCTTCGGCCGCGGCGAGCGCCGACGCGGCCATGATCGTGGTCGCGGTCGAGCGGCGGCGCGCCCACCCCGACCTGATGCCGGACGCGCCCGGCTCGACGGTCTGGCGTTCCAAGGATCTGGTCCCGCTGTCCCTCGCGCTCGACTCGCCCGTCGTCCAGGACTTCCGCGCACACCACCGTCTCCCCGCAGAAAGCAGCCGACCATGAGTGAAGCCATCCGGCACAGCCCCGCCCGCGCCGTCGTCATCGGGGGCAGTATGGCCGGGATGCTCGCCGCGGCCGCCGTCAAGGACCAGGTCGGATCGGTGGAGATCATCGAGTGCCACGATCTTCCCGAGGGGCCCGAGCCGCGCGTCGGCGTCCCGCAGGCCGTGCATATCCATCTCCTCCAGTCCGGCGGTGTGGACGCGCTGGAGGAGCTGCTGCCCGGTGTGATCGACCAGTTGGCGGCCTCGGGGGCGCATCGCATTCCGGTGACCACCAATATGATCATCTATTCACCCGAGGGTTGGTATCGGCGCTGGCGGCGCACCACGCATCGGCTGATGACCGCGAGCCGGGATCTGACGGACCATGTCATCAGGGAGCAGGTGCTCAAAGAGCCTCATGTCACCGTCCGTACGCGGTCCCGGGCGATCGGGCTGCTCGGCGACGGGCGCCGGGTCACCGGAGTGCGCATCCGGACCTCGGGCGAGGGTGAGGGTGGGGGTGAGGGTGAGGGCGCACGCGAGACCGCACTGCGTGCCGATCTGGTGATCGACGCGTCCGGCCGAGCCTCCCGTATGCCCCAGTGGCTCACCGAGCTGGGGATCGGCGGACTCGCCGAGGACCGCGTCGACTCCGGTCTCGTCTATGCCAGCCGGATGTACCGCGCCCCCGTCCCCACCCACGGCTGGCCGGTGGTCAGTGTGAACGCCGACCCGCGGCTGCCCGGCCCCGCCAGTGCGGGCGGCATCCTGCCGATCGAGGGCGACCGCTGGCACGTCAGTCTCATGGGCGCTCCCGGCGGGCAGCCCACCCGGGACGCGGACGCCTTCGAGCCGTTCGCACGCACCCTGCGGCATCCGATCATCGCCGACCTCCTCGCACTCGCCGAGCCGCTCACCGACGTCAGCATCACGCACAGCACGGCCAACCGGCGCCACTACTACGAGCGGCTCAGGACCTGGCCCGAGGGACTGGTGGCGCTGGGTGACTCCGTCGCGGCCTTCAACCCCATGTACGGCCAAGGCCTTTCGGTGATCGCGCAAGGCGCGCTGGCACTGCGCGAGCTGGCCCGCGACGGGCTGGTCCCGGGGTTGTCGCGGCGCGCCCAGCGGGCGATCGCGCGGCCGGTCGAGGCGGCGTGGGCGCTGACCGTCGGGCAGGACATCCACTTCGCCACGACCACCGGCAAGAACCCGCATGTCGCCGACCGGCTGCTGCAGCGCTACGTCAACCGTCTCTCCCGCACCGCGACCGGCTCCTTCCGCACGGCCACGGCCCTGACCGACGTACTGACCTTGCAGGCTCCCCCCACGTCCCTGGTCCGGCCCGGCGTGCTGCTCTCCGCCCTGCTGGGCCCCCTTCGACCGCAGCTGGCGGGGCCGCAGTTCACACCGGAGGAGCTGAGGCTTCTCGACGGCGTGCGGGAGCGGTCGTAGATCGGGGCGGGGTCCGGGACCGCGGCGCCAGGATCAGCGCCGCGTCAGCCGCCCGTCAGCGGGCCGTGTCACTCTCTTTCCTGTGAACGGTTCGGGGCGCCACCCGGAGCCGGGAACAGGGAGAGGTGCCCGGAGCGGCTTATCGGGGACCACCGAGCCACGCCTCATGGTCGGGCCCTTCGGGGCCCACGCAGGTTCAAATCCTGCCCTCTCCGCCCTGGTCGGTAAGCCGACAGAGCCCGCCGAAGCTCGGCGGAAACATGTTTTCCGTGTCGCCCGGACGCCTCTACCGTGGGGCGGTGACGACTCAGGTGATCGTGGTCAACGGCGGTTCCAGCGCGGGGAAGTCCGGGATCATCCGGTGCCTCCAGGCGATCCTGCCCGATCCATGGCTGGCGCTCGGCACGGACACCATGGTGGAGGCGCTGCCCGCGTCCCTGCGGGCGTCGGACGGCGGGATCGAGTTCGCCGCGGACGGCCAGGTCGGCGTCGGGCCCGAGTTCCGGGCGCTGGAGGCGGCCTGGATCGAGGGGATCGCCGCGATGGCCCGTGCGGGCGCGCGGGTCGTCGTCGACGAGGTCTTCCTCGGCGGGCCGTACTCACAGCGGCGATGGCAGCAGGCCCTGGACGGGCTGGGGGTGCTGTGGATCGGCGTCCGGTGCGATGCCGCGGTCGCGGCGGACCGTGAACTCGCCCGCGGCGACCGGACGGTAGGGATGGCGGCCGCCCAGGCCGAGGTGGTCCACCGTGGCGTGACGTACGACCTGGAGGTCGACACCACGCACACGGAGCCGATGGAGTGCGCCCGAGCCATCGCGGCACGGGTCGAGTGACCCGCTGGCTCAAGTTCAGCTCAGAGCACTGCATCCCGACGGCACCGCAGATCCCCATGAGCGGACCCGGCAACATGTGAGTCGCCCGTAAGGCCCGACGGCGAGGTCAGGACAGTACGACGGCCTCTGGACCGGGGGCCGTCAGGTCGGGGCGCAGTTTCGCGCGGAGTTGCTCGAACGCCGTCGGGGTCGGGCGCCTGGGCAGGAAGGCGCTGATCTGCCCGGCACAGTCCCGGGGGCTCGTCGAGGTGGTGTCGCATTCGATGTCGTACAGGCCGTGTGCGTGGACGAGTTCGAACTGGCGCGCCGCCAGGCCCTCCGGACGGTCGCCGCGTGCCTGTTCACGCCGGTGGAGTTCGTCCAGCGAGCAGCGCACGCCGACGAGGACGACATCCCTGGCGGTGAAGAGCTCCAGGCAGTCAAGGAGGCGCCATTCCTCGCTGAGCACATGGTCGACCACGACATGGTTGCCGGCCGCGGCCATGCCGGCGACCGCGCGGTGGAAGCCCATCCAGGTGCGCCTCAGAATGGCGGGCAGCTCTTCCGGGTCGGCCTCCCGGCGCGTTCGCATCGCGTGGAAGGCGTCCACCGGCAGATGGAAGCTCGGCTCGTCCAGCACCTCCAGCAGTTCCTCGGCGATGCTGGACTTGCCTGAACTCGACGTCCCGTTCAGGAAGATGATCAGTCCGTTCCGAGCGGCTTCGGGCACGTGGGCTCCCTCGCTATGGCCAGTGGTATCTGATCATTGTCGTCCACGAGCCGTTCCGGCGTCGGGGACCAGTGGAGGTGTGGGGCCCTCCGGGGCGGGGACGTCCGCCGCCGCGCTCACCGCCGCCGTGATCTCGTCCGCGGCCGCCGACGGCTGGGGCAGGACCAGGCCGATGACCAGGTACAGGACGAGGGAGGTCGCCAGCGGGGTGGCGATGGTGAGGGTCTGGTCGGTGCTGTCCAGGATGTACTTCACCAGGACGAAGCTCGCGAGGCCGCAGGCCCAGGAGAGCAGCGCGGCCAGGGAACCCCAGCGGCGGAACACCGGCAGCAGGCCGAGCAGCATCGGGATGGAGATCGGGCCCATCACCGCGGCGACCAGGGCGGTGATGATGCCGAGCGGGCCGCCGAAGTGGCTCGCCTCCATGGCGACCACCATGCTCACCGCGATGAACGCGACGGTGCAGATCCGCGCGGCGAGCAGCCCGCTCCTGGCGCTGAGCGCCCGGCCCCGGCGGGCGACGGCCGGGATGATGTCCCGGACGACCACGGAGGCGATGGCGTTGGCGTCCGAGGAGGCCATGGCCATGGTGTGCGAGAACATGCCGGCGAGGGTCAGTCCGACCAGACCGGCCGGGAGCAGGTTCTCGGCCATCAGCGCGTACACCTGCTGCGGGTCCGCGATGTGCGGCATCAGCACCGGGCCGACCACGGACGGGAACAGCAGCACGGCGGGCCAGATCAGATAGAGGGCCGCGGACAGGAGGGCCGAGCGCTTGGCGGCGGGGGCGGAGTCCGTGGCCATGTAGCGCTGGGCCAGGTTCCACATGCCGCCGTTGTACTCGAACAGTTTGACGACCACGTACGCGGTGAGGAAGCCGGCCGTGTACGGGCCGACCAGCGGGTGGGTGTGGTCGGCGGGCAGCCGGTGCCAGAGGGAGCCGAGCCCGGAGAAGCCGCCCACATGGTTCAGCGTGATGATCACCATGGAGAGCGCTGCGACGCCCTGGATGATGAACTGCCCGAAGTCGGTGAGGGCGTCCGCCCACAGGCCGCCGACCGTGCAGTAGACCAGGGTGACCACACCGGTGATCAGGATGCCGATGTCGAGCGAGACCCCGGTGAACACGTTCAGCAGGATGGCGACCGAGGCCCACTTCGCGGCGACGTCGAACACCTTGAGCAGCGCGCCGCTCCAGGCCAGCGCCTGCTGGGTGGCGATGTTGTACCGGCGGGCCAGGTATTCGAGCGGTGAGGCGACGTCGTATCGGCGGCGCAGCCGGTTCCAGCGCGGGGCGAACAGCCAGGCGCCGACGCCGGTCGCGAGCGCGAGCGGCAGGAACGCCCAGACATAGATGGTGATGCCATAGCTGTAGGCGACCGCCGCGTAGGCGACGAACACCGCGGCGCTGTATCCCGACATGTGGTGGGAGATGCCGGACAGCCACCAGGGCATCCGGCCGCCGCCGGTGAAGTAGTCGCTCACATCGCTGACGCGCTTGTGCGACCACAGGCCTATGAACAGCATCACCACGAAGTAGCCGCCGAGGGCCACCCAGTCCGGCCAAGCCATGCGAACTCCTCGATTGACCAAGCCGTCTACGTATGTAGACTCAGTTCTCATCCATGCTTTCCAGCGCGCACGCTAGCCTGGCGTACAGGGGCGGTCAATGTTTCGGGAGGTTTTCGTTGACGCGACGGGAGAAGGCGCCGTGTCCGGTGAAACGGGGGCGCCGACTGCGGTCGGGAAAGCCCGAGTTGACGGTCGAGAGGCCGGAATGGGGTGGCACGCATGACCGGGACAGGTGACGCCGGGCGCGGGCCGGTGAAGTCGGCGGAGCGCACCGTCCAGATCATGGAAGTGCTCTCGGCCGCACCGGAGCGGCTCACCCTGGGGCAGCTCCAGGAGCTCACCGGATACCCGCGCTCCAGCCTGTACGCGCTGCTGCGCACCCTGGTGGCGCTGAAGTGGATCGAGGTCGAGGAGGGCGGCGAGGCGGCCGGCTTCGGCATCGGCCCGCGCGCGCTGCTGTGCGGCACGGCGTACCTGGACCGGGATCCGGCGCTGCCGCACGCGGTGCGCCGGATCGAGCAGCTGCGCGCGGACGTCGGCTACACCACGCATTACGCCCGCCTCGACGGCTCGAACGTCATCTACCTCGCCACCCGCGAGGCCACGGACTCCCGTCGGCTGACCTCCCGGGTGGGCCGCCAACTCCCGGCGCACGCGACGGCGTTGGGCAAGGCGCTGCTCTCCGAGCTGACCGCGCGGGAGGTGGACGCGCTGCTGTCCGAGCAGCCCCTGGAGGCGCTCACCCCGCACACGGTCACCCGTCGCCCGGCCCTGCGTGAGGAGCTGGAGCAGACACGGACCCGCGGCTGGGCGCTGGAGAGCGAGCAGAACACACCGGGGCTGTGCTGTGTCGCCGCGACGGTGTCGTACCGCATCCCGGCGACCGATGCGATCAGCTGCTCGATCCCGCTGGACCACGCCACGGACCAGGAGATCGAACGGGTCGCGGAGGCGGTCACCCGGCATGCCGCGGAGCTGGCGGGGACACTGCGGCGGAACGGCATCCGCTGAGATCCGTTCCGCGCGCCGATGCCCGCTACGCGCACTCCCATGCCCGCTACGCGAGTGTCCCGCGGGCCGGGGGCCTCACCAGCGGGGGACCTTCTTCTCGTACGACGGGTCGATGCGCCGCATGTATCCGGTGTCGTCCCGGTCGCGCAGGCCGCAGGAGACGTACTGCTCGTGCAGGCGGGCCAGCGCGTCGCGGTCGAGTTCGACGCCGAGTCCCGGGGCGGTGGGTACGGCGACGGAGCCGTCGCGGAACTCCAGGGCGCCCGGTGCGACGACCTCCTCGGTCTTCCACGGCCAGTGGGTGTCGCAGGCGTACGTCAGGTTGGGTGTCGCCGCCGCCAGATGGGTCATCGCGGCAAGGCTGATGCCGAGATGCGAGTTGGAGTGCATGGACAGGCCCAGGTCGAAGGTGTCGCAGATCCCGGCGAGCACCTTCGAGCGCTGGAGGCCGCCCCAGTAGTGGTGGTCGGAGAGGACGACCTGGACCGCGTCCAGGGCCACGGCGGGCTTGAGTTCGTCGAAGGCGACCACGCACATGTTCGTGGCGAGCGGCATGGGCGCCTCGCGGGCGACCCGGGCCATGCCTTCTCGTCCCGGCGTGGGGTCCTCCAAGTATTCGAGGACGCCGTCGAGTTCACGGGCGACCATCAGTGAAGTGTCCACCGTCCAGGCGGCGTTCGGGTCGAGCCGCAGCGGCCGGTCGGGGAACGCCTCGCGCAGGGCGCGGACCGCCTCGATCTCCTGCTCCGGCCGGAAGACACCGCCCTTGAGCTTGATGGCCGTGAATCCGTAGTCGTCGATCATGCGCCGGGCCTGCGCCACGATGCCGTCGGGGTCGAGCGCCTCCCCCCAGGAGTCGGACCCCTCGCCGGGGTGCGCGGCCCACTTGTAGAACAGGTAGGCGCTGAAAGGCACTTGGTCCCGTACGGCGCCACCGAGCAGGTCGGAGACCGGGCGCCCGGCTGCCTTGCCCTGGATGTCCAGGCAGGCGACCTCGAACGGCGAGAAGACCCGGTCCACCGTGCTGCTGCTGGTGATCATGCCGGTGAGGCCGTGGCCGTCGCTGCCGGTGTCCCCGCCGAGCGCGGCGGCGACCGCGGCGTACATCCGGCCCAGGCGGTGGACGTCCAGGCCCACCAGGGCCTCGGCGGCCCGCCGCAGCCTGCGCAGATGGCCCTGGTCGGCATAGGTCTCACCGAGGCCGGTGATCCCCTGATCGGTGTGCACCTCCAGCACGGCGCGCAGCGCGTACGGCTCGTGCACGCCGACCGCGTTGAGCAGGGCCGGGTCGCGGAAGGCGACGGGGGTGAGGGTGACGTCGGTGATGCGGATCGCGTCGCTCATCGGGCGGAGTCCTCCACCAGGGCCAGGCCCGCGTCGGTGATCCGGCGCAGGGCGTCGAGGTGTTCGGGGGCCGGGTCGACCAGCGGGGGCCGCACCCCGCCGACATCCAGGCCCTGTTGGCGCACGCCGGCCTTGACCAGCGAGACGGCGTAGCCCGGGACCAGGTCGCGCAGGGCCACGAGCGGGTGGAAGAACTCCCTTTGCAACCGATCTACTTGGGCCGCGTTCCCCTTCTCGACCGCCCGGTAGAAGGCGTTGGAGATCTCGGGGGCGAAGCAGAAGACGGCGGAGGAGTACAGGGAAACGCCGATGCCGCGGTACGCCGGGACGGTCACCTCGGCAGTGGGCATGCCGTTGAAGAACTGGAACTCCTTGCCGGTGCCCGCGAGTTCATGGCGTACGGCGGTCACGATGCGGGAGAGCCGGTCGAGGTCGCCGACGCCGTCCTTGAAGCCGACCACCTTGTCGTGGCGGGCCAGTTCTGCGGCGGTCTCGGCGTCGAAGCGGGCGTTGGAGCGGTGGTAGACGATGAGCGGCAGTTCGCCGGCGTCCGCGACCTCGCGCGCGTAGGCGGCGAGTCCGGCCGCCGGGGCCTGGACCAAGTAGGGCGGCAGCAGGAGCAGGCCGTCGGCGCCCGCGTCCCGGGCGATGCGCGCGTACTGGCGGGCCAGCGGCAGCGGACCGCCGGTGCCGGCGTACACCGGGACGCGGCCGGCCACGGTCGCCACCGCGGTGCGCACCGTCTCGCCGTACTCATCGGGGCTCAGCGCGTGGAACTCGCCCGTACCGCAGGCGACGAAGACCCCGCCGGGTCCTGCGGCCAGACCGCGACGCAGATGCTCGGCCAGCACCTCCCGGTCGACCTGCCCGGACGCCGCGAAGGGCGTCACCGGAAAGAACAGCACGCCGTCGAACATGGGCACGTGACACTCCTCGTCGTCTACATATGCAGACAGGCTCCACATTTGCGAACTTGCCTTTGAACTGTAAGACTCGCCCCGGAGTACGGTCAAGACGCCCATGGACACGCCGGGCCGCCACGGACCCGGCCCGAAGTCGCCGCGAAGGAGATGAGGCGAGTGAGTCAGCGCATCGTGATCACCGGAGCCGCGGGAGGAGTCGGCACCCTGCTCCGCCCCCGGCTGGCCCGCGCGGGCCGGACCCTGCGACTGCTCGACGTGGCGCCGGTGCCCGAGGCGGCCGAGGGCGAGGACGTGGAGACCGCCCGGCTGTCGGTGACGGACCTGCCGGCGATGCGCGAGGCCCTCACCGGCGTCGACGCGGTGATCCACCTCGGCGGGCTGAGTGTCGAGGGACCCTGGGACGAGATCCTCGACATCAACATCAACGGCACCCGCACGGTCCTCGAAGCGGCCCGCCGGGCGGGCGTGCCCCGGGTGATCATCGCGAGCAGCAGCCATGCGGTGGGGTTCTACCCCCGGAGCGAGGACGAGGCGCCTGACTACCTCTTCCCCCGCCCCGACACCTACTACGGTGTGAGCAAGGTGGCCGCCGAGGCCCTGGGCAGCCTCTACCACGACCGCTACGGCCTGGACGTGGTCTGCGTCCGTATCGGCGGCTGCTTCGAACGCCCCATCGCCACCCGGCAGTTGGCCACCTGGCTCGCCCCGGACGACTGCGCCCGCCTGATGGAGGCGCTGCTCGCTGCGCCCTCGCCGGGATTCCGTGTGGTGTGGGGCGTCTCGGACAACACCCGCCGCTGGTTCTCCCTGGACGAGGCACGCGCGCTGGGCTACGAGCCGCAGGACGACGCGGAGCGCTTCGCCGGGGAACTCGAAGGCCGCCATGACCCGTTGGACGAGATCTACTTGGGCGGGGCGTTCTGCTCGCCTTCACTGGACGCGGACGACGGCGCGGTCGGCACAGATAACACGGATGGCACGGATGGCACGGACGTGAACGGCTGACGCCGCGCACAACCCGACCCACTTCCCCGTGAGTTCACCCCCTCACCGCCCCTTCGACCCGGAGGTTCGATCGATGACCGACACCATGTCCGCCCCGCTGCGGGGAATCAGCCCGCGTACCGGCGAGCCCGTCGGCGATCCGGTCGCCGTGTCCACCGCGAGGGACGTCGACGCCGCGGCCCGCGCCGCCGCCCGCGCGTTCCCCGTCTGGTCCGCGGTGCCCGCCGCCGACCGGGCCCGGGCCCTCGAAGCCGCCGCCGACGCGCTGGACGCCGCCCGCGACGAACTGGTCGCCGTCGCCGACGCCGAGACCGCGCTCGGCGAGGTGCGGCTGACCGGCGAGGTGGGCCGCACCAGTGGCCAGCTCCGCCTGTTCGCCGAGGTGTTGCGCGACGGCGGTCATGTGCAGGCCGTACTCACCCCGGCCGACCCGGCCACCGGGCGTCCCGACATCCGCCGGATGCGGCAGCCGATCGGACCGGTGGCGGTGTTCAGCGCCTCCAACTTCCCCTTCGCCTTCTCCGTGGCGGGCGGCGACACGGCCTCGGCGCTCGCGGCCGGCTGCCCGGTGGTCGTCAAGGCGCACGAGGGCCACCCGGCGACCTCGGCCGCGGTCGCGCGCATCGTCGCCGGGGCGCTGCGCGAGGCGGGCGCGCCCGAGGGGGTCCTCGGCCTCGTCACCGGTTTCGAGGCCGGTGCGGCGCTGGTGAGCCACCCGGCCGTCAAGGCCGCCGGCTTCACCGGCTCGCAGGCAGGCGGACGGGCCCTGTACGACCTCGCCGCCGCTCGCCCGGAGCCGATCCCGTTCTACGGCGAACTCGGCAGCGTGAACCCGGTGGTGGTCCTCCCCGGCGCCGCGGCCGAACGCGCCCGGGAGATCGCGGAGGGGTACGCGCAGTCGCTCACCCTGGGCACCGGCCAGTTCTGCACCAACCCGGGGCTGCTGTTCGTCCCCGAAGGCGGAGCGCTGGTGGACGCCGTCGCGGCCACGGTCGGCGCGGCCGCGACCGGGGCGATGCTGACGTCCCGGATCAGGGACGGATACCGGGCCAGGGTGGCCGAGTTGGACGAGACCGCGGACCTCGTCCCGCTGGCCTCCGGAAGCGCGGGCGGTGACTCCTTCGCGGTGGCACCGCGGGTCTGGCGGCTGTCCCTGAAGTCCTTCGCGGACCAGCTGGACACCCTGGCCGAGGAGTGCTTCGGCCCGGCCGGGCTGGTGGTGACCTACCCGGACCTGGACTTTCTGACCGAGGTCCTGGCGTCCCTGCCCGGCAGCCTGACCGGCTCGGTGCACGCCACGGCCGACGACGCGGCGGCGGCCGCGCGGGTGGTGACGGCGCTGCGGCACCGCGTGGGCCGCCTCGTCCACAACGGCTGGCCGACCGGCGTCGCCGTCTGCTGGGCCATGCACCACGGCGGCCCCTGGCCCTCGACGACGGCGCCGCTGCACACCTCGGTCGGCGCCACCGCGATCGACCGCTGGCTGGTCCCGATCTCCTACCAGGACTGGCCCGACGACCTCCTCCCACCGGAACTCCAGGACGCGAACCCGCTGGGGATCCCGCGCCGAGTGGGCTGACGCGCTCCGCCCAGGAACGGCTGAGTGCCACGGCGCCGGTCCCGCGTGCCCTTCGGGACGCTCCACCGGTCGGACGGTGTTCCGGTGGGGCCGGCGCTGCGGGGAGGGGTCGTCCGTTCCACGTGCGGACGCCCGCGCCGACGACGACCGGTGCCGATCGACCGTTGACCCCGCGTCGGCACCCTGGGCAGACTACCCGGCATGCCCACCCCTGAGCGCCTGGTCGAGGACGGTATTCGTCGTTGGGGGCGGCTGGCCGATCGGCCCGCTGTCGTCGATCCGCTGGAGGTGTACGGCGGGCTCGCGCGGCGGTTGAAGAGGGTGCGGCTCAAGGAGTGGGTCGGGTTCACGCTGTCGCATCCGCAGTGGTACTCGTCGCTGATCATCCAGGACGCGCACTATCTCGCCAGTTCGGAGATCTACGCCTATGACAGGGCGGGCGGCGTGCTCCACCAGCACGCGGCCAACGCGGCCGGTGGCAGTGCCGTGCTGCCCGCCGAACTGCTGGAGAGCGCCTGTCGGTTCGAGCGTCGCGGGTATCGGGTCGCCTATTCCTTTTCGCGTACGTCGGCGCGGCATCGGATCGAGATCGACATCGCCGGGACGGCGAACGCCCCGGCCATCCGCGGTGAGCTCGAACTCGACGCCGGGGCGGCCACCGCTCCGCTCTCGGTGAGTTCCCGGTTGCCGGGCGGGAGCATGTACACGCACAAGGCCGCTTTCCCCGCCTCCGGCGTGCTCCGTGTCGGGGACGCCGAGGTCGTCTTCGAGCCGGATCGCGATCTGGCGATACTCGATGAGCACCGCTCGCTGCTGCCGTACCGGACCGACTGGGTCTGGGGGACGTTCGCGACGTCGATGGAGGACGGGGAGGTCGTCGGGGCCAACTTCGCGGCGCGGCCCGAACTGGCCGGGGAGCCGGAGGAGTCCTGTCTGTGGACGCCGGGCAGATGCGAGCCGCTCGGCGACATCGTCTTCGAGCCCGCGTCGGCCGATCCGTCGGCCGTCTGGCGCGTCGCCTCCCGGGACGGCCGCCTCGATGTCGTCTTCGAGCCGGAGGGCCGTAAGCAGGTGAAGCACAACCTCGGTCTTTTCGCGGTCGACTACTTCCAGCTCTTCGGGCGCTATCGCGGTGTACTCCGCGGCGCCGAGGGCGGGTTCGAGATCAAGGACGTGCACGGGGTCTGCGAGAGCATGAAGGCCCGCCTGTAGGCCGTACGCGTCAGTGCCGCGTCAGCCGGTTCTGTCACTCTTCTTCATGTGAACGGGGCCCGGGAAACCGGGAACCGGGAGCGAGGAGAGGTGCCCGGAGTGGTTGATCGGGGACCAGCGAGCATGTCTCGAGGTCGGATCCGCAAGGGTCCACGCAGGTTCGAATCCTGCCCTCTCCGCGACACCGGGGTGTCCCGCGGCCGAGCCGCCGCGGGACACCCCGGGTTTTCCGGCGGTTTCGGTCAGGCGCCGCGCTGGACCGGGCCGATCAGGGTGCCGGAGGCGACAGAGAACTTGCCCTCGGCGAAGGACGTGCCGGGGATCTCACCGCCCGGTGCCTGGAGCGTGAACGACGCCTCGTTCGAGGCTGTGCCGCGATGCATGTTCGGAACCTGGATGTCGAAGTGCACCGGGTGGCCCGGACCGAAGGTCACCTTCGTCTTCTGGTCGCCGTAGTGCCCGGCGGCGACACCGGTCTGCTTGCCGTGGTTCGAGAACCGTACGCCGGTGGGCGAACCGGCCAGCACACACGACTCGTACCCGCGCGCGGCGGTCAGGGTCACGCGATAGTGGCTGTACCCCGAGCTGGCGGGCGCCGCGGCGATCGTCGCCGTGTGGTTGGCCGGACGACAGGCCGAGGGCGCGCCGCCCTCGGCCGTCATGGGTGCGGCCACGGCGATTCCCCCGCCCGCGGTGACCGCCAGCGCGAGTGCGGCCACGGCGGCGAATGCGTGCTTCTTGCTCATACGAACACTCCTTGTCGTGCAATGGCCCGGCGGGTGTTCTCCACCGGGACCATGGTCGACTTGAGCCTGCCCCCGATCTTGCGTTCGGAATGTCTCAGTATGGGTACGAGCGTCACGGCTCCGTCACGGGACCGATTGTCGTGCCGAGGGACGGCGGAGCATGCGTCCACCCCTCGTCCACCCTTCTGAAAATCCCCCTATTTCTCTGCAAAAGACGCGTTAAAGATGGTTTCGGATGGCCACGGCCCTTGCTAGACCGGGAAGCGCGGGCAGTAGGGCCGGCCGTCGCGGGCCCGATCTCGAAGGGATGCGGCCGTTATGGACGAGGATCGCGCCAAGCGCGTGGTGGCGGCGCTGCGGGGCCGCGGGGTCATGGCCCACCTCGTCGAGGCCGGGGTCTATGAGTTCGGGATCAGGGTCGTCCTGGACGAGAGCATCGAGGCCCTGTGGGACACCGACGGCGTGTCGGGGCTGGACGCGGAGGTCGTCAGTGACGGTGTGCTCATAGGTTTCGTGCCCCATGTGCCGGGTTCGGAGAACTTCACCGAGCAGCAGATCGTGGACAGCATCGCGGCCACCCGTTACTCGACCGAGGGCCTCCGCCCGCCCCGGGACAGCGCGCCGGAGCCGCCCGCCGCCGAACCGCGCCCCGAGCAGCCCGCGCCCGCCGCCCCACCGGTCAGCCGCTACCAGCGCTGGGCGCGGCGGATGCACCGCGGCAGGCCCTGACCGGCCCCGAAGGCCCCCGCCCCGGAAGGTTCGGCGTTCGAACCGTCCAGCGTGCCCGTGATCGAGATGCGCGGCGCGCGAACCACCCCCAAGAATCGACGGAGGTACTGACGCCGACTGCAGAAAGGTGCCGATCATGCGCAGCAAGATCGTACGGGCTCTGGTCGCCAGCGTCGCCGCGGGCACACTCGCCGGTGGAGCAGCGATGGCCTCCGCAGGGACTGCCCTCGCGGTGCCGGCGAACACCCACGCGACCGCCGCCCAGCATGCATCCACCCCCCGCCCGACGCCGAGCCACAAGAAGTGCCCCAAGGGCGAGCACTTCACCAAGACCAACGGCAAGTGGGGCTGCCACAAGAAGTGACGGCCACGCTGCCGCGCCGGGCGCCGGGACTCTCCCGGCGCCCGGTCGCCTGTCCGGCTGTTCAGCTTCGGTGCGGGACGGGTTCGCCCTCCGGCCGGAGCGCGGCTGTCTCGTCCTCCAGTCCGAGCATGGCCTCTTCGTCGGCGGTGCCGGGGGCCGCCTGGTAGACGACCATCCGCTGACCGCCCGTCCGTGCCAGCCGCATGACCTCGTAGGTCAGGGTCATGGGTCCGACCCCGGGGTGCCGGAAGTTCTTCTGGCCGCCGCCGCGTTCGCAGACGTCGTACCGCTCCCACAGGCGGGCGAACTCAGGTGATTTCAAGACCAGTTCGCCGACGAGCGTGGTCAGTTCGGGGTTGTCCGGATCGGCACCGGCGACCGCCCGCAGATGTGCGACCGAGACGGCGACGGTGTCCTCCCAGGGTTCGTAGAGCGTCCTGCCCACCGGGTGGAGGAAGAGGTAACGGGTCACGTTGCGCTGGTGTTCCGGCCAGTCCCACAGGCCGGGCAGCAGTCGTCGGCCCGGCGGATTGGCGGCCAGGACGCGGTTGTAGCGGCTCACGACGTAGGCGGGCAGCGGGCGTACCGATTCCAGCAGGCGCAGCACGGAGTCGCGGACGGCGTGGTCCGCGCAGGCCGGGAGTTCGGAGGTACGGCCGGCGGCCAACTCGGCGAGTTCATGGAGGCGTTCGTAGCCGTCGCCGCGCAGACGCAGGGCACGGCCGAGGGCGTCGACGACGGCGGTCGAGGGGTTGGTCTCGCGGCCGCGTTCGAGGCGGATGTAATAGTCCACGCTCACGCCTGCCAGCGCGGCCAGTTCCTCCCGGCGCAGTCCGGGGGTGCGGCGCAGGCCCGCGCCGGTGGGGAGGCCGACGTCCTCCGGCCGTATCCGCGCCCTGCGGGCTTTCAGATATCTGCCGAGTTCGGTACCCCGTACGTCTGTTGCTGCTCCCATTCGATCAATTGTGACAGGGGTACGGGGGTGTTGGGGGGCCGTGTCAGGGCCTGGAACGCCGCACCCCGGGTGCGGCGCGGTCTGCCGAACGCTGCCCTACGGGCGCAGAGTTGGTCCCGGAGCGGGCGGCCCGACGGCGCGGAACCCAGGGGGTGCGTGACACCGGACCGCGGTCCCGGCGTTCGTGGCCGCCCGCCGATTCGTCCCCGACGGACACCGCCGACCGTGCCTGATCGTCCAGGAGGCCACCATGCCGGGCACCCCTCCCCCGTCCCCGACCGCCACCACCGACCGGGAGCACGCGCCCGGCCCGCCGCTGCCCGGGGTACGACGACGCCGGCCGGATCGGGCCCGACCAGCCGAGGCGGGCACCGGTGCCGAGGCGCCCCGGCGGGCCGGGGTCGCGCTGGTCGCCTCGCTGCTCGGATTCACCGTGATCACCATCGATGTGTCGGCCGTGAACATCGCTCTGCCCTCGATCCGGGAGTCCCTGGACGGCGGGATGGCGGGGCTCCAGTGGGTGGTGGACGCGTACACGCTGATGTTCGCCGCCCTGATGCTCTCGGCCGGTGCCATCGCCGACCGTGCGGGCGCCCGGCGCGCCTACGCCTGGGGTGTCGCCCTGTTCACCCTGGCCTCCCTCGGCTGCGCGCTGGCGCCCGGGATCGGGGTGCTGGTCGCCGCGCGGGTGGCGCAGGGCGGGGCCGCCGCGGTCGTGATGCCGGCCTCGCTCGCGCTGATCCGGCAGGCGCACGAGGACAGCAGGGAGCGGGCGCGGGCCATCGCGCTGTGGACCGTCGGCGGTTCGGTGGCGATGGCCGCGGGTCCGGTACTGGGCGGCCTGCTCACCGAGTCGGCCGGCTGGCGGGCGGTGTTCCTGCTCAACCTCCCGGTGGGCGCGGTGATTCTCGGCCTGCTGATACGGGTGCCGCGCTCGCCGCGCCGGCCCGCCGCGCTGGACGGGTTCGGTCAGTTGACCGCCGTACTGGCCCTGGCCGGGCTTGCCGTCGCGGTGATCGAGGGCGGTCATCTGGGCTGGACCAGCCTGCCCGTGCTGGGCGCGGGCGCGCTCGCCGTCGTCTCCGGGTTCGTGTTTCGCGTCGTGGAGTTGCGGCACCGTCAGCCCATGATTGCGCCGGCGCTGCTGAGGGAGCGCCGGGTGGCCGTGCCGCTCGCGGTCGGCTTCGCCGTCAACGCCGCGTTCTACGGCGGGATCTTCCTGCTCGGGCTGTACTACCAGCAGTTGCGGGGGATGTCGGCGACGGCGGCCGGGCTGATGTTCGTGCCGATGTCGGCGGTGGTGACGGCGACGAATCTGGTCTCGCCGCGTCTGGCGGAGCGGTTCGGGCGGCGGTCGGTGATCGTCCTCGGCCAGTTGGTCTTCACCGCCGCGATGCTGGCCATGCTGCCGCTGGCCGGCGACACCCCGGTGTGGCTGGTACTGGTCCTGCTGCTGCCGTTGAGCATGGGCGGCGCGGTCGCGGTGCCCGCGCTGACCGCGCTGCTGATCGACGCGGTCCCCGCGGAACGCGCGGGCACGGCCTCGGGCCTGCTCAACTCCCTCCGTCAACTGGGCGGTGCCCTGGCCGTCG
The DNA here is from genome assembly GCF_040684035.1 of Streptomyces sp. NPDC093018. NCBI lineage: Bacteria > Bacillati > Actinomycetota > Actinomycetes > Kitasatosporales > Streptomycetaceae > Streptomyces > Streptomyces sp. NPDC093018. The sequence continues at coordinate 279,002 of NZ_JBFBFF010000009.1, forward strand.
CCCTCTTCGGCAGCCTGCTCGCCGGTTCCGACGGCGGCTTCTCCCTTCCCGGCATGCGCATCGGGCTGCTGGCCGTCGCCGTGCTGCTGCTGGCTACGGCGGGGATGTCACGGGTGCTGCTGCCGCGGGACTGAGCCACGTCGGCGCGGAACACCGGCCGCGGCAAAGCGGCCCACGACGGAGCCGAGGAGGCGAGGAGGCGAAGAGGCGAGGGGTCGAAGCCGCTTCCCCTTCCGTTCTGCGGTCATGAACCCGCAAATGTCCTCGCCGACTTGAGGGATCTCCCGCGAACCGGCTCCACGGCGGCACACACCGCGGCATGGACCGCGCGGGCCAGCCGGGCGCCCCACAGGGAGCGGGGACCGGCGAAAGCCTGTGGCTCCTCGCCGGGTCGCGGGATACGAGCGGCGATGCACACCGCGTCCGTGGGGGTGCCGGAGCAGTCGTAGCCGGAGTCGAGGAGTGCCTGGACCTTGGCCTCGGTGGCGGTGGTGGCCGCGTTGACCAGGGCGGCGTTGGTCAGGGCGGCGGGGACGGCGGCGATGATGTTGATGGTGCCGGGGGCGGGCGGCAAGGGTGTGCCCGGGGCGGGGGCGGCGGCCCAGCCGTGGACGCCGAGGCCGGCGGTGACCACGGCCGCCACGCCGTCGTCGTGGGCGCGGCCGTGCTGGAGGACGTCGGCGGCCGTCATCAGTCCGACACCGGGCCCGCGCGTCCCGGCCGCATGGGCGAGGCTCGCGAGATGGGCGTCGGGGTCGGTGCGGCTGTAGCCGTGCGAGACCTGGGCGTTGAGGACCCAGGAGCGCTCGCCGATGCCCCCGCCGAGCACCGCGCTGCTGATCATCCGCCAGCCGGCTCCCGCCCGCCAGAGCAGGGCCGACAGCTGCTCGTCGCACTCGACGCGGGTCAGTGTCTGCATCGGAAGAACGCCGGTGGCGGCGCGGGGCGGTGGGGCGACGGTCACTGAGCTGGACTCCTCGGAACGGATGATCCGGATGATCGTACCGAGGGCGTTCTTCAGGGCACGGGGGCCGATACGGCTCGGGGCGTCGGGGCTATCGCCGCGGCTGCCTGTTCTCGGGGCGGGCCGTGGCGAAGGCGCTCGCAAGGGCGTCGAGCAGGGCGGGCGTGGACGGGTGGGGGTCGCGGCGCGGGGTGAGCGTGTAGATGCCGCGGGTGGGGGGATCGACGAGGCGCACGGTCGTGATGTCGGGGCGCAGGGCGCGGGTCAGCACGCCGGGTATCAGGGCGATGGCGTGGCCGGTGGCGACCAGGGCGAGTTTGCCCGGCAGGTCGGCCGCGGTGAGGTCGATACGGACGTTGATCCCGGCGCGGGCGGCGTGTTGGCGCAGGAGGGCCGCCGAGCCGTCGTTGTCCTCGGCCCAGGTCTCATCGACGAAGGACTGTACGGATACCGGGCCGCGCCCGGCGCGGGGATGGTCGGTGGGCAGTGCGACGACCATGTCGTCCAGGCCGAGGAAGCGGCGCTTGGTGCGCGGGTCGTGGGGCAGTCCTGGCGGTGCGTCGGTGACGACGGCGAGGTCGAGATCGCCGGTGGCCACACGCTGGTGCAACCGCCCGCTCGAACCGGGGAGCAGGCTCCAGCGGAGGGGCCCGGCCTGCTTCAACAGGGCCCGGACGGCCTCGGGGACGACGCCCGCGGCGAGCGAGGGGGTCGCGCCGACGGCCAGCGGACGGTCGTACGACCCCTCGCGCGCCGCCCGTACGGCGCGCAGGGCGCGGTCGGCCTCCGTGAGCGTGGCCAGCGCGTGATGCCGGAACACCTCGCCGGCCGGTGTCGGCCGCGCTCCGCGCGGGTGGCGTTCCAACAGGGGTACGCCGAGCTGCCGTTCAAGGCCGGCGATCTGCCGGGAGAGGGCCGACTGGGTGTGATGGAGCTCGGCCGCCGCCGCCGAGAGCGATCCGAGTCGGCACACGGTCACAAAGGTTCGCCACACCGTCAGGTCCATGGCGTCCATATGACCATGGCCACGCGGTATGCGTGCGTCGCAGGGCTCCCGTGCGAGATCTTCGCTTGTCGCGGCTCCCGCGCGGCACCACTGTGGCGGACATGACCACACCGCACGGGGACGCCGTACTCGAACCGCTGCACGCCTACATCCGCGGGCACGCCACCGGCGATCCCGTCCACTTCCGTGACGCGTTCCTGCCGACCGCGCACATCGAGGGGATCCGGGACGGCGAGTTCGTCTCGTGGTGCCTGGACGAGTACCGCGCCCTCTTCCCGGGGCGGCCGGCTCCGGACGAGCCCATCCGGTCCCGGCACGTGGACGCCGTCGAGGTGCACGGCGGTGTCGCGACCGCGACCATGACGCTCCGGCACGGCCCGGACACCTTCACGGACATCTTTCTGCTGGTCCGCGTGGCCGACGGCTGGCGCATCGCCAACAAGGTCTATCACCGCCGTACGGATGTCAGGTGAGCGGTGCCGCCGGTCGGGCCGTCACGGTCGCCGATGCCCCGGGGGCGAAGGCGTCGGCATCAGTTCTCCTTGCGCAGCGCGAGGCGCAGTGATTCCAGTACGGCGGGGTCGTCGATGGTGGCGGGCACCGGGGCGTCGTCCCCGTTGGCCAGCGAGCGCATGGAGGCGCGCAGGATCTTGCCGGAGCGCGTCTTCGGCAGGGCCGCCACCACCGTGACGTCCCTGAGCGCGGCGATCGGGCCGATCCGGTCGCGGACCTCGCGGATGATCTCCGCCTCCACTTCCTCGGCGTCGCGGACGGCGGTGGCCTTCAGCACCACGAAGGCGCGCGGCACCTGCCCCTTGAGGGCGTCGTACACCGCGATGACCGCGCACTCGGCGACATCGGGATGGGCGGCGACGACCTCCTCCATCGCGCCCGTGGACAGCCGGTGCCCGGCGATGTTGATCACGTCGTCCATGCGGCCCATGACGAACACATAGCCGTCCTCGTCGCGGTATCCGCCGTCGCCGGTGAGGTAGAAGCCGGGACAGCGGGACAGGTACGAGTCCACGTAGCGGTCGTCGTCCCCCCACAGCGTGGTGAGCGTCCCGGGCGGCAGCGGCAGCCGCAGCGCGATGGCGCCCTCCTCGCCCGCCGGGCGCTCGTGGCCCTCGAAGTCGAGGATCCGCAGGTCATAGCCCGGCATGGGCACGCTCGGGGAGCCCGGCTTGACCTCCATCGGCTCCAGGCCACGCGGGTTCGCGGCGATCGGCCAGCCCGTCTCGGTCTGCCACCAGTTGTCGATCACGGGCACGCCCAGCGTCGTACGGGCCCAGTCGTAGGTGTCCGGGTCGAGGCGCTCACCGGCCAGGAACAGACAGCGGAACGGCGTCATGTCGTATCCGGCCTGCAGCTCGGCGGCCGGGTCCAGCTTCTTGATCGCGCGCATCGCGGTGGGGGCCGTGAGCAGTGCCTTCACCCGGTGCTCGGCGACGACCCGCCAGAAGGCACCCGCGTCCGGGGTGCCGACCGGCTTGCCCTCGTAGAGGACGCTGGTGGCGCCGACGAGCAGCGGGGCGTAGACGATGTACGAGTGTCCGACGACCCAGCCCACGTCGGAGGCGGCCCACCAGACGTCACCCGGGCCGATGTCGTAGACGTTGGCCATGCTCCAGGCGAGCGCGACCGCGTGGCCGCCGTTGTCGCGCACCACGCCCTTGGGGCGGCCCGTGGTGCCCGAGGTGTACAGGATGTAGAGCGGGTCGGTGGCGGCGAGCGGCACACAGTCGGCCGGTGCGGCGGAGGCCATCGCCTCGTCCCAGTCGACGTCGCGCTCCGACAGTTCGGCGTGCGCCTCGGGGCGCTGGAGGATCACGCTGATGTCGGGCGTGTACGTGGCCAGGCGCAGCGCCTCGTCGAGCAGTGGTTTGTAGGGGATGACGCGGCTGCCCTCGATGCCGCAGGAGGCGGACACGACGACCTTGGGGCGGGCGTCGTCGATGCGCAGGGCGAGTTCGCGCGGCGCGAATCCGCCGAAGACGACGGAGTGGACCGCGCCCAGCCGGGCGCAGGCCAGCATCGCGACGACCGCCTCGGGGACCATCGGCATGTAGATGACGACGCGGTCGCCCCGGCCGACGCCCAGTGCGCGCAGCACACCCGCGAACCGGGCGGTGAGCCGCCGGAGTTCGGCGTAGGTGTACGAGGTGGTGGTGCCGGTGACGGGGCTGTCGTGGATCAGTGCCGTACGGTCGCCGTGGCCGGCGTCGACATGCCGGTCGAGCGCGTTGAAACAGGTGTTGATCCTTCCGTCCGGGAACCACCGGTAGAAGGGTGCCCGGGTGTCGTCCAGGATGTGTGACGGCTCCTCGTACCAGGTCAGCGCGGTGGCGGCAGCGGCCCAGAAGCCCTCCGGGTCGCTGATGGCACGCTGGTACTGCTCGCTGTAGACGCCCATCTGCGTCGTCACTCCTCGGGGTAGCACGCGCGGACCGCCCGCCTGTCCTCCATAGGCAGACACTCCTCATGGAGCCCCCTCCTCATATTGTCGCCAGACGGCCGCGCGTACCCGGATCGCCGACGCCCCTGCGAAATTCACTCGCTCGGGTGGCTGACCGCGTGATTAGTGTGCCGGGTGACAGAATTCAGGATTCTCGATGACAGCACGGCGTGGCGGGAGGACGTCGAGCGGCGGCTCGTCGACGCATACTTGGCGGCCGGTCTCGGCGCGGCCGCGGCGCAGGAGTACGTGACGAAGGGGCGCGCTCTCGCCGGGGACTGGACGGTCGCGGAGATCGCGGACGCCGGGGCCCGGGTGGGCTGCGTGGCCGTGCGGGTGGGTGAGGAACGCGGGGCGCTCACGGGGCGTATCGGGGATCTGCACATCGACGCGGACCACACCGGCCGGGGGCACGAACGGGCCGCCCGGGAATGGGCGGAGGGGTGGTGCGCCGACCGGGGCGCGCGTCTGGTGAGCACTCGGTTGACCGATCCCGCCCTGGGTGAGGTGTTCATCGCGTACGGTGTCCGCGGGCAGGTCAGGGTGCGGCCGGTCGAGGCCCCGCCGGAGCCGGTCGACGGTGTCACCGGGCGGCCGATGACACCGGCCGAGTATGCCGAGTGGCTCACGCAGGAGAAGGAGTCCTACATCAGCGGCATCGTCCGGTCGGGGGCGATGAGCCGGGCGGATGCCGTGCGCAAGTCGGACCAGGACTTCGCCGGGCTGCTTCCCGAGGGGCTCGCGACGCCCGACACCACGCTCCTGGTGCTGGAGGCGGCAGGCGAGCCGATCGGCACGGGGTGGCTGAAGCACGGGTATCTGCCGGGGGTCACCTACGGGTACTCGCTGCACGTCCACGAGGAACAGCGCGGCAAGGGGTACGGGCGGGCCGCGATGGCGGTCGGCGAACGGGCCACCCTCGCGGCCGGTGAATCGGCGCTGATGTTCACGGTGTGGGGCGGGAACGAGGTGGCCATGAACCTCTACACCAGTGCGGGGTACGGGATCCTGGACGAGGAGCGTTCCGTCGAACTGCCCTGACGGCGCCCTCGCTCACACCCGGTACTCACACCCGGTACTCACACCCAGGTGTGGTTCTCGTCGGTGACGGCGTCCAGGGCGGCGTCACCGACGGCGGCTCGGGGGTGGTCCAGCGCCGCCAGCGCGGGTCCGAGGTGCCGATCTCGTGGCCGCCGTCGGGGAGTTCGTCCAGTTCCTGCTCGGCGAGGGTGGCGCGGAGTTCGGGGGTGATGTGGAGCCGGTGGATCAGGTGCAGCTTGCGCGGCGGCGGGGTCGGGCCCGGGCGGGTGACCCGTTGGTCGATGACCCGCCAGCCTCGTCCCCGCAGAAGACAAGGGCCCCCGTACGGACCTTGATACGGGAGAACGGGACCGTCGGCCCGTCGGGAGTTGCTGTCATGGCGGGCAGTATCGCAGCGCCCGGAGCGCGGCGACGGCGTGACGAGGTCCCGGGCGCGGGTGCCCACCGCGGCGAAGCCGATCACGACGGCGGCCTGGGCCCGGTGACACCGGCGGTACTCATAGCCACGGTGACACCGCAGGTAAGGACGCATGGCCCCGCCCGGTGCCGGATCCGGACCCGGGCGGCCCGTCGTGGAGGCCCCTCGGCCCCTGTGGGTACGGACCCCTCGGAGGCACCGTCGAAGGCGAAGGATTCGGCACGAGGCGGAGGTCTCCGTGATGAGCGGCAAACGGCATCTGTGGCGGTGGCGGAGCAATCCGCTGCGCCGGCGCGAGGACGTCCTGGAGGCGTGGCTCGTGCTGGCCGTCTGGGCGGTCGTGGTGCTCCTCGACGCGGTCGTCGCCCCGCTGGCGTTCCGCGCCGCCGAGCACCGGTTCGCGGAGCAGCGCGCTCAACGGCATCCCGTACGGGCGGTCCTGATGGCCGACGCGCCGCAGGGCATCGCCGCGCAGTGGTCGGCGGACGGCCGGGTGCAGGACACCGTGCGCTGGGTGGCGCCGGACGGTACGCCTCGTACCGGGCACACATTGGTGGACCCGAGCCTGCCCCGGGGCACGACGGTGCGCCTGTGGCAGGACGACCGGGGACGGCTGGTCACGACGGCGCCCACGGACCGTGCCGAGGGGCGCATCGAGGCCGGTCTCCTCGCCGCCGGTGCCGCGCTGGTCGCCGCGGCTCCGGTACTGGGCGCGGGCGCCTTCGCGCGGGCTCGTCTCGACCGGCGCCGACTGGCCCTCTGGGACAAGGAGTGGGATCTGGTGGGGCCCCGCTGAGCAACGCTCGCGAGGACCGGCCGTCGGTTGCGCAGGCAGCTGTGCAGGTGCGCGGGCCGTCAGCTGTGCGGGGCGTCCTTTGCGCGGGACGTCAGCTGTGCGGGACGACCGCGACCGGGGCGGCGATGTGGTGCAGCGCGGAGTGCAGGACATGGCCCAGGTGGAAGCCGAAGGAGCGGGTGCGGATGCGGCGGCCGACGGCCACGAGGCAGGCGTCGTGGGACTGGCCGACGAGGACCTGCGCGGCGCTGCCGCAGCGGCTCGCCTCGATCACCTCGACGTCCGGGTACTTCTGCCGCCAGGGGCGCAGCACCCCGGTCAGCAGGTCGGCCTGCCCGCGCTGCAGGTCGTCGTAGAGTTCGGCGTCGCCGTAGAAGCGGTAGAAGGAGGTCGGCGGCTCCGGCCAGACGTGGACGGCGCGCAGCGGGACTCCGTGGCGCGCGGCGGCGTCGAAGGCGAACTCCAGCACCGGTTCGGCCGGTTCGTCGACGTCGAGGCCGAGCACGACGGCTCCGCTGCCGGGCGGTGTGCCCGCCGGCTCCGTCCGCTGTGCGTCGCCGGTCTCTTTCCCCGCCCGCACCAGCACCACCGGGCGTTCGGCGCGGGCGACGACGGCGAGGCTCACCGAGCCGACCAGGAATCCGCTGAGGCGGCCAAGGCCCCGGGAGCCCAGCACGAGCAGTTCGGCGTCGCCCGCCGCCTCGCACAGCACATCGGCCACGGTCCCCGTGAGCTGCGCGGTGCTCACATCGAGGTCCGGATGGCGGGCGCGGATGCCGGTGGCGGCCTCCTCGGCCATCCGCTCGGCCCAGCGCCGGTAGCTGTCGAGGTCGAACAGCGGGGTCCTGGCCGCCATCCTGGGCGTGGGCTCCTGGACGTACACGACCTTCAGGGGCAGGCCGCGCAGCTGTGCCTCGCGGGCCGCCCACTCGGCGGCGGCCCGGCTCTCGGGCGAGTCGTCGATGCCTGCGGTGACGGTTCGGGACATGGTCCGCGCCTCCGGGGTGGGTTCCGGCACCGGCGTGATGCCGCGGTGGCGACCGGTGTCAGGTGCCGGGGCCGAGGAGGTTCTTCACCTCGATCACGTCGGCGATCCGCTCGATCTCCGCGAGCAGTCGCCGCGCGGTCGCCGCGGGCATCCGTCCGGTCAGTTCCACGATGCCGTCGTGCACGGCCACCTGCACGGCGTCCCGGTCGGCCGGTGGGCAGGTCGCCTCGACCGTGGCCTCGACCTCGGCCCGGATACCGGCGTCGTCCCTGATCAGGGCCTGGAGCAGGGCATCCCTTCGGACGACGCCGACCAGTCGGCCCGCCCGGTCGGTGACGGGCATCCGCTTGAGCCGGGAAAGGGCGGCGAGCCACGCGGCCTCGGCGACGGTCGCCCCGGGCAGCACGGTGATGGCGGGGCTGGTCATCAGGTCGGCGGCGGTCTCGCCCCGTGCCTTGCCGTGCAGCCGGCGCTCGCCCCCCCCCGATGGGGCCGGGCCGATGACCGGACGCCTCGAAGGCGACCTTGGCCGGCAGATCGGACTCCGATACGACGCCCACCACATGGTCCTCCGCGTCGACCACCGGCAGCGCGCCAGCACCCGGGCGATGTCGCGGTACGGCAGATCGGCGCGGATGTGCGCGGCGGGCACGTCCATCACGTCGCACACCACGAGCTGCCCGGGTTCGGGGGACGAAGACGGGGACGGAGACGGGGACGGGGGTGCCGGTCGTACGGTCCTGGAGGGCCGTTCTTCGAGCATGCCTCGCGCTGGGCGGAGCGATTCTCGTGCGCGTCCACGGCGGCCTCCTCGGTCCGACGGCTGCCTACGGTCCCGGTCTCGCGCGCCCGCTGCTCCTGCCAAGAGCCGAACGGCCCTGGTGGGACGGCCCCGGGGCCCTATCCGGTGCGGGGCGGGGCGGGAACGGTGAGACTGAAGGGACAGCCGACCGGCAGAAGGCAGAAGGCAGGAGTCAGGAGGCAGGAGGCCATCCATGAGCCTGCGGGACTTCCTGGAGCGGTTCCGTCCGACGGGCACGCCGGGCGCGTCCGCCGCGGGTGTGCCTGCCGACCGTACGGCCGAGCGCGCGGCGGAACTGGAGCCCGCGCTCGCCCGGCTGACGGACGCCCAGCAGGAGGCGGAGCGGATCCGGGCCGCCGGGCGGCAGGCCGCCGATGCCCTGCGCCGGGACGCCGCCCGGGAGGCCGAGCGGGTCGTGGCCGCCGCCCGGGAGCGGGCACCCGCGGTGCGCGCGCGGGCGGCCGAACCCGTTCAGCGGGAGGCCCGGCAGGGGGCGGACGCGCTGCGCGCGGCCGGGGAGCGCGCCGCCTCGGCTATCCGCGAGCGGGCCGGGGAGCGCATGCCGCCCCTGGTGGACAGCGCGGTGGCCGACGCCCTGCGCCCGGCGGGCGGGACACGGGGGAGCCCGTGAGCGCGGGGTGGGTCGCCGCCGCGGTGCGGGCCAGGGCTCTCGTCGGCCGGTGTCCGGGACCCGCGGCGACCCGGGAGATCGCGCGCGGCCCCACCTTGGACGACGCCCTGCGGATCCTGGCGTCGACGCCGTACGCGCGCCGGACGGGGACCGCGGTGGATCTGCCCGGGGCGCAGCGGGCGGTGGCCGCCACGGTGTTGTGGCAGTTGCGGGTGCTGGCCGGCTGGCTGCCGCCGGGCGGTGCCCGGCTGCTGGTGCCGCTGGCCGCCGGGTTCGAGATCGCCAACGTGGTCTCCTGGCTGGCCGCACCGGACGGGGATGCCGCGCGGGTCCCGGAGCCGTACCGGCTGGGGGCGCTGGAGACCGCCTGGCGGAGCCTGGAGCGGCACACGGGGACGCCCACGGAGCTGCGGGCCGCGCTCATCGCCTCGCCCTGGGGCGACCCGGGCGGCGACACACCGTGGGCCCTGGTGACGGGGATGCGGATGGCCGCCGCCCGGCGCACGGACATCGCCGTACCGTCCGCGCGCCGCTGGGCGCGTGCGCGCGCCGTACTGCTGCTGGCGCGGGAACGGTTCGTGCACGGGCGCTCGCTGCCGGAGCCGGTCCTGCGCGATGCGGCACGGCTGCTCGGGCCCCGGGCGCCGGGCGCCGCCTCCTACGAGGAGTTCCGTGACTGCCTTCCCTCGTCGGCCCGTTGGGTGCTGGCGGAGGCCGGGGAACCGGGCGGGCTGTGGCACGCCGAGGCCCGCTGGTGGCGCACGGTGGGCGCGGAGGGCGGAGCGCTGCTGCGGGAGGGCCGTGACGGGCCGGAGGTGGTCGTCGGCGCGGTGGCCGTGCTGTCCGTGGATGCCTGGCGGGTGCGGGCGGCGCTGGCGTCGGCGGCGCGCGGCGACCGGGCGCGGGAGGCGTTCGATGCCCTGGTCTGAGGCGATGACACCGGTCCGGATGCGCCGTGTGGCGGTGGTCGTGCCGCGGGCCGCGCTGCGTGCCGCGCTGGTGCGGATCGCGCAGGAGGGCTGTGTGGAGCTGGACCGCGCCGAGGGGTCCGCTCCGGGTGCGGCGGCCGCGCGGCTCCAGCGGGTGCGGGGGCGCGGGGCGGGTCCGGAGAGCGCCGCCCCGGCCGTCCTTGCAGGTGCCGCGCCCGACCTCGATCTGCTCGAACGGCAGGGCAGCGCGGGCCTGTTGGCGGGCGAGGCCCAGTTGGAGGAGCGGGCGGGGGCCGCCGTACGCGCGGATGAGGCCGTCGCGCTGGCCGGGTGGTGCCCGGCCGCCGAGATGTCCCGGGTCGCGCGACGGCTGGCCGCGGTGGGCGGGGCGCTGCTGCCGCTGCCGTCACCGCGCGGCACCGATCCGCCGACCCAGCTGCGGCCGCACCGGACCGCGTCCTTCACCCCGCTGGTCACGACGTACGGCACCCCGGCGTACGCGGATCTCGATCCTTCGTGGCCCGCCGGGCTCACCTATGTCGCGATGTTCGGGATCATGTTCGGTGACGTGGGGCACGGGGCGCTGCTGGTGCTGGGCGCGCTCGCGCTGCGCCTGGGCCGGCCGCGCCGACTGGCCCGGCTGCGCCCGCTGTGGCCCTTCCTGGCGGGCGCGGGGCTCGCCTCGATGCTCGCGGGCGCCGCCTACGGCGAGTTCTTCGGGCCGACCGGGCTGCTGCCGGTGCTGTGGCTGAGCCCGACGGCCGAGCCCGCCCGGCTGCTGGCCGCCGCCGTGATCCTCGGCGCGGTTCTGCTGGTCCTCGCGCATCTCTCGGGTGCGGTCAACCGGGTGCGTGAGGGCGGCTGGGGAACGGGGCTGTACGCGGCCTCGGGCGGCGCCGGGCTGCTGTTCTACCTGGGTCTCGCGGCGGCGGCCGGCGGCCTGGCCCTGCACCGGGCGCCGGTGGCCGTGGCCGGTGCCGCGCTCGCCGCGGCGGGGCTGGCGCTGGTGGCGGCCGGGCTGTACCGGGACACGGCGGGCGGCGGCCCGGGACTCGCCGAGACGGTGGTACGGCTGTTCGACGTGGTCGTGCGCGCGGGCACCAACACCCTGTCCTTCGCCCGGCTCGCGGCCTTCGGGCTCACCCATGCCGCGCTGGCCGGGCTGGTGTGGCGCGGCACCACGGCGCTGGCGGGGCGGGGCGGCGCCGGAGTCGCGGGCGCGGTGCTGCTGTTCGTCGTGGGTACGGCCGTCACCTTCGGCCTCGAAGCCCTGGTGGCCGGGGTGCAGGCCCTGCGGCTGGAGTTCTACGAGCTCTTCTCCCGGCTCTTCGGGGCGGAGGGCCGTCCGTTCCGTCCCTGGCGGGTTCCCCGGGCGGAATCCGCCGACCCCGCTGCGAAGGTGGTCCCATGCTCACCTGGCTGATCGTGCTGCCGGTCCTGGTGGCGGTGTTCGGTGCCGTCCGGCTGCTGCGCCGGCGCCGGACCGGACACGCCTTCCGGTGGCTCCTGGCCATGAACCTCGCCCTGCTGGGCGGCGCCCTGGTCGTCCTGGGCACGGCGCTCTCGGGCCCAGCCCACGCCTCCGCACAGGCCGCCGCGGGCGGCGGGACCAACGGGGCGGCGCTGATCGGGGCGGCCATCGCGGTGGCCGGCGCGTCGATCGGGGCCGCGATCGCCGTCGCCTACACGGGCGCCGCGGCGCTGGCCGCGCTCAGCGAACGGCCGGAGATGTTCGGCCGGGCGATGGTGATCGTGGGCCTGGCCGAGGGCATCGCGGTGTACGGGCTCGTGGTCGCGATCCTGCTGATCGGGAAGGCCTGACGATGGGTACCGTCGCCGCCATCGGCGCCCGCGCCGACGTGACCGGGCTGGCCCTGGCCGGGGTCGAGGTGCGGGTCGCGGAGGACGCGGAGGCGGTACGCCGGGCGTGGCGGTCGCTGCCCGGCACGGTCACGCTGGTGGTCCTCACGCGGGCGGCGGCGGCCGCGCTGGGGGCGGAGACGACGGCGCCGGCGCCGGATCGGCCGTTGACGGTGGTGATGTCGTCATGACCGTGTCCGTCTTCGTCTCCGTCTCTGCGGGCGTCTTGGTCTTTTCCCTGGCCGCGGTCCGCCCCCGCACAGCGGTGATCCCCTCGTGAGCGCGCCCCCGGACTCCCTGGACCCGGTCCGCGCCGAGCTGCTCCGAGCCGCTCGGGCCGATGCCGACGTGATGCTGGAGCGGGCGCACGCCGATGCCGACGCCGTGCTGCGCGAGGCGAGTGCCACGGCCGACGCGGTGCTGGCGCGGGCCCGGGAGCTCGGGGCCGCCGATGCCGCCGCGGGGGCGGCGCGGGAGCGGGTGCGCGCGGCGCAGGACGCCTGGGCGGCGCAGCTCACGGCCCGTGGCGAGGTCTACGACGCGCTGCGGGACGCGGTCCGCGCGGGGGTGCGGCGGGCGCTGGCGCAGGACCCGGCCGCACGGTCGGCCCTCACCGCCGCGGCGCGGGCGGCGCTGGGGCCACGGGCCCGGGTCACCGCCACCGTGGCGGGCGGTGTGACGGCCGAGGCGCCGGGTCGCCGCGTCGACCTGTCGGCGGGCGCCCTGGCCGACCGTGCGCTGGACCGGCTGGGGGTGCGGGCCGAGACGCTCTGGGAGCCGTCGTGACCACCGTCGGCCGCCCGGAGGCGGACCGCTCCCGGATCCTGCGTGTCTCCGGCCCGCTCGTGGAGGTCGGCTGCCCCGCCGGGGTCGCCATGCACGATCTGATCGCGCTGGGCACCGACCGGCTGCCGGGCGAGGTCGTCGCCATCCGCGGCGACACGGCCACCGTCCAGGCGTACGAGTACACCGGCGGGCTGGCCCCCGGGCACCCCGCGGAGCCGCTGGGTGTGCCGCTTTCGGTGCGCCTCGCGCCGGACCTGCTCGGCGGGGTCTTCGACGGTCTGCTGCGCCCGCTGGCCGACAGCGGCGATCTGCTCACCGCGGGCGGCCCCGCGACCGCCGTACCCGGGCGCGCGTCCTGGCCGTTCACGCCGCGGGTGACGCGGGGCGGCCGAGTCGCGGCCGGTGCGGTCCTCGGGGAGATCGGCGGGCGGGTTCCGCTGCGGCTGCTGGTGCCGCCCGGCCTGTCGGGCGAGGTGGGGTGGGTCGCGTCGGCGGGTGGGCATCCCGCGGACGCGGTGCTCGCCGAGGTGGGCGGGCGGGAGGTGCGGATGGCGCAGCGCTGGCCGGTGCGCAGGCCGCGCCCACTCGCGCGGCGGCTGCCGGCCGAGGCGCCCCTGAACACCGGTCAGCGGGCCGTCGACCTGCTCTTTCCGGTGGCCCGCGGCAGCACGGTCGCCGTCCCCGGCGGCTTCGGCACCGGGAAGACCATGCTGCTCCAGCAGATCGCCAAGTGGTGCGACGCGGATGTGATCGTCTACGTCGGCTGCGGCGAGCGCGGCAACGAGATGGCGGACGTCATCGAGGAGCTGGGCGCGCTGACCGATCCGCGCAGCGGGGGCCGGCTGGCGGAGCGGACCGTGACGATCGCGAACACCTCGAACATGCCGATGATGGCCCGCGAGGCGAGCGTGCACACGGGTGCGACGGTCGCCGAGTACTTCCGCGACATGGGCCTCGACGTCGTGCTGATCGCCGACTCGACCTCCCGCTGGGCGGAGGCGCTGCGCGAGTTCGCCTCCCGCATGGGCGAACTGCCCGCCGAGGAAGGCTATCCGGCGGGGCTCGCCTCGCAGCTGGCCGCGTTCTACGAACGGGCGGCGGCGGTCCGCACGCTGGGCGGCGCCACCGGTTCGGTCACGGTGATCGGCGCGGTGTCCCCGCCGGGCGGCGACCGCACCGAGCCGGTCACCGCGCACACCGAACGGGTCGTGCGCTGCCTGTGGAGCCTGGACCGCGAACTCGCCTACGCACGGCACTATCCGGCCGTGTCCTGGTCCGAGTCCTTCTCCCGGGACGCCCCCGCGCTGGGCACCGCGCACGCGCGGGCCGGCGACCCCGGGTGGGCCGAGCGGCGCGGGCGGGTGGCGCGGCAGCTGGCGTCGGCGGACCGGCTCGCCGATCTGGTGGAGCTGGTCGGCATCACCGCGCTGCCGCCCCGGGAGCGGATCGACGTACTGGCCGGACGGCTGCTGCGCGAGGCCGCGATCCAGCAGAACGCGCTGAGCCCGGCGGACGCCTACAGCACCCCCGAGAAGACGGCGGCCCTGGTGGAGGCCGTACTGACCGTGATCGACCGCTGTCTGGAACTGGTGGACGCCGGTACGGCGGTGGACGCGATCGAGGCGGTCGACTTCACGCCGCTGCTGCGGGCGCGCGAGACGGCGGCCCCCGCCGAGACCGCCCCGGTGACGGCGGCCCGCGACACCGTGCTGGCCCGGCTGAAGGAGGCGGCATGACGGCAGCACCGTCCGACCGCGACGCGGCGGCAGGAGGCGGCACGGCCGGTTCCGTGCCGGTCGAGTTCACGGGCGTGCGCGAGCTGCGCGGGCCGCTGGTCGTCGTCGAAGGGGTGAGCGGTGTCGGCTGGGACGAGTTCGCCACGATCGTCCTCGACTCCGGTGAGCGGCGGCACGGTCTGGTGCTGGAGGTGGACCGGGATCTCGCGGTGGTGCAGGTCCTGGAGGACACGGCCGGGATGGCACGCTCCGGCACCCGGGTCGCCTTCTCGGGGTCGCCGCTGCGGATCCCGGTGGGCACCGGCTGGCTGGGACGGGTCTGCAACGGGCGGGGAGAGGCGGCCGACGACGGCCCGCCGGTGCTCGGCGCCTCCTTTGCGACCGTCGGCGGCGCGCCGATCAACCCGGTGCGCCGGGAACCGCCCGACGAGCCGGTGCTCACCGGCGTGGGCGCCCTGGACGTGCTGACCACCCTGGTGCGCGGCCAGAAGCTCCCGGTGTTCTCGGCGGCGGGGCTGCCGCACCTGGAACTGGCGGTGCAGATCGCGGCCCAGGCGACCTGCGGGGGCGAGGCGTTCGCCGTGGTGTTCGCCGGGATGGGGCTCACCCACGCCGATGTGGCGTTCGTACGGGACGGACTGGCCGCGCGTTCCGCCGCGCGGGAACTGGCGCTGTTCGTCAACACCGCCGACGACCCGGTGATCGAGCGGATGCTCACCCCACGGCTGGCCCTGACCGTCGCCGAACACCTGGCGTTCACCGAGGGCCGCCATGTGCTGGTGGTGATGACCGACATGACGGCCTACGCGGAGGCGCTGCGCGAGGTGTCCGCGGCGCGCGGTGAGATACCGGCCCGGCGCGCCTACCCCGGCTACCTGTACAGCGACCTCGCCTCCCTCTACGAGCGCTGCGGAAGGATCAGGGGGCGGCCGGGGTCGGTCACCGTGCTGCCGGTGCTCACCATGCCCGCGGGCGACATCACCCATCCCGTGCCCGATCTGACCGGCTACATCACGGAGGGCCAGGTCGTGCTGTCCGCCGATGTCCAGGCGTCCGGTGTCTATCCGCCGCTGGATCCGCTCGCCTCGCTGTCGCGGCTGATGCGCAAGGGCACGGGACCGGGGCTGACCCGTGCCGATCATCCGGCGCTCGCCGCCCAGTTGATCGCCGCGCTGGCCCGCTCCCGGCAGGTGGCGGACCTCGCCGACCTGGTCGGACGGACCGCGCTGAGCCCGACCGATCTGGCCCATCTGGAGCTGGCGGACGCCTTCCGCAGCCGGTTCCTCGCCCAGGGCACCACCGAGAACCGGCCGCTGGAGGACTCCCTGGACCGCGCCTGGGAGGTGCTGCTGACCCTGCCGCGCGGTCAGCTCGGCATGATCCCGGCCGAGCTGCTCGACGCCCGTTCCCCGGCGGCGGGCGAGTCGCCGCGATGAGCCCTCGTGCGCGCCGGGCGCCGACCGGACGGGCGGGCCGGCTCAGGCTGCGCCGCAGTCTCGCCACCGCCCGGCGCGGCGCCGACCTGCTCGAACGCAAGCTCCGGCTGCTGCTGGACCGGGAGCACATCGCTCAAAAGGCGGCGCGGGAAGCGGACCGGGTGTGGCGGGAGCGGCTGGCCGAGGCGGAGACCTGGCTGGTGCGCGGGGTGCTCCTCGGCGGCGAGGAAGCGCCGGTCCGGTCGGCACCCGCGGACCGGGCACGCGTCGACGTCCGGTGGGCCGTCCTGATGGGCGTGCGCCATCCGGCGGCGGTGGACTGGACCGACCCGGTGCGCGGCACGGCGGAGCCGACCCCGCCCAACACCGCGCTGGCGCACGCCGAGACGGCGTACCGTGCCGCCCTGCGCGCCGCCGCGGAACTCGCCGTACACCGGACGGCCGCCGGCCTGCTGGCCGCCGAGTCCACGCGGACCCGGCAGCGGGTCCGCGCCCTGCGCCGCCACTGGATCCCCCGGCTGCGGGACGAACTGGCCGCCCTGGAGCTGGCGTTGGAGGAGACCGAGCACGAGGAGGCGGTACGACGCAGATGGGCCGCGACCCGGGGCGGCGGGTGACACCGGCGCGGGCCATCGTGCGGGTGACGTCGGCGCGGGCCGTCGCAGTCGGTCATTCAGCCGGTCCCATGGCGGGCATCGCGAAGCGGGCCGGAGGTCCCTTTCGTCCGGATTCTCTGTCGTCGTGCCGAGGGGCCCCACCGGGGGCCGATGGTCCCCTGGCAGGGCCTCCGGTTCCGGGCTTTCATGGAAGTCGCGGCGGCGCTCCGCCGCAGGGAGGAGATGGGGCGATGTCCGCTCCCGTACCCGCGCGCAAGGACGACCGGAACCCCGGCTCCGGCCGCCGGCCGATCGTGGTGGGTCTCGATCCCGACCCCGCCCGCCGGACGGCACCGGCCTGGGCCGCGGACGAGGCGGCCCGCCGTCGGCTGCCGCTGCGGCTGGTCCATGTCGAGGGCGTACCGACCCCCGGCGACCGCAGAACGGCGGTGCCGCCCTCCTGGGAGGGGTGGAACGAGGCGCTGCACGAGGCCGGGAAGAAGGTGCTGGAGGAGGCCGCGGCGTTTGTCACGGCCCGGCACCCGGGCCTGGAGGTGGACACGCTGCTCGCCGAGGGCGATCCGGTGTGGACGCTGTGCGAGCAGAGCCGGGACGCCACCTCGCTCGTCCTCGGCTCGCACCACCTGAGCAGGCGCCAGGAGGTGTTCGGCTCCGCGTCGATCGCCCTCCCGGTGATGGCCCGTACGCGCTGCCCCCTGGTGGTCGTGCCCGAGCCGGAGCACACCACCCAGGACCCGCAGTACTACGTCGTCGGCGTCGACGGCAGCGAACGCTCCGCGGCGGCGGTCGACGTGGCGTTCGAAGAGGCGGCGCTGCGCGGCGCGGGGCTGCGGGCCCTGCTCGTGTGGGAGCACGGTCCGCTGCGGGTCTTCGACGAGCACGAACCCCAGGAGGAGTCCCGGCGGCTCCTCTCCGAGATCGTGGCGGGCCGCCATGCCCGCTATCCCGAGGTGGACCTGCGCCACGAAGTGGTCGCGGGCCATCCGGTGCAGGTGCTCACCGAGGCCTCGGAACACGCGCTGGGCCTGGTGGTGGGCACGCGGGGACGCGGCGGCTTCGCCGGCATGCTGCTGGGCTCGGTGAGCCAGGGCGTGCTGCATCATGCCCGCTGCCCCGTGATCGCGGTCCCGACCCACGGGTGATCCGGGGCGCCGAGCCGGTACGAAGGGAGCCACCGCGAGCACCGAGCCCGTTGCCGTGAGCACGGTCACCGCGCTCGTCGCGGACGCCACCGCGGCGCTCTCTGGGCAACGCGCAGCCCTGGGCGTTCCGTTACCTGCGGGACGCGGGCGTGCTGCGGCTGTACGCCGACCTGGAGTGCGCGCTCGCGCATGCCGACCCGGAGAACCGGGGCCTGCACCTGGGCTGCGGGGCGGCGCTGCTGAACCTGCGGGTGTCCGCCGCCGCGGCGGGGCTCGCCCCGGACGTCCGGCTGCTGCCCGACCCGGCCCGCCCCGAGCTTCTCGCCGAGGTGCGCCTGTCCGGCACCGGATCGCCCGACGACGCGCTGGCCGCGCTGCATCCGGCGGTCCCGCGGCGGCACTCCAGCCGCTTCCCCTACCGCGACGAGGAGATCCCCGCCGACCTGCGGGAACGGCTGGCCGACGCGGCCCGTGCGGAGGGCGCCCAGCTGGTGCTTCCGGGTGTCTGGCACGTGCAGTCGATCCTGGATCTGGTTGCGGGACGCCGAGGGCCGGGAGGCGAGCGACCCGGCCTGGCGGGCTCAGACGGAGCGGTGGACGCGGATGCGACCGACCGCACCGGACGCCGCGGGCCCCTCCGACGGCATCCCCGCCGAGGCGTTCGGCCCCCGGCAGCAGGGTGCCTCGGTCCCGGTACGCGACGTCGCCGGGGGCCGTCCGGTGCCCGGGCGCGGCCGGGCCGTCTTCGAGAAGAACCCGAGGATCGCGCTGCTGGGCACGGCCGAGGACGGCCCGGTGGACTGGCTGTGCGCCGGTCAGGCACTGGAGCGGGTCCTGCTGCGGGCCACCACCGACGGGCTGGTCGCCTCGCTCACCTCCCAGCCCCTGGAGTGGTCCGAGATCCGCCGGGCCGTCCGCGACCCCCTGTCGGCCATGGCCTACGTCCAGATGGTGCTCCGGCTCGGCTACGGCCCCGAGGGCCCCCCGGGCCCTCGCCGTCCGGTGGCCGACGTGCTCGCCGTCGTCTGACGGGCCGACCACCTCGGGCACCAGGGTCTGCCGGGTCGGTTGTCGATCGCGTCGACCGTGCCGAGGGCGGTCGCGAGGTTCGCCGTACGGGCCGAGCAGCAGCACCGGCAGGCCACCGCCTGCGGCCAGGTGCCGATCAGGTTCACGTTCCGGTGGGCGCGTCCCGGGCGTCGTCCGTCCGGAAGGTGAGGTCCCCGGACACCGACACCACCCCGTCGACCCCGCGGCACAACTGCTCCACGACGGGGATCTGGCTCTTGAACTCCACGATGCCGGAGAGGGTGACCCGGCCGTCGCGCACGTCGGCCGTCACATCGCGGGGGTCCAGGAGCAGCGTGCCCCGCAGCAGATCCCGGTTGATCTCCTCACGGATCGCCTCGTCCCGGCGCAGGAAGATCCGCAGCAGGTCGGCCCGGCTGACGATGCCCACGAGCCGGTCCGCCTCGTCCACCACCGGCAGGCGTTTGACGTGCTGGGTCTCCATGAGCCGGGCGGCCTCGACCACGGTCCACCCGGGCCGGGCGCACACCGCGGGGGCGGACATCAGTTCCTCGGCGCGTGCGCCCTCGGCCTTGGCCCGCTCCCATGCCTCCAGATGCGGGACGGGGGTCAGCCCCGACGGGTCGGATTGGTCGGCGCTCTTGCGCAGCAGATCGGCCTCGGACACCACGCCGATCGGACGGTCCATCTCGTCCACCACGGGTACGGCGGTGATGTCGTTCTCCTCCAGAAACCTCGCGAGCTCCTTGAACGAGGTGTCGCTCCGGGCCCGGACGACGTCCCGGGTCATGAGCTCCTCGACCGTGCGGTGGTGCATGTCGCCTCCCGGATACGGGGCGCCCGCCTCGCGGAGACCGGGCTGCGGCCCCGTCGGCGGTGAGGACCGCGTGGCAGGTCGGATACAGCACCATTCTGCGGAGAGTACGGCGATCATGCGAGCTCACCCCGGCGACCGGCTCGGCGTCGGGGTGAGGCGTGCTCGCCGCGGTCGCGTGATCCGTAGGCGGGTCAGGGCTTCCAGGTGCCGACGCGGTCCACGCGGCGCAGCTGCTGGCGGGCCGTGGGCACATCGAGGCCCTCGCCGCGTTCGGTGAGGCGGTCGGCGACGGTGGTCCGCAGTTCCACGGGCTTCTGGTTGTCGTACTTGAACTTGGCGCGCACCTCGATCACGTCCAGCTCCAGGCCGCGGATGCCCGGCAGCATCCGGCCGTAGGGCGGCTGGTCGACCTCGATGGGGGCGTGGTCGCCGTCGGGCTGGAAGTGCGCCAGCTGGCGGCGCAGCAGCTCGGCCTTGGCCTGGGGATCGTCGATGACGCGGGCGCGGCAGGTGAACTGCACGGCCGCGTAATAGCTGGTCGGCACGCCGTCGGTGGGCGGGACGCCGGGCGCGGCGCGCCAGGTGCCGGGGATGAAGGCGTAGTCGCCGCTGACGTCGAAGGTGACGTTCGGGTCGTGCTCGATCGCCTTCCAGACCGGGTTGGGCCGGGCGAGGTGGACCAGCAGCCGGTTGCCGTCGCAGACGAAGTGGGTGGGGACGACGACGGGCGCCGCACCGGGCAGACCGTTGACGCAGAGGTGCCCGAAGTCATGGCCGTCGGCGATCCAGGTCTGCCATTCGGCGTCGTCCAGACCGGCGTCCCAGGGCTGGATGAACATAGGGGTCTCCTCGACGGTGGCGCGGCGGGTCGGGTCGGGCGACATCGGGCAGGCACGTCCCTCACCAGCGGTGGAACGAGTGGACCGTACAACAGCTCGACCGGGCAGCGTCAACCACTTGACCGTGCGGTCCATTTCACTGCACCACGGCGGTGGGACGACGGTCGGGCCACGGGACCGCGTAAATCGGTGTCCTGGATGGCCCCGCGCCACGATCATGGAACGGCCCGTCGCAGCCGAGCCCGCCTTGGAGCCCCCGCCATGCCTGTACCGGCCGATCCGACCGTCCTGCACCCGATGCCCGAGCAGCCGCGCGTCGTCCTGCTCAAACCCCTGGTGAAGTCCCCGCTGATCGAGGTCGGGGAGTATTCGTACTACGACGACCCGGACGACGCGACCGCCTTCGAGACGCGCAACGTGCTGTATCACTACGGGCCGGAGAAGCTGGTCATCGGCAGGTTCTGCGCGCTCGGCACCGGTGTGCGGTTCATCATGAACGGCGCCAACCACCGCATGGACGGCCCCTCGACCTTCCCCTTCCCCACCATGGGCGGCTCCTGGTCCGCGCACTTCGACCTGCTCACCGGCCTGCCGAACCGAGGGGACACCGTCGTCGGCAACGACGTCTGGTTCGGGCACGGCGCGACGGTGATGCCCGGTGTGCGGATCGGCCACGGCGCGATCATCGCGACCGGCGCCGTGGTCACCGCGGACGTGCCCGACTACGGCATCGTCGGCGGCAACCCGGCCCGCCTGATCCGCACCCGCTACAGCGCCGAGGACATCGCCCGGCTGCTCGCGGTGGCCTGGTGGGACTGGCCCGCGGAGCACATCACCGAGCACATCCGCACCATCATGGCGGGCAGCATCGCCGAACTCGAGGCGGCCGCCCCGCGCGCGTGAGGAACCGGGGAAGGACCGGTGCGTGCCGCACCTTAAAGGAACTCGCGCATGCCGCGCCGGAAAATAAATACGGTGCCGCGATGCCCGGGCACGGCTAGGGTCACGGGCATGTATTTCACTCAGATCTACGGCTGAACGGGTCGGGGCCTCGCCCCGATCGCCCTCCGCATGCCTCCCCGCGTCCGCCACGACGACCGAGTTCCGTCGGCGCGCCGGCCTGCCGTACCCCTTTCGCCGTAGCCCAGAAACGAGTGAGTCCTCTTGTCCTCCCCTTTCCCCCTGCCTTCCGCGTCGCGCCTGTCTTCCGCGCCGGGCCGCCCTGCCCATATCGCCATGGTCGGCACCCCGATGGTCAGCCATGTCCTGCCCAGCCTCGCCCTCATCCGTGAACTGGTGGCGCGCGGCCACCGGGTGACGTACGCCAACGATCCGGCCCGCGCCGATCTGATCACGGGCGCCGGCGCCGAACTCGTCCCCTGCCCGTCCCGGCTGCCGTTCGCCGACAACACCTGGCCGGAGGACGGCATCGCCACGATGGACCTCTTCCTCTCCGACGCCGCCCAGGCACTCCCCCGGCTGCGCGCCGTCTACGACCAGGGCCCGGCGGACCTGTATCTGTACGACATCGGCGCCTACGCCGGGCGCGCCCTCGCCGAGTCCCAGGGCCGGCCGGTGCTTCAACTGTCCCCGACGTTCGTGGCCTGGGAGGGTTACGCCGAGGAAGTCGGCGCGCACATCCGGCAGTTGCCGGGCGCCGACGGTCACTGGGCGAGGTTCGCCGAGTGGCTCGCCGGGTGCGGGGCGTCCACGACCGATGTGGACTCCTTCATCGGCCGCCCCGCACATGCCCTGGCCCTCATCCCCCGCGCGATGCAGCCGCATTCCGACCGTGTCGACACCAGCACCGTGACCTATGTCGGACCCTGCTTCGACGGGACGACGGCCGCCGCCGAGGAGTGGATCCGACCGGCCGGTGCGGAGAAGGTGCTGCTGGTCTCCCTGGGCTCGGCGTTCACCCGGCAACCGGAGTTCTACCGCCGGTGCCTCGCGGCCTTCGGCGATCTGCCCGGCTGGCATGTCGTCCTCCAGATCGGTAAGTACACGGATCCTCGTGAACTCGGCGCCGTCCCGCCCAATGTCGAGGTCCACTCCTGGGTCCCGCAGCGGGCGATCCTCGACCGGGCGGACGCCTTCGTCACCCACGCCGGTATGGGCGGCTGTTGCGAGGGCCTGCTGGCGGGGGTCCCGATGATCGCCGTACCGCAGGCCGCCGAGCAGTTCATGAACGCCGACCGGCTGGTGGAGCTGGGCGTGGCCCGCCGTATCGACACCGTGGACGCCACCGCCGACGCCCTCCGTACCGCTCTGCTGGACCTGACCGGGGACCCGGAGGTGGCACACCGCTCGGCGCGACTGAGTGCCGAGGCCCAAGCCGAGGGCGGCACCGGGCGTGCCGCCGGCTTCATCGAGGAGATGCTGGGCTGACCCGCACAGGTCCCGGGGCCGGCCAAGAGCGGGCGGCCCGGGACCGTGTGTCAGGACGCCGCCCCGCGCTGCCGCCTGATCGGCTCCCCCACCCGGTGCATATGGGTGAGCGCTTCGCGGTAGGACCGGATCAGTCCGGTCTCGTGGTACGGCACGCCTATCTCCGCGCAGTACGCCCGCACGATGGTCCGGGCCCGGCGCAGATGGGGCGTGGGCATGCTCGGGAACAGGTGGTGCTCGATCTGGTAGTTGAGCCCGCCGAGCATCAGATCGGTGAGCAGGCCGCCGCGTACATTGCGGGAGGTGAGCACCTGGCGGCGCAGGAAGTCGGGCCGTTCGTCACCGCGGAGGGTCGGCATGCCCTTGTGGTTCGGCGCGAAGGTGCAGCCCAGGTAGACACCGAACAGGCACTGGTGCACGGCGAGGAACGCCACCGCCTTCCCGGGGGAGAGCACCAGGAACAGCGCGGACAGGTAGGCCGCCATGTGGAGGAAGAGCAGGGTGCCCTCAAGGAGCCGGTTCTTCATCGACGGCGAGCGCAGCGCGCGGACGCTCGCGACATGCAGGTTGAAGCCCTCCAGGGTGAGCAGCGGGAAGAACAGGAAGGCCTGGTGGCCACCGATGAGGCGGGCCACGCCCTTGCTGTCGCGGGCCTGTTCGGTGGACCACACCAGGATGTCCGGGGCGACATCGGGGTCGAGTTCCTCGTGGTTCGGATTGGCGTGGTGGCGGGTGTGCTTGTTCATCCACCAGCCGTAGCTCATGCCGATGCCGAGGTTGCCGAAGAGCCGGCCCCATGTCTCGCTCGGCCGGCGCCGCCGGAACACCTGCCGG
This sequence comes from Streptomyces sp. NPDC093018, assembly GCF_040684035.1. Classification (NCBI taxonomy): domain Bacteria; kingdom Bacillati; phylum Actinomycetota; class Actinomycetes; order Kitasatosporales; family Streptomycetaceae; genus Streptomyces; species Streptomyces sp. NPDC093018. The sequence goes on from NZ_JBFBFF010000009.1 coordinate 302,516, forward strand.
TGGGCCAGGTCATGGGCCACCAGGGCGACTTGGCCGAAGGCCAGGGACAGGAAGGCGGCGACCGCGAGTTGCCACCAGGTGTCGCCGAGCGCGGCGAAGGCTCCCCAGCCCGCCGCCAGCAGCGCGATCACCAGGCCGAGCCGCACCGTGTAGTAACCGGGACGCCGCTTCAGCAGACCCGCCTCGGTGATGCGCTGGGAGAGTCCGGCGAAGTCGCTGCCGGCCCGGGACGGAGAGGTGCGGGAAGGGGCGGCAGGTGGTCCGGTGACCAGGGACGCGTCGGTGGAAATCGTCATGCGTCGAGTCTCCCGACGGCTGTCCGCCCGAGACAGCCTGCCAGCCACCGGACCGACCGGGGGCTTTCCCCCGGTCGGGTCAGGGGGGCTACCACCCCGGAGCGTCCCTTCGACGAGGGCGGGCCGCTCCGGGGGCGGTCGGTGAGGAGCGTCAGGAGTCGGACGGGGGCTTGTACAGGCGCACCGTGGCGGCGATCTTCCGTACCGTCTCGTCCGTCACCTCGCCGGAGACGCCCTTGGCGCCGAAGAAGGACCAGGAGACCAGGTCACCTTGGGCGTTCTTGAAGGCGAAGGTCCACGCCTTGCCGTCCGTCACGCACTTCTGGGACTTCTTCACCCCGGCGGACCAGGCGCTGCCCAGATCGCCCTTGAGGCCGGAGGTGGTGGTGAAGGGTTCGACGGTGCCGGACTTCACCTTGGTCTCGTCGGGCTGGGTGTAGGCACCGAAAACCCAGGTTTTCGGGTCGGCGCCGGCTATCTCCTCGGTGCTGCGGGCCCCGTTGTTGCGTCTGCTGCCCGCGGTGGCCAGGGCGGTGTCGTCCACCGTGCCGTTCTTGTCGGTGTCCGCGGAGCACCATTTGGGCTGGAGGGACGCGGGGGCCTGGACGCCGATGAGCGGTTTGTCGTCGGGGTCGTCGTTCCTGGAGACGTAGGTGACCCAGTCGGGGGTCTGCAGCTTCCACTGCGGCGGCACGTCGAAGGCGATGCCCTGGGCCGGGTTGGTGACGACCTTCCAGCCCTTGACCGTGGCGGTACGGCCGTCGGGACCCCGCGGGTTGTCGGTGCTCTGCTGCGACGCCCCGGTCGGGGCCGGGGTGGGGCCCGGGTCCACCCGGTCGTGCTTGTCCCCGCCGAGCAGCACGAAGCCGGTGACGCCAGCGGCGACGACGACCGCCGCGGCGGCGATGACCGCGACGAGCTTGGTACGGTCCCGGCCGCCACCGCCGCCCGTCGGCGGGGGCACGGGCGCGCCGGCCGGCTGGGTGGGCGCGTTCCAGGGTTGGGGCTGCTGGTAGGGGTTCGGCTGGTGGTAACCGGCCTGCTGATACGGGTTCGGCTGATGTTCGACCGGGGGCTGCTGCGGGTTCTGTCCGCCCCCCGGTGGCTGCTCTCCTGGCCACATGCGAGGCAACGATACGGCGGGCGTCCCCCGCCTTCGGACGGGGGTGATCGGCGCGAGGGCCGGTCTCCACGCACGTCCGCCCACTGCCGGGCATACCGGGGCGAAGGCGCGCACATCCGGCTCGGCGGATCCCTACGATGACGCCAATGTCAGTCCCAGGAAGGGAAGTCGACCATGGCGGCGGACGAGGGCGGGCAGGCGCCGAGCATTGCCCGGGTGTACGACTATCTGCTCGGCGGGAAGGACAACTACCCGGTCGACCGGGAGATCGGCGACCACTTCAAGGTGAACCTGCCGGGGTCGGTCGCCATCGCCCACACCAATCGAGGGGCGTTGATCCGCGCGGTCCGTACCCTCGCGCGCGGCGGCATCAGGCAGTTCATCGATCTGGGGAGCGGGCTGCCGACCGCCGACAATGTGCACCAGATCGCCCAGCGCCATCAGCCCGGGGCGGCCGTCGTCTACGTCGACACGGACCCGACCGTCCTCGCGCACGGCCGGGCGCTGCTGGCGGAGGACGAGTCCACGACCCTCGTCGAGGGCGATGTCCGCGACCCCGAAGCCATCAGCCACCATCCGGAGGTCGCGCGGCTGATCGACCTCCGGCAGCCGGTCGGCGTCGTCCTCAGCGCCGTCCTGCACCATCTCAACGACGACGAGGACCCGGCCGGGATCGTCCGCTACTGGGCCGAACTGATCGCGCCCGGCAGCTACGTCTTCGTCTCCCACTTCCGCTCCGGCCACAACGAGGAGACCGAGGCCGCCCAGGCCAGACTCATCGACACCTTCGGCCGCGGCCGCTGGCGCACGGACGCCGAACTCCACGCCCTCTACGGCGCCCTGACCCTCCAGCCGCCGGGCATCGTCCCCGCCGTCCAATGGCGCCCCGACCCCTCGGAGGAGCTCCGGACACCGACCGTCTGGGAACAGCTCATCGCGGCGGGACTGGCCAGGAAGGGATAGACGCACCCCACCCGAAACGGATCGCCGACCGGACGGCGGACGTTCCCCGTGACCCGCTGCCGTACAGGGGAAACTGTACAGGCGAGGCTGTACAGATTAAGGTGCGGGGTATGAGTGAGAATCCGAGTCCCTCGCCGTCGGCGGTCGAGGCGTCGCGTGAGGTTCGCGCGGTGATCAGCCGGTTGCGGCGGCGCATCCTGAAGGCCTCCGAGGCCGAGGACATCACGTTGGGGCAGGCGTCCGTGCTGGCCCGGCTGGCCGACAAGGGCGGTGTCACGGCGAGCGAGCTGGCCACGGCCGAGGGGGTGCGGCACCAGTCGATGACGGCGATGGTCGCCGCGCTCGTCGCGCTGGGGCTGGTGGAGCGCGCCCCCGACCCGGACGACGGGCGGCGGCTGCTGATCAAGCTGACCGCGGCGGGCCGGCGCCGGGTGGAGAAGGGACGGCAGGCCCGCACGGAGTGGCTCGCCGGCCGGTTGCAGGAGCGGTGCACGGAAGAGGAACGCCGCAATGTGATCGCCGCCATGGCCGTACTGGAACGGCTCACCCATGACTGACACGGAACCAGGGGCGATACGGAAGACGGACCAGCCCGGATTCGACCGGCGGCTGCTGCCGCCGATGATGCTGGGCTCGGTCCTGAACCCGATCAACTCCACCATCATCTCCGTCGCCCTCGTCCCCATCGGCAAGGCCCTGGGCGCGCCGGCCTCGCAGACCGCGTGGCTGGTGTCCGCCCTCTATCTGGCCACCTCGCTGGGGCAGCCGGTCGTGGGGCGGCTCATCGATCTCTTCGGGCCGCGCAGGCTCTTCCTCGCGAGCACCAGCCTCGTCGGGGTCGCCGGTGTCGTCGGCACCCTGGCCCCGAACATGGCGGTGCTGATCGTCGCCCGTGTCCTGCTCGGATTCGGCACCTGCTCCGGTTATCCCGCCGCGATGGCCCTGGTGCGCAGCGAGGCCGAGCGCACCGGGCGGGACAGTCCCGGCGGGGTGCTCACCGCGCTGGCGGTCGCCAACCAGACCATCGCGGTCATCGGCCCGCTGCTCGGCGGGCTGCTGATCACGGTGGGCGGCTGGCGGGCCACCTTCGCCCTGAACGTGCCGCTGTCCGTCGCCTCCGTGGTGCTGGGCCTGCTCTGGCTGCCCAGGCCGGCGCCCGCGACGGATGACCCGGCCGCTCGACGCGGACGCCTGGTCTCCCAACTCGACCTGCCCGGCATGGCCCTGTTCGCCGCGACGCTCACCTCGCTGCTGCTGTTCCTGATGAACCCGCATCCGCGCGACTGGTATCTGCTGGCGCTCGCCGCCGCCCTGGGCGCCGGGTTCGCGGTGCGGGAGCTGCGTGCCGCCGCCCCCTTCATCGACCTGCGGGTGTTCGGCGGCAACACGCCGCTCCTGGCCACTTATCTGCGGGCGCTCGTCGCGTACGTCGTCGCCTACGCCTTCCTCTACGGCTTCAGCCAGTGGACCGAAGAGGGCTACGGGCTGTCCCCCTTCCGTGCCGGGCTGGTGCAGATCCCCACGTTCCTGGTGGCGATCGGTGTCTCGATCGTCTCCGGACGGCGGCCGGGCGTGCGCGGGAAGCTGCTGGTCGGCGCGGCGGGGCAGATCGTCGCCTGCCTGCTGATGCTCACGCTCGGCGGGAGCAGCCCGCTGTGGACGCTGTTCCTCGTCACGCTGGTCTTCGGCATCCCGCAGGGGCTGAACAACCTGGCCCTCCAGAACTCCGTCTACTTCCAGGCCGATCCCGAGCGGATCGCGTCCTCGGCCGGGCTGCTGCGCACCTTCGCCTACATCGGCTCGATGATCGCCTCCTCCGCGGCCGCCGCGTCCTTCGGGAGGCACATCGACACCGGCGGTATGCACCACCTAGTCTGGATCATGCTCGCCGCAGGCGCGCTCTACCTGCTGCTGACCGTCCTCGACCGCTCCCTCGGCCGGGCCCCGGCGCCGGACGCCCAGGCGGCGAAGTAGCCCCGGAATCCCCTCCCGGGGACCGAAGACGCACCACCGTAGGACCGCACCACCGTAAGACCGCACGACCGTACGAAAGGCACCACCATGCCCCGCACCGCTTTACTGCTCATGGACGTCCAGAACTGCCACGTCCCCCAGGTGGCCGACGGCTACCTCCCCCATGCCGTGCGAGCCCTGCGCACCGCCCGCGCCGCCGGTGTCCCGGTCATCCATGTGGCGCTCCAGCTGCGTCCCGGGCATGTCGACGCCCACCCCTTCAACAAGACCTTCGGTGCCCTGCCGCCGCATCTGTTCACGGCGGACGACCCCGGTACCGCGATCCACCCGGATGTCGCGCCCGCGGACGGTGAGATCGTCGTGTACAAGAACCGGGTCAGCGCGTTCACCGGCAACAATCTCCAGCAGATCCTGGTCGCCCAGGGCATCGACCATCTCGTCCTGGCGGGCCTAGCCACCAGTGGGATCGTCCTGTCCACCGCGCTCCAGGCCGCCGACCTCGACTACCGGGTCACCGTTCTGTCCGACGCCTGCGCCGACCCCAAGCCCGCGGTGCACGACACTCTCGTCAGCGACGTCCTCACCCAGCGCGGCGAGGTCACCACGGTCGAGGCATGGGGACACACGCTCCACACCGGGGCTTGAGCGGTCCCGTCCTGCTCAGGTCTGGCGCATCGGCGCGTACTCCGCCTCCTCCAGGCCGAAGGTCCAGGCGACGCCCTCCCGCGCGGTGCGGGTGCGGGGCGGGACGCGGAGCCAGTAGGTGCGGTGGGTGCCGTCGGGTTCCGGGGTGGAGTTGACGACCTCGACCATCACCTGCGGTTCGTCACCCTCCAGTTCGAGGCGCCAGAGCACGCCCGTCTCGTCCCGCTGTACCGGTGCGGCATCGGACTCCTTCAGGTAGCGGTCGTAGCCGTAGTGCTCCAGCATCACGCGGCGCAGTTCGGCGTTCTCCTCCTCGCGTATGCGCCGGGGCGTCAACTCGGTGAGTTCGTCGAGGAATTCGGCCGGGACGGGCATGCCGCGCCAGGCGTACAGGGCGAAGCCGTCCGGGAAGGCGAGCGCGGGGCCGTCACCGCGGTCGAGGCGGCCCGCCTCGTCCAGATGGAGTGCCAGGGGACGCTCGCAGACGACCGCGGTCTTCTCGTACGGCCACCACCAGCCCGCGGCGCGGGCCACCGCGGCGATCCCCGCCAGGGCCTCCCCGCCCTCCTGGCCGTCGAACGCGGCCAGCCACGCGGCGTCGTGCTGGCCCAGGACGGCGTCGAGGAGCATCAGACGGACGGCCTGTTCGGCGGCCGCCGCCTGCTTCGCCGCCGCCTCCTCATCGACCGGGGTGCCGGTCGCGCCGTCCGAAGCGGCCGCGGTGACGGCCAGGTCCTCGATCAGCCCGGTCCGTATCCGCTCGGTCAGCATCGCCAGGCCGTCCCACAGCTGAGCCCCGGTCAGGGCCCAGTGCTCGGCCCAGCCGTCCGAACCCAGCCGGTCGAACAGTTGTCGGCGGGCGGTCGCCCACGGCCGGGTGCGTACCGCGTCACGGACGCTTCGCCCGGCCGTGCCTTCCGCCGCGAGCCGGGCGACCAGGGCCGCGCCCTCGCGGGGCGAGTCCGCCCAGACGACGGTCTCGGGCTCGGGCAGACCCGCCAGCCGGTAGGCCAGACGCACGCCCTCCTCGGCGGCCGCGCGGTCCGCGGGACCGGTCGCCGAGGCCACCGCCCGCCAGGCGTGGGTCGTCTCCGCCGTCGTCACCGCACCGCTCCCCGTCGTCACCGCACCGCTCCCTGCCGTCATCGCTGCCTCGAATTCCCCGCCCACCGCACTCATCGATCCCTCGACTCCCTCGATCAACGCCGCCATCGATCCCCCGGTTCTCCCGCCGACCGCCGCCGTCGAGCCCGGGACTTCCCCGCCGACCGCCACCCTCGTTCCCCCGCTCTCGTCAGCAGCTGTCGTCACCTCCGCGCCCGCCTCTTCCTCAGAATCCGCCCTCACCGCCGCACCCCGCCGTCTCAGTCCGCCACGACGCGGACCGCGCCGGGTACGTACTCGCGCTGGCGCACCACGCGGTACCAGCCCTTGGGCAGCGGTATCGCCGCGTGTTCCTCGTGCACCACCCGTCCGCCGTCCTGGAGATGGAGGTAGGCGGTGCCGAACGGCCCGGTCTCGCGGACCAGGGTGCCCGGCCCGACCACGGCGTGCGCGTGGCCGGTGACCTCGCCGAGGGCCAGCACCAACCTGCCCCGGGCGTCCCGCGGCTGGCGCGGCAGCCGGTCGGTGCCGGGCGGCACGGCCTCCTCGGCGACGGGCACGATCAGGACGTCTCCTTGCCGGTACACAGGTGTCTCCCTTCCCCGTCGGCACCTCGCCGACCGATGACCACGACGCTACGCGGGGGGTCTGACAACGGCCCCGCGAGCGGCTTTTCCACAGCCCGTCATCCGCGTTGTCGGTGCGGGTTGGTAGAACTCTTGCAACCACCGCAAGATCACGGTCCCAGGAGGCCAGCGCGTCATGTCGAACGTCGAGCATCTGAAGGAACTGCACGGCCTCCCGGCCTTCGAGTTCGAACCCGAGTCGAAGCGGGAGCTGCCGGAGGCGGGTGCCGTGGCGTGGCGGGTCTCCGTCGATCCGTACGGCGACTCGGACATCGCCTTCGAGGACCTGTGGGACCGCTTCCTGGAGACCGTGGATCCCGCCGGGATACGCGCGATCATCGTGGGCCCGTGGGGCGAGGCGTACGACAACGACTCCGAACTCATCGTGAACAGCCTGGTGAAGGACCGGGAGCGGCTGACCGGTCTGCGCGCCGTGTTCATCGGTGACCTGGAGATGGAGGAGGCGGAGATCTCCTGGATCGAGCAGTCCGATGTCACCCCGGTGCTCGCCGCCTATCCGCAGTTGGAGGAGCTGGGGATCCGCGGCGGCTCCGGGCTGCGCTTCCCGGCGGTGCGCCATGAGCACCTGCGCGTGCTCCGGTTCGAGACCGGCGGTCTGCCCGGCGAGGTCGTGCGCGGTGTCGCCGGCAGCGAACTGCCCGCGCTGGAGCACCTCGACATATGGCTCGGTGTGTCGGAGTACGGCGGCGACGCGACGGTGGCCGACCTCGCGCCGTTCCTCGCCGGGGGCGGCTTCCCTGCGCTGCGCCATCTCGGCCTGCGCAACAGCGAGATCCAGGACGAGATCGCCACCGCCGTGGCGAGCGCCCCGGTCGTCGCCCAGCTGACCTCGCTCGACCTGTCCATGGGCGTGCTCACCGACGAGGGCATGATCGCGCTGCTCGACGGGCAGCCGCTCACCCATCTGGCCAAGCTCGACCTGCACCACAACTATGTCACCGAGCCGGTGGCCGAGCGGGTCCGGGCGGCGCTGGAGCCGTCCGGTGTCGAGGTCGACCTGTCCGAGCCCGGCGACACCTGGGAGCACGAGGGCGTCGTGCACCGCTACACCGCGGTCGCGGAGTGAGGCTGACATGACCTTCGCCGATCACTTCGAGACCTTTCACGGACTGCCCGTCTTCACCCTGCCCGAGCCGGGCGGAGAGGCGCTTCCGGCCGCAGGCGACGTGGCCTGGCGGCTGGACTGCTTCGAGGCCGGGGACATCCCCTTCCCCGAGGTGTGGCAGAGCTTCACGGACCGGGTGCCGAGCGCGGAGGTCCGGGCGCTGGTCATCGGGCCCTGGTGGGAGGACGAGTACAGCGAACTGCGTCCGGTGCTGGAGCTGATCCTGGCCGACGCCGGGCGTTTCCCCGCGCTGCGTGCCCTGTTCCTCGCCGATGTCACCGGCGAGGAGTGCGAGATCTCCTGGCTCCAGCTCACCGACGTCACCCCGGTCCTGGACACCTTCCCGCTGCTGGAGGAACTGGGCGTGCGCGGCGGCGACTCGCAGGGGCTCGGCGAGGAGCCCCTGTCGCTGCGGCCCGTACGACACGAGGCGCTGCGCGTGCTGCGATTCGAGTCGGGCGGCCTGCCGGGACAGGTGGTGCGGGCGGTCGGCGCCTGCGAACTGCCCGCCCTGGAGCGGCTCGAACTGTGGCTCGGCGTGGCGACGTACGGCGGCGACGCGACGGTGGCCGACCTCGCGCCCGTCCTGGCCGGGGGCCGTTTCCCGGCGCTGCGTCATCTCGGACTCCAGGACAGCGAGGTGCAGGACGAGATCGCGGCCGCGATCGCCGCCGCGCCGGTCGTGGCCCAGCTGGAATCGCTCAATCTGTCGATGGGCATCCTCACCGACGCAGGCGGCGAGGCGCTGCTGCGCGGCCAGCCGCTCACCCATCTCAAGCGGCTCGACCTGCACCACCATTTCCTCGGCGACTCCATGGCCGAGCGGATCCGGGCGGCCGTCGGCTCGGCCGGGACCGAGGTGGACCTGTCGGAGCGTCAGGAGCCGCACCGGTGGCGGGACGAGGAGTGGCGTTATGTCGCCGTCTCCGAATAACCCGGCACCGGGCGCGGGCCTCCGGTTCGCCGTCGTCGGCAACCCCGAGAACCGGCGGACGACCATGTTCGCCGACGCCGTACGCGCCGCGGGGCATCCGGCGCCGCGCGTGCTCGCCTGGCGGGACGTGCTGCGCGGCCGGTACGCCTTCGCGCCGGGCGAGTGGGTGCGGATCGACTCCCCCGGTGAGAACGCCGAGGTCGACCTGCTCCTGCGGGGCGTCGACGAGCCGACCCGGGTGGAGGGCACGGCGCTGTGGTACCGCCGTTTCACCTCCGTGGTGGGGGAGTTGACGCGAGCGGCGCACCAAGCGGGTGCGGTACTGAGCGCGGACCCGGAGGAGGTCGCCGTGATGTTCGACAAGCGGCGCTGCCATGCCCGGCTCGCCGCCGCCGGTGTCCCGGTACCGCCCGCGCTGAGCGGCCCGTTCGACGGCTGGGACGGGCTGCGGCAGCGCCTCAAGGAGGCCCGTTTCTCACGGGTGTTCGTGAAGGCGGCCCATGGGTCGTCGGCCTCCGGTGTGCTGGCGCTGTCGGTGGCGGGCCCGGGACGGGTCAAGGCGACCACGTCCGTGGAGCGGACCGAGGACGGCCGGCTGTACAACTCGCTGCGGGTGCGCGACTACACCTCGGAGCGGGAGGTCGCCGCCCTGTTCGACGCACTGGTCCCGGACGGCGTCCATGTGGAGCGGTGGCTGCCGAAGGCCATGCGGGACGGCCGGGCGGCCGATCTGCGGGTGGTCGTGGTCGCTGGCCGCGCCACGCATGCCGTCGTACGGACCAGCCGGCACCCGATGACCAATCTGCATCTCGGGGGCGCCCGGGGCGATCTGGACGCGGTCCGCGCGGCGATCCGGGACGCGGGCGGCGACTTCGCCGAGGTTCTGGAGGTGGCCGAGCGGGCTGCCGGGTGCTTCCCGGGCACGCTGTGCGTCGGTGTGGACATCCTGCCGGCCACCGGATGGCGCCGCTTCACCGTCGGCGAGGTGAACGCCTTCGGGGATCTGCTCCCCCGGCTGACCGGCCTCCCCGGCAGCGGCGCCGAACACCTGGACACCTACGCCGCGCAGGTCGCCGCGGCCCGGACCGCCGTACGGCCGACGGAACAGGCCGGCCCCCGGCCCGAGCACGTCGTACAACCTCCGGAACACGTCGTACGACCTCCCCATCAGGTCGTACGGCTGCCGGAACACGAGGAGCACCACCATGACATCCCCGCTTGACATGACCGAGATCGTGGGCAGCCACGATCTGCTGCTGGTCACGCTCGACACCCTGCGCTACGACGTCGCGCAGGAGCTGGCGGCGGCCGGGCGCATCCCGCATCTGGCCCGGCATCTGCCGGGCGGCACCTGGGAGCGCAGGCACGCGCCGGGCAGTTTCACCTACGCCTCCCATCAGGCGATGTTCGCGGGTTTCCTGCCGACGCCGGCCGCTCCGGGTCCGCATCCGCGGCTGTTCGCCGCCCGTTTCGCGGGCAGTGAGAGCACCGCGACGGGCACCTTCGTCTACGACACCCCCGATCTGGTCTCGGGGCTCGCCGCCGTGGGCTATCGCACGGTGTGCGTCGGCGGGGTGGGCTTCTTCAACAAGCAGGGCCCGCTGGGCTCGGTGCTGCCGGGGATGTTCCAGGAGAGCCACTGGGAGCCGGAGTTCGGGGTGGCCTCCCCCACCTCGTTCGAGGCCCAGGTGGCGTGCGCCGAGAAGGTCGTCGCCGGTCTCCCCGCGGACCAGCCGCTGTTCCTGTTCGTGAACGTGGCGGCGCTGCACCAGCCCAACTGGTTCCATCTGCCCGGCGCCACCAAGGAGGCGGGCGACACCCGGGAGTCCCACGCGGCGGCCCTGGAGTATGTGGACCGGCACATGGGCCGGCTCCTGGCCGCCGCCTCCGCGCGCCGGCCGTGCCTCGCGATCGTCTGCTCCGACCACGGCACCGCGTACGGCGAGGACGGCTACACGGGCCACCGTATCGGCCATGACGTCGTCTGGACCGTCCCCTATGCCCACTTCTTCGTCGACGAGGCCCGATGACCAGCGCCACCGCGACGGCCACCGCCGTCCGCCCGTATCAGCAGTACGTCTACGCCTATCCGCACAAGACCGCCTACCGCCCGCTGCCCCGTGCGCAGGCGTCGTTGCGCGAGCTGTGGGCGGACGAACCGAAGGGCGCCCTGTCGCTCTACTTCCACATTCCGTTCTGCGAGGTGCGCTGCGGTTTCTGCAATCTCTTCACCCGGATCGGCGCGCCGGACGGCCTGACCGGCGCCTATCTGGACGCGCTGGAGCGGCAGGCGTCGGCGGTGCGCGAGGCGCTGGGCGAGGGGGCGCGGTTCGCGAACGCGGCCTTCGGCGGCGGCACTCCGACGTTTCTGGAGGCGGCGGAGCTGGAGCGGCTGTGCGATCTGGCCGAGCACGGGCTGGGCGCGGACCTGGCCGCGATCCCGCTGTCGGTGGAGGCCTCGCCCGCCACCGCGACCGCCGACCGGCTGGCGGTGCTGGCCGAGCGGGGCACCACCCGGCTGAGCCTGGGCGTGCAGAGCTTCGTGGACGCCGAGGCGCGCACCGCCGTACGGCCGCAGCGGCGGGCGGACGTGGAGGCGGCCCTCGCCCGGGTCCGCGAGGTGGGGATCCCTGTCCTGAACATCGATCTGATCTACGGCATCGACGGCCAGACCGAGGAGTCCTTCACCCGTTCCCTGGACGCGGCCCTCGGCTGGCGGCCGGAGGAGCTGTATCTGTATCCCCTCTATGTGCGCCCGCTCACCGGTCTCGGCCGGCAGCGCGAACGGGCGGTGACCGCCGACGCCGAGTGGGACGAGCAGCGGCTGCGGCTGTACCGGCACGGCCGGGACCATCTGCTCGCGCACGGCTACGAGCAGGTGTCGATGCGCATGTTCCGCCGCGCGGACGCCCCGGACACCGGCGCGGGCGACTACGCGTGCCAGACGGACGGCATGGTCGGTCTCGGCTGCGGCGCGCGGTCGTACACCTCCCGGCTGCACTACTCGTTCGACTACGCGGTGGACATGCACCGCATACGCGGGATCATCGACACGTACGCCGCCCGCTCCGCCGACGGCTTCCGGCAGGCGGACTTCGGCTGGGAGATGACCGGGGACGAGGCGCGCCGCCGTCATCTGCTCCAGTCGCTGCTCCAGGCCGAGGGCATGGCGGTGGCCGGGTACCGGGACCGGTTCGGCAGCGCGCCCGGCGACGACTTCGCGGCTGAGCTGGACCGGTTCGCGGGGCGGGGCTGGCTGGACGACTCGGCGGGCCCCGGGCTGCTGCGGCTGAGCCCCGAGGGGCTGGCGCATTCGGACGCGGTGGGCCCCGAGTTGTTCTCCGCCGCCGTGCGGGCGCGGATGGCCGCGTACGAGGTGAAGTGACGGCATACGCATGGATCTGACGATTCTCTACCGGGGCCCGCTGGCGTCGTGCGACTACGACTGCCCGTACTGCCCGTTCGCCAAGAGGCGCGACAGCCGCGCCCAACTGACCGCCGACCGTGCCGCGTTGGAGCGGTTCGCCGACTGGGCGGCCGGGCAGGAGGGCGACCGGCTCTCGCTGCTGTTCACGCCGTGGGGCGAGGGCCTGGTGCGGTCCTGGTACCGGCGGGCGCTCGTGGAGCTGAGCCGGTTGCCGCACATCCGCAGGGTGGCGATCCAGACCAACCTCAGCTGCCGCACCGACTGGGTCACGGCCGCCGACCTGGACACGCTCGCCCTGTGGTGCACATACCATCCGGGGCAGACGCCGTACGATCGCTTCCTCGCCAAGTGCCAAGACCTGGCGGCCCGCGGGGTGCGGCACAGTGTCGGTGTGGTCGGCCTGCCGGAGCACCTGGAGCATGCCCGGCGGCTGCGCGCCGAGCTGCCCGAGCAGGTCTATCTGTGGGTGAACGCCGCCGAGGGGCACACCTACACCGATGCCGAGGCCGGCGAATGGACCGCGCTGGACCCGCTCTTCCCGTACAGCCGCCATCCGCACCGCAGCGCGGGGCTGCCCTGCCGTACCGGGGAGTCGGTCATCTCGGTGGACGGGGAGGGCACGGTGCGCCGCTGCCACTTCGTCCGAGCGGAGCTGGGAAACCTGTACGACGGCTCGTATCGAGAGGCGCTGCGGCCCCGGGCCTGTCCGCTCGCGGTCTGCGACTGCCACATCGGCTATGTCCATCTGGAGACGTTGCCGTTGTACGACGTGTTCGCGGGCGGGGTGCTGGAGCGGATACCGGCGCCGGATGCGCTCCGGGACGCGGTCAGCGGCGGTCGAGGCCGCATCGTCGTTGGCATGCCATCGCCACCGCCATGAACACGGCCGGGAGCACCGTGATACCCAGCAGCAGTGCCAGGTGCGCGGTGTGGGACTGCCGTACGGAGCGGCCCCCGGTGGTGGACACGAAACCGCCGAGGGCGAGCACCGTGGCGTAGACGTAGGGGCCGAGCGCGGTCCCGGCGGCCTCGGTGGCGGTCCACACCCCGGTGTAGGCGCCCGCGCGGGCGCGGCCACGCGTCTCGGCGGCCGCCACCGCGTCCGGGACCATCGAGAACGCGAACAGCTGGAGCCCGGCGAAGGCGGTGCCCAGGGCCGCCACCAGGACCAGGACGGCGGCCCCGGCCGCGCCGAGCCGTCCGCTGGCCGCCAGCGCGAGGGACCCGGCGGCGAAGACGGCCTGGGAGAGCAGCAGTCCGCTCTGTTTGCCGATGCGTCTCGACACGCGCAGCCAGCCGGGTCCCGCGACGGTCGCCGGGACCAGGAAGGCGCCCATCAGTACGGCGGTCAGGTCCCGGTCGTCGAGGACGTACTCGGTGTAGAAGGGCACGGCGGCGAGGAACAGATGGGTGGTGGTGCCGGTGCACAGGTACGACAGCGCCAGCGCCCGGAAGTCGTGGTCCCGCCAGGCGGCCCGGATGTCGTCGCGGGCCGAGTGGGCGTGCTCGTCCGGGAGCCGGAACCCGCAGCGTTCGGTGAGCCTGCGTACACCGGTCAGCGCCACCAGTTGGGAGGCGATCAGGAGTCCGGCCAGCAACAGGGCCATCCGGGCGTAGGCGCGGTGACCGCCGGAGGCCACCAGGGCCGGGGCGGCGACGCCCGCGACGAGCAGTCCCAGGGTGAGGAAGACCATCCGGAACATGAAGACGCGGGTGCGTTCGTGGTAGCCGATCCGCAGGTCGGACGGCGTCGTCAGATACGGCACCTGGAAGCAGGCGAACAGCAGGTTCCCGGCGACGCAGCAGCAGCCGACCCACAGCGCGGCCGGAGTTCCGGACAGGCCCTCGGGGACGGAGAACAGGGCGATCCACGCCGCCGTCAGCCACAGCCCCACCCGGAGCAGACCGCGCCGGTGCCCCGTACGGCGCGCCCGGCGGTCCGTCAGGGAGCCGAGGAGGGGGTGCGCGACGACGTCCACGATCTTCGGCAGCAGCAGGGTCGTACCGGCGAGGAAGGCGGGGACGCCGAGGGTCCGGGTGAGGAAGTAGAGGAGCAGCAGGCCGGGGACGGTGACCCAGACGCCCATGCCGATCGAGCCGGTCGCGTACAGGGTGAGGTCGCCGGTGCGAGGGCGGGCCGAGGCGTCGTGCTCCCCCGTCTCCCCCATCTCCCCCGTCTCCCCCGTCTCCCCCGTTCTGCCGGTCACCGCGGTCATGGTGTCTCCCGGTGGCGGCTGACGACACCTGCGGCCAGTTCGGCTCCCTCGAAGGCGCCGGAGCGGGCGCGGGCGGCGAGGGTGCGGGCGACGATCCGGTCGGTGAGGGCGGGCAGATGGCGGGCCAGGAAGAACTCGACGGCGCCGCGGCGGGTGGTGGCCAGGTCACGGCGCACCCGGCGGCCCAGGGCGGCGCGGAGCACGGTGTCGACCACGCCCGCCAGCGGCTCGTAGCTGCTCATGCCCTCCAGGGAGAGCCCGGCCGCGGCGGTGGAGTCGTGGATGGGGCTGCGCACCGCCGACGGGTAGACGCAGGTCACGCCCACATGGGTGCCGAGTTCCAGGCGCAGCGCGTCGGCGTAGGCGACCAGCGCGCGCTTGGAGGCGCCGTACGCGGCGGCCAGGGGCAGCTGCATGGCGGCCATGCGTGAGGAGACCATGACGATCCGGCCGCGGGACGCCACCAGGGCGGCGACGCTCGCGGCGGTCACCCGCCAGGCGCCGAGCAGATTGATGTCGAGCTGGCGCCGCACCTCGTCCCCGGGCGGGAGCTCGGCCGGGGCGGGGCCGCCGATGCCCGCGTTGTTGACGAGGAGGTCGAGGCCGCCGAGCCGGTCGATCGCGGCGGCGACGGCGCTCGCGGTGCCGGTGTCGTCGGTGATGTCGCAGGCGAGCACCTCGACCGGGTCGTCCGGGCGGGGCGCGAGGTCCAATCCGACGACATGGGCGCCGAGTTCGGTCAGGCGGGCGCAGATGGCCCGGCCGAAGGTGCCGGAGGCGCCGGTGACCAGGACGCGGAGGCCGTCGGCGGCGCGCGGTCCTCCGCGTCGGGCGGATGCGGTCTTCACGCGGGGCTCCCTTCGCGGGCCGGGGCGGTGAACGGGCGGGCGCCGCGCCGCAGTCGGGCGCGTCCGGCCGCGATCTCCCGTGCTATGTCGGCGAGATACTGGTCGAAGTCGATGCGCAGGTACGGGCGCCGGTCGCCCCAGCGGGCGGTCGCGGCGCGCAAGGTCCGGTCCACGGTGCGTCGTTGCGTCTCGGGCGAGGGCAGGGCGTAGCCGCCGGAGAAGCAGGCGGCGGCCAGCTTGGCCTGGGCCTCCACCACGGGCAGTGCCGCGCCCGTGGACTGCATGAGTCCGACGAACGCGAGACTCGGATCGTCGAGGTGAAAGACCCGTTGATACAGCGGGAGTCGCTCGGGGTCCTCGCCCGCCCAGCGGGGGCTCAGGAAGGGGATGTGGACGCGGTAGCCGGTGGCCCACACGATGATGTCGACCGCTTCCGTGCGGCCGTCGGTGAAGACGACGGTGTCCCCGTCCAGCCGTTCGATGCCGGGTCGGGCGGCGATCTCGCCGTGGGTGAGGCGGTGCAGGACGGTGTCGCTGATGGTGGGGTGGTTCTGGAACAGGCCGCCCGCCGGTGCGGGCAGGCCGTAGCGCTGCGGGGTGCCGACGGCCAGCCGCAGCATCGTCTCCGCGACGCGCTGACGCAGCCGCCAGGGCAGGACCGCGAGGGCGCCGCCGGTCGCGTCGGAGGGCCGTCCGAAGAGGTACTTGGGGACGATGTGCACGCCGTGGCGGGCCGACAGCAGCACCGGGCCGCGGGCGACGTAGGAGGCATCGACGGCGATGTCCATCGCGGAGTTGCCCATGCCGACGACGAGCACCCGCCGGTCCCGGAAGTCCTCGGGACCGCGGTAGTCGTGGGCGTGCGTCTGGCTGCCGTCGAAGGTCCCCGGGTACGCCGGGTCGGGCCAACGGGGGTGCCAGTTGTGGCCGTTGGCGACCACGACCGCGTCGTACCGGTCCGTCTCACCGGATCCGGACGTCACGGCCCAGCCCTCCGCGGCACGCTCGACGGACGCGACGGCCGCGCCGAACCGGATGTGCTCGGTCAGGCCGAACTCCCGTGCGTAGTCGGCGAGATAACCGGCCACGAGGTCGGCCGACGGATAGTCCGGCCAGTGCCGCGGCATGGGGAAGTCGGCGAACTCGGTGCGGCCCTTGCTGGTGTTGAGATGCAGGGAGGGGTAGGCCGGGGACAGTCCGCTCGCGTTGTCCCGCGCCCACAACCCGCCGGGCCGGTCGCCCTGTTCGTGGGTGACGACCTCGACGCCCGCATCGAGCAGGGCCTTGGTGGCGGCGAGGCCGGCCGCACCGGCGCCGATCACGGCGACGCGGCGGGATGGGGGCATGGTGGTTCTCCTGGGGTACGGGGTGGGTGCCGCAAAGGCCCGGCGCAGAATCCGCCGGGGCCCGGCGCGGGATCCGCTGATGCCGTGCGCGGGTACCGCCGGAGCCCGGCGTGGGTACCGCCGGAGCCCGGCGTGGGTACCGCCGGAGCCCGGCGTAGGTGCCGCCGAGGCCCCACGCGGATGCGGTCGACTCGGGCCGCCGTCGGCCGCCGTGTTGTGGCTGGGCCCAACCGTAAGGGCCGTTCACCTCGCCGAACATGTCATGCGCCACCCGATCCGGCCGTTGTCTTGTGCCGTGCCACAACCGGGGCGAGGATGCCGGGCATGCGATACGCGGACTGGGACAGTGTGGTCGACCTGATGGAACGGGTCGTCGGCGAGGACGATCTGCTGCCGTCCGTGGTCTCGGGGGTCCGTACGACGGTCCGGGAGGTCGCAGGGCTCGCGCCCGCCGACATCGCCGGGCACACCCGCGCGCTGCTCGCCGCGGCGACCCGGGCGCTGGCCGCCCGGCGGGGCCCCACCGAGACGGAGCTGTCCTTCGTGGCGGAGCTCGGGCACACCCGCGCACGGCAGGGCGTGCCCATCGAGGCGGTGCTCGGCGCCATCCATGTCGCCGAGCGCGCGATCTGGTCCCGTGCCCGGGAGGCCGCGGCCGCCGCCGGGATAGAGGCGCACCTGCTGCTCGATGTGCGCGAACTCTACGACGACTGGGCCGAGGCGGTGCGGGCCCGGCTGATCCAGGCCCACCGCGCCGCCGGCACCGGGCGGGCCACGGGAGCCGAGGACCGGGATCTGACGATCCTGCGGCGCCTGCTCGAAGGCGGTTCGGCGGCCGCGCTGGCCGCCGCGGAGGCCGGGCTGCCCGTCGCCGATGGCCTGTGGGTGCTGGTCGCCCGGCCGGACGGCGGCGCCCTGGAGCACGCGCTGCGCGAGCGGTCCCAGGCACTCACCGGGCATCTCGACGGCCTCTTGGTCGGTGTGCTCGCGCAGGCGCCCACGGCACGCGCCGCCAGGACCGGCAGCGTCGCGGGGCTGGCCGGTCCGGCCGAGCCGGAGGAACTGGGCAGCGCCCGGCGGCTGGCCCTCGCCGCCCTGACCGCCGCCGAGTCGACCGGGCGGAGCGGGGTGACGCACGTCGCCGATGTCGCCGTACTCGCCGCGCTGGCCGAACGGGCCGACCTGGCCGCCGTGCTGACGGATCGTCATGGAACGGCGTGGGCCGCTCTCGGGGCGCAGGCGGAACCGGTCGCGCTCGCCGTGCGCGCCTGGCTGGAGGCCGGCCGCGACGTGACCTCGGCCGCCGAGCGCCTGTTCGTCCACCCCAACACGGTGCGCAACCGGGTGCAGCGCTTCACCGATGTCACCGGCATCGATCCCTTCGACACGTTCGGCGCCCTGAACGCGTGGTGGCTGTGCCGCATCCGGCTGGGCTCGGGAGAAGCGGGCTGACCATGGCCTCGGTCCGGCGGCGCGCAGAGCAAGGTGCCGGGGGCCGCGCCGACCCGGACACGGACGGCCCTCAGCTGCCCGAGGGCTCCTCCGGTACGTCGGGAAAGGCCGGCTCGGGAGGCTCGTCACCGGCGAGGGCCGCGTCGACGCGGGAGCGGATGTAGGCGCCGGTGACGGGACAGTCCAGGGGATGGTCGGCCGGGCACTGGAGCATGTGTCGCAGTACGGCGGCGGCGCGGGCCAGCCGGTCGATCCGCTCCCGCACGGCGTCGTGCCGGGCGGCGATGAGGGCATGGCGCTCGGGGGCGTCACGGCTGGTCATGACGGCGGCGGTGTCGGCGAGGGGCATCATGCCGTCGTCGTGCCACAGCTGGGCGTAGGCGAGGCGCTCCAGGGCCGCACGGTCGTACTGGCGCACCCGGCCGCGCCGCGCGGTGGGCCGGATCAGTCCGCACTCCTCGTAGTAGCGCAGCGTCGGCACCGAGACGCCGAAGGCGCGGGCGGCCTCGGTGATCGAGTACAGCCGCGCCATCGGGACCTCCGGGAGCTTGCACTCAAGTGGACTTGAGCGTGCAGGTTGGGGGCAACCCTAACTCCCGAACTCCGGAGGGCCTGCCATGTCTCCCTCAGCGCCGCCGACGGCGACCGCCTCCACGCCTCGTGACCGCGCCGCACCGCGCGCCGGGGGTGCCGGGGCGCTGCTCGTCGTCGGCTTCGTGCTGATGAGCCTGAACACGCGGGTCGCCTTCGGGCAGATCGGGTCGCTGGCGCCGCTCGCGGGCTTCAGCCCCGCCCTGGTCTCCCTGCTGGGTCTGCTGCCGCCGCTGTGCATGGGGGTCTTCGCCCCGCTGGCGGCCGTGGCGCGGCGGTCCGGCGAGGAGCGGGCGCTGTGCTGGGCCGGTGCGGTCCTGGTGGTCGGCGATGTGCTGCGCATGCTCGGCCTGCCCGGACTGATCGCGGGCACCGTGGTGGTCGGCGCGGCCACGGCCGTCGTGAACGTGCTCATCCCGGTCCTGGTCCGCAAGCGGTTCCCGCGCGGGCGGGTCGGCACGATGATGGGCGTGTACGCCCTCTCGATGGGCGTCGGCTCGGCACTCGTCGCGGCTCTGGTGGTCCCCGTCGCCCAGGCCACCGGAGGCTGGCGACCGGCCGTCGGCCTGGCCGTCGTCCCCGCCGTCCTCGCCGCGGTCGGCATGACGCCCCAGCTGCGTCATCGCCCGCCGCGCCCCGCACCGGCCGCCCGCACCGAGCGGGGCGGGCTCCCGAGGGTGGCCCGTACCGCCGTGGCCTGGAGTCTGACCGCCTTCTTCGGCATCCAGACGCTCGTCTTCTACACCACGCTCGCCTGGCTGCCTTCGATCCTCGTCCAGGCCGGGCTCGGCAGGAGCGCCGCCGGTTCCGGTCAGGCCCTGCTCATCTGCGGCATCGCCGTGGGCGGTTTCGTCGCGCCGGTGCTCGCCGCGCGACGCGCCGATCAGCGTCCGCACATCCTGGGCACCGTCCTGGTCTGCGTCGCCGGTCTGACCGGGCTGCTGCTCGCGCCGGGTGCCACCTCGATGGTGTGGGTGGCCGTGCTCGGCGCCGGGCTCGGTGCCGGACAGGCGCTGCCCGGGGTGCTCTACGCCCATCGGGGCAGCGATCACGACCAGGTGGCCGCCCTGTCCACCATGGCCCAGACCTGCGGGTTCCTCCTCGCCGCCACCGGTCCCGTCCTCGCCGCCGCGCTGCACGCCGCCACCGGCTCATGGACCGCGCCACTGGCCGCCCTCGTCGCCGCCCTGCTCGTCTGCGCGCCGGCGGGTATGCGGGCCGGTCACGACCCCGGGTGACCGCTCGCCCGTGTCCGTCCGTGCCAGGGAGGACCCAACCGGCGCTGTCGTGACCGGAGTTCTCTCCAGAGCGCCGGCCTGGATCAGGCCGCCGAGGTGATGGCGCGCAGGACGTCGGTGATCCCCGGGCCCGGTCGGCCGGGGAGCCGGGCCGTGAGGATACGGCGGACCTCGGCCGGTACTCCTGCCACGCGCAGCAGGCTCACACCGGGCGGCAGTACCGTGGACATCCGGGACGGGATCGTCGTCACGCCGAAACCGCCCGCGACCAGCCGGAGTTTCGTCAGCCAGTCCCGTGTGGTGTGTACGATCCGCGGCCGTCCGGGCAGTCCGGGCCAGACGCCGAGCAGGGGTTCGGTGCTCGTGGACGGCGCCGCGATCCAGGGAGCGTCCACGAGTTCGTCGATGTGCACCTCGGTACGGCCGGAGAACAGACCGGTCGTCGGGGCCCCCAGCAGCAGTTCGGTGTCCTCGACCGGCTCGATGTGCAGCCGGGGCGACTCGCCGTCCGAGGGGCGGTGCGGTGGGCGGGACGTCAGTACGGCGATGTCGATCGAGCCCGCGCGCAGGGCCCGGAGCAGGGCGGGCGTGCTGCCCTCGCGGGTCGTGACGGTGAGGTGCGGGGCGGCCGACGCGAGCCGGGTGAGCACACCGGGGAGGATAACCGCGCCCGCGCTGGGGAACATCCCCACGCGCACCGGTGCCGTCGGCGCGGCGGAACCGGTCAGCTCCTGCTCGGCCGCCGCGACGGAGTCCAGGATCGTCCGGGCGTGCCGCAGCAGGGTCAGTCCGGCGGGAGTGAGCTGCACCCCGTCGAAGCGGCGCTCGAACAGGACGGCGCCCGCGCTCCGTTCGAGGGTCGCCGCCTGGCGGGAGATCGCCGACTGGGTGTAGCCGAGCTGGGCGGCGGCCGCGGTGAAGCTCCCCGAGTCGGCGACCTGCCGCAGAACCCGTAGAGCCGTGCTGGAGAAGTCCATGCGCACTACGCATACCAGATGTGCGAGATCGTCGCTTGGCGCATGCCCTGTACGTCCCTAGCCTCACATCAGGCGATCAAGGAGGCCGCAGATGCGAGCAGCAGTTCTGACCGGGTTCGGTGCCCCGCTGAGCGTGCGATCGGTGCCCGAGCCCCGGGCCGACGGCGGCGAGGTCGTGGTCGAGGTCCTGGCCACGTGTGTCCTGCCGTACACCGGGGAGGTCTTCGGCGGCCGGCGCAACTATCCGCTCGAACCCCCGGTGGTGCCGGGTCCCGGTGGCGTGGGACGCGTCGTGCGGGTCGGCCCGGACGCCACCCGGCTGCGCGTCGGTGACCTGGTGTGGTGCGATCCGACGGTGCGTTCCCGCGATGACGCGCTGACTCCCGACATCATGCTTCAGGGCCTGAGTTCCCGGGGCGAGGGCGGTGCCCGGCTCGCCCGCCATCTGCCCGACGGGGCGTTCGCCGAATTCATGCGGGTGCCCACGGAGAACGTCCATCCCCTGCCGCCCGAGGCGCTGGACGACCCGGCTCGCTGGTCCTGCCTCGTCGTCTACGCCATCCCCTACGGAGGGCTGCTGGCGGCGGGCCTCGAAGCCGGGGAGACGGTGCTCGTCAGCGGGTCCACCGGCAATCTCGGCAGCGCCGCGGTCGCCATGGCGCTCGCCATGGGGGCGGGCCGCGTGATCGCACCGGGCCGCGATCGCGCCGCGCTCGGCCTCCTCGCGGACCGGTTCGGCCGGCGGGTGCGGCCGGTCGAACTGAGCGGCGACGAGGACACGGACCGCGCCGCCATGTCCGCGGCCGCCCGGGGCCCGATCGACGTGGTGATCGACCTGCTCCCGCCCTCCGCGCCCAGTTCGGTGACGCGGACGGCGGCCATGACCGTCCGTGAGTACGGCCGGGTCGTCCTCATGGGCGGCGTCGGCATGCTCGGCGGCGCGGACCTCGCCCTCCCCTACCCCTGGCTCATGCGCAACTCGGTCACCGTGCGCGGCCAGTGGTCGTGCCCGCGCACGGCGAACGTCGGCCTGATCCGGCTCATCGCGTCCGGGACGCTCGACCTCGCCCCCGACCGGATCCGGACCTTCCCGCTCGACGCCGTGAACGACGCCGTCGCGTACGCGGCCGCGCACGGCGGCCCGTTCGACCGTACGGTCCTCACCCCGCGCGCCGGCTGACGACCGTACGCGGCGCTGTCACAAAGGCCGCGCCGCACCGGCCCTATCGTTCGTTGCCCGCGCGCAGCCACGCGAGGTAGTCGGCGGCGGCCGCGGCGGTGTCGTACTCCGGGGTGAAGCCGGTGTCCTCGCGCAGTCGGGTGGTGTCGAGCCACTGGCGCGGTGTCGTGGTGTCGCGGGAGGGCAGTGCGGTGTGGAAGCCGGGCTCGGTGGCGGCGATCGCGGCGATCACCTCGGCGCTGCTCGTCGCACGGCCCGAGCCGACGTTGTACGTGGTGTGGCGCAGCTCCGGTGTGAGCTGGAGGAGGGCGAGGGCGCGGCCGGTGTCCTTGACGTAACAGAGGTCGAGGGAGTCCTCGGCGTACGGCTGGTGCGCGAGGCCGGAGAAGTCGGGGGTGGTGCGATGCGCGGCGGCGTGGACGAGGGACGGGGCCGGGAAGAAGGGATCGGGCAGGTGGCCGCCCGGACCCCAGGTGCCGGAGATGCGCGCGGCGACGATCTCGATGCCGGACTCGGCCGCGAGCTGCCCGGCCAGCAGTTCGGTGATCTTCTTCAGGGTCGGGATGGCGTGGAAGTGCGTCATCGGCAACGGCAGGTCCTCGCCGAGCGCACCGCCGACGGCCACGCCCCCGTAGACGCCGATGGTGCTGGCGACGACGACACGCCGTACGCCCCATTCCTTCGCGACCCGCACGATGTTGAGGAAGCCGTCGAGCGCGCGCCCCGCGGCCCCGATCGCGTCCTCCTCGCCCGCCGCCCACGGCGGTGTGATGGCGAGATGGACGATCCCGGTGATCGCGTACCGGCTGCCCACCACGCGCAGGCTCTCCAGGTCGGCTATGTCGCCCTGCGCCATCGCCGCGGGCACGTCGGCCAGCCGCGGTGGCAGGGCGGGGGTGCGGCGCTGGAGGAGCACGCATTGCTCTCCCGCCTCGTGGAGCGCGCGCACGGTGTGCGAGCCGATGAAGCCGGCTCCGCCTGTCACAAGAATCATCACGGTCTCTTCCGTCGGCTCGGCTGATTGTCAGTGCTACTGATTATCAGCCTAGAGATAGGATGGGGGGTATGCCAACCCCCGCCCCGCATGCCAGGGAGCCGCACGATGCGCTCGGGTACCTCGTCAAGCACGCTCACCTGCGGCTGACGGCGCTGACCGACGCCGCGCTCGCCCCGCTCGGCATCGACAGCAAGGACTTCGGCGTGCTGCGTGTGCTCGTCGGGCGTGAGCCGATGTCGCAGCAGGCGGTCGCGGCGAAGCTCGGCGTCGACCGCACCACGATGGTCGCCCTGATCGACGGCTTCGAGGCCAAGGGGATCGTCACCCGCAAGCCCGACCCGGCCGACCGCCGGCGCAACGCCATCGAGCTGACCGGGCCCGGGCTCGCGCTCTACCGGAAGGCCGACGCGGCGTACCTCGCGGCGGAGGACGAGTTCCTCGCCCCGCTCGACGCGAGTACGGCCGCCAAGTTCCGGCAGGCGCTACGGGCCGTACTCGCGCCGCCGGACGGACCCGATCGGCGTGACGAGGGACGTGGATCGACGTGACCGGCGGCGTGGATTGACGTGACCGGCGGCGCGGGACGATCGTGGGCGCCATGAACGATCACCGACCGGCCCCCGCCGACCTCGTCGAAGCCACCTCCGCGAGCCGCTTCGAGGAGGAGGCCGCCGAGGTCCGCCGCTTCTGGGGCCGGCTCGGGCTTCCCGGTCTGATCGACGTCCATACGCACTTCATGCCCGAGCGCGTCCTGAACAAGGTCTGGGAGTACTTCGACGCACAGGGCCCGCTGACCGGCGGGCTCGCCTGGCCGATCAACTACCGGCAGCAGGAGGCGGAACGCGCGGCGGTACTGCGGCGGTTCGGCGTCCGTGCCTTCACCGCCATGCTCTACCCGCACAAGCCCGGCATGGCCCGGTGGCTCAACGGCTGGGCGGCCGACTTCGCCCGGCGGACCCCCGACTGCCTGCACACCGCCACCCTGTTCCCCGAGCCGGGCGTCGAGACGTACGTCCGCGAGGCGGTCGAGGCGGGCGCGCGGGTGTTCAAGGCGCATGTGCAGGTGGGGGCGTACGACCCCGCCGACGAGCTGCTGCAACCGGCCTGGGGAGTGCTGGCCGAGGCCCGGGTCCCCGTGGTGATCCACTGCGGGTCGGGACCCGCGCCCGGCAAGCACACCGGACCCGAACCGATCGCGCGGGTGCTGGCGCGGCACCCGGGGCTGCGGCTGATCGTCGCGCACCTGGGGATGCCCGAGTACGAGGACTTCCTCGAACTCGCCGAGCGCTACCGGGAGATACGGCTGGACACGACGATGGCGTTCACCGACTTCACCGAGGCGCTGATGCCGTTCCCCAGCCGGGCCCTCCCCCGGCTCGCGGACCTCGGCGACCGCGTCCTCCTCGGCTCCGACTTCCCCAACATCCCCTACCCCTACCTCCATCAACTCCACGCCCTGGAGCGGCTGGACCTCGGAGCGGAGTGGCTGCGGGCCGTCTGCCACCACAACGCGGCGACGTTGTTCGGGCCGGGATGACGTCGGCGCGCCCCTGTCGCCGCCCCGTCATCCGTCCGACGGCACCTTCAGCTTCTCCCAACTGGCCTTCCCCGGAACGCCGTCCGCGTCCTTCCCCCGGAAGCCGGGCTTCTGCTGCCAGGCGGCATAGGATCTGCGGTCGGCCTCGGTCCACTCGGGGCTCGGGCCCTTGTCGTAGTGGGCGCAGCCCTCGGCGACGAGACGGCGGCCCATCCGGGTGATCAGGGGCGACTTCTGCCCCATGTGGAAGAAGTTGCTGCCGGGGAAGGGCGCGTACTTGGGCTTGGGGCCGGGCTTGGGATCGCCAGGGTCCTTGCCGCCGGCCTTCCCGGCCAGCCGGCCGGCGATGCGCCCCCGCATGCCGTCCATGGTGAAGCCGCGCGGATCCTGCTTGCCGGGCTGCCATTCCTTGTGCCCGATGACGGACCGCTCCGACCAGCCGTGATGACGGCAGATCGCGGCGGACACCTTCTCGACGGCCTCCTTCTGCGCCTCGGGCCAAGGGTCCTTGCCGTCACCGAGGTTGACGCACTCGAAGCCGTAGAAGTGCCGGTTGCGGTCGACATCGGCCTCGTTGTCGTGCGGCAGCGCCGTCTCGGCGACGACCGCGCGCAGCACATCGCTGTCGCCGAGGCCCGCGTGATTGGCGCGGCCGTTGCCGACGAGGTGGACGTGGCCCTCCTTGTCGATGACGCCGTGGCACAGGGGGCCGGGCAGTCCGGAGTAGCCGTTGTAGCAGATGTCCACGGAGTTGTCGGTGCCGGAGGTGACGGTGTGGTGGATCATCACGCCGCTCACCGGACCCCAGGGGCCCTTGGTGTTGCGGTTGTGGTGGCGCCAGTCGCGCACCTCGCGGACGGTCAGACCCTCGGCCCGCAGGATCTCCAGCAGCTTGGGCCCGCTCATCGGCTGTGCCATCACTCGTCTCCTTCCGCGGCGGACTCCGCCGCCGCCGTGGTCTGGGAGCGGCCGTCGGCGGGGGCGGCCTCGGCGGCCTCCTCCTCGCGGGCCGCTTGCGCCTCGGCGTCCAGGGCCGCCCGGTCGGCCGCGGGGATCTGCGTCGCGAGCGGGCCGAAGGCGTAGCGCAGGTCGGCGGTGCTGCCCTCGCCGGTGACCAGGCGAAGGCGTGCTTGCCGAGGGCGTCGGGCAGGGCGCGCAGCTTGCGTTCCAGCAGCAGCGCCAACTCGGCCACGGAGTGCGGTGCTTCGCCGTCGGTGTCGGGGTCGTAGAGGGTGAACTCGCGCTCCACGTCGCCGATCTTGACGGTGAGGTCGGCGGTGAGGTCGGGCAGCCGGTGGCCGAACGGCTTGGAGACGGTGCCGGTGGGGTCGGGGCGGCCCTCGCCGACGGCGTCGACGCGGATCAGCCGGGAGCCGGCGTTGACGACGGTGGGGGCGTAGCGGCCGCTGGCGGCGTCCATGGACAGGCCGGTGAAGCTCTCGCGGGCCTCGCCCCGGGCGTCGTGGACACGCAGGTTGAAGGTGTCGTCGGGGTGGGGCGTGTCCTGGTCGACGGCCACGCGCAGGCCGTCGCCCCACAGGCCGGGCTCCTTGGCGTGCACCTCCAGGACGTCGCAATCGCTGTGTCCCTCGGTGGACTTGAGGGTGACGCGGGCGGCCTTTCCGCTGCCCGCCCTGGCGGCGCGGACGACGACGGCGACGGTGCCGCCGTTGCCGAAGAACTGGTGGACCGCGTAGCCGACCGCGCCGCGTGCGCTGAGGCCGCCGAAGCGGCGCTCGAACTCCGCGGCTGGTGACGCGCACCGGCTCGTTGAGCGGACCGCGCCGGGTGTGGCCGACGAACGCGGTCACCGACGTGGTCAGGGTCGAGATGGTGCGGGTGCTGCTGGGAAGCTCTTCGACGTAGACGCCGGGATACGTCGGCTTGGCGGCGCTCACCGCGCTCATCGGCATTCCCCCTCCTGTCCCTGTCTCGGGCACCGGGCAAGGGCACCAAGAGGCAGGCGGCACAGGGACAGGTTCCGGTTCGGCGCGGCGGACGACCTCACGCAAGCGGCCGGCCGGCGCTGGACGTGCACATTCCGCGATGGCGGGATTCACGGGTTTGCGCCGTGCCATAGGCTCCGCGCCATGAGCGGTGAGACGACCGGCGGCCAGTTGCGGGGCATGGCGAGCAATGCCGGGTACGGGGAGGCGGCCGAGGCGCTCGCGCGGCAGTACGAGAGCGTGAGCTTCGCCGAGGTGCACCGGGAGGTGCTCCATCTGTTCCCCGCCCGGCCGGGTTCCGTGCTGGACGTCGGAGCGGGCAGCGGGCGTGACGCGGCGGCGCTGGCGGCCCGGGGGCACCGGGTGGTCGCGGCCGAGCCCACCGCGCGACTGCGTGCCCTCGGCAGGCGCCTGCACGCCGAGCAGGAGATCGAGTGGATCGACGACGCGCTTCCCGGGCTCCCTCGGCTCACCGCGCGGGCCGCCCGCTTCGACCTGGTCCTGCTCACCGCGGTCTGGATGCACCTCGACGAGGAGCAGCGCGCCGCGGGCATGGCCACCCTGGCCGGGCTGCTCGGCCGCGGCGGCCGGGTGGTCCTCTCGCTGCGGCACGGCCCGGTACCTGCGGGGCGCCGGATGTTCCCGGTCTCCGCCGAGGAGACCGTCGCCCTCGCCCGCGCACACGGCCTCGACGTCATCCATGAGGCCCGCCGCGAGGACCCGCACGGACGGGCGGGGGTCTCCTGGACCTATCTGGGATTCCGGCTCCGCGCCTGAGCGGACCTACCTCCGCGCCCGGCGGGCCCCGCTCGCCGCCGGTCCGGTCACAGATCGGGGTTGGGGTTGATGATCACCGTGGTGGCGCTGACCCCGTGGTAATACATCTCCTCGCCGGTCCAGTAGCCGTGGAACGATTCCCCTCCACCGTTGACGGTGTACATCCGGGCGGCGGCGGGCTCCAGTTGCTCCTCGGCACCCGCGAACGCCTCCAGGGTGACGCAGTCGTCACCGTCCCTCGCGACCACCGCGGCGGCGTGGAACTGGCTCATCTCCCGGGCCCCCGGCTTCAGCGCGACGATCACGAACGCCTGGCCCACCTGGGGGTTCGCCGCTTCGTCGCGTGCGCCGGTGAACTCCCTGGCCATACGGCGGTTGGTCCCGTCGCTGGGCTGGCCGAAGAACTCGGTCCGGTCGCCGTGCCTGTTGCTGTGGGTGTCGATCGTGCTGGCGTACTGGCCGTGCGGCAGCTGGTTGACCCGGTTGTTGATGATCTCCTCGGCCACATGCAGGCACTGGTTCAGCACATCACCGCCCAGCGAGTAGCGGTGGTAGGTGGCCCCCAGGAACTGATGCTGCTGGTTGTCCGGCTGGAGGGCCGGGGCGATCGCGCCGAGGGCGTCGGCCCGTACCCATATATGGTCGGCGCCGTCCGAGATGGCGAAAGCCCCGTTGACCGAGACACGCAGCTCACCCATGTCGTCCACGTCCTGGTCCGTGAACCGCTGCACGGACCCCTCGGCCCCCGCCGCCGACCTGCCCGCGGCCTCCTCCTGCTCCCGCCGAGCGGCGGGTACGGGCCCGGCGAGCACCCGGTGGGCGTTGGCCTCGGCGGCCCGCTCGAAGCGGTCGGCGGGATCGCTGACCCGCAGCCCGTCGGCGGTCGGGGTGCCCGCGACCGGGCCCTGCCGCTGCTGGACGACATGGGTCAGCTCATGGGCGAGCGTGTGCCGGTCGGCGCCACCGGGTCCGATCACCACATGGCTGCCGGAGGTGTACGCGCGGGCACCGAGGCCCGCGGCGGAGGACTGTGCGGCGGCGTCGTCATGGACGCGCACATCGGAGAAGTCCGCGCCGAAGCGCGCCTCCATCTCCTGGCGCACCGGCTCCGCGAGTGGACGTCCGGGAGCGCGCAACACCCCGTGTACGGCGGACCGTTGGACCGCCGCCTCCTCCTGCGCGCCGTGTCCGCCCGCGTCTTGGCTCCGGCGCAGCATCTGGACGACGGCCGCGTTGCCGACGCTGCGCTGGAGCGGCGCCAGCGCGCCCGGAGCCTGCCGTGTCGTGACGGCCGGAGCGGACGGCTTGCGGGTGCCGGTGCGCTCGGCCGCCTCGGCGTTGTCACGGGCGTGCATAGGGGGCTCCTTCGCTAGGCTCCGCTCCTTTGGATACAGGCCCACGGCGACAGGGGCCAGGTACGCGAGGGCAGAACAGTTGCCCGAAAAGGCGGTGGTCGGCTCGCGGTCGGGGATGCGGCCGCGGCATCGTTCCCGGGTGCACGAGGATCGTCGCGGGAGAACGCGGTACACGCTGACCGACACGGGGGACGGGGGCGCCTGGGGCGTCTGCGCCGAGGTGGCGGGGTTGTTCGGGGATGCCGGGCGCGGGACCTACGAGTTGTCCGGCTGGGTGCCGCGAGCCCGGGTGCGCGGCCGGGTCGGCGACCGGGTGTGGCTGGTGCCGGACGACGAGGCGCTCGGCCCCTGGCTGCTGGAGGACGCGGAGAGCCCGGACCTGGTCCGCTCCCCCGGAACGGACGGCCTCGTACTCACCGGCCTGGACGACTACGAGGGTCCGCCCGAGGGACACCGGGGGGCGCGTCCGGGTGCACGACGGGCGCCGACTGCTGGGCTCCTGCCGGGAGTTCACCCGCGCCCTGCCGGCCGCCGAGCCGTCGGCGCCCCGGCTCGTTCTGCGCGGACTCGCCCCGGCGGAACGGCTGCGGGCTGCGCTGTCGAAGGGCACCCGGCGGGCTCTGGACCTGGGGGAGGCCGCGCTCGAGATACGCGACGACCAGGGAAACCCGCTCACCGAACGCCTGCTCCACGGCAAGGCCCTCGCCTGGCGCCCGTCCGGGACGGGACGGAGCTGATCGACCTGGAGCTCGACGGAAGCCTCTGCACGCCCGTCCCGGAGTACGCGCGGCCCGTCTGGGAGCGGTGGTTCACCGGACCGCCGGACGCCCCGGGCGCCTGGACCGGCCTCTGCACCGGACAGCGCGGGGCCTGGCTCGACCTCGTCCGGGAGCGGGGCTGCCGACGCACCCACCGTGACCGGGCGGCCGGTCACGCCTACGAACTCGACGGCCGGTACGTCACCGACGGGCCGGGCCTCCATCTGGCGCTCGGCGAGGCGGTGAACGGTCCCGGCGGCTACTTCGGCGGCTGCGTCGCCGCCCTGGAAGACTGCCTGCGCGGTGCCTTCGGCCACACCGCCCCCGCGACCCTGCTCTGGCGGCACGCGGCCACCGCGCGGGCGCACCTGTCCCGGGCCCTGACCCCGGATGGCGATCCCTACGACCTGTTCGCCGCGGTCCTCGAAGCCCTGGCCGACGGCGGCATGCACGTCACCCTGGCGTGAGGTGCGTCAGTCGCCGGGGACGGCCCGGTCGGATTCCAGGACGAAGAACAGGAAGCACAGGAAGCGTGGCGCGGCCGCGAGCGCTTCGGGGAAGAGTTCACGGGCGGCGGGATCGGGGGCCGGCTCGCTGATGACCGTGATCCGGAAACCCGCCGCGGTGAAGGCGTCGGTCATCGCGTGCAGCGGCCGGTGCCAGCGGCTCATCAGGGCGGTACGGCCGCCCATGGTCCACTCGTCGGTCCAGTTGGTGGTGTCGAAGTAGTTGTACTCGGCCTCGCGGCCGGCCTGCCGGTGCATCAGGTTCATCGCGAAGGGATGCTCCACGGAGGCGATCAGCCGCCCGCCGGGCTTGAGCACGCGGCGCAGTTCGGACAGCGGCGGTGCCCAGTCCTTCAGATAGTGCAGCACGAGGGACGCCATGACGTCGTCGAACATGTCGTCGGCGTAGGGAAGGGGGCTGCCCAGGTCGGCCACCCGGAGGTCCGCGTCGTCGCCGAGCCGTCGCCTGGCCAGCTCCACCATCCCGGCGCTCGCGTCGAACCCGCTCACCAGGGCGCCACGGTTCCGCAGCGCCGCGGACAGGGGCCCGGCGCCGCAGCCGGCGTCCAGGATCCGCCGCCCGGCCACGTCCCCGGCGAGATCCAGCATCGCGGGCCGCTCGTAGTGGGCGTTGAGGAGGTTGGTCTCGTTGTCGGCCGCGTACGCCTCGGCGAAGCCGGTGTAGTCATTGACCTTCGGCGAATCCACGGCCACTGTGGATGCCGGGGCGGGGTGAGAAGTCATGGTGCGAAAGACATGTGCGACAGGGGCCCGGTTCCTGGTTCGTGCGTTCGTGCGTTTGTGCGCCCCCGTTCGCGAAGGGAGTGGGCTCAGTCGTGCCGCCCCCAGTTCCCTCGGTGGATGACCTCCTCCGCGTTCCGGCGCTGCGCTTCGACGCCGGGGCTCTGCGGGGGCAGGTCGGTGGCGCGGTAGCCGATGGTGAGGGCGCCGACGGGGTCGTACTCGTCGGGGATGCCGAACTCCTCGCGGAACGGCTGGATGTGTTCGGGCATGATGCCGAAGAAGCAGGCGCCCAGGCCCTCGTCGACGGCGCTCAGCAGCATCAGCAGGGAGGCCATGCCGGTGTCGATGTACCAGTAGGGCGCGGGCCAGCGGGCCTCGGAGCGGTCCGCCCAGCCCTTGCCGGGCTGGGCGTAGCGATCCAGGTACGCCTCCTTGTGGGCCAGCGGCACCACGACCAGCGGAGCGTCCTGCATCGTCGGTGTCTTCTCCACCCGGACGGGGACGAAGGGCCAGAAACGGGCGCGGTCCGCTGGATCGGTCAGGGCGAGGAAGGCCCAGCCCTGGGAGAAGCCGGCCGAGGGGGCGCGCAGGGCGGAGGCCAGGATCCGCTCGACCGCCTCGGGCGCCAGCGGCTTGTCGGAGTAGTGCCTGACCATGCGCCTGCGGCGGATCACCTCGGAGAATTCCATGGCGGCAGATCCTGTCACGACCGCCCCGCGCCGCCCACCCGGTTCCGGCCACCGGCCGGGCTCAGAACAGCAGCACGACCTTGCCCGACAGACCGCCCGCCTCGAACCGCTCATGGGCCGCGCGCACCTCCGACAGGGGATAGTGCGCGGCCACCCGCACCTTCAGCCGCCCCGCGTCGACCAGGCCCACCAGTTCCGCCAGGTCCTTGCCGCTCTCCTGGACATAACTCTTCGCGGCGCCCGGCACGTCCGGCAGCGGCGCGTCGGAGACCGAGAGGTACGACCCGCCGTCGGCGAGCGCCGGGGTGACATCGACGCCCGCGGTGTCCAGTACCGCGTCGTACGCCCCCTGGGGAAGCTCCGCTACGGAGTGCGTCACGTTCGAGGCGCCGAACTCCCGCACGACTTCGGCGTGTTCGGGCCGGGAGACCAGCCCGTCGACCGACACGCCCGCCTGCCGGGCCAGTTGGACCGCCAGGCCGCCCACCGCGCCCGCGGCCCCGGTGACCAGGAGCCGGGTGCGGCTCTCCGGGCGCAGCGCCGCGAGGGCCTGCACCGCCGTGGTCCCGGCGAGCGGCAGCGTCGCGGCCTCGGCGAGGGTGAGCGTCTTGGGAGCGTGGGCGAGCAGCCGTACCGGCAGGCGGACCAGTTCGGCCCAGGTGCCCAGGCCGGTGGCGAGCTGCGCGGACATCGCGATCACCCGGTCGCCGACCGCGAACTCCGGTGCCGAACTCGCCACGACGATCCCGGCCAGGTCCCAGCCCAGCGTCGCCGGCAGGGCGGGGCCCACGTCCCAGGCCCGGGTCTTCCAGTCCACCGGGTTCAGACTGCTCGCGACGGTCCGCACCAGCACCTCACCGGCGCCCGGCCCCGACTCGGCGTCCGACTCCGCATGCGCGTCGGCCGTCGCCCCCGGCTCCAGCTCAGGGTCGGCGATCTCCCGTACGGTGAGCGCCTCGGGCCCGCCGTGGGCATCGATCCGAACAGCACGCATGGCGACAACTCCTCATGTTCCAGGCCGGGTCACGGCCGGGCGGCGACCGTCGTGGTCCCGCATCGGAGCTCACGCTAAAGTCTGACATCGGTGTGAGAGTCAAGTCGGGGAGGCCGCCATGCGGATCGGTGAGATGGTGCGGCGCACGGGGGTCGGCGAGCGGCTGCTGCGCTACTACGAGGAGCAGGGCCTGCTGACGCCGGAGCGCCTGCCCAGCGGGTACCGCGTCTACGCGGAGCAGGACGTCGAGACGGTCCGCCGGATCCGCACCCTGCTCGCCGCCGGACTCACCACGGACACCATCGCGAAGGTGCTGCCGTGTGTCCGCGAGGAGGGTGAGCGGCTGGTGCCGGTCTGCGCGGACCTGGTCGCGGGGCTGCGCGAGGAGCGGGAGCGGATCAGCCGGGCGATCGACGATCTCCAGGCCTCGCGCGGCCTGCTGGACATCGTCATCGAGGCGGGGCCGCAGCCGGTGGCGGCGGGATCGCGGTAGGCCGGGAGTCATTCCGGCAGCGGACCGGCCTCCAGCTCCAGAAGTTCGCAGCCCAGTTGGTACAGAGCCCGGTCTATCCCCGGCCGGGTGGCGAGCCGGGGGGTGCGGGCCACGTCATTGACGACGGTGAGGACGCTCTGCACCCGGACGCGGGCCTCGGCCAAGGTCATGGCCGGGTGGACCGCGTGCAGCAGTTGCAGCCACTCGGCGATGTAGTCGCGCTGGAACTGCCGGGTGCGCAGCCGGTCCGCCTCCTGGAGGTGCTCGGCCTCGGTGGCGATCACGGTCACCAGGTGCCCGGAGACCAGCGCCATGCGGATGTAGCGCCACACCAGGTGTCGTAGCGCGTCCGCGTGGTCCCGTGCCGGGGCGAGCACCTCGGCCAGGTCGACCCACAGCCGTTCGACGCCCCGGTGCACGGCGGTGGCGAGGAGGTCGTGCTTGCTGGCGAAGTGGTGGTAGATGCTCTGCCCGGCGATCCCGACGGCCGCGCCGGTGTCCTCCAGGCTGACCGAGGCGTAGCCGCGCTCGGCGAACAGCTCGGTCGCGGCGGCGAGCAGGGCCTCCCGGCGGGAGCGGTGGCGCAGGGTGCCCCGGGGCGCGTCCAGCCGGGGCTCGCCGAGTCCGGGCGGGGCCGACGTGGCGACGCGGTGCATCAGGCGCGCGACGAGGTCCGGCGACGTCAGTTCCACGCGCTGGTAGGCGAGGCTCGCCGCCACCCCGAGCGTGCCCCAGGAGAGCAGCTCGGTGTGGGCGGGGTCGAGCCCCGGACGGGCGGCGGTCAGCTGCCCGGCGAGGGTGCGCCGGGCCGCGTGCAGCCGCCGGGTGAGTTCCGCGTGCTGCTCGGCGGGCAGATGCCGGGCCTCGCGCTGCCAGAGCACACCGAGTTCGCGCCGGGCGAGCGCGGATGCGGCGAAGTCCCGTACCAGGGCGTCGAGTTCGCCGGGTCCGGCCGGGTACAGACCGGCCAGACAGGAGTCGAGGGCCTCGGTGACGACGGCGTGCAGCAGCTCCTGCTTGCCGCCGAAGTGCCGGTACAGGGCGGAGGGGCCGATGCCCACGGCCGCCGCGATGTCGCTCATCGCCGCGTTGGCGTAGCCGTCCCGGGAGAACAGCTCCCGCGCGGCGGCGATGATCAGCTCCCGGCGATTACGCGGCCGCGTCGCCCGCACGAGCGGGGCGGGAGGCTCCGCACCGGGTCCCGCCGCGGCCGCACCGCCCGGGGCAGCAGATCCGACGCCGGATCCCGCCGTCGCCGCACCACCCGGGGCCGCCATCTCCACACCAGCCCCCGCCACCGCCGTCCCGCCCGAGGCGACCGTCTCCACACCGGCCCCCGCCGCCGAACCACTCGGCACAACCGGCTTCACACCGGCCCCCGCCCCCGCCCTACCGCGCGAGGCGACCGTCTCCACGCCGGCCCCCGTCGCCGCCGTACCACTCGGCGCAACCGGCTCCACGCCCGTCCCCGGCTCCGTCCCGACCTCGATCCTCACCGGCACCTCCAGACAGCGAGCCGACTCCTCCTGGACCGGCGGTCTAGCCGAGTTCCAGCGAACGGCCGATGATCTCCTTCATGATCTCGGTCGTGCCCGCGTAGATCCGGCTCACCCTACTGTCCTGCCAGGCGCGCGCGATCGGGTACTCCAGCATGTAGCCGTATCCGCCGTGCAGCTGGACGCAGGCGTCCATGACCCGGCCCTGCAGCTCGGTGCACCACCACTTGGCCTTGGCGGCGTCGACCACCGTCAACTCGCCCGAGTTCAGGGCGAGGACGCAGCGGTCGAGGTAGTGCTGGGCGATCTCGATCTCGGTGTCCAGCTCGGCGAGGCGGTGCCGGATCACCTGGAGGGAGCCGATCGGCTTGCCGAACGCCTTGCGCTCGCGCACGTACTCGACGGTCCAGTCGAAGGCCGCCACCGCCTGGGCCAGACCGGCGATCGCGACCGACATCCGCTCCTGCGCGAGATTGCGCGTCAGGGCGAAGAAGCCCTGGCCCTCCTCGCCGAGCAGGTTGGCCGCCGGCACCCTCGCGCCGGTGAAGACCAGCTCGGCGGTGTCCTGGGCGTGCAGGCCGACCTTCTCCAGCTTGCGGCCGCGCTCGAAGCCCGGGGTGCCGCGCTCCACGACGATCAGGCTGAGCCCGCGGTGCGGGTGCTCGCCGGTGCGCACCGCGACGACGACCAGATCCGCGTTGATGCCGTTGGTGATGAACGTCTTCGCGCCGTCGATGACGTAGTGGTCGCCGTCGCGGACGGCCTTGGTGCGGATGCCGGACAGGTCGGAACCGGTGCCGGGCTCGGTCATCGCGACCGCCGTGATCGTCTCGCCGGAGGCGATGCCGGGCAGCCAGCGCGCCTTCTGCTCGTCGTTCGTCTGGTCGAGGAAGTAGGGCAGGACCACGTCCGCGTGCAGGGTCGGGCCGAGGATCGCCGGGATGGCGCCCACCCGCGCGCCCTCCTCGTGCAGGATCGTGTTGTAGCGGAAGTCCTTGATCCCCGCGCCGCCGAACTCCTCGGGCACGGCGATGCCGAGCGCGCCGAGTTCGCCCAGCCCGGTGAACAGCTCACGGGGCACGATGCCCGCCTTGTCCCAGTCCGCGTAGTGCGGCACCACATGCTTGGTGATGAAGGCCCGCACGCTCTCGCGGTAGTCCTCGTGCTCGGCTTCGAAAAGGGTTCGCTTCATGATCAGCTTTCTCAGAGGGATCGAGAACCGCGGCGGCGCCGTCGTGCGACCGAATGCGCCAGCGGAGACTACTCGGGATTCACTTGCGGCGAAAGTGGTGAACTGACGGCGGGTGAAGCAGGGCGACCGGATCCAGCGCGCCGCACCCGCACACTGATCGGGATTCACAAAGACGCATCGCCGACTGTGCCGCTGCTCACATCCGGACCGACTACTGCGCTTTACTAGGACGTCCTAGTATTTATCTGATCAGCGTCCCCTCGACCTGTCTCGGAAGGCCCCCGATGAGCGAACTGCACTCCCCCGTGCACCCCGTACGCCTGGTCACCGCATCCGCTCTGTTCGACGGGCACGACGCGTCGATCAACATCATGCGGCGGATCTTCCAGTCCCAGGGCGCCGAAGTGATCCACCTCGGGCACAACCGGTCGGTGCAGGAGGTCGTGAACGCGGCGCTGGAGGAGGACGCGCACGGCGTGGCCGTCTCCTCGTACCAGGGCGGCCATGTCGAGTACTTCGAGTACCTGGTCGAGTCGCTGCGCGAGCGGGGCGCGGAGCACATCCGGGTGGTCGGCGGCGGGGGCGGCGTGATCGTGCCCGAGGAGATCACCCGGCTGCGGGCGCACGGGGTGACCATCTTCTCGCCCGAGGACGGCCAGCGGATGGGCCTCGCCGGGATGATCAACTCCGTCGTACGGGACTGTGACTTCGACCTGTGGGAGGGCAAGCCCGCCGACGCGGACGCCGTGCTCGCGGGCGACCGGTTCGCCACCGCCCGGGCCATCACGGGCGCCGAACTCGGCAAGCTGCCGCCGGAGTTCCTCGCCCGGCTGCGGGCCGCCGCGGCCGGCCGGGTGGTGCCGGTGCTCGGCATCACCGGCACCGGCGGCTCCGGCAAGTCCTCGCTGACCGACGAGCTGGTGCGCCGCTTCCGCGTGGACCAGCAGGACAAGCTGCGCATCGCGGTGATCGCCGTCGACCCGACCCGGCGGCGCGGCGGCGGCGCCCTGCTCGGCGACCGGATCCGGATGAACTCCCTCGACGGCAACCGGGTGTTCTTCCGCAGCCTGGCCACCCGCGGCAGCCATGAGCTGCCCGAGCACCTCACCGATGTGATCGACGTGGTCAAGGCCGCCGGGTACGACCTGGTGGTCGTGGAGACCCCGGGCATCGGCCAGGGCGACGCGGCGATCGTGCCGTTCGTCGACACCTCGCTGTACGTGATGACGCCGGAGTTCGGCGCCGCGTCCCAGCTGGAGAAGATCGACATGCTCGACTTCGCCGACGTGGTCGCGGTCAACAAGTTCGAGCGGCGCGGCGCCAAGGACGCGCTGCGCGATGTGAGCCGCCAACTGGTGCGCAACCGCGAGGCGTTCGACAAGAGGCCCGAGGACATGCCGGTGTACGGCACCTCGGCCGCGACCTTCCACGACGACGGGGTCACCGCGCTCTTCCAGCATCTGAAGTCGGCCCTGGACGAGAAGAGGCTGCACCTCCAGGAGGGCACCCTCGCGCCCGTCGGCGTGCGCCACTCCTCCGGGATCCGCCAGGTGGTGCCCGCCGACCGGGTGCGCTACCTCGCGGAGATCACCGAGTCGGTCCGCGCGTACCACGCCGAGACCGAGGTGCTCGCCGAGGCGGCCCGGCGCGTCCAGCGCCTCGACCTGGTCAAGGGCGAGCTGGCGGCGGCCGGTTCGGACGCGGACAATGTGGACGCGCTGCTCACCGACGCCCGCAGGCAGCTCCCGCACGAGGTCGGCGAGCAGATCGAGAACTGGCCCGCCGTGGTGGCGTCGTACTCCGGTGACGAGCAGGTCGTGAAGATCCGCGACCGGGAGATCCGCACCAAGCTGACCCGCGAGTCACTGTCGGGCAACAAGGTCCCCCGGGTGGCGCTGCCCCGGTTCACCGACCACGGGGAGCTGGTGCGGTTCTGGCGGCGGGAGAACCTGCCCGGCTACTTCCCGTTCACCGCGGGGGTGTTCCCCTTCAAGCGGGACGGCGAGGACCCGGCGCGGATGTTCGCCGGTGAGGGCGACCCGTTCCGCACCAACCGGCGCTTCAAGCTGCTCTCGGAGGGCCAGCCCGCCACCCGGCTGTCCACCGCCTTCGACTCGGTCACCCTCTACGGCCGCGACCCGGGCGAGCGCCCCGACGTCTACGGCAAGGTCGGCACCTCCGGCGTCTCGGTCGCGAACCTGGACGACATGAAGGCGCTGTACGACGGCTTCGACCTGATCGCGCCGACGACCTCGGTCTCGATGACGATCAATGGCCCGGCGCCCACCGTGCTGGCGTTCTTCCTCAACACCGCGATCGACCAGCAGATCGAGCGGTTCCGCGCCGCCGAGGACCGCGACCCCTCGGCCGAGGAGGCGGAGCAGCTGCGCGCCCACGCGCTGGCGAGCGTGCGGGGCACGGTGCAGGCCGACATCCTCAAGGAGGACCAGGGCCAGAACACCTGTCTGTTCTCGACCGAGTTCTCACTGCGGATGATGGCCGACATCCAGGAGTGGTTCATCGCGCACAAGGTCCGCAACTTCTACTCGGTGTCCATCTCCGGCTACCACATCGCCGAGGCGGGCGCGAACCCGATCAGCCAGCTGGCGTTCACCCTGGCCAACGGCTTCACCTATGTGGAGGCGTACCTGGCGCGCGGCATGGACGTGGACGACTTCGCGCCGAACCTGTCGTTCTTCTTCTCCAACGGCATGGACCCCGAGTACTCGGTGCTCGGCCGGGTCGCCCGCCGGATCTGGGCGGTCGCGATGAAGCGGAAGTACGGCGGCAACGAGCGTTCCCAGAAGCTCAAGTACCACGTCCAGACCTCGGGCCGCTCCCTGCACGCCCAGGAGATGGACTTCAACGACATCCGCACCACGCTCCAGGCGCTCATCGCCATCTACGACAACTGCAACAGCCTGCACACCAACGCCTATGACGAGGCGGTCACCACCCCGACCGAGGAGTCCGTCCGCAGGGCGCTGGCCATCCAGCTGATCATCAACCGCGAGTGGGGCCTCGCGATGAACGAGAACCCGCTCCAGGGGTCGTTCATCATCGACGAGCTGACCGACCTCGTCGAGGAGGCGGTGCTGCTGGAGTTCGAGCGGATCAGCGAGCGCGGCGGTGTGCTCGGCGCGATGGAGACCGGCTAC
This sequence comes from Streptomyces sp. NPDC093018, assembly GCF_040684035.1. NCBI lineage: Bacteria > Bacillati > Actinomycetota > Actinomycetes > Kitasatosporales > Streptomycetaceae > Streptomyces > Streptomyces sp. NPDC093018. The sequence goes on from NZ_JBFBFF010000009.1 coordinate 341,224, forward strand.
CAGCGCGGCCGTATCCAGGACGAGTCGATGCTCTACGAGCAGCGCAAGCACGACGGTTCGCTGCCGATCATCGGCGTCAACACCTTCCGCAACCCGCACACGGAGGGTGCCGAGCCGGGCGCCATCGAGCTGGCCCGTGCCACCGAGCAGGAGAAGCGCTCCCAGCTGGAGCGGGTGCATGACTTCCAGGCCCGGCACCAGCAGGACGCGCACGCCGCGCTGAACGCCCTGAAGGCAGCGGCGGTCGCGGGCGACAATGTGTTCTCGGTGCTCATGGACGCCGCGCGGGTGTGCACCCTCCAGCAGATCACCGAGGCGTTCTTCGAGGTGGGCGGCCAGTACCGGCGCAACGTCTGACGCACAGGAGGGGGGTGGTGCGGGCCGGGCGGCCCGCACCACCCCCCTCGTGCTGTCAGGCCTCGTACGCCAGCAGCGCCATCATCCCCGCCTCGCCGTGGTAGGCGTTGTGGCAGTGCAGCATCCACTGGCCGGGGTTGTCGGCGTCGAAGTACACGGACTCCGTGCGTCCGGGCAGCACGATGGTGGTGTCCTTGCGCGGGCCGCCGGTACCCAGCTGGTACGTGTGTCCGTGCAGATGCATCGGGTGCCACATGTCGGTCTTGTTGACGAAGTCCAGCCGGACCCGCTGGCCCTGCTCGACCAGGACGGGGTCGGCGGTGGGGTGCTTCATGTCGTACCGCCTGCCGTTGATGCCCCAGTCGTACGCGGCCATGCCGCCGGTGAGTTCGATCCGGTGGACGCGGTCGGTCTTCCTCGTGTCCAGGCGGACGTCGTCGGCGGCCTTCAGCCCGGCGGCGTTCATGATCATGCCGTCCAGCTCCTTCGGGCGGACGGTCGCCTTCGGCGCGGTGCCGGAGCCGGTGCGCACCAGCGCCAGGCCGCTCGCGTCCTTGCCCTCGGCGAGGGCGACCAGCGGGAAGACCCCGTCGGCGAGCGTGACCAGGACGTCGTACCGCTCCCCCATGCCCACCAGCAGCGCGTCCACCTGCTGATGGGCGACCGGGAAGCCGTCCGTGTGGGTGATGGTCAGTTTGTGGCCGCCGAGCGCGACGCGGTACGCCGTGTCGCCGCCGGCGTTGATGACGCGCAGCCGCACCCGCTTGCCGGGCTTGCCGGTGTAGACGTCGGGGTCGGCCGGCACCCGCCCGTTGACCAGGTGGTACGGGTACTTGACGTCACCGGCGTCGCCGCCGAGCAGACTGCTGCGCGCGCCCATGAGCATGAACTTCATCGAGCCGGACGACGTCTTGCCGCCCCCCTTGCCCGCGTCGCCCCCGCTCATGTCCATGCCGTCCATGTCGCCCATGTCCATCCCGCCCATGTCCCCCATGTCATGGCCGGAGGAGCCGTGCCCCGAACCGCCGTGCCCCGAGCCGTCCATGTCCATGTCGCCCATGCCCTGGCGCAGTTCGGCGAGGACCTGGTCGGGGGTGCCGGTGACACCGTCGACCCAGTCGTCCAGGACGACGACCCATTCGTCGTCGTACGACAGCGGTTCCCTCGGGTCCTCCACGATCAGCGGGGCGTGCAGTCCCCGGTCCAGCTGGACGCCGACGTGGGGGTGGAAGAAGTAGGTGCCGGGGGTGTCGGCGAGGAAGCGGTAGGTGAAGTTGCGGCCGGCGCGCACCGCGTTCTGGGTGGCCGGGGGCACGCCGTCCATGTCGGCGCGCAAGGCGATGCCGTGCCAGTGGACGGACGTCGTGGTCCGGTCCGGGAGCTGGTTGGAGAGTTCGGCGGCGAGGGTGTCACCGGCCGCGAGCCGGATCTCCTTGCCCGGGGTGCGACCGCCGTAGGCCCAGCTCTTCGCCGTCACCGCGCCGCCGAGGTCGAGCACGGCGGGCGCGGCGGTCAGGGTCACCTCGCGTACCTTGCCGCTGCCCTTGCGCTTCCTCTCGGTGGTCGCGACCACCTTGCTGTCGGGGCTCACCAGGGCCGGCGTGGACCCGGAGCCGCCGCACGCGGCGAGCGCTCCCGTCCCGGCGACGGCGAGACCGGCCAGCAGGGCGGAGCGACGGTTGATGCTGTTCATCTGTGATGCCTCTTCTCTCGATGCCGTTGACCTGCGCGCACGCGGCATCGCCCCCCGGGGTACGGGGGAACGGGCCGCGCGGGGGCGGCCTAGATCAGCAGTCGGGAGAGGAGGGAGAGGTCCGGCGGCGCGCGGTGCGGGTTGCCCGGCAGGCCGCGCCCGGCGAGGACGCCCCGCGGCGGGGCCACGTGGACGGTGTGCGTCGGCACGGTCGGCGGGTCGAGCCACTGCGGTGAGCCGACGGCCCCCGAGGTGCAGTGCTGCATGTCGGCGCCGGAGCAGGCGCCGCCGGTGTCATGGTCCATGGCCGGGGTCAGGGCCTCGGCGGCCATGTCCTGCCCGGCCATACGGTGTCCGGTGTGATCCATGCCGGGCATCGCGCTCATGGCGGTCGCGGGGGTGGCCGGGGCCGCGCCCAGGTCGTGGTGGACCAGGACGGCGAAGGCGGCGAGCAGGGCCAGGACGGACGCCCACGACCGGCGCGCCGCGCCGCCGCGGGAACCGGTCCGCCGGTACGTCACCTGCCACCCTCCCCTTTTCGAGGCCGTGCCCGAGACTGCGCGATACGAGACCACTCGATACGAGACCACGCGAGACGGGACCACGTCCCGTACGTCACAGGCTCCAGGCACGTCACTATACCCCCTAGGGGTACGACGTCCAGCCGACCCCCCGAGATGACGATCAGATGACTAAGTACCCCTGGGGGGTATATCGTTCTGTTGTCGGGAGGCCGGGTGACCGCCCTTCCGCGGACCGAACCATGCTCACACCCGAGGAAGAGGCCATGACCGAACAGACGAACTCCGGCTCCTGCTGCGGCTCCTGCGGCACCGGCGCGGCGACCGACGTGCAGGTCCACGGCAGCGGCGTCACCACCGTGTACAAGGTCTCCGGCATGACCTGCGGCCACTGCGAGTCCGCCGTCTCCAAGGAGGTCTCCGCCCTGGACGGCGTCACCGCGGTCACGGCCGTCGCCGACACCGGCGAGGTCACGGTGACCTCCGCCGCCCCGCTCGACCAGGAAGCCGTCCGCGCCGCCGTGGACGAGGCGGGCTACGAGCTCGTCGGCCAGATCTGAGATTCCGCGCCGGCAGGGCGCGGCAACTCCCGGGCGAAGACCCCTCCAACCCCCAGGGGACGGAGGGGCCTTCGCCTTTTCGCGACCTCTTACATACCCCCCATGGGTATGCTACGGTGCAGCGCGAAGGTACCCCCCAGGGGTATATGGGAAGAAGGGTGGAGTCATGTCAGCGGTCAATCCCCGGCGCTGGTGGGCACTGGTCGTGCTCGCCGCCGCCCAGTTCATGGTCATCATGGACACGTCGATCATCGGGGTGGCGCTTCCCGAGATGCAGAAGGACCTCGGCTTCTCGCAGGGCGAGTTGCAGTGGGTCTTCAACGCGTACGTCATCGCCTTCGGCGGTCTGCTGCTGCTCGGCGGCCGGCTGTCCGATCTGCTCGGCGCCCGCAAGGTGTTCAGCACCGGCTGGACGGTGCTGGTCGCCGGCTCGATCGTGGCGGCCGCCGCGCAGAGCGCGTCCGTGGAGGTCGTCGGCCGCGCGGTCCAGGGCGTGGGCGGCGCGCTGATCGCGCCCTCGGCGATGACGCTGCTCATGATGCTCTTCGCCCACGACCCCAAGGAGTTGGGCAAAGCCATGGCGCTCTACGGTGCCGCGGCCCCTGCGGGCGGCACCGCCGGTGTCTTCATGGGCGGTGTGTTCACCCAGTGGCTGAGCTGGCCGTGGGTGTTCATCATCTACATCCCGATCGGCCTCGGCACCCTCGCGGCCACCAAGCTGCTCCCGGCCGTCGGCGGCCGGCGCGGCGGCGGGGTGGACGTGCTCGGCGCCGTCTCCGTGACGGCCGGTCTCGCGCTCGCGGTGTTCGCCGTCGTGCGCGCCCCCGAGACCGGCTGGTCCTCGACGGGCACGGTGCTGGAACTGGCCGGCGCGGTCGTGCTGCTCGCCCTGTTCCTCGTGATCCAGAAGACGGTGCGCGGGCCGCTGATGCCGCTCGGCATCTGGCGGGTGCCGCGCCTGGGTTCGGCGAACCTGGCGATGGCGCTGCTCGGCGCCGCGTGGATCCCGATGTGGTACTTCCTCAACCTGTACCTCCAGCAGGTCCTGGGCTACGGGGCGTTCGCGTCCGGCGCCGCGCTGCTCCCGATGACCGTGCTGCTGATGATCTTCATGACGGCCATCACGGCGCGGCTGCTCGCGAAGTTCGGCGCCAAGCCGTTGATCGGCGGCGGTCTGCTGGTCCTCGCGGCGGGTCTGGTGTGGCTGGCCCAGGTGCAGCCCACGGGCACCTTCGTGGTCGACGTCCTGCCCGCGTCGCTGGTCGCCGCCCTCGGCATGTCGCTCGCCTACATCCCCGCGATGATGGCCGCGATGTCCGGCGCCCCGCAGGAGCAGGCGGGTCTGGCCTCCGGCATCGTCAACACCACGTACCAGGTGGGTTCCGCCCTCGGTCTCGCGGCGCTGACCGCCGTGGCCACCTCCGAGGGCGCGGGCAAGCTGGGCGATCTGCCCGCCCTGACCGACGGTTTCAGCGCGGCGTTCATCTGGGCCGCGGCGATCGCCGCCGTCGGCGGTCTGGTCACGCTGCTCGCCATGCGGGGCGAGAACGCGGCGGCTCCGCGGGCGGGCGCCGCGCAGGAGGCATCCGGCGAACGGGCCGGTGTCTGACGGGCAGCACGCACGGCGGACCGGCACGGCGGCGACGGCCGGGCCCGCCGCCCCCGTGGACAACGCATTCCTTCGACGGGCCGTCCGGCCCCGGGCAACCGGAACGGGCGGCCCTGTCCCATGCACGGAAGGAGTCATCCCATGGACATCCAGACCCGCGCCGTACAGGTGCGGCACGAGCCCCTGTCGAGAGGCGGCCGGCCACTGAGCGTGCCGATCGTCCAGTCCTCGGCCTTCGCCTTCGACTCCGCCGCCGAACTGGCCGAGGCCATGGGCGGACCGGACGGGGCGTACGTCTACTCCCGGCGCGGCAATCCCACCGTACGGGCGCTGGAGCAGACGCTGGCCGGTCTGGAGGGCGGGGCCGCGGCGATCGCGTTCGCCTCCGGAATGGGCGCGATCAGCGGCGTGCTCCTGGCCCTGCTGCGGCCCGGCGACCATGTGATCGCCGGGCGCTGCCTGTACGGCGGCACATACTCCGTCCTCACCGATCTGGCCCAGCGCCACGGCGTCGACGTGGACCACATCAGCGGCGACGACCCGGCCGAGTTCGCCCGGCTGGTACGCCCGCGGACCCGCCTGCTGCACCTGGAGACCATCGCCAACCCCACCGGCCAAGTGCCGGACCTGGCAGGCTTGTTGACTGAGGCGGCCCGGCACGGGGTGCTCACCATGGTGGACAACTCCCTCGCCTCGCCGGTGCTGTGCCGCCCGATCGAGCACGGCGCCGATGTGGTCGTGCACTCCACGACCAAGTATCTGGCCGGACACTCCGACGTCCTGGGCGGGGTGGCCGTCTTCGCCGACGCGGGGCTGCGGGACCGGGTGTGGCCGAGGACCGTCGAACTCGGCGCGTGCGCCGACCCGTTCGCGGCCTGGCTGACCCTGCGCGGTCTGCCCACCCTGCCGCTGCGCATACGGCAGCACTGCGCGGGCGCGGAACTCCTGGCCCGGCGCCTCACCGGCCACGAGCGGGTGGCCGCCGTGCACTGGCCCTGGCTCCCGGACCATCCCTCCTACGACCGCGCCCGCAAGCTCCTCGACGGGGGCGGCGGCATGGTCTCCTTCGACCTCACCGGCGGCCGGGAGGCGGGGCGCGCCTTCATCGAGCGGGTCCGAGTGGCACGCCTCGCGCTGTCGTTGGGCGGCGTGGAGACGCTGGTGACGCACCCGGCGTCCACCTCGCACCGGGAGCTGGACGACGCGGCGCTCGCGGCCGCCGGGATCGGTGCGGGCACCGTACGGATGTCGGTCGGCATCGAGCATCCGGAGGACCTCTGGGCGGACATCCAGGCAGCTTTGATCGAGTCGTAGATTTTGGTTGACAAAATAAACGGTCGATTCGTAGATTGAGTGAAGCCCAGAGAACCGGCTCGTCCGCCCAAAGGGGGGCTTCATGCGCTACTTCGAGGACTTCCGCACCGGTGACGTCCATGAGCTCGGCACGGTCACCGTCACCGAGGAGGAGGTGCTGGACTTCGCGCGGCGCTTCGACCCGCAGCCCTTCCACATCGATCCCGAGCGGGCGAAGCAGTCGTCCTTCGGGGGTCTGATCGCCAGCGGGTTCCACACCTCGGCGCTCTTCATGCGGCGCTATGTCGACGGTCTGCTCGCCTACAGCGCCTGCGAGGGCTCGCCCGGCATCGACGAGGTCCGCTACCGCCGGCCGGTCCGCCCCGGCGACGTCCTCACCGCACGGGTCGAGATCCTCGGCTCACGCCCCGCGCTGGGCAATCCCGCCACCGGCATCGTCCAGCCCCGCTGCGAGCTGGTGGCCACCGACGGGACGGTCGTGTTCAGCATGATCCTGCACAGCATCTTCCGGCGGCGTCCCGCCGACTCCTCGGCCGCCAACCCCTCGTCCATGTCCGCGGCCCAGGACCCGGTCGCCTGCTGTGCCCGGCAGCGCTGAACACGGCCGTCCGCACATCCACCGCCTGCGCTGACCAAGCGCCGCCCCGAAGGGAGACCTCCCATGGAGGCCGTATCCCGCACCGCCCAGTGGACCGCCGCCGCGCGGGCCCTGGAGACCGACCGCGAGGACCGGCTGTTCGCCGATCCCTACGCCCGCAGCGTCGCCGGCACCACCGGCTTCGAGCTGCTGGACCGCTACGCGGGCGCGGGCACCGTACCGTTCCTCGCCATCCGCACCACCTATCTCGACCGCGCCATCGAGCGCGCGGTGCGTGACCGGGGCCTGCGCCAGGTCGTGTTCCTCGCGGCCGGCATGGACACCCGCTACTACCGGCTCACCTGGCCCGACGGCGTCACCCTCTACGAACTCGACCGGCCCGCGCTGCTGGCGGCCAAGGCCGCGATGCTCACCGGGGAGCCGGAACCCGCGGGGCGTACCCGCCGTACCGTCGCCGTCGACCTCAGGGAGGACTGGGTCGGCTCCCTCAAGGAGGCCGGCTGGCAGGCCGAGGTGCCGACCCTGTGGGTGGTCGAGGGCCTGCTGTTCTTCCTGCCGGAGGACGCCGTACGGGCCCTGATCTCGACGCTGTGGCAGCACAGCGCGCCCACCTCCGTGCTGCTCGGCGACGTCATCAGCGAGGCCGCGCTGCGCAACCCGCTGTCCCGGCCCTTCATGAAGGCGCTCGAAGAGGACGGCAACCCCTGGCTGTTCGGCACCGAGAAACCGGAGCAGCTGCTGCGCTCCTGCGGCTGGACCGTCCAGGAGGTGCGCCAACCCGGCGAGCAGGGCGCCGACTTCGGCCGCTGGCCCTACCCGGTGCCGCCGCGCGAGACGCCCCGCGTGCCCCGCTCCTTCCTGTTCACGGCGACCCGAGACGAGATCACCTCATGACGCAGCCGCCCGGCCCCGGGCACACCGGCCCGGCCCAACCGTCCGACGCCACGGGCGACTTCCATCAGCGTGTCATCGACGACGCGGCGGCCGCTGTGCGCGGACTGTCCGTCTCCCTCGGCGAACGCCTCGGCCTCTACCGGGTCCTCGCGGAACAGGGCCCGCTCACCCCGGGCGCACTCTCCGCACGCGCCGGCATCGCGCCGCGCTACGCCGAGGAGTGGCTGCACGCCCAGCTCAGCGCGGGCTATGTGGAGCGGCACCCCTCCTCCGACAAGTACACACTGCCCGCCGCACATGCCTCGGTGCTCGCGCAGCCCGAAGCGGCCACCTACGCCGCCGGGTTCTTCACCGCGCTCAAGGCGCTCTACGCCACCGAGGACCTGCTTGTGGACGCCTACCGCAGCGGCGAGGGCGTCGGCTGGGCCGAGCACGACCCGGCGCTCGACACCGGCATGGGCAGCTTCTTCCAGCCCACCTACCAGCACCGGCTGCTGACCGACTGGATCCCGGCGCTGCGCGAGGTGAGCGACAAACTCGCCGACGGCGGCACCGCGGCGGACGTCGGCTGCGGCGTCGGGCACACCACCCGGCTGATCGCCCGCGCCTTCCCCGAGGCCCGGGTCTACGGCTTCGACTACTCGGAGGAGGCCATCGCCATCGCCCGGCAGCTCGCCGCCGACGAGGGCCTCGGCGACCGGGTCGTCTTCGAGACCGCGTCCGCCGACGACTACCCGGGCACCGGCTACGACCTGGTGGCCTTCTTCAACTGCCTGCACGACATGGGCGATCCGGTGGCCGCGGCCCAGCACGTCCACAAGTCCCTCGATCCGGACGGCACCTGGATGCTGGTGGAGTCGAACGTCTCCCCCGCCGACATCCACACGCACACCCCGGCGGCCCGCATGTTCATGGCGCTGTCCGCCGTGATGTGCCTGCCGGTGGCGCTCGCGCAGCGCGGTCCGCACGCGCTCGGCAACCACTCCGGCGAACGGGCCTTCCGCGCCATCGCCGAGGAGGCGGGTTTCACCCGCTGGCGGCGGGCGGCCGAGACCCCGGTGAACGCCGTCTACGAGGTCCGGCCCTGACCAGTTCACGCACCGTACGCGCAGCGGATCGGAGAAACCATGGCCGCCACGGCCCTGCCCATCAGCGATCGCTTCCTGGAGATCCTCGAACGGCTCAGTGAGAAGTCCATCGAGGACTACTACAACCCGTACCAGCGCTTCGCCTGGCCCGACGCGCTGGACGAGAACCGCATGTGGATGAGCCCCGACCTGCTCACCGTCCACGGCACCCCGTACCACGACGAGTTGGACGAGGAGACCCTGCGGCGGCTGTCCAAGTGGGAGTCCATCAACTTCTACAGCCTGAACGTGCACGGCATCCGCGAACTGCTCATCGAGGTCGTCGGCCGCATCCACATGCCCGGCTTCGAGGTGCCGTCCGACTTCTTCCACCACTTCATCGGCGAGGAGAACGAACACATGTGGTTCTTCTCCGAGTTCTGCCGGCGCTACGGCGGCAAGATCTACTCGTCGATGACCATGGGCGCCGACTCCTCCTGGGAGCCCGCGGTCGAGAACTTCCTGGTGTTCGCCCGCATCCTGTTCTTCGAGGAGCTGGTCGACCACTTCAACACCCGGATGGCGCAGGACGAGACGCTCTGCGACACCATCCGCCAGGTCAACCGCATCCACCACCAGGACGAGTCCCGGCACATCGCCTTCGGCCGTGAACTGGTGTCGCTGCTGTTCCGGCGGATGCGCGAGGCGGTCGGCCCGGAGCGGCTGCGCGAGGTGGAGAACTACCTCAAGCGCTACGTCGTCTTCAGCGTCAACTCCCTCTACAACCCGCACGTCTACCGCGACGCCGGCATCGCGGACCCGCTCGGTCTGCGCCACGCGCTGCTCGCCGACGAGCGCCGCCGCGAGCAGGAGCGCAGGGCGATCCGCAAGCCGCTCGCCTTCTTCCGCAAGACCGGGATCTTCTCCGACGACACCCTGCCGGTCCTCTGATCCGGCGCGGGTCAGCCCCCAAGGCGCGTCCCGCCGACGAACGGGACGGCCGGTCCAGCGAACCGAGAGGTGGTCCACCACCGTGCCCGACACCATATCCACAGCGCCCCCGTGTTCCCCGGCCGAGAACCGGGGCCTGCCCTCCCTCGGAGCGGAGGGAACCGCCCTGCTCCGCCTCCTCGACGACACCTTCGAGAAATGGGGGGTGACCGCCGGGGCCCGCCCGATGACCATGCCCCCGCTGCTGCCCGCCGCCGACCTGCGGCGGCTCGACTACTACGAGAACTTCCCCCACCAGGCCGTCGTCGCCACCGCGATCGACGTCGACCGCCGGGGCGAGTACTGCACCGAGACGGGCTGCTTCCCGTGCAGCTCGCTCCAGCCCGCGGAACTCGGGCTGCCCTCCGCCTCCTGCTACGCCGTCTACCTCGACCACGAGGGCCGCGAGGTCGCCCACGACACCCTGGTGACCGTGGTCGGCTGGTGCTTCCGCAAGGAGGAGCGCTACGAGGGGCTGCGCCGCCAACTCGGGTTCCACATGCGGGAGATCGTGGCCCTCGGCAGCCGTGAGCACGCGGACGCGCACCTGCGGCAGTTCACCGAGCGCATCACCGCCTTCGCCCGCGCCCTCGACCTGCCGCTGCGCAGGGAGGCCGCCAGCGACCCCTTCTTCGACAAGGGCGGCTCCAAGGCCCTGCTCCAGCGCCTGTCGCCGGTCAAGCACGAGTTCCTCTTCGAGGACCTGGCGATCGCCTCGGTCAACACCCATCGCAACTTCTTCGGCGACCGCTGCTCCATCACCCTCGCCGGCACCGGCGAGCCCGCCGCCACCAGCTGTGTCGCCTTCGGCCTCGAACGCTGGCTGTCGGCCCTCACCCGGCGGTACGGCAGCTGGGCCGCCGCCACCGACGCCGTGCACGCGGCCCATGACCGCCTCACTCCGGTCGGCCCGGTGGTGTGAGGTGCCGGCCCACCCCACCGCCGAGGGCGGCGGTACGGGCTGGGCGAACCTCGGCATGGACATCGTGTCCGTCAAGCGCGTCCGCCGGCTCCTCGACGACTACGGCGAGGACTTCTTCCAGCGGATGCTGAACCCCGGCGAACTCGACGACTGCCGTACGTCCAGCGGCCTCGACCCGCTCAGCCTGTGCGGACGGATCGCGGCCAAGGAAGCGGCGTTCAAGACCCTGCGCGTCCGGAACCGGATACTGCCATGGCGCGACATCGTGGTGCGCCGCGCGGACGGCGGCTGGCCGCTGGTCGAACTGCGCCGCGCCGCCGCCGAGATGGCGGCGGAATCCGGCATCCAGGACATCACCGTGAGCATCAGCCACGACGTGGACTACGCGGTGGCCGTAGCCGCTCCCATCCTCGGCGGTCCCCGGCACCGGCCGTGAGACGCCCGCTCCCCCACGCCTCCTCGAACCCGCCGGTTCGAACCTCGCCAGTTCGAATCTCATCAGTTCGAGCCCCGTCAATTCATCCCTCATCCATTCGTTCCTCGTCCATTCGTTCCCCGTTAGGAGAAACAGCCATGACCGACGGTCTGCACCAGGTGAAGGACTGGATCCTCAAGCGCCACCCCGAGCGTGCCGACATCCCGGGCGACCTCGACCTGATCGAGAACCGGCTCATCGACTCGCTGTCCTTCGTGGAGTTCGTGTTCCTGCTGGAGCAGCACAGCGGCCGCGCCATCGAGATGGAGACCCTGGACGTCGACTCCATCCGCACCCTCGACGCCATCGAGGCCGCGTTCTTCCTCGCGGAGGTGAAGTGAGATGAGCCGGCGGCTCTTCACCTCCGAATCCGTCACCGAGGGCCACCCCGACAAGATCGCCGACCGGATCAGCGACACCGTCCTGGACGCGCTGCTGACCGAGGACCCGGCCTCCCGGGTCGCCGTCGAGACCCTGATCACCACTGGCCAGGTGCATATCGCGGGCGAGGTCACGACCCGCGCCTACGCCCCCATCGCCCAGCTGGTGCGCGACACCATTCTCGACATCGGCTACGACTCCTCCGCCAAGGGGTTCGACGGGGCCTCCTGCGGGGTCTCCGTGTCGATCGGCTCCCAGTCGCCGGACATCGCGCAGGGCGTGGACTCCGCCTACGAGGCCCGCGCGGAGGGCAACAGCGACGAGCTGTCCCGGCAGGGCGCGGGCGACCAGGGCCTGATGTTCGGCTACGCCTGCGAGGACACACCCGCCCTGATGCCGCTGCCGATCCATCTCGCGCACCGGCTGGCCGGCCGGCTCACCGAGGTCCGCAAGCAGGGCACCTGCCCCTATCTGCGGCCGGACGGCAAGACACAGGTCACCATCGAGTACGACGGAGACCGCCCGGTACGCCTGGACACCGTCGTCGTCTCCTCCCAGCACGCCGCCGACATCAACCTGGAGTCCCTGCTGGCCCCGGACATCCGGGAGTTCGTGGTGAAGCCGACGCTCAAGGCGCTCGCCGAGGAGGGGGTGAGCCTGGAGAGCGACGGCTACCGGCTGCTGGTGAACCCCACGGGACGCTTCGAGATCGGCGGCCCGATGGGCGACGCGGGCCTCACCGGCCGCAAGATCATCATCGACACGTACGGCGGCATGGCCCGGCACGGCGGCGGCGCGTTCTCCGGCAAGGACCCCTCCAAGGTGGACCGCAGCGCGGCGTACGCGATGCGCTGGGTGGCGAAGAACGTGGTCGCCGCCCAACTCGCCCGCCGCTGCGAGGTGCAGGTCGCCTACGCGATCGGCAAGGCGGACCCGGTCGGGCTGTTCGTGGAGACCTTCGGCACCGGATCCGCGCCCGTCGAGCGCATCCAGGCCGCGATCACCGAGGTCTTCGACCTGCGTCCGGCCGCGATCGTCCGCGATCTGGACCTGCTGCGCCCGATCTACGCGCGGACCGCCGCCTACGGCCACTTCGGCCGCGAACTCCCGGAGTTCACCTGGGAGTCCACGGACCGGGCCGACGCGCTGCGCGGGATCGTGGAGGGCTGAGATGCGGATCGCTGTCACGGGCTCCATCGCCACCGACCATCTGATGTCCTTCCCCGGGTGCTTCACCGACCAGCTCCTGGCCGACCGGCTGGACCGCGTCTCCCTGTCCTTCCTCGCCGACGAACTGGAGATCCGGCGTGGCGGCGTGGCAGCGAACATCTCGTTCGGCCTCGGACTGCTCGGTCTGCGGCCGGTCCTGGTCGGCGCGGTGGGCGCCGACTTCGAGCCCTACCGCGTATGGCTGAAGCAGCACGGGGTCGACACCGACTCCGTGCTGGTCAGCGAGGACCACCACACCGCACGCTTCGTCTGTACGACGGACCGCGCGCAGAACCAGATCGCCACCTTCTACGCCGGTGCGATGGCCGAGGCCCGCAGGATCGATCTACGGGCGGTCGCCGAGCGCACCGGAGGCCTCGGGCTCGTCATGGTCTCGCCCGACGACCCCGAGGCGATGCTGCGGCACACCCGCGCCTGCCGGGACCTCGGCATCCCCTTCGCCGCCGATCCCTCCCAGCAGCTGGCCCGCCTCAGCGGCGCGGAGGTGCTCGAACTCGTGGACGGCGCACGCTGGTTGTTCACCAACGAGTACGAGTCCGCGCTGCTCCTGGAGCGTACGGGCCTGACCGTGCCGCAGGTGCTGCGCCGGGTCGGCTGCTGGGTCACCACCGAGGGCGCCGCGGGGGTCCGCGTCCGCCGCGACGGCCACCCCGAGCTCACCGTCCCCGCCGTACCGGTCCCCGGCGCGGTGGATCCGACCGGCGTCGGCGACGCCTTCCGCGCGGGCTTCCTCGCGGGTACGGCGTGGGACCTGCCGGAGCGCCACGCGGCCGGACTGGGCTGCGTGGTGGCCGCCACCGTGCTGGACCACGTCGGCACCCAGGAGTACCGGCTGTACCGGGACCCCCTGCTCGCACGGCTGCGCTCCACCTATGGCACGGACTGCGCGGACCGGCTGGCGACACCGCTGCGGGGCCTGGCATGACGGCCGCGCGGATCGAAGCCCTGCGCACGGCGCTCGCCTCCCGGGTGGTGGTGGCGGACGGCGCGATGGGCACGATGCTCCAGGACGCGCGGCCGACGCTGGAGGACTTCCAGCAGCTGGAGGGCTGCAACGAGATCCTCAATGTCACCCGCCCCGACATCGTCCGCTCGGTCCATGAGGCCTACTTCGCCGTCGGCGTGGACTGTGTGGAGACCAACACCTTCGGCGCCAACCACTCCGCCCTCGGCGAGTACGACATCTCCGACCGCGTCCACGAACTCTCCGAGTCCGGCGCCCGGATCGCCCGCGAGACCGCCGACGCATTCACCGCCCGCGACGGCCGCCCCCGCTGGGTCCTGGGCTCCATGGGCCCCGGCACCAAGCTGCCCACCCTCGGCCATATCGGCTACGGCACGCTCCGCGACGGCTTCCAGGCGAACGCGGAGGGCCTGATCGAGGGCGGCGCGGACGCGTTGCTCGTGGAGACCACCCAGGACCTCCTCCAGACGAAGGCCTCGGTCATCGGCGCCCGGCACGCCATGCGACAACTCGGCCTGAACGTACCGCTGTTCGTCTCCATGGCCTTCGAGACGACCGGCACCATGCTCCTCGGTTCCGAGATCGGCGCCGCGCTGACGGCGCTGGAGCCGCTGGGCATCGACCTCATCGGCCTCAACTGCTCGACCGGGCCCGCCGAGATGGGCGAACACCTGCGCCATCTCGCCCGCAACGCGCGCATCCCGCTGCTGTGCATGCCCAACGCCGGCCTGCCCGTCCTGACCGGGGACGGGGCCTACTTCCCGCTCGGCCCGGAGGGCCTGGCGGACGCGCAGGAGACGTTCGTCCGTGAGTACGGCCTCTCGCTGGTCGGTGGCTGCTGCGGTACGACCCCCGAGCACCTGCGCCAGGTGGT